>CAZOEL010000065.1:0-75 GCA_964578835.1 uncultured Syntrophobacteraceae bacterium | reverse complement strand
ATGGAAGCTAATCAAAGGATCATGGAAGCTAATCAAAGGATCATGGAAGCTAATCAAAGGATCATGGAAGCTAAT
>CAZOEL010000064.1:0-40292 GCA_964578835.1 uncultured Syntrophobacteraceae bacterium | reverse complement strand
TCGGGATCGACGTGATACCGCCCAAGACATGCAGTTTGGATTGCGTATACTGCGAATCCGGCCCCACCACTCACCTGAGCGTAACGCGAAAGGCGTTTGTCTCCCCCGACGAGGTTCTTCGGAACCTCGACGCTTATTTCCGCGAATATCCTCAGAGTGTCGATGCGCTTACCTTTTCGAGCGCTGGAGAGCCCACTCTTTATGAGCCTTTAGGCGATCTGCTGCGAACCATTAAAAGGCGTTACCCATCTTTGCCGCTCATAGTGCTAACAAACGGGACGCTTCTCTGGGACCCCAGAGTTCGCAAGGATCTCGAGGCCGCAGATCGGGTAACGCCTTCCCTGGACGCTGCGAGTGACGATGTCTTCTCGCGGATCAACAAGCCGCATCCTTCCCTCTCGCTTCCACTCATTATCGAAGGATTGTACGCTTTCCGGCGCGAGCGCCGCGGAGAGCTCCATTTGGAAGTCATGGTCGTTCCGGGCTACAACGATCAACCCGAGCAGCTCAAGATGATTCGCCAGGTAATAGACCGCCTGCGTCCGGATAAAGTCGAGCTCAACACCGTCGTGCGCCCGCCCGCCTATCCTGGAATTCGAGGGCTGACGGCCGAGGAAATGCGAAACGTCCTAAAGCGCTTTCCCAATGAAAACACCGAGGTAATCGGAAAGTTCCAGGCGAATCTCAGCGCAGGAGACAAAAACGATTTGGGCGATAGAGTGATGGAGATGGTGAAAAGGCGCCCGTGCACTATTCCGGAGATTGCGGCCTCTTTAGGGGTGCTTCCAGACGATCTGAAGGGAGCTCTTGCCGACCTGGAATACAGAAAAATCGTGTTGCGACGCACTTTTGGCGGCTCTGAGTTCATTATACCCGCCTGATCTTTTTGCAATGCTGATTGCAGCGATGGCCTTGCGCTTCCGCAAGGCCATACTGAAAGAATGCTGGGCGGTTGATTGGGACAACCATCAGCATCTATGGAGTGTGCGCTTCCCTCTTTGTGGGCGGCTGCGCCAGAATTTCCACCGGACGTTCGGGGATTGTTCGTGCGATAATCGCGCCGGCAAAAATCTCCCTTGCCAAATCCTGAACCTCTTTGGCGGTGACGGCCCGTATTGAATCGGAATAATACTGATCGTGCTTCCATCCCAGGCCCAAAGCCTCATTGACGGCTGCGCTCCGCGCCTGTGTCGCCAGATTCTCCATATCGAGCTCACGCGCAGTGAGCAACATGTCTTTGGCCATGGCCAGTTCGGTTTCCGAGACAGGCGCCTGCGCCAGCTCTTTAAGATTATCCAGGATGATGTTTTGCACTTTGTCCAGATTGGCCATGGTGGTTTGCGTTATGACGCCGTAGTAGCCGGCCCTTTTGCCGTAAAAAGGGAAGGCGCTCACAAGGTAGACCAGATCCTCTTTTCCCCTCAGCGCTTCGAAGAGGCGTCCGCCGGGATAGCTGGCGCCGGCTACGATTGCATCCATCACATCCATGACGGGCCTCTTTGGATTGTGGATGTCAATGCCGTTGGCGCCGATGAAGAGGGCGGAGGAAGATTTTTCGTTCTTCTTTTCCACTGTTCGGACGGCTGTCAACGGATGGGTTTCATCAGGCCATTCGGGCAGGCTTAGAGGCTCGCCAGTCCATCCCTTGAATTTGTTGCGGATGACATTCACTGTTTCTTCGGGGTCCAGGTCTCCATAGACCGCAAGGACAGAATGCCTTGGATTGACCATCTTCCGATAGAAATCCAGAAGCTCGTCCCTTGTAAATGACTTTACCGCTTCGACCGACCCGAGACGATCGTGTTCATAAGGAGAGTGGCTAAAGTAGCTCTTTTTGAAGAGTCGCACGATTTCGGACTGCCAGTTCTCATCTAACCTTTGAAGAGCCAGGAGCGTCTCTTCGCGTTTTTTCTCTATTTCGTCAACAGGCAAATTGGAGCTCTGGACGATATCGGAGAGCAAATCCAGAGCCATGCCTAGATCTTCTTTTAGCACCTTGATGGAAACATGGTAGGTGTTGTTGTCCGATGTCGCTTCTATCCCACCTCCCACGTCCTCAATCGCCCTGAGTATCTCCATCTTGTTGCGGCTTTTCGTCCCGGCTGTCAGGAGCGAGGCCGTAAAAACGGACATTCCGGGTTTTTGGGACTCTTCCAGAATGAGTCCTCCAAGTCCGTAGAGCTGTATCGTCACGGTCGGCAGAGTCGCATCTTTCTTGAGAAGGACCTTGAGCCCATTTTCCATCTGATTGAAAGCGACCTCGGATGATTCGAGCTTCTCTCGAGGAGCGTCTCCCGAGGCGGCAGTTGACTTCTCTTTCGGGCTTGGCGGGCGCACAACGGCAACGTTCATACGATCCATGCTCAGATAACGGTTGGCGACCTCCCGGATATCTTCAGGAGCGACCCTGCGGAGCTTATCGACGTAGGCTTCATGAAAATAGGGATCGCCCGTATCGAAGAATGAAGACCCAAGGGCGGACGCCATGGACGCCGCGCTTTCCTGGCCGAAGATATGCTGCGCTATGGTTGCTTTCTTCGCCTTTTCAAGCTCCTCAGCGGATATGAGCTCCGTCTTGAACCGGTCAATCTCTTCTTGAATGCTCTTCAAGACTCCAGGCCAATTCTGAGGAGGCAGCGTGAGAGACACCGTCAATTGACCTTGGACGTAAGAGGGAGTCCAATTGGATGCTCCGATGCCGAGCACTTGCTTTTCCTGGTCTTTGAGGCGGCAGTACAGGCGGCAAGTCTGGCCTTCTCCAAGCAGGAAGGCGAGCACGTCCAAGGCGTACAGGTCCTTACTGTGCAGACTGACCGAAGGGAAGCCAAGGGTGGCCTGGACAAGCCTCGCGATTGGAATCTCTTCTTCCGCCCAACGCGAGCTCATCTGGTAAGGCTCTGGCGGGATAGAAACCGGCTCGGCGGCGGTTCGCGCAAAACTGGCAGTTTTCTTCGACACGAAATCGAGCACTTTTTCCGGATCGATATTTCCAGCCACCGCCACCACGATGTTCTCGGGCTGGTACCGCTCAAGGTAATACTTGAGTAAGGCCTCTCTGTCCTGCTTTATGAAGACCTCCTCATAGCCGATTACGGGGTTGCGCACGGGATGGACGCTATAGGCGGTTTTTGAGAAAAGCCTCCAGAGCGCTCGATCCGGGTTGTTCTCGGACATCTTGATCTCTTGCTGTATGACCGACTTTTCTCTTGCTGCTTCTTGAGGATCAATTTTGCTCTCACTGACGTATGAGAGCAGAAGGTCCAGAGCGTCCCGCCAGTGTCCCGCCGAGGTATTGATGTAATACACAGTGCGGTCGTAAGACGTATAAGCGTTGGTAACCCCGCCCATCCGCTGCAGTCGCTCCTTGGCTTCCGCCTCGGTGAATGAGCTTGTCGATCCGCCGGAAACGACGTGCTCCAGATAATGGGACAGGCCGGCTGTGAGATGAGCGCCCTCATAGAGCGAGCCCGCCTTCACAAAGACTTGGGCCGATACGACGTCGCTTCCTGTCTTCTGACGCAGCAGGAGCGTAAGACCGTTTTTCAGAACAACGAAAAGATCTCCGGGTTTGGAGGCAATTACCTGTTGGACGTATTCCTGCAGCTCGGGGGCAAGCGTCGGGCATTGCCTGGAAGCGTCCGACAGAATGGGGCATTGCTCGGGAGTGACGGTGGCGGAGCCCGGCGCACCGAGGCTAAAAAGCACAAAAAACGAGAGCAGCCCTGCGGCGAATTTCATTTTATTCATCCTTGATCTTCCATGTTTCGGTTTACAATTTACCGGACCGTATGAGCCGGCAGATGTATTCATGCCGATTGATT
The DNA here is from genome assembly GCA_964578835.1 of uncultured Syntrophobacteraceae bacterium. Lineage (GTDB taxonomy): Bacteria > Desulfobacterota > Syntrophobacteria > Syntrophobacterales > Syntrophobacteraceae > CAZOEL01. The sequence continues at coordinate 36,471 of CAZOEL010000064.1, read as the reverse complement.
ATAGCTTCAGGACCGCCAAAACGAAAAGGGGGCCGCCTCATTTCGATTACTTGCCACCCTCCGTTCCCAACTCCCCATTCCATCGCTATATCGTCGATCCGCGCCAGATTCAGAAGCTTCCGAGTGAGCCTGATAATCTCTCTCAGAGCGGCGTCTTTCAGCGGAACGGGCTCAAAGCTCACACCGCCGGCTTCGATCGAAATCTTGCGCAGGGCTCCGATGCACTCAAAACAGACGCAAACAAGAATTATCCGCTCCTCCCATTCGACTGCCTCCCGTATGACAACGGGAGTGTGCTGACGCAGGAGCTCGTTGAGCTCCTTTTCGTTCAACGCCTGATGCTCGGTTCCGGAGATGGCCAGAGGGCTTAGGACTGTGAGAGGAAAGTGAAAATCTTCCGTGATCTTTCTTTTTTGTTTAGCTCCGAAATATATCCTTGAGTGAGGATGCGGATATTTGGCGTACTGAAGCAAAGTCTTTTGCAGTATGCGGGAGCGCTGATAGCGGTAAGTCCACGGATTTGGAAACGTTGGCTTTTCCAATGCCTGAAAGATATCGACAAAACGCGGAGTGGGAAAATATATTCGTTCGGCTCTTTTGATAAGGTCTCTCTCTTCGACGGTGTAATCCCCGAACGTGGGACGAATGCCCAGTGTGGTTACAGACGCGCAAGAGCGCAGGAAGGGCGCCATGGCTACTTTGATCACGTGAGATTTATCCTCTTCATGAAATTACGGCCAGTTTGTCGTCATTTCGGCAAAAGCGCGATTTGCTGCTTGCTCGTTCATGTGCGCAAGGGGGCGTCCTGAATGAGTGCGCTGATCTATACCATATTTCATGCATTCTGAGGATTTGATCGAGTCGAACGACTTTGCTTGTTGCGATGGTCGCGCCGGCGTCGTGAGAATTTTGTCGGGCATTTGAGCGATGAGAAAATATTGGGGCGTTTTGCGGGGGCGCTCCCACGCAGAAGCGCCTCGGAGTCCAGAAATCTAAGGGGCGTATGAGTCAAGGGCTATTGGCGCAACGATCGAGCAGATCGTAGAGCTCCACGCCCGAGTGTGTATTGGCGGCGACGTTGTCGTCTTCGAGATAATCTTCAGCGGCGAAAAAAATAAAGCGAGGCCGTTCCTGCTTGAAGATGATCAGAATCTTGCGAACCGTCTTAAACTCTTTGATGAAGCCGACCCGAATTTCCAAGGGCTTATCAAAGATCACTTCGACCCAGGGCTCCGTTGAACGGAATTTCTCAAGCGTCAGAGAATTGACTGCCATATCGAACGCGTCGTCAGATGATTCCAGGGTAGCAACGACTTCGGCGACGGCTTTATTGTAACAAGTGGAATCCTCTGAAATTATAAGCGATTTTCCTGGTCTGCCGAATTCCACTCTCGCTTTTTCGGTCGTCGAGGCATTGGAATGCGCCGCCATGCTGATCATCTCCATTAGACAGAGCGCAAACGCCAGAACGCAAAAAATATGACGGCGCATGATCAAGTCCATTGTTTGAGGGTGCTGTTTTGCGAAAGGGCGGAGCGTATCCGCCCCCTCACATCGGTTTCCTTTACGGCGCAGGAGCAGGCGTCGTCAGGATAAGGTTATCAATAAGCACTGCAGTGTCATAAATCTCGTCGCCAACATCGACTATGCTGAAAGTGATTTTGGCGTCCTTGCCGGCGTAAGCGCTGATGGGAATGGACGCAGGCCTCCAGCCGGAGCTGAAAGTATCAGTCGTATTATCGATTGGACCTACTTCGTACAGGCCGCCTTCGTCGCAGAGAGTATCTACTGAAGTCCTGAATACCTGCTCGCCGTTGATGGTAACCTGGAAAGTGTCGTCATATCCTTTGTGGCAATATTCCAAAAACTCTGCGGAATAAAAGTTCCAGTCGAACTCTAGAGTTTCGACATTGTCGGGAACACAGAAGCTTTGGGATATAGACCCATAAGCCGTGGTGTGGCCTAAGCCGGACGACACGACAGCCATGGTGCCTCCCTCGGTCGGAGCGTCACTCTGGAAATAATGCCATGCCCTTCCATCTCCCACTACCGTCCAGCCCTGGAGGCTGCCAGCGCCTTTGGGATCTTCAAAGCTCGGGTTTTGAAGAGAAGGATTGTATTTGAGGTCATCATTGCCCTTCATGACAAGCATGGTTCCTCCGCCGTCGTTGTTTCCACCCGCTATGGCGGCGTCGAAGGCTTCCTTGGCGGTTTTTCCTTCCGCTAGCATCTTCTCGAAAACCACTCCGGACCTGGATACATTCCAGCTCCTGTATACCGATTCGCTGAAGCCGAAGTAGGCTCCGGCGCCCTTGTTGATGAACACCGAGCTCATGGACTCATCCTGGAGGCTGTGACATGCGCCGGACCATACGATGGAATTTGGAAACGTTCCATTATGGGCGTCAATAAAAGACGGTGTAATGAAAATCTTGCCGCTCGTCGCAAGGTAGAGTCTTCCGCTTGCGAAATCCTCCCAGTATTTATGCGCTGACACAGAGGCGTAATCGATGCCCATATAGACATCGCTTGCGTACATCAATTTCTTTCCCGTCCAGGAGAAGGCGCTTTCTTTCTGAAGGGTCAGCCAGACCTGCAACATTGCCTTGACCGGACCGTCGGGAAGCGCATTGATCTCGGCCTCCAATTCTGTTACCCAATTGGACTGAGCATAGTCCCAGTAAGCTCCATGTGTGTGGATGACGATCGTTCCATAGTTGGACAGAGTGGTGAAAGCGTCGATAATAGCCGTGTCCGTTGTGTGCGGATCAACGTTTGCGGACGCATCGCTCCCGTTCAAGACCACCGACTCTTCCAGATCGGGACACTTGGAATCTTTGATCTTGGTCCAACTACCGTTTGCATCGGTCATTTTGGTGCTGTGCACATGCTGCCAGTAATAAGGATCGACGAAGATGGCCTTCTTATCATTGATCGTGTTTTCATCATCGTCTGCGTTGGCTTTGATGCGTTTGGTTTTTGATGTGTCAGGGGCTGTGAATACTGGGTTTTTTGTAGGATTGAGAGCCGGAGGCAGTCCACGGGAATCGCCGTCGTCGAGCTCGTTTTCCCACTGACTAACATCAGGGATGGTCTCCTGCAGCATGATGAAAGGAGCATCGTTCATTGCATAGAAAACGGCGTTGGTCCCTTTTTGTGAGAAGACTGCATTGGGGAGTCCGTTGATATAACTCACCAGTTCCTGTTGCGCATCCTCAAAAGCGGCCAAATATTGAGCTTTCGACATTTGCTGAGAAGCTGCTGGAATAATAAGAGATTCCCACTTGGAGTTGATATCGTCCGCATGAGCTTTGGCGTTGTTCACCATTTCTTCGGTGGGTTGGGTCACAACGATGAGTCTGGAAACGGTCGATGCTCCAAAATTGGGGACGTCCTGCCCAAATGCTCGATAGTAATGGAAGCCGGCGGTTGACTCATTAATCGACAGTTTTGCAGTGAAAATCCCGTCTCCCTTTACATCGTCGCCACTATCGCCATTGAAGTCGCCGTCATCTTTCATGTCGCCAATTTTTGCGCCCTTGGCCCCATTCGCATCCGACTGATATAGACCGATCGAAGCCGTATCAAGAGTCATGGGAGCTACTGCGATAGTGACAAGGACTTCCCTGGCTGCGCCCGTGGCTACAGTGTTTTTGCTGAAAGTGGGCTCAGACTGAAATTCGATGGTGGCGAAAATGTTGGCGACCGCCGTGTCAATAAGAGTCTCGACCTCGTCAACAGTTGGTCCCGTGTAGGCTACGCCCTTTGCAGTCGCCTGATCTATGGCTTTGCTCCAACTGCTCTCGAATTTATTTTTGGCTTTCGCCCTCGAAGCGTCAAGCTTGGCTTGATCGGGCTTCTTGAGATTGGCGCTCTCAGCTTTGAGCAGAGCCGCAAACTTGTTTCCGGCCGCATTCAACAAGGTGACGCCAAGTTTGAGAACGTCCTTGTTTTCCAAATTGTTGTTCAGATCGAGCCCTGTTTCTATAGCTGCTTCAAGGTCTCCAGCAGCGCCTTTAATAAGTGCTTGCACCCCAGCGGTCATTAGTGTGGGAGAGCAATCCGCTCCTTTTTGGGCAGCTTTCGCCTCCGCTTTTTCAAAAGCCGCCTGCATTTTCGATTCCGCCGCAGATAGGGATTGGTTTAGCCGTTCTCGCAACGGATCTTTTGACGGATTGGCCAACCATTTGCTGTAGCTCTTGATGAGCGCCTTGCTCATCGCGCTGAGGCTATTGACCTTCGCGCTTTGGCAGCTCTCGAGCGGAGCAACGGCGCCGCTTGCCTGGCTGACCAGAAAAAACAATAACGCTAGAGACATGATGAAGCAATTTCTTTTGGTAGTCATTCCTCGTTCTTCCTTTCTCCCCCCGGAAAAGGCTCGTAAAAGGTTATGAATTGTGGTTGTTACGCGTCAATCAGCAACTGCATTTGCTAAGCAATGTATATGCCATAAGCTTATTATGTACAGACTATAGCAGGGGCTTTGACAATTTTGCAAGTGGAAACGAATATAATTATAGAAGCAGATCGTTTATCTTTGTGAACTGTATATATGATGATCTATATGCCTAAGTGCTTTCTATTTGCCTTCCGAAACAGGCGCCATTCTCAACCGTAATTTCAGTGGGGTTCTGGATTCTTTCCTCTCCACTTCTTATTATCTTTAGTTAACGTATTAACTAATATTCTATCCATGATCTTGTCGGGAGTGAGCAATGGAACTCAGGAAAGATTCTCATGCCAAGGAATCCAGCCATCCAGGGAAAGTGATCCCGCATGCGCCATCCCGTGGTTTTAGGGAAGAAGCGAAGAAGGCTAAGCTCGATATTGTGCTCAAATGCGATTCTTTTGGCAGCGTCGAAGCCGTGACGACGATAATCAACAAGCTTAAGATCCCCGGAGTCGAAATAAGGCTGATTCAATCAGGAGTGGGAGCGATCTCCAAGACGGATTTGCTGATGGCTCTCACGGCGAGCAAACTGGTTGTAGGATTTGGCGTAAATGTTATGCCCAAGCTGGATCAGTGGATCAAAGACCATGGGGTCGAAGTTCGCCTCTTCAATGTGATCTATCGCCTGGTGGATGATGTGAAGAGAATCGCCCAGTCGTTGATTCAGCCTGAGGAAAGCCTGGAGAAAACCACGGGCAAGGCTCGAGTCATCGCTCTTTTCAAAAGCAGCCATAAAGGGATCATCATCGGCTGCGAAGTGATCGAAGGAACCCTTGCGGTTGGCAAGGAATTTCATGTTATTGCGGCCATGGGTCCTATCTACTCGGGGAAGATAGAATCCCTCCACGTTGAAGGCGATGTCATCAAAGAGGCAAAACCGGGGCAACAGGTGGGCTTAAAGCTAACCGGGTTTAACAGGGTTAAAATAGGCGACCTGGTAGAGTGTTATGAACAAGCCGCAGCAAAGAAATCGACTTCGTGGAGCCCGAGCGGATCGATACTGCGCTTTAATTCGTAGCAGTCGGCGATGATGAATCTTAATCATCATCGCCAACTGCCGCCCGGTCGATTCCGTCAACCCTTGCCCAGTTCCTGAGATCGCCGCGTGGCTGCCTCCACTGCATTCAGGACGGCCCCGCGGACTCCTCGCTCTTCAAGAATGGAGAGGCCGCGGATGGTAGTGCCGCCAGGCGACGTAATGAGGTCTTTGAGCTCTGCGGGATGTTTTCCCGTCTCGCGCGTCATTTTAACGGTTCCAAGGGTGGTTTGCATCACGAGCTCCCGCGCTATGTGACGTGGAAGACCGTTCAATACTCCCGCGTCGATAAGGCTCTCGAGCAGGAGGAGAATATAAGCCGGTCCGCTGCCGCTAAGACCTGTTACGGCATCCATCCATTTTTCTTCAACTTCGACTGTCTTCCCTACGGCGTCAAAAAGAGCGATTGCGCGCCGCATTTGCTCTTCCGTCACGTCGGGCCCCTTCGAGAGGGCGGATGCGCCTTCCAGGACAAGGGCGGGGGTATTGGGCATGACGCGAACGATGGGAGTTCTCTCGGGCAGAGCCTCTATGAGCGAAGACAAGGGAATCCCTGCTGCTATGGATATCACGAGAGGTCGTTGCGTGATGTGTGAGCCCAGCTGAGCAAGGACCGCACCCATGCCTTGTGGCTTTACCGCGAGCACGATAATGCTGCATGCTGTTCCCAGCTCTCCTATGCTCTGGCGTAATTGAATCTTGTAGCTTACTTCAAGTTGCCGCATTCGAGCATTGCTTATGTCGTAAACGTGGATTTGTTTTCTGTCGACGAGGGAGGAAGCGAGCAATCCCTTAATCAGAGCCTCTCCCATGTTCCCCCCTCCTATGAACCCGATCTGACTTTCTCTGAACATATCTATTCTCCTTGTCTTTCCAGCAGCATTCCGTCTAAGAGCTCGCCCCGGATCGCGCGGCTTGTTTTTATTCCCGCTTTTTCTTAAAATTCTTGTTGGCGCGCATAAGAGTCGGGGTGTCCCGTTAGCCCTGAGGTATCGAAGGGCGAACATCCCCGATCATGCTTCGATACCTCAGCACGATCGGGTGGCGTATCCCAACCCTTATGCGCGCCAACAAATTCTTCGGGCAAGTGGACAGGCGCAATCCTTTACCATTGGTTACTCCATATAAAGCTCATTGGGAATGGAATATCAAAACGCCGGTCGCCATGCAAACGCCTTCCGAGGGCGTCTCGTTTCTTTTTAGCTCTTTTGGCGGTTTCAACGAAAACCTGTGAGGGATCGAAAATGAAAGGTTTTCCAGGGGAGACGGCTTATGCTCCCAAAACCAAGCTTCTCGTCAATGGCGAAATGGTCATGTTCAAACTCCTGGAGAAGCAGGACGAGCAGTCGCTCATTTCCTTCTTCTCTAATGTGCCGGAGGATGAAGCGAAAGTCTTGAAAGATAATGTGCGTGATCCGAAGCTTATCTCTCAGTGGGTGCAGAGCCTGGACTACAATCGGGTTTTGCCCCTGCTTGCCCTGGACGAAGATTCAAGGCGCATTGTAGCGGCCTCCACTCTCCATTTTATGCGCGGAGTAAATCGTCATATCGCCGGCGTCCGCATATTTGTGGGCGAAAGCCATCGAAAACTGGGGCTCGGCTCGGCGATGCTGAAAGATCTCATACAGATCAGTGTTGAACGCGGGCTTCACTTCATAAAAGCGGAAATTCCGGCTCAAAATCAGCTTGCAGTGAGGGCCTTCCGACAGCTGGGTTTTGAGACGAAGTCCACCCTGGAGGATTACTTCATGTCGCAAGACGGTGAAACGTTTGATGTGGCGCTTATGATGAAGCGGTTGCACATCAATATGGAGGGCGACTTCTTCTATGTATTTTAACGGCCGCTCTACAAATCCGTTTTCGCTGGTTCTTCGCTCTCTAATGCCCGCTCAGCGTTAGAAGCCGGACCTGCCTGCTTTCCGTGCCTTCCAGGTCAAAATCCGTCGATATCTGCTCTATTCCGAGGACTTCGACTCCGGCTTTGGGCGCAAACGCTCTCTGCCCGTCGGCGATGAGGATTGACGCGCCTCTTTGTCGAGCTTTACGGAGCCACTCATGAAGTCGTTTTGCATCGTCTCGAATATAGAACATATCGGCGACCAATATGACTTCGGCCTCTTGGTAGTCCTCGATTCTTGTCAAGTCTCTGTCGTCCACTTTCACTGAGACGCCGTTGGCCAACGCATTTCGTTCGGCAATGTACAAGGCGGTAGGGTCAATGTCATTGGCAATAATGGCTCGAGCCCCGGCAAGCCCGGCGGCTATCCCCGCGATGCCGCCTCCGCAGCCTAAATCCAGAACGACTTTACCCGCCACGGCGCTCTTGTTTTTGAGAATATATCGGGCGAGGGCCGCGGCGCCAGGCCAGACAACCGCCCAAAAAGGCACTGAACATTGATTGTCAAGCTCTTCTTCCCATGCCTCCCAAAGCGCATAGGAATCATCCGCCTGATGCGCCAGGACTTCAGGACAATCTCGTACCGGACTAAGAGGGGTATAGTGAGTGAGAAGTTCTTCAGAAGGAAGATTTTTCATGATCGTTCGTTATCCCTTGATTCTCCAACGGGCGCCTGCCGCGCACGCATTGAATCGGCGTCGTAGGGGCGAGTGAATGGAATGGTCAGCTTCAGAACAGACAGAGAAATATATCATTGCGCATTTGTATTCAAACAAAAATCGTGGAATCGACAATAAAACCTCTGCGGGTCAAAAAGAGCGGATGCTACTCTGAAGGAACAATTTTCCTGCGCCGATGACAATGCTTGCTTAAGATTTGGAGAGGTTGGAGACCAGAGCGTTGACCCTCTTTGGTTTGATTGTGGAGGAGGGGAAGGAGGAGAGCCTCGATGGAAGCGGCTCCTCCGTCCTTTGCACTGTGGATCACCAAGTGGACCTGAGACGCGAGGGCTTGTCCGTGTCAGAGTCGTAGCTGCAAGGCGTCTGCAACTCGATATCGTTGGCGGGATCGCTGCTATAGTCAACGACTTTTAATTTCACGTATGCAAAGACTTCCTCGCAGCTCGTCATTACGTCCCCGTTGGTATTGGCGGGACCAAGGGTGTTGCCGGCGCCGCCAAGCGCTTCAAGCAGGTATTCCGAGAATAAACCGTTTTGCAGTTCTGTAACGTCCCACGCGGATTGGGTCCCCGTGGCGCCGGTCATGACGAAATAGCCCTTGTAATCACCGAGGTTTTTCTCAAAGGTCTTTTCATAGGTGCGGTCGGCTGTTCCGGGCCCCTGCACGGGCTTCTGATAGAATCTGATCTTGTTGCCGCCTTTTGCGCGATGCCCGATGAAGTTGCCGCTGAAGCAAGCATCCAGGAACACGTATACGTTGGTCACGCCTGAATAAGGAAGCCCGTTCAGGGCTGTCTGTAGTCCATCTACGGAAATATCGTTAAGATAGTCACTATCGTTGCTGTCCCACAGGCAAAGCACTTGAGTGTCTTCTGACGTCCCATTGGAGCCGTGGCCTGAGAAGTGAAAAAGGAAAAGATCCTCTTTTTTCATCTTTGTTTTCACCGCGTCTATGGCTGCCAGAGCTCCAGCCTTGCTGGCCGCGGAGTCCGCCAGTATGGTAATTTCGGTATCCGCGCCGGAGAACATGGGAGTGGCGCTAAGGGCGGCTTGGAGATCATTCACGTCGTTGACGCAAAAGCTCAGGTCACTAATGGTTTTATAATCGTTGATGCCTACGAGTAGGGCGTAGCTCTTGCCGTAAGTGACCGTTTCGGAGCATCCGCTTCTCACTGCGCCACCTTCATCCGTGCTTACGTAAACGAAAACAGGCCTCTTTCCAGTGATCCGGTCGGAGTAGGTAAGTTGATACGCGCCTCCTGCGCCGCCGGAGACCGAGGTGAGATTCATGAAGAAATTGTTGTTGATTACGTTGAAATGGGATGCGCTCAGCCCCGTTATTCCCGTAATCGTTCCGGCTTCATCGCGGCCTTGCACCGTCACGTTCAGGGTTACCAGGGGGAACTGGTCTGCGTTGACGCTGTCAACGGTCACTATGTAATTATCGGACGGATCGATTGTGAGCTCTCCCACATCCCAGATGTGAGAGCCGCTTGCCCATTCCGAGGCTGTGCTTTCGGAATCGAAAGTGACCGATTTGCTGAAAACCTGTTTTCCCTTTTTCTGAACCGTAAGAGTCGCCGTGGAGGGAACGACGGATGCTTCTTCACTGTGATCGCTGTAATAGTAGACTTTGAAATAGACGCTTTCACCTGCCGGATTGGCCTTTTCCACTGTGATGTGCTCGGGACCGTAACCCCACGTGTTATCTATGTCTAACACCATGTTGCCGGCATAGCCGGACTGCGGGTTTGAGTAATATGTGTGGTAGTATCCGTAATCATAGCTGCCGTCCAAGGCTTTGGAGGATGAGTGAAGGTCTACGTCCGTGTTATTGGTGTTCCAAACCAGCGTCGCCAGAAGGTCTGCGGGGCGAACCGTGCTCTGAATAGTCCATTTCTGACTGGCGGCCAGCAAGTTGTCGTACAAGTCATACAGTCTTATCTGAACGGTGTTGGGGCCAAACTGAATGGGCAGAGTCACTTCCACGCACCACTCGACTCCTCTTGACGCAGCGCTTTTCACCACTGCTTCGGGTTGAGTGTTGTCAGGCTCCAAGCCCTGTAGTTTAGCGGATTGACGAGACTCAGCCACTCCTGCCGGGAGCTCCAGAACAGTACCGGACAGCCTGGACTTGACGGATGCGGGAATGGCTACTCCATTCAAATCCACGACGACCCGTCCGCCAAACTCAGTATCCGACTCGGCGGGATTTGGAACTACGCCTGTAAATGCCAGTATATTCGCACTGGTGGTCGCTCCGTTGCTGAGCCCTCCTTCGAGCTGAATATCCATCATACCTTCAGGAGCCTCGGGCGTTAGGCCGTTGAACAATGAGTCAAATCCTGCCGCAAGACTGTCTACCACACTTCCGACTTCTTCGACGGCCATCCCGCTATACGTAAAACCTTTCTTCTTGCCTTTCAGAATGGATTTGCTCCAGTTCGCATTGAAGCTGTTCGATGCTTTGGATAGAGATTTCTGAAGCTTGCTTGTATTAGGAGACTTATAGTTGACGCTATAGGCATTCATTGCCGCGCTCGCCTTAGAGCCTATGGCCTTGAAGAGGGACTTTGCCAAAGAATCATCCGAGCGCCCCACGGGAATGCCGTCAAGGACTCCTGTCGTCAAATGCCCGAGAAAGAGAGTAGACCACGATTTCGCCTGCGCTTCCTCAATGGCTTCGCACTCAGTCCCCACGCCGGATTTCTCAGCCTTTGCTTCAATTTTGACCCAGCTGTCAAAAAGCTTGCTGGTGGCGCCCTCAATACATGCTGCTGCGTCGCCAGGCGCCTGGCTGTTATTGGACCAGCAGGCAAAGGCTGCCTTCTCGAATGCGGAAAGAGCGCTCGCCTTGGAGCTGCGGCATTGACCCAAAGGATCTTTAGCGCCAAACGATATTGCCGGGAAGAGAGATATCGCGCACACCAAAACAGTCGCATGCCAAATCCACTTGTTCCAAAAGCTTTTTCCGCTCAAGATTGCCTCCGTTCTTTTTACAGGAAAATAATAGATACTTCTATGGACGCTCCTATCACTCCGCCCCGAGATGAAAATAACCAGTACTGGTCGGCTGTAAGTCCGGCGTCAGCAAAAAAATGCAAAGAGCAGACCATATCCATATCTAGAGGGCTTGCGAGGCAAAACCACCATAGGCTTGGTAGGTCGAAAGCATCACGGAGCAGTCGGGATGGGTTCGGTTTATAATTCCGGATCGCTTTCGGAGTGGGAAGATGTACAGGAAGTGCTGCATAGACAAGCAGGTTATATAGCCGGGTCAGAGGCAAGAACCCAAGCGGACGCTGTGGAGCCCAAAGGAAATAGATACGTTTTCAACAGATGAGATAATCAAAAACTGAGAACCTTTGGAGTCCTCTTTGAAAAGGCCAAATTCCTGGAAGATGTCCAGATGTTCTATTCCGTAGAACCAAACTGCAATTGAATTGCCCATTCTCATAGGTTGCAGCAGCGCCCGCCGAACAGCTCTGGCAAGAGTGCTATCCATCCCTTCTCTATCGTTAGCTTGCCAATGCAAGAACGGGCAGCATGGCATGCCGGCGCTTGCGCGAAGCTTTTTCACTTGCTCCGAGAGAAACACAAGGTGACCGAGGTCTCCGGTTCATCACAAAGATTCAGTTAAGATTCAGGAAAAATCAGGAAAGGCCCTGTAACACACCGGCCGTTCCTAGTATCCAGCTCTTTCTATAGTTCCAAATACTTCAATACCGATCATCACCCCTAAAAGGACGCCGACTAAGAGGCCAATTTCAAACATGGGCTTGTGCTCCTGACATTCATGAGTTGGTTTGACCGACATGATCAGCTTCATACTACTTTGTAATGACTTACTCTTATTTTGAATTATAGTCCAAGTAAAGGCTGATTTGTGTGGGTATGAGCAGGGTAGGATGATTATCCATTAAGCATTAAATATTAATGGTATCAAATAATTATATAATATATAAGAAAAGGGTCGAATGTTTCAGCAGGGATAAAAGGGAAAAAACAAACCGGAGATCCAACTGTATAGGCCTGAACCTCCGGCTTTGCGCTCCGCATCAGGCGGTTTTGTCCCTCACGCTTCCTGATGAATTACGAGTCCTCCTGCGCTTCCTGATAGTCGTAAGGCAGTTCGCTGTGAGGTCTTGACGCCATCTGGAGAAGTCCAACGGTAAGAATCCCCAGCCCTACTCCCAAGAAGAGACCTAGCGCAAATCCAAACCACATAACTCTCGCCTCCTCTCCGAATCATGAAAATGTCATTCAGCCCCTTTTGCCGGTTTCATGATGGCTCCTCGCCATACCTTCGCCTCCTTGCGTAAAAAAATCACCGGAGGCGGTTCGGTGGTAGCTTCAAGCTGTCTCTTCTCATGCTGAGCACCTCGGAATAAGAATTGTAATAAAGCCACACAAACTTAGTATATACCTGGAGCAGTGGGGAGCTGTCCAGCAAAGAAACGCAAACTTTTTGGGTAGGGCAGGCCATTAGCAGTGTTCTTCTGCTTTGATACTGACAATTTTCGGCCTTGGTCGGCTGCTATAAGCCGAAAGAATAGAAAGGGGGCCTTGCCGCTCCAGACCGGTCTATTTGATCAAATAAGCGTCATAAACAACTGCATTGCCAAGCCTCATGGCGTATCCGACCGCCATCGCCCGGTTGAGCCACTCGTATTTCTTGGAGCTGGTTTCAAAGGTCATGTAGATACGGAAATAGTATTGGTTGCCATCGACAACCTCGCCTTTGGCCACTCTGGCCATGACTTCAGGCGGGCCATAGCGGTAGCCTTTGGTTTGAAGGTAAATCAACGAGTCGTCATCCGCTTGGAGAAGATAACGGGTATCGATGATTGCGAGACCATCCTTCGTAACGACCTGCCAGTCGGCGCCGTTGTTCAATATTTTTCCATTGAGGAGAGGGCCTTCAAATTTTCCGCCCGTGATGGGTATGATGCGCCTTCTGCCCAAATCCGTTGTTTCACCCAACTCCCATACGGGCGCAATGAGATCAACGGAAAAGCGAGCCATGAATTCCAAATTTGGCTTGGGCGGCTCAAATCCTTTCGTATCGGCAATGGTGGAGCCTTTATCGGATGATTGAGCGAGGCATGACCCGCACGTTGCGATGACGAATGCAGCGCACAAAACGATGGTCCATATCTTCATTCTGCTTCCTCCTGTGGTCAAAAATGGCTAAGAATAAGTCCTTGAACAGCGCAGGCGGCCCCCAAGCTCCCTTCTATCTGCAAGCGCAGGCGCTTGCAGATAGAAGGGATACAGTGAATTTGGATATATGGGCGGAATGCATGTGTCAAGGAACAATTCTAAGTCATCGGAAGCGTTGTGAAAAAAGCCGCACTCGCTATTGTTCACTTGTCAGCGCGATGCGGAGAGGAATTACTGTTTGTATGCCGGGAAATGAAGCTTGAAAGTGGTTCCGCTTTTTCTTCTTTCGCTTTCCTTGTCGACGACTTCGGCTCCGGCTTCTGAGGTGGCGCTCTCAAGTTCGATATGGGCTCCGTGGTCTTTAACAATGCCGAATGTGACGGAAAGCCCGAGCCCCGTTCCTTTGCCGACACCCTTTGTGGTAAAGAAAGGATCAAAAATCTTGTCCTTGATTTCGTCGGGGATTCCCTGGCCGGTGTCGGCTACTGAAACCACGACTTCGCTTTTGAGGTGATCGTGGCTTACTGATACGGTCACCTTTCCGTCTGAGCCGATAGCGTCGTGAGCGTTGTTGAGCAGGTTCAAGAAAACCTGCTGGAGTTTCTCGGGGTCTCCGAAAACAGGCGGTGCATCGGGATCGAAGTCGCGGTCGATAGAAATTCTATCCAAAGCCAATGTATGCTCTACTACGGCAAGGACTTGCTCCAGAAGATCGCTCATGATCAACGGCTTCTTATCGCTAGCCGTGGTGCGGGAAAAACGAAGGAGGTCCGCCACGATTTTTTTGCAGATTCTGCAGTGCTTCTCGAGCACCAGAAGCGATTCATGGTTTTCAGAGCCTTCCTGCGCGTCTTCGAGCATGAGCTGAGTATAGCCGAGAATGATGCCAAGAGGCGTGTTTAGCTCATGGGCTACTCCTGCGGCAAGCTGCCCCAGAGATTCGAGCTTCTGGGATTGGATGATTCTTTCCTGAAGAACTTTTAGATCCTCCATTCGCTTCTTGAGGGTCATCGCCATAACATCGAAGTATTCCGCCAGATCTTGTATCTCATCTCCTGCATTCTTCCTGTACACGGGGCATTTCTTGCAGTTTTCAACCTTCTTCTCAAAATCGCCTTGAATGCATGTGGGGCAGAGTGTTCCGGGAATGTACCAGCATCGATAACGGCGTTCGCCGAATGCGGGACAGTCCTTATTGTCGCATTGGATCGACTCCCAGCACTGTTGTCCGGGCTCAGGAAGAGCTTGAATGTCCAGGTTGCCCTTGACGATTTCCTCCGCAGAGCTGCGAAGCGTTTGGACTCTTTTTGCAACAGAACGGGCGAGCATTGTGCCGATGATTGTCGCGATCGAGGTAGCCACGGCAATGGCGAGAAAGGTGATCCACAAAAGGCGATCTACCGCCGAGCTTATCCGATGATGGGACATTCCGTAGCGGACGGTTCCCAATCGCTCCTTTCCGACCGTTACGGGCGCGGCGAAGTCATAGAAGAGCTCCATTCCATCCGTGATGAGCTGGACGTGGAAGGGAATGTCGCTCGGCGAATCATTAGCTTTCACCAAATCTACCGGGAAGCCGCCCGTGAAGGTATGGACCAGAGGTTTTCCGCGCTTTTCGAGTATGAAAATGAAAACCGTGTCTTCGCTCGATCTCGCCGCCTCGTCCACCATTCCCTTCATGCGCACGAAATCCATGGCGAGCAATGGCTCCGTTATTCTAGCCGCAAGATGCATGGCTGTTGAGGCGCCTCGGCTCTTACTCTCTTCAAGAAGAGCCTTTGAGACTATTCTGCTGATAATGAAAGCGAGCGATGCCCCGAACAGAAGCAAAATGGCTATCATAGAAATAGAAATTTTTGTGCGATAGCTTACTCGCGATATCATGGCCATCTCTATTCGTCCAGGTTAATTCCGGCTTTGGCCGCGAGATCCCGAACCGAATCGAAATCTCCGTCTTCTCCGGAAATTATCCCGGAAATTCGGGCGCTCCCGCAAATCGGGCTCTCTTCGGGACTAGTGCAGTCTAGCTTCAGGAACGCCTCTTTGATCGCTGTCAGTACCTGCTCATCAAGGCCTGCTCTGGCGGCATACAACCATCCCGGATACCAGGGCGTGTATGCGAGCACTCTTATCATGCTCAGGTCTGTCCGTTCGGCCATCAGATCCAGGGTCCCTTCGCGTATGGAGCCTATGTCGTATCTTCCCGAAAGCACGGCAAGAACAACCTTCTCCTGTTGTCCTCCGGGACCGGAGACGAAAGATATCTCCGAGAAATCCTCTTTTTTTATGCCCACATCCCCAAAAAGGCCAAGTGCGTAAAGATATCCTCCGGCAGAAGACGGATCAACCGCCACCCAGCGCTTTCCGATACAGTCCTGCAAAGATTCTATGCGCTTGTTGTCGCTGCGAGAGATGATCTGACCGCGAAAATATTTCTCTCCGTTTGTTTCGATGATGCGAGCGAAAGCCTTGGCTCCGAACCTGCGGGCGATCTTAATGTAAAGAAAGGGGTTGGAGAAGGATATGTCGATCTTTCCCTGTCCGAACATCTTTATGAAGTCGTCGAAGCTGTCGGGAAAAACCTGTCTTATGGGAAGATCGGTTTCCCGTTTCAGGTACTCGACAAGAGGGTTGTGAAGCTCGAAGGAAACCCGGTGAAAATATTGTGGGACGTAAGCATAGGTTATCGTGTTCGGGTCTTCATCGAACCCCACTTCTTCTCTCTTGGAAAAATCGACATAACGCGCCTCTTCTCCCTTCTGGTTGCAAGCCAAAGCAATGAGCAAAAGGAGAAAAGGGAAAATAAAAGGAAGAAGCTTTAATAATTTAGAAATTCGACTTTCCACAGCATGATCCCGGAATACATCCTTGGGAAGAGGGGCCGGCGCCACAGCATGCCGTATCCCCGGCTCCTGGAACCCGCCCGTCGCTCTTCACCCCGGACGCGGAAGATGACGTGGAGAGCAACCTTCTCAAGTCGGCATTTCCACAATGGGAACAGGATACTGACTCATTCGCGTTCATGACGAGCTTTTCCGAAACACGCCCGCAAGATGGACAGAGATATTCATAGATTGGCATAATGACTTTCTCCTTTCTCTTTCTAGTGTCCGCAACCGTCGGAATGGCCGCCGCAGGTGTGCTCGACGCCGAAATGAGGCAGCTTACCTTCCTGAATGAAATGGAGATTCTCTTTGACAGAGCCTTGCAGAGCCCGGAATACGGCAATCCCCTGCGCCTGCAATTTCATCAGAGCGCCCGCGCCTATGCCGCCGACCACGACCGCCTCCACTTCCCGACCGCCCAAAGCCTTCAGTGGCTGGCACATTCCATGCGCGTGATGCAGGTCGTTGTTGTTGATCTCCTCGACAGCCATGTTGCCCGTATTGACGATGACAAAGCCGGGAGCAGATCCGAAATGACCGTACACATCACTCTCAAGTCCCTTCAAATTCTCGGTGGGAAAGCAAATTCTCATAAAACCATCTCCTCATCGTCGCTAAAGTAAGTGATTTCGAACCAACTCGCATATTGGGCGTCAGAAGCAGTAACCACCGGTTAGGTGTTCGTGACTCGCTCTGAGAATACAAAACTCCGGAGTTGGAAGCCAGAATAAAAGGCTGCTTCCGACCTCCAATGCCATAACGGCTATTCGATTGAAAAACGCCAGGCGCAGACCCACTCATCGGGGTGTGGGTCAGGAGGGCATGCTATGCACTCTGTTTTGATTCTCGGGTCTATCGCCAGAGCGAAAGCTGTGGCTTCAAGAACGCCCGCAGACTTACATGGATAATCATCGAGGCCTTTTTTCTGTCTGCTCACCTGCACCCGGCATTCATTCATTCGAAAGGCAAAGCCCGAAGGCGCATCTTCGATGATCGACTGACGATTGATAGTTGCATACAGGCGGAACTGCAGGGCTTTCTTCAAGCCTTCCAAGCCGCTGTCCTCGGGAAGGTTCAAAAACCTTCTTACGGCCCACGCTTCGAAAGGGGAAAACTGTGACCAGCAGGAATCATTGCACAGTTTTGCAGCGAACATTCCTTTAGAAAACTCTACGGATTGAAACCACACCCCGTCATTTGCCAGCCAGTTGAGAGCGATGTTCTCCTTCAGCGACTTGAGAGCTTCCTCAGAAAGATCGAGCAGGGGCTTGGGTATCCCGTTCTGAAGCTCAAACCCCAACGTTCTGGACAATCTTTTCATTTGAATTTCGACGCTGCGCGCATATGCTTCGGAGAGCGCCGAATAAGCTTTTTCAGGTCCCAGGAGATGTTTCACTTCAGCAAACCACATGCCGTGGTGCATTATGATACGGTGGATGAAATCCATCACGAGTCGAGCTGTATCTTCATGATTCAAATCTTGCTGACAATCAGGTTGATAATCCATTTTGCGGCTTCCTTTTAAGTTATGTCGAGACTGCCCGCGATCGGCTCCCGAATGGCCAACGAGCT
Source organism: uncultured Syntrophobacteraceae bacterium (assembly GCA_964578835.1). Lineage (GTDB taxonomy): Bacteria > Desulfobacterota > Syntrophobacteria > Syntrophobacterales > Syntrophobacteraceae > CAZOEL01. Next base: position 18,788 of record CAZOEL010000064.1, on the reverse strand, counting down.
TCATGCCGAGTCTCTTCGGTTAGCCTCATCCTTTTAACTCTCTTGCTCATAAGACTCAAGACTCTAATGCAGATTTCAGTGACACTTTGAATGGCCGTCAGATCTGCACGAAGCATGATTGGATCAAATGGATGAATGTTATTAACGTGGCATGACAAGGTTGGATAATCAAGGGAAAAATCGGATCGACGGACATGGAGCGATATCGGTATCGATATGGCGGGAGAATGACCATGAATTGCTGCTGGATGCGGATCTTCTATTGGCGAGGAGCGAAAGTAGGAGGCTTGGCAACAGGCAAAAAGATTAGAACCCCATGGACGTCATGGGATCGTAGATATCAAGCAAGACTTCAACATGATTCCGTGCAAGCTCGGGGAGTCTCTTAAGGCAGTATCCTCCTTCCATAATGGAAATGAGCCTCCCGCTCGAGTACGCGTCCGCGAGACCGACGATTCTCGCCATAATCCATGAAAAGCATTCGGTAGACAACTTCAGGTCGGACATATCGTCATCCTCATGGGCGTCGAAGCCGGCGGAGACGAGAATGACTTCCGGAGAAAACGCTTCAAATGCGGGTAAGAGGCTCTTCTCGAAAAGGGACTGATATCCCTGGTCTCTCTGTCCTGGAAGCACGGGTACGTTCAGGGTATACCCGTAGCCTTCCTCGGAGCCTTTCTCGAATTCTCGACCCGTTCCGGGAAATGAGAAAGAAGGATGCTCGTGGATGGAGTAATAGAATACTGATGGATCGCATTCGAAGATACTCTGAGTTCCGTTTCCATGGTGGACATCGAAATCGATGATGCCCACTCGCTTGACGCCCCATTCTGCTTGAAGATACTTGGCCGCAATAGCGATATTGTTGAAGTAGCAAAAGCCCAGCGCTCTGTCCGCTTCAGCGTGATGACCGGGGGGGCGGACACAACAAAAACCGTTGTCGATTTCTCCTGTCATAAGCAATTTCGCCATTTCCAGGATTCCCCCGACGGCAAGCATCGCCACTTCAAAAGTCTCTTCACACATCTGGTTGTCCGGATGTCCGAATTCGGACCATCCACAACAACAGGCTTCTTTGAATCGATTCATGTACTCCGGGTGGTGCGCGGCTTCAACCCATCTTTCTTCCGCTCGGACCGCATTGACAAGGATGAGATTGTCCAGGAGGCCCCCCTCTACAATTCCCTTGTATGCGCACTCGACTCTCCCTGGAGCCTCCGGGTGGCCGGGACTTGTACAGTGCAGTAAAAACCGCTCATCATAAAGAAAACCTGTCTTTCTCATACCAGCGTCCTTTTTCGCCAACGCATGCGGGAGCGATTCACTTCCGGGCTAATCTCGGCGCCCTTTGAAACATAAACGGACAAGGCTCACAAAGAGAAAGCTCTGCCAAGTTTCGGCGGCAGAAGGTGTTGCTCATGACTTCATGCCGCCTGAAACGATTTGAGGCATCGTCAAGTGGAGTTAAGCCTCTTCAACCAGCTTGAAAAAATCTTCCACCGGGATGGCTTTATAGACTTCATAACTGACGGTTCCGCGCTGAACAGCGTTGATCATGGACTTTACGCGCGCTTCCTCGCTCGGAAAGTCGGTAATAATAATGTACTCTCCCTTGGCAACCACATAATGGGCGGAAAGAATCTTGCCTCCCGCGTGCTCAACCGCCTTCATGCCCGCATCGAAGCGCGCCCGCGATCCTTTGATGTCCTTATTCCCCTCGGGAGTCATTTTCAGAATGGAAATATAGATCGGCATTTCGAGCTCCTTTTAGTTGTAAAAGTAACTATGTCAGATGCCTTGTGTTTGAATTCGAATATCGCCTATTCCCATGGCCTTGTCCATAGGAAAATAGGCTGGCGAAATGAACCGTAAGCACAACTTTGCTGAAAGCAAAATCCCGCTGAGCAATGGACGCAGTCTTTGAGCGCGCAGAGCGAGAGGCGAAGCCACACGCCCGGCAATTCTCAATTTGGGGCTCAGTCCGGCTTATTCTCCTCCGAAATCTGAAAGATGCACTGAGCTTATTTCCCCTATTCACCTGCATGGCCAAATTTGGAATTGCCGCCGCACGCCAAAATCGCTTGACTCCTCCCTATGGCTTTCGATATGGTTATTCAGTTTGCGTCAGACGCGGCATAACGGTCGCGACGCGAACGAAGGCGTATGTAAGAACAACTTCTTCAAAGACCTTGGAGAGCATCTATGTCCGAAGCGCAAGGATTTGAAAAGATCAGGCTGAATATTTCCGACGAGCTCAGAGCGCTCCTGCAAGAGAGGCGGATTTTGGATTCCGACATGCAGTTGGTGATCGACTTTGCCGAAAAGAGCCAAACGAAGTTTCTCAATCGGCAGACCGGCCATTTCTTGGCTCACCTTCAGCATGCTGCTGTCACCTATTGGGTTGAGTATGCCGTCGGCGAGAATGAATTCATCATTCACGACGCCTATAGCCACAGAATGATAATTATGTAGGGGTAACAAGATGAGCGAAAAAGATGCCGCGTCTGCAGAGAGCGAATGGATGTGCGTGAAGTGTTCGCTTCCGATCGAAATTAAGAAAGCCAACGTAGGGTATTTGGGGCACTATTTCACAGAGCAGCTTCCTCAATGCCCCCAGTGTGGCCAAGTGCTCATAACAGCGGAGCTTGCGTTGGGGAGAATGCTCGAAGTTGAGCAGTTGCTGGAAGATAAATAGGTCCTCTGATCTCTCCTCCCTTGTAGCCTGTAGAAAAACAATCTGCCACTGCTGTTGAAACTTTTATGACCGTTAATCAAGAAACATGCCGTATCTATGAATCGGCGGCGTTGCGCAAAGTGGGCGATGGGCTGATAAGGCCTGGCGGGCTCGAGTTGACGCGGAAAGCTCTTTCTCTCGCCGCCCTGCCTCCCGGTTCTTTTGTGTTGGATATCGGGTGCGGGACGGGCGTTAGTTTGAACTTGCTGGTTGATGAATGCGGGTTCCACGCTGTCGGGATAGACCATTCGATGCTTCTTCTGGAAGACGCGCGTCGAAGAAATCCTCTCGGGCCTTTTGCTCGGGCGTCCGGAGCTTGCCTCCCCCTTGCCGATTCCGCTCTGGACGCCATACTGGCGGAGTGCAGCCTTTCGGTTATGGAGGATGTGGATATGACCCTCGAAGAATGCTTCCGGGTAATGAAGCATGGAGGGCTGCTGCTGATCCATGATGTCTATGCGCGCGCCCCTGATGGCGCACAGAGCCTCCGAGGGCTGCCCATCAGAAGCTGTCTTACCGGCGCCGTTTCCGAAGAGGAGTGGATCGAGAGGCTGGAGCGCCATGGATTTAGCGTGCTCCATTGGCAGGATCATACTCATGCTCTGAAAGAGTTTGCCGCCCGGCTCATCTTTTCCTACGGTTCCCTGGAAGCCTTCTGGGGCTGTGCGCGGGGGACTGCCGAATTGGGAGCCGGTCAACAGATCCATCATGCGATAACATTGGGAAGACCTGGGTACTTTTTTGTCATGGCCAGGAAGACTGGTCATCCTTCTTGTAAGGAGCAACTCTGTGACTGATGAAATAATACGCATGATCAAGCTGGCGAAGCACGGTTTTCAGTGCAGTCAGATCCTGATTATTCTGGGTCTTGAAGCCCAAGGGAAGGTTAATGTCGACCTGGTCAGGTCCTTGTCCGGTCTGGCAGGAGGAATAGGCTTTTCGGGGGGAGTCTGCGGGGCTTTGACGGGCGGCGCGTGTCTGCTGGGGCTCTATGCGGGAAAAGGAACGCCGGAGGAGGAAGAAGACCCTCGCTTGAACGTAATGATCGGCGAGTTGGTAGAGTGGTTCTCGGATGAATATGGCGGTATGTATGGGGGCATTCAATGTGAGACTATTCTGGGAGACGATCCCGGCGCCCGCGCCTCTCGTTGTCCCAATATGGTGCGCGGGACCTATGAAAAGGTAAAGCTCATCCTGTCTCAAAACGGTTTTGACCTTTCGGAAGGACGCTCATGAAGGGAGAGGTTCTGCTTTCTACTACAGAGAGCGTCTGCCCGGAGTGTCTGATGAAGGTGAAAGCCGTGAAGTTGCTGTGCGGAGAAGACGTATTTCTCCGAAAGGAATGTCCGGAACACGGTCAATTCGAGGCCCCTATATGGCGAGGTTCTCCTTTTTTCGGCTTCTGGCAACGTCCCAAAACCCCTTCATATCCCAAATCGCCCTTTAAAGCCGTGGAAAAGGGCTGTCCCTGGGACTGCGGTCTATGTCCCGAGCACCGCCAGCACACCTGCACCGCCCTTATTGAGGTGACTCAGCGCTGCAATCTGCGCTGCTCCTATTGTTTTGCGGACGGCGGTGAACGCCGAACGGAAGACCCCGACCTCCAAACAATCCGGGGCTTTTTTGAGAGGCTCTTAGCAACCGGGGGACCCTTCAACATCCAGTTGTCAGGCGGAGAGCCGACCTTGCGCGAGGATCTGCCCGAAATCATCTCGATAGGCCGCTCTCTCGGTTTTTCTTTTATCCAGGTTAACACAAACGGCCTTCGTCTGGCGGACGATGCAGGTTATGCAAAAGAGCTTAAAGACGCCGGCGTCGCATCCGTCTTCTTGCAGTTCGACGGTCTGGAAGATGCTACTTATGAGAAGGTGAGAGGGCGTCCTCTATCCCATGAAAAACGATTAGCCGTGGAGCATTGTGCTGAGCATGGAGTGGGGGTGATTCTTGTCCCAACCTTGATTCCCGGGATCAACATCCATGAGATCGGCGCGATAATCCGATATGCCTTTGAGCATATGCCGGCTGTTCGAGGGGTGCACTTCCAGCCTGTAAGCTATTTTGGAAGATATCCCGCCGCGCCTTCGCATGAAGCCCGCATAACCATCCCGGAGGTCATAAGAGAGATCGAGCGTCAAACGAAAGCAAGGCTCAAAGTGGAGAATTTTGAGCCTCCCGGGTGTGAGAATGCCTTCTGCTCCTTTCACGGAAATTTCATCCTTTTTCCAGACGGGGAGATTAAAGCATGGAGCAGCCATGATCCCGCTAGATGCTGCTCGCAATCGGAGCCGGCGGAGATCGGCGCCGCAAAGACGCGCAGTTTTGTTAGTCGATTCTGGTCGCAGTCTCCGCCGCCCGAAAAGACAGAGCCCCAAGGGTCCATTGGCGGTTTGGAGGATTTTTTGGCTCGGGCTCGCACTCACACCCTCTGCGTATCCGGCATGGCCTTCCAGGATGTCTGGAATCTCGACCTCGATCGTCTGAGGGACTGCTGCATCCATGTGGTGGCTCCCGACGGCGGACTAGTCCCTTTCTGCGCTTACAACCTAACGGACAGCCGCGGACGCGCTTTGTATCGACCATGAAATAGATTAGGTGGAAAATGAAGATCACTCCACTCGAACGCTGGATGCATCAGAAGATCGCCGGGGACAAAGCGCTGCTTACCCGAGATATTATAGAAGCCCGTCAGCTCCAAAAGTTATATGAGACAGTTTTATGGGCCAAAAAACAAAGCCTTTACTACGGAGCGCGTCTGAGCGGTTTTAAGGAGGACAGTCTTTCGTCTTTGAAAGATCTCGCGTTTCTCCCTTTTACCACTGCAGAAGATATACGGCGCAACCCTTTAGATTTCCTATGCGTTTCTCAGAGTGAATTCAATCGTGTTGTTACCCTTCCCACCTCCGGGACCACAGGGGACCCCAAGCGCATACACTTCACACCGGAGGACCAGGAGTTGACGATGGACTTCTTCCATTGCGGCATGTCAACGCTCGTGGAGTCCGGGGAGAGAGTGCTTACGCTTCTTCCCGGATCAACCCCCGGGAGTGTCGGGGATTTGCTCATCAAAAGTCTGGATCGGCTCGGAGCTGTGGGAATTCCTCATGGACCCGTGGTGGATGCGCTCCAGACTCTTGAGATCATGGCCCGAGAGAAGGTTGACTCTTTAGTGGGAATTCCCGTGCAAGTCCTGGCTTTGGCAAGGCTCGGCAGGGGTAGGGTCGCGCCGCGAACCGTTTTGCTCAGCACAGATCACGCGCCGCACGCCATCGTCAGCGAGCTTGAGAACGCATGGGGCTGTGAGGTCTTTACCCATTACGGCATGACGGAGATGGGATATGGTGGCGGCGTCGAATGTCAGGCCCACTTCGGCTATCATCTGAGGGAAGCGGATCTGCTTTTTGAAATTGTCGACCCGATAACGGGCGCTCCCATTGAAGAAGGAAAACCGGGAGAAGTGGTCTTCACTACTCTCACCCGGCGCGGCATGCCGCTCATACGGTACCGAACGGGCGATATCAGTCGCTTTATTCCTGAAAAATGTCCTTGTGGGACGCTGCTTAGAAGCCTGGAGCGCATTGGTGGGAGAATAGGAGAAGGCGTTACTCTCCGCGGTTCGGGCGCACTCAGCATAATGGACCTTGATGAAGCGCTTTTTCGAGTAGGCGGGCTCTTGAATTTTCATGCGATTCTAAAACGTGGAGCAAAGAGGGATAAGCTGCAAATCCAGATCCATGCAATGGAGGACGCCGCTGACACATTGGCGCGTCAAGCTTTGAGCTCACTTGATGCGATTTCAGTTCTGAAGGAGGCCTGTGAAGCAGATCTGCTTTCTGTTGCCGTTGAAGTGAGGCGGGAAGGGTGGATTCCTTCAACTGGATCCGCTAAAAGGTCGATTGCTGTTGAATGACGTGAACATCAGGTGGCGAACGGAATGCATACCGGGGCGATCATGCTGGGGCGAAAAAGGGGTGCTTCCAACATCTAAGAGAAAACAACTGCGCTTGACGAAGAAAAGATCATCATCTATCAGGGCATCCTGAAGGCGTTCCTTTTTCACCCCGCTGAGCCTCTAACAAAGTCAATAACTCTTTCCTCACAGATCCGTCTCCTATTTTTTGAAGAGCAGCATTCTAAGCAGCATCTTCAATAGTCCCCGGCCATTTATCCACTTGTTCTTCACTGACCTTCTCGATAGTTCGGGCTTCCGGGAATGGAAGGGGCGGATTCCCGAAAAGATTCTTTGCAAACATCACGAGCGATTCAGGAAGCTCTTCTTCTGCTACGTATGCGATCTCTGTCCAAAACCATTTGTGATCCGTTACATGGATCAGTTTCTTCTCATTTCCGAATATAAAAGCGTAGTAAGTAGATTTTTCCCCTTCCTTGGAAATTTCGCTTCCCAGTTCGTAAATGTCTCCTTTCTTGGGGCGCAGCTCTCGAACGGATTCACATGGAGTTCTGCAATCGCCAAGAAACGGACAATTTTTGCAGTCTCCATAGACTTCGACGTTCCTGGACTCGAATACTCTCGGGTCCGGATTGGTCAGCTCCCAACCGCGGATTCCTTTCTTGGGACGATGTGGGGCGATCAGTTTGGTCTTCATGGCTGCCTCCTCTCCAGCCGTTGCCGGCTTCAAGCTCTAGGCTCGAAAAGGATGTGAAGAATTTCTCATCAACCTGCAGCGTATATAAGCACGAGCACTGCAGCTAAGCAATCGGGAAAATACTCATTTTGGTAGGCAGACTTCCCGATGGCGAAAAAATAAAAAAAGCTGCGCCCGTTATTCAAGCGTCAACGGGCGCAGCTCAATTGTTGATAGTATGGGATCTTACATCATCCCTATTTTTTTGCGGGGGAAGGGATTCCTACCGAGCCGAACGCGCCATGGCCAGCCGGCTCTGCATGGCCGGAACCGCCTTTGCTCGAGAAGCTGTCAAGTATATAGCCGGTTTCTCCGTGCTGGCTAAGGTCGAGTCCGCTATACTCGTCTTCCTCGTCCACTCTGAGTCCTACCGTGGCGTCGATCACTTTCAGGATAATAATGGAAACGATGAAGGCGTATGCGCACGCAGCTACAACGCTTAGAAGCTGTATTCCAACTTGGCCGGGATTGCCGAAGAAGAGGCCATCGTTGCCGGCCGAATTGATCAGCTTCGATGCGAAGAGCCCCGTAGCAATCGCGCCCCAGATACCGCCCACAGCGTGCACTCCGACCACGTCCAGGGAGTCGTCGTAGCCGAATTTGGGTTTGAGGCTTACGGCGCTATAGCAAAGGGCGCCTGCGCCGAGTCCAATGATGATCGCAGCTACGGGGCCGACAAAGCCACATGCTGGAGTTATGCCGACAAGGCCCGCAACAGCGCCTGACACCAGGCCCAGAGCAGTCGGCTTACCTCTGTGAGCCCATTCGGTCGCCATCCAGGAGAGAGCCCCAGCGGCGGATGCAATGTGAGTCACAACGAAAGCCGAAGTAGCCAATCCACCGGATGCAAGCGCACTGCCGCCATTGAAGCCGAACCAACCGCACCACAGGATGCCGGCGCCAAGAATCGTCATGGTAAGGTTATGGGGCGCCATAAGCTCCACGCCATAGTTCTTTCTTTTCCCCATGACCAAGGCGGCGGCCAGCGCCGAGACTCCGGAGCTTATGTGGACCACGAGGCCGCCTGCGAAATCGAGCGCTCCAAGATTCCTGATCCATCCGCCTACGCCCCATACCCAGTGCGCCATAGGATTGTACACCACGATGGCCCAGATGGTGATGAAGATAAGATAAGCTTTGAATTTCATTCTCTCTGCAATGGCGCCGGAGATGAGGGCAGGCGTAATGATGGCGAACATCATCTGAAAGATCATGAAGGCCTGATGCGGTATCGTCGGGGCATAGTCCGCGTTTGGCTCGAGGCCTACGCCGTTCAAGCCTATCCAATCGAGGTTGCCGATAATCGATCCGACGTCAGGGGCAAAAGCCATGCTGTACCCGAAAAGAACCCACTGAATGGTAATAATTCCTAATGCGACGAAGCTCTGCATAAGGGTGCCAAGGACGTTCTTCCTTCTAACCATACCGCCATAAAAGAGCGCTAGGCCGGGGGTCATGAGCATGACCAAAGCAGCGGATACGAGAATCCAGGTTGTGTCGCCCGTATCCACCTTTGGAGGGGCGGCTTCCTGAGCAACGGCGGCAGCCGCTTCCGCGGGTGGAGCTTCGGCATTCTGCGCATACGCGGGGGCAAAACTGAATACGAGCAACGCTAATAGTAAGAGACCGATAAATCTTTTCATGACCTTTCCTCCGGATGATTTTGCAGTTTCATATGAATTCGAAAAGTAAAATGACTTTAGACGGCCTGAGCGCCTACTTCCCTCGTGCGGATTCTCATTACATCTTCAACGTTTGATACGAAGATCTTTCCGTCCCCGATGTTTCCGGTGTATGCGGCTCCCTGGATGGCGCTGATAGCTGCGTCAGCCTGATCCTCCGGGACCACAATGATGAGCATCAGCTTCGGCACGAAATCCACGCGATACTCCGCCCCTCTGTACAGCTCCACATGTCCTTTTTGCCGTCCGAATCCTTTTACTTCCAAAACGGTCATTCCCTGGATACCGATCCGAACAAGGGCGTCCTGAACATCATTGAGTTTAAAAGGTTTGATGATTGCTTCAATTCTTATCATATTAGTTCCTCCTCAAAATATGTTACAGCGGTTGTCGTTTGCTTTCAGTTTTGTATGTAGGCAAATAGCTTACCAGTTCTATATTTATTTCTATAAGTTACTGATATCGTAATTATAATTTCTTTTTAGATCTTCCGAGTGTAAAGGATTTGTTGTACGATTTTGTATCATATCCACCTTGCAGGTGAGATGTGAGACATTCTTGTTCAACGATCGATCGAGGCTTAATGCGCTATGTGATAGAGCATGGGGGAGCTGAGGAGTGGATATATTTGTCACAATATTGTGCGTTCTGCGAGAACGTGCGCGGTTGCTCAGACGCGTTCGCAAGGGTTTAAGAATCCGATGTTGTTTCCTTGCGCCATGGTCGGTCTTAAAGTAATCCTTTAGAGATCTTGGCGAGCGCGAAAACAAAGGCTTAATCTTAAAGGCAGAGCTTATTTTCAATAAAGGCAGGAGAAACAATGAGGCGCACAGTCGTTTTGAATGTTGTCGGGTTGACTCGTTCACTCATCGGCGAACAAACGCCTAACTTGAGGGCTCTCCTTGCCAACTGCGTCAATGTTCAGGCGATTGTTCCGGCTGTGACCTGCCCCGTTCAGGCTACTTATCTCACCGGCCGACTTCCCTCAGAACACGGCATTGTTGGAAACGGCTGGTACGACCTTTCTCTTTGCGAGGTGATGTTCTGGAAGCAGTCCAACAAGCTGGTGCGCGGAGAGAAAATTTGGCATGAGGCGAAAAGGCGCGATGGCTCCTTTTCATGCGCTAATACGGGTTGGTGGTTCAATATGGCGACCGACGTCGATTACGTCGTGACGCCACGCCCCTTATACTGCGCCGATGGGAGAAAGATTCCAGACTGCTACACTGTCCCGCCCGGGCTCAGAGAGAGATTCAATTCTGAATACGGTCAGTTTCCGCTTTTTCAGTTCTGGGGCCCAGGGGCGTCAATCGCTTCCAGCGAATGGCTCGGGAAGGCGGCCATAGCGATAGAGGAGAAGTATCGTCCGACTTTGCATCTCATCTATCTTCCGCATCTCGATTACGCCTTGCAACGAATAGGAGCTTCCGGCGAGCTGGGTAAGGATTTGCGCGAGATTGACGATCTATGCGGAAGGCTCATCGATTACTTTGCGGGTAAAGGCTGCAGGGTTGTTGTGCTTTCTGAGTATGCCATAACGGATGTGTCGAAGCCGATTCATCCGAATCGCCTGCTGCGTCGTCTTGACTGCTTAGAGCTGAAGGTCGATCTGAACCGAGAATATTTGGACTTCGCCAGGTGCAAAGCCTTCGCCGTTTCCGATCACCAGATCGCCCACATTTATGTCAACGATAAAAGCCTGCTCTCACAGCTTAAGGAGCATTTTGAACAAGTTCCGGGTGTGGAACAAGTATTGGGCTCTGAAGAGAAGAGGGCCTTCGGCCTGGATCATACCAGGTCCGGCGACCTCATTCTTATCTCTGAAAAAGATGCATGGTTTACATACTATTACTGGGAGGATGACGGCAAAGCGCCGGACTTTGCGCGCACCGTCAATATTCATGCTAAGCCGGGCTATGACCCGTGTGAGCTTTTCATAGACCCATCCATACCCTTTGCCAAACTTAAGATCCTGTGGACTCTAGTTAAAAAGCAACTCGGCTTTCGCTATCTGCTGGACATTATTCCTCTTGATGCGGATCTTGTCAAAGGGTCGCATGGACGAGTGACGGATAGCATTGAAGACGGACCCATATTCATGACGACAGAACAAAAACTGCTTGCCGGCAATTGCGTGAGAGCCCAAAATGTCTATGGATTGCTCCTGGATCACATTTTCTCCGACTGATTCTGGATTCCGGGCGATGCTTGCCGCCCAGAATCGGCTATTGCTGAAGGAGCAGGAAAACTGGAGCTATGAGTGAAAACTGCCCCTCATAACCCGTCGGCGCATCGAGAGACAAATGCATGGTTATCTGCGGACCTTTCCATGATGGACTACAGGCGGGCTCACGAACTGCAGCTCGCCCTGGCGGCGGCGCGCAAGGCCGGCCACATCGGGTCGGATGTTTTTCTTCTGCTGGAGCATTTTCCAGTATTCACGGTTGGCGTTCGCGGCGGATTGGAGAACCTCTCGGTTTGTGAGAGCTTCCTCGAGGAGAGGGGGCTTTCTGTCATATCGGTGGAGAGGGGTGGGAACATCACTTACCATGGGCCCGGCCAACTGGTTGGGTATGCCATTATGGATCTTCATGCCGCAAAGCTTTCAGTCTCTGGCTATGTGGAGCGTTTGGAAGAAGTCATGATTCTGACTGCCGCCGGTTTTGGCGTGAGAGTGGGACGAAATGCTTTGAACAGGGGAGCTTGGGTGGGAAGCAGTAAAATCGGCAGCATAGGAATCGCTATACGTGGCGGAATAACATTCCATGGGTTTGCGTTCAATGTGAATACGAGCCTGGAGCCCTTCAGTTGGATCAATCCCTGCGGATTGCGCGGAATCGGCGTGACGTCGCTCGAGAAGGAGCTATCCCGACAGGTGTGCGTGGACGATGTTCGAAAGGAGCTCAAGAAGAATGTCAAGAAGGTCTTTCGCGTGGAGCTCAGATCGGTTGATTTAGCGTTTTTACAGCGTCATTTACATCCATCTGACGACAAAATGAGATCATTATGACGGATGAGAATAGAAAGAACCGACTTCGAAAGCCCGACTGGCTTAGACGCAAGCTTCCTTCGGGAGAAGCGTTCGAGCGAGTGCGCGCGCTCATCAAGAACGGAGCGCTTCATACCGTCTGTCAGGAAGCCAAATGTCCAAACCAATGGGAGTGTTTTTCTCATCAGACGGCGACCTTTTTGATCATGGGGCCAAACTGCACGCGAAACTGTCGTTTTTGCGCCGTGAATCACGGCCCGTTAACCCCACCCGATCCGGAAGAGCCGCGCCGGGTGGCCGAAGCCGCCGCAGATCTCGGGTTGAGCTACGTCGTAGTGACTTCCGTTACTCGCGACGATCTGCCGGACGGTGGAGCATCCATATTTGCTGAAACAATAAAAGCCATCAGAAGAAGATTGCCGGGCGCGCTCATTGAAGTGTTGATTCCCGATTTTCTGGGCGACCCGCGGGCTGTTCGAAAAGTAGTGGAGGCGCGCCCCAATGTATTGAATCATAATATTGAGACCGTCCCACGTCTCTATCCGGTCGTTCGTCCGGGAGCGCTATATGAGAGATCTCTAGATATCTTCAGGAGGGCAAAAAGCCTTGATATGTCTCTTCCCCTCAAATCCGGTCTGATGCTTGGGCTGGGCGAATCGGCCGAAGAAATTCGTGAGTCCCTTCGAGACATAAAAGAAGCGGGGTGCGATCTGCTCACACTCGGCCAATACCTTCAACCGTCGCCTCTGCACCTTCCGATAGAGCGATTCATACCTCCCGATGAATTTGAGAGATGGCGCTGGATTGCTCTCGAAATGGGCTTCTCCAAGGTTGCAAGCGCTCCTTTTGTGCGGAGCTCATACCACGCCAGGGATCTTTTGAATATCTCCGATGAAGAAGCTCGGCCGTTGTAAAATCAAGCGCTTGCAGATCGAACAAGCTTCCGGCTTCTCATATCCCTTTCTTTGTATTGCTTCTGACGATCTTGGGGATATTTCCCATTTGCCGGGGAATTCACCCATGGAAATAGATGGAGGGCTCTATTGCTTTGAATGCCAAATGCTGCCAAATTCAGAGCCGCTGAATTGTTCGAATACTGAGGGAGATTGTTCTTCGATGCCGAAAGAACAGCGAGGAGACTGATGGGCTCTTCAATCTGTCGATAAGAGGGAATGCGATGGCTGCGAATTTTAAGGTTTCGGTTTCAAAGAAAAGCTCGTGCTTCCACCTGAAACTACATGGATACTTCGACGGGAGCTCCGCCTACGAACTTCTCCACCTCATCCTCAAGTTGTGCAATGCGAAAGCCAAGGTGTATGTCCATACCGAGCATCTCAAAGCCATCTATCCTTTTGGGAGGAATGTCTTTCAGAACAACCTTCATCTTATCAAAGCAAAAGAGATCAGATTGATGCTTACGGGCGAAAACGCTAGGCGGATGCTTCCCGATTTTGTCGGCAACCACGACTGCGTTCAATTGGCTGTGAGTTGACCTCTGTAAAGAATGCGGCGCAAAATTCGTCTGGCAATCAATAATTGAAGAACTGACGAGCAATGTCCCTTTTAATGCATGTGAAATCGGAGGTTGAGCAGTTATGCGGAAGAAGCTTTTGATAACTGTGAGCGATGATATCAGCTGTCATCACGGGGTTCGGTTTGTGGGATCTTTTTTCGGAAATAAGTCGGAGGTGAGCGCCACACTCTTCTATGTAGCCTCCTTTGCAGATATTGCGGGCAGAGAAGCGAGTCAGGGCGGATTGGACAAGAAAGCCTCCGAGACGGCTCAAAAGAAAGGCGAAGAAGCTCTCGATGCAGCCTGCAAAATGCTTCGCGACAAAGGCTTCCCCGAGGAGAACATAGCGAAGAAGTTTATCTTCAAGCAGTTTGGGACTGTCAAAGACATCATCCGAGAGGCGAGAACCGGAAGCTATGATGCGGTAGTTCTCGGGCGTCGAGGATATATGCTCTTTGAATCCGTCCTCGCCACCAGCGTCACCAAGGAGATGCTTGATCGATATATAGACGCGCCGCTATGGATCTGTAAGCGTCCCGAAGAAGACCGCAGGAACGTGCTCCTCTGTGTCGACGGTTCCTCGGCCAGTCTTCGTATGGTGGATCACGTGGGACATATGCTTCGAGACGAAAACGAGCATTCCGTAACCCTCTTCCATGTCGATGCCGAAGAAGGAGGGGATAACGAGGGCATCATGAAGGAGGCCAGGAAAGCGCTCCTTGAAAAATGGGCTTCGAATGGCAGAGTCAAGAGCGTTGTGGTGACATCGTCCATCACGGGAGTGGCTAAAGCGATCGCGGAAGAAGCCGAAAATGGAGGCTACGCAGTGGTCGCTGTCGGAAGAGAGGGCGTACACAAGGGGCGGCTGAAGGAATTGCTCATTGGATCAAGGACAAGAAAACTTTTGGAATCTATCGATAAAGCATCGCTCTGGGTTAGCAGTTGATGATTTCCTAAAGATTATAACTCCTCATTTCTAAAGGCCCTTCTTCTTCGTCGAAGATGAAGCGCCTTCAAGACGCCTGGTGGGGCAGAGGGAGATTTTATTCATTCCTTGGGACTTGGTTTTAGGGATCGAATGTAGTTTGCAATCCCTCTGAAACGATCGGCTTCTGTACGGTTCTCCTTTTCACGGTTCACTCATCTTCTTTCCAATTCCTATCATAGGCTCACAAAATCTTGAGCTTTATCCGCGGCCCGCGCTCGGGAATGGTTGTGGCGTCAAGGTGAAGCTTTCCTTTCTGCTTAACGAGCTTCCTAATGGACCGTCAACGTTGAATGTTCAGGTTGTAGTCTTTTCCCTCTCCTGAGGGAGACAATGCTGTTGAATTAAAGAGCCGATGCAGGCGTAGGTTGGGTTGAGCGATAGCGAAACCCAACGGTTTTGCCGATCGATGTTGGGTTTCGCTCACGCTCAACCCAACCTACAGATCTACATATCCTTGCGATTTCTTAATTCAACAGCATTGCCTGAGGGAGAGAGTGTCTGCTCTTACCGGAAGAAACGATGTTGACGGTATAGTAGAGGGACGGCTCCACTTTAGCGCAAGTGAAAATCTTGTTGGCGCGCATAAGGGTTGGGATACGCCACCCGATCGTGCTGAGGTATCGAAGCATGATCGGGGCTGTTCGCCCTTCGATGCCTCAAGGCGAACGGAATGCCCCAACCCTTATGCGCGCCAACAAAATTTTCTTGACAGGAACTTGAAGTGAGTGTTAGCTAATGCCGTATCGTGAATAGATATTTCACAATGTGAAATATTTGCTCTCCGTTGTTTTTCTTAGACGGGGTGCAAGA
This sequence comes from uncultured Syntrophobacteraceae bacterium, assembly GCA_964578835.1. Taxonomy (GTDB): domain Bacteria; phylum Desulfobacterota; class Syntrophobacteria; order Syntrophobacterales; family Syntrophobacteraceae; genus CAZOEL01. Next base: position 3,429 of record CAZOEL010000064.1, on the reverse strand, counting down.
GGGATTGGTGATGGAGCATCGCATCGGGCGATTTTGGATGTTGTTGTGGAGGTCGGCGCAGATCCCGGCCGGTTGGCTTCGTTCTGTTGATGGTTGGATGGTGCTGCGGTAGGCGCGAAGCGGTTCTTATTCTCATTTTCTCATTCTAATCCTCCTGTCTCCCACGGATTCTCGTTCGCAATTTTGATTTTCAATTAGCTGCTCCAGAACTGCGGCACACTTTTTCCAAAGCTGGGCGAAGAAGGCGTAATCAATGATCACAGTTCAACAGGAGACCACGAATGGACATGAAGGACATTTATCTCAAACCTTGGGAAGACGGTTTCACACTGCCTGAGACGTTCAATATGGCGAGCCTGCTTTTGGATAGGCACATAGAAAATGGCAGAGGCGGCAGGATCGCTATTCATTATAAAGATCAAAAGGTTACCTACCAGGATATGTACCAGCTGGCCAACCAGACCGGAAACGCCTTCTCGAAGCTCGGAGCTCAAAAAGGAGACCGGGTGTTGATCATGATGTACGACAGCCCGGACTGGATTTCTGTTTTCCTCGGAGCGATGAAGATTGGCGCTGTTCCCGTCCCTATCAATATCCTGGCGACCGCCAGCGACGTCGAATATTTCATCACCGATTCGCAGGCCACTCTGCTCGTCATCGAGGAAGATCTGCTTTCGAAAATAGAAAACCTGCCACGTTCAAAAACCAATCTCAAAGAGATTATAGTCCGAGGCAAGGCGGCGGGATATTCTTCGCTTTCAGACATCAGACAAGGCGCCTCTACTGAGCTCGCCATGTTCCCGACTTCCGCCTTGGACCACTCATACTGGCTTTACACCTCCGGCACCACCGGCCAGCCCAAAGGGGTTATCCATCTCCACAAGGACCTGGTTTACGCCGTTGAAAATTATGGCTACCATGCTCTGAGCTTCACTCCCGATGACGTCGTCTATGGAATCCCCAGGCTGTTCTTTTCCTATGGTCTGAATATGATCCTTTATCTTCCCTTCTATTACTCTGCGTCAGTTGTCCTGGATGAAAATCGCCCGGTTCCTGAAGGCGTGGTTGCAAACCTTCAAAAATACCGACCTTCAGTTTTTATCGGCGTTCCGACGGCTTATGCGCAGCTTCTACACTACGTGAACGACAATAAGCTCAATCCCGATTTCAGCCACCTGCGCCTTTGCACTTCCGCTGGGGAAGCTTTGCCCGGTCCGATCTACGACAAATGCTATAAACTCCTGGGCGTCGAGATTCTTGACGGGCTTGGATCCTCAGAGGTTAGCTGGATTTACATTACCAACCGTCCGGGCAAAGTCCGCCCGCCTGCGTGCGGAACCGTTTTGCCTGGCTATGAAGTCAAGCTGATGAATGATGACGGCGTCGAAGTTCCCAGAGGGCAGGCGGGGGACTTGTGGGTAAAGAGTCCGACTCTTGCGATCGGCTACTGGAATAAGCCTGACAAGACGAAGGATTCCTTCAAAGATGGCTGGATGATGACCGGCGATTGCGCGGTGCAGGATGAAGACGGCTACTATTTCCACCACGGCCGCTCGAACGACACCATGAAAGTCAGCGGCATCTGGGTCTCGCCTCTCGAGGTGGAAGCGGCTTTGCTGGCGCACGACTCTGTTGCGCAGTGCGCCGTAGTGGCGAAGCGCGACGAGCAGGATCTGATCAAGCCTCAAGCATTCATTGTTCTAAAGGCTGGAGTCGCCGGCGATGATGCGTTGAAAAAGGATCTGAAGAATTTTGTGAAAGAGCGCCTTGCTCCCTATAAATATCCCAGATGGATCGAGTTTGTCGGCGAGTTGCCGATGACCGCCACTGGAAAAATTCAGCGCTTCAAGCTGCGCCAGGATTAGGATCGGCTCGGCTGCGCCCATTCCGGGCGCAGCCGAGAGATTCCCATTCGTGGCATGCAAGTCGTGAGCTAAACAAAAAAATGAAGAAGGGAGGGAGGGTGCGCCTAAGGGCTCTTCTGTCCGAACCTTTGCAGGGGACAAGCAGATGAGCTTCAGAATAGCTCCAGCTTATATCTTCAGAAAGCCAAGGTCGGAAGAAATCGTGTCAGCAGCGCTCTTGACGACTTCTACAAGCTGATTGATCTCTTTTCGGCCATAATTTCTGCTCATTGGAACCGAGATGCCCACAGCTGCAATAACGTTGCGGGAATAATCGCGCACAGGCGCAGCGATTCCGAGTAGTCCTTCGTACGCTTCCTCTCGCTCGACGATGAATCCCTGATTGCGTATCTCGGCCAGTCGGAGATCAAAAGCGTGTTGGTCCGTGATAGAGAAGGGAGTGTGCGCTTCGAGCGGGTGCTGGCTTAGAATATCGTTCACTCTCGATTCCGGAAGGTAAGCCATGAGGACCATGCCCAACATGCCGAAATGCAGGTTGCAGTGCCAGCCAATGCCGGAAGAGACTTGGATGGCGCCTTTTCCGCCCAGCTTTTCGACGAAAACGAGCTGATTTTCTACCGCTATGCCCAGGAAGGTGGTAAGCCCGGTTTTATCCCTTAGCTTGTGAAGGTGAGGGTCCGCCGATTTCCTCAAGGAGAAGGAATTGTAGACAATGCCGCCCATTTCGAACAACCGCATGCCGAGTCTGTACTTGCGAGTTTGAGGATCTTGGAGCAAGTAATTTCTTGACGTCAGATTGTAGAGAATTCTCTTTACGGTAGTCTTGTTCAGCCCGGTGCGCTGGACGATGTCGGTCAAGCTCAATTCGCGGTTTTGCAGCGAAAAACAGTCCAGGATGTCGAGCCCTCGGCAAAGAGCCTGGCTTCTGTATGGATCATCGGAAATCACATGTTCTTCTCTTTTCATATTTTGAACCCTGAATTCATATTGTGGTGCGGTATAACAGCATGCGCAGCATTATGTCAAGTCTTTTATCTCTCCAAGGGACGATGGCTTGCACATTACCACAAGATAATAATTGATGAAAGTGCGCCGCATGGTCGCGCTCGCCTTTTTTTCTTGACATAGCCGCTTTGTGGCTGGTATTCAAATGATGCTTTCATGAAATTGGCTTTCATAAAGTGAAACTGCGGGGCTGGAGTAGGAGTTGTGTCGAAGCGGAAAGCGTCCTGTCCGGCCCTTGTATAGATTTTTTCCTGACCGTTGCGGGGCGGGAATTCAGGATTTGTCGCCATTCTTCAGGCTGTATGGTGTTTGAGTGGGCGAAATGCAAACATCCAAAGAGGAGGTGTGGAGGTCAGTGGCGTCACTGCCGCTTTTGGGGATTCGGGAAGTATCGGCTGCAGTCGCATTCGAAGGAATCGGTCCGAGCCGCTATCGGGTTTCGTAAGCTTTCTAGCGTTATTTGCTCTGCTGCTCTTCATGCTCGCGTTCTTTGCTTATTGCTCGTGTTGATATGATATTCACCCTCTCACCCGCTCTTCTTGCTCCTTTTGCTAGCCGT
>CAZOEL010000063.1:0-41573 GCA_964578835.1 uncultured Syntrophobacteraceae bacterium | reverse complement strand
TTATAAACCTGTGGTGAGGTATCGAACCATCCGGCGTTTACGCGTGGAAAGCTCTGTGTCTTACCGGGGAGGCCTGTACGGTGTCAGCGGGATTGATATGGCATGCGTCTATTGAGTCCTACGAACGGGGAAACCCTGAAACATGGTATGGCGAAGCCTAAGTCACCCCGTCTCGACTGAGGGTGGAGCAATCCACTCTGATCGCCGTGCAGGATTCAGCAGAGGGCATAGTAGGTGCCCTGGCAGGCAGAGCTAATGAGGCACTCCAATGTCGAAAGACGGTGACAACAGATATGCCGAGCCGCAAACCAGGAAACTGAAGGCCCGAACGGTTGAAGTGGTCAGTAGGTCCTTTGTCCAGTGCGAATAAAGCTGGCGGAAACGTAGCTGCTCGAAAGAGTGATGTTTGTGGTGGATGGGGGATACCGAACTCCCGGTCGGTAGCAATACCGAAGTAATCAGCCGAATCGCCTTGGTACGTGATCCGTATGCCAGGTGGTGTGGGAGGAGAGGGGCCGCGAGGCCTCTCCCTATCCCGATTAGGCTGTAGTAGCCTCTTCTCATACTATTAGTACCTGACGTACTTGTAGTACAGTATTATTCTTTGCTTAACCAGGGTGAACTGATTTCAAGATTACTGTATAAGCAAGGAGGATGCCATGAAATTTCGCCAGATTGAAATTGATGGGGATGTTTTTGAGTATCTGAAGAGGAAAGCAGAGCCTCTCATTGACACGCCTAATTCGGTCCTTCGCAGGGAACTGCTCAATAAGGAAACAAAACGGTCGCTTTCTGCTCAGGTCCAGAGCGAGGTCGGCACCAATACGAATGATTTTTCCATCGGCACTCCCATAGCTTTGCAGCACATACTTGAAGTGGTCCGCTTAGTACGAGAAGGATCTTACAATAGAAATGAAGCCACTAATTTCATAGCAAAAAAATAATGAATTGCTCCCCAGACTGTTCAGGATAAATATGGTAGGCAACTGGGCATAACAGCAGGTGACTTCGATCGCCTATTGGCGGACACCCAATTGAGCGCTTTGGTGGATCTACTCGTTAGGAAATTCCCGAGCCATGGCGCCCTTATTCGAACGTACCTTGGCGAGTAGTCCCATTATTCTGAAATCATAGTACCGTCCGCCATCACATTGCAGACTGCCGTTAGTTTGTGGCATTACTCAAAGGAAGCCCCTCAATGCCACCAAAGGTGAGAGAGCTTATTGCTGAACTGGAGCGAGCCGGCTTTGTGAATCGTGGAGGCCGAGGGAGCCATAGGAACTTTGTCCACCCCAAGGTATTGAATCCCATCACTATCTCAGGCAAGATGGGCGATGACGCCAAAAACTATCAGGTAAAGGCTGTGCAGACTGCCATTGAGGAGTCAAAGAAATGAGAGATAGCGCCAGATATGTCAAGATTGTTGAATGGTCAGAAGAAGATCAATGTTATGTAGGTAGTGCGCCTGGATTAATATACGGTGGGTGCCATGGCGATGATGAGAAGGCAGTATTTGAGAAACTGTGTCAAGTCGTGGAAGAAGCAATTGAACTGTACCGCAAAGACGGCAAGCAACTGCCACCGGCAACATCCGGTCGTGACTTCGCCAATAGAATGCAGCAGGTTGCCTGAATGCGGTGGAAGCAGAGTCGGAAGAGGGAAAAGTGATGCTTGCGAACAAACGTGATCTGATCTGGCTTAAGAGGACTAGGGACTCCAAGCAGGATCAGGCGGATATAGAAAAGCTTGAAGATGACAAAGATCGATAGGGTTCTCAAAAAGCTCAGTGAGCTTTACGATTTCAATCGAAAGCTCAAAGCCTACAAATTGAAGGAAAAAGCCAACAAACGGTTGGAGCCGGACACCCGACCACGCGGTGACAATCGTAGTGTTCTTTCGGGCATCTTGGCCGCGTAGTCGGGCGCCGCTCAACCGTGGCGTTCGGCCTCCATGCCACAACGTCATCACAGGAAGTTCAGTGGGCAAATATGATAAGCTACTGTTTCAGATCTTGAGGGGCACATCGGATGCGAACATCGGATTTGATGATCTGCGCCAACTGCTGCTCCGATTGGGCCTTGAGGAGCGCACACGCGGAAGTCATCACAGCTTCTGAAAAGAAGGGGTCGAGGAGAAGATCAACCTGCAGCGAGATGACAGCAAAGCCAAAGCCTATCAGGTACGCCAGGTGCGGTCAGTGATCTTGAAGTATAAGCTGGGAGGTGAACTGTAGATGCAAAGATACGAGATCATCATCTACTGGAGCAACGAGGACGAGGTCTTTATCGCCGAGGCGCCGGAACTGCCGGGCTGCATGGCTCATGGAGACACAGAAGAAGTCGCTCTCAAGAACATAAAAGAGGCCATCCAGTTGTGGATCGATACAGCCCGGGAATTTGGAGACCCCATTCCAGAGCCTAAAGGGCGCCGTCTCATGTATGCGTGAAGCGGCCGATATGGCCGAACGAATAAGGATAGATCGTGACCGCGAAGCGATCCACGATCTTGTCCTGTCGTTGGACGAGCCCCAACATCCACAAGGAATTGCGCCTGATGCAATATCGACGGGCCGATATAGCCGGTGGATCATATTTCTTCACCGTGAATCTAGCCGAAAGGGATCTCGCCACACTGGTCGACCACGTGGATTCCCTCCGGTTGGCGATGCGGGAGGTAATGAGTCGGCATCCTTTCTACATCGATGTTGGGGGCGCGCGGCGCCACATACATTTTCTATGACGCTTGATTCCGCGCATGCTCTGTAGTACGTTTAGAAGTACTACAGGAGGTACAACATGGGTAAACTATTGAACATCATTCCAGTCAGCGATTTGCGGCAGGATGCTGCCAAGGTCCTGAAGCGTGTCAAGGATTCCAGAGAACCCGTCGTGATCACACAGAGGGGGCGTGCTGCTGCAGTAATGCTCAGTGTGGAAGCCTTTGAGCAGTCGGAGCGTGACAGAGAGCTGTTGCGCCTTTTGGCTAAAGGAGAGAGGGAGATAGAGGCAGGCGAGGGACACGATTTGGATTCCGTCCTTGCTGAGGCCGATGCGCTTCTTGCGGAAGAACTGCCGTGAAAGTCCGCTTTACTTCCTCTGCCAGAGCTCAATTCCTCTCTGCGCTTACCTACATTCGTCGAGATGCTCCGGGAGCGGCGCTCAACTTCCGCGAGCGCGTTGAGACGGTATTACGGAGGCTCGAAGAATTCCCGGATTCTGGAAGAGTCGTGCCGGATTTTCCGGAGTTGCCGTACAGGGAGGTGATCATCGCGCCGTATCGGTTCTTCTATCGAGTCAAAGGAGAGACTGTATGGATTGTCGCGGTATGGCGCGGCGCACAGCTTCCCGAAGAGCCAACGTCTTGAATGCCCAACCCAAAGAACGCAACGGAGCATCAACCAAGCTGTGAATGTCTTGTGGGGTTACCCGGAAGTCTGTTGTCCGCGTGGCTGCCGCCCGCTGATTCTTGCCGTTAGCTGTAGGCCGTAGGAGATGTGTAGGAATAGTCCAAGATCTTCCTGGAGCATACGCGCTTGATTCGGAGGCATTGAAGCTCAACGGTTACCGCCTGAACTGAAAGGATTCATTTTTTGCCATAAAAAACAACAGTTTTAAATCTAAGTTACTATGGGAGGTATTAGGGGGAGCCACACAACATTCCTCGTCGCGTATTCTTGGACACTTGTGTTGTCAATTTCACCTTGGATTATGGAGCTGGTCCCGGCTCTTCTCTCTGGCGCCGGCAACCCGCGTGATGATGAGAATTGCTGTTTCTCTGGACGAATAATAGAAAATGTGCGAGAAGTATACCCCTGCCCTCGAAGGCGGAAATGGAAGCCTTTCGGCATTTTATGATCTCCTGCGGGGCTTATTGGAGCGGCGCGGCGATTTCCGAAATACTGACCGGGTAGAGCCTGAGAAGTGCGATGACATAATGTGAGATCATCAAAAGCGGAAAAGATCATCTTCAATCAGCGGCTGCTTTGATGCCTTGCCCTTGTCGCCTCATTATCCCCGCCCTTGAAAGGCTCTCCTTTGAGAAAGTGCTGGTATGGAATACGGGCTTAGGCGCTATGAAGCGATCCAGAGACTTTTATGGTTCTTGTTCTTTTTGATTTGTTTGACTTTTGCCTACCCTTTTTCAAATTCTTATCATAGCTCGCTTTCAGAGGCGCCGCTGCAACAACCCGGAGCGGAAGCGCTCAAGACCTCCTCTTTCTGGATGGGACTTAAATGGCTGAGGGAGGATTCCCTGCTCACCAGCGTAGTGGTTTATCTCGTTTGGGTGGCGCTTCTTTTCCTCATTGGCCGCTTTGCCTGGTTGATCACTCAAAGCATCGGCAGCTTCAGCGTAAAGAGACTTCTCGCCTCAACCATTAGATCTCCTCACACCTTCTCCAAGTCTTCTTTCAGCGGGCTGCCTCCGAATTTGAATCGCCTGTTTCCAACCGAGCTTCTTCTCAAGAGGGCGAGCGAGATCCCGTGGCGCTTTGTTTTTCATCCTTATCAGAGGCTTCGATTGATGCTGGGAAGCAGCCGGGGGGCCCCCGCATCCGAGGATCTCATCGAGAAGGAGCGACGCATTGCGGAGACGGACTGGCAGATCCTTACGAATACCTGGACGCCTTTCCGGTGGCTCGTCTGGAGCCTTCCCCTGCTTGGCTTACTGCAATCGTCCTGGCTTTTGCATCACTACCTCGAGCCTGTCGTTATGGGGCAAAGAGACCTTCATGACGTCTTCGGGTCCCTAATGAGCAGCCTGGTTCCCATCGTGCAAATGATAGTCGTCGCCATTGCTTTGAGCATCTTTTCGGGACTAATGAAAAGACTAGAGACTCTTTATCTTTCTGACGTGGACGCTCTGCTTTACGATCATTTTCTTTCTCAGCTGCCTTTCCAGAGCAGCGACACAATTGTTCTACTCGAGGCGATGCAGAGGCAGTTCCAGGAGCTTCAGCAATCGGTGCGTCGTTTGGAGCGAACAATCGGCGCAACATCCGAAACAAAAGAATCTGCGGGGACATAAGGTTGAAGAAGACGGAGGAAAGCCTCAATGTCGGTCCGTTGCTGCAGCAGATCCTGAACCGCCATCCCGCCTTTTTTTCCAATCCTTTCGGAGACTGGAGCGAAGTGGCGGGCGAGCAGGTTGCGAAGAATTCGCGCCCTGCATCCTTGAAGAAGAAATCCCTTCTGATCATTGTCCTAGATTCCGTGTGGAAACACCATCTTGAGCTATGCAAGGAGGACTTGCTCAAGAAGATAAACAAGGGGAGGCCGGAGCCGCTCGTTGAAAAAATCGTCATCCGCGTCGGAGAGCTGCCCGAAGCGGAGCCCGCTCTCAATCCGGATCATAAGCTCCTGAAAAAGATTAAGCCCAAAAAATATCGACCTGTGAAGAAGAAGCCCGCTACGAAATATCCTCTAACACCTCATGAAAAAGCCCTTCTCAAGAGCATCTCCGATCCCGAGCTTAGGGAGGCGTGCGCCCGTTTGCTGAAGATCACCGTTCCGGAGCCTCAGGAAGATTCGTGATTTTGAGCGCACTGGGGTGTTTTAAAGAGTCTGCTGGGTGTGACTTACAGAAACATCAAGGGAAGACTGTCGGCTACAAGAAAGCCCTTTGTGGTGGGTGAGAGCTTTTGTCCACAGACCCTTGCAAGCCCGGATCGTTCAAGCTCGTTGATTGCCGATTCGTAGCCCGGCGTATCGCGAACGGCGTCGAGGTCGATTCCCTCCCTTGTTCTCAGTCCAAGATAAAGGGTTTCAAGCTTAAGCTGCTCATCGAACAACAGCTCGCTCTCCTCTACCGGGACCTTGCCTTCGTTCGTGAGCGCACAGTATTTCCGAACGGACTTCACATTCCACCAGCGCCTGCCGTTTTTGAATGAATGAGCCGCTGGACCGAGCCCCAGATATGGAACGTGACTCCAGTACTTCTGATTGTGCCGTGACGTGTGAGCGGGATCTTTTGCGAAATTGGATATCTCGTAGTGCAGGTAGCCGTGCTCTTCGAGAAACTGCGATGTGAAAAGAAAAAGATCGCTTTCAGTCTCTTCGCTCGAAGCCTCGATCTTTCCTTTGGCCTTCATCCTTCCGAACAGTGTGCCCGCCTCGTAGGTCATTTGATAGCAGGAAAGATGCTCCGGCTGAAATTGAAGCGCCCGCTCGAGATTTCGCTTCCAGTTCCGTTCGCAGGACGCATGGGGAGAAGCGCCGGTGTTGAAGCCGTAGATGAGGTCCAGTCCCAGATTGTCGAAACCGGTCTCCCGGATCAAGGCCAGGGCTCTTTCCGTCTGAGCAGCCGTGTGCCTTCTTCCGAGGAATCGCAGCTCCCCATCGTCAAAGGACTGCGCTCCGACGCTTATGCGGTTGAAGCCGAGGGATTTGAGAAGCTTGAGCTTCTCGGCAGTTATGTCGTCGGGATTCGCTTCTATGGTGACCTCGGCGTCATTCGACAAACCGAAGCACCGGTCGAAGCAGTCCATGATCCTTGCCGTTTGCCGGTCATCGAGCAGGGTAGGGGTGCCGCCTCCCAAATAGATGGAGTCAAAGGCGGGATATTCTCCGGCGTACAGCTTCGCTTCCCTTTCAACCGCTTCGACCCATGCGGATGAAAGGGAGAGGGAAGCCAGAGAGTAGAAGTCGCAATAGGGGCATTTGCTCCGGCAAAAAGGAACGTGCAGGTATAGGCCGGGGCGGTCGCTTTTATTCATTGTCGGTTTTCAGAACGGCGACGAAGGCGCTCTGAGGAATCATCACGGAGCCGACCATCTTCATGCGCTTCTTGCCCTTTTTTTGCTTCTCCAGGAGCTTTCGCTTCCTGGATATGTCGCCGCCGTAGCATTTCGCCGTAACGTCTTTCCTGAAAGCGGAGATGGTGGAGCGGGAGATGATCTTGCCGCCGATTGCGCCCTGAATGGCTATTTTGAACTGGTGCTTGGGGATTTCCTCTTTGAGCCTGTCGCAGACCTGGACTCCCCACTCTCGGGCTCGGGACTTGTGGACAATGAGCGAGAGGGCGTCGACCTTTTCTCCGTTCACGAGGATGTCGAGCTTGACCAGGTCGCTCTCCTCGTAGCCGATCATCTCGTAGTCGAAGGAGCCGTATCCCTGGGTGACGCTCTTCAACTTGTCGTAGAAATCGAAGACGACTTCCGCCAGAGGCATATCGAAGGTCATCTCGATTCGTCCGGGAGTGGGATAACTGAAACGCGAGTTTGCGGAGCGCCGTTCCATACAAAGCTTCATCACGGCTCCCATGTAGCGTTCCGGGATGAGGATGCTCGCTTTGATAAAGGGCTCGAACCCTTTTTCGATCTCGGTCGGGTCCGGGTAGTACTGAGGGTTGTCCACCTCGATGGTGGGTCCTTCCTTGAGCTCGAACTTATACTGAACGCTCGGGGCCGTCATGATGATCGCCTGATCGAATTCGCGCTCCAACCGTTCCTGGACGATTTCAAGGTGCAGGAGGCCGAGGAAGCCGCACCGAAAGCCCTGCCCGAGAGCCACCGAGGAGTCTTTTTGGTAAACGAGGGATGCGTCGTTGAGCACGTACTTTTCGAGGGCGTCCGCCAGCGATTGGTAATCATCCGAGGAAATCGGGTAAATGGACGAAAAAACTACCGGCTTCACATCCTTGAAGCCGGGGAGGGCTGTCGGCGAAGGGTTGGAATCCAATGTGACGGTGTCTCCGACTCGCGTATCTCCCAGGGTCTTGATGCCGGCAATGATGTAGCCCACTTCCCCGGCAGAGAGCTCTTTCTTGGGCTCCCGGCTTAGGCGGAAAAGGCCGACTTCTTCCACCTTGTAGGCCGAGCCCGTGGACATGAGCCGGATGATGTCCCCTTGGCGGAGCGATCCGTCAAAAACGCGGCAGCTAACGATGGTGCCGCGAAATGGGTCGTAGTGGGCATCGAAGATGAGGGCGGAAAGAGGCTTCGAGACGTCGCCGGAAGGAGCCGGTATGCGCTCCACAATGGCTTCTAGAACGTCTTGGATTCCTATTCCTTCTTTAGCCGAACAAAGGATGGCGTGTTCGGAATCAAGCCCCAGCTCGTTATCGATTTGCTCCTTGGCCATATCCACGTCCGCCGAAGGAAGATCGATCTTGTTGATGACGGGGATGATGGTGAGATCATGCTCCATGGCCGCATAAAGGTTGGCTACGGTTTGAGCTTCCACGCCCTGGGAGGCGTCCACCAGGAGAAGGACTCCTTCGCAGGAAGCCAGAGCCCTTGAGACCTCGTAGGAGAAGTCGACATGGCCGGGTGTGTCGATGAGGTTGAGGGCGTACAGCTCTCCACTCTTGCTGGTGTAAGGCAGGGTCACGCTCTGGCTCTTGATCGTGATGCCCCGTTCACGCTCGATATCCATGTTGTCCAGGATCTGATCCCGGAACTGGCGATCGTCGACAAGCCCGGCATGCTGGATCAATCGGTCGGCCAAAGTGGACTTTCCGTGGTCTATGTGGGCAATGATGCTGAAATTTCTAATTTTCTTCATATGTCGGAATTCCAAGCCTCAATGGTTTGAATTCAATTCCTTGTATCCTGCTGTTCTTCAGCATTCCGTTCTGTAGATGCGATTCCGCGATGGAGACCGGGCGCAGCCGCACAACGCGCTGAACACAAAAGACTATCCTATTTCAGAAGGCGGGTAAACCGCAAAGATGAGAGCCGAGTCAAATCTCGGCCTTCTGCTCCTCCGCCTTATCCTGATCGGCTTTGAAGAGGCTTTTTATGCTTTCAGCCACTTTTTTGGAAATTCCGGGAACTGTCATTATTTCTTCAATGCTTGCCTGCTGGAGGCCATCTATGCTGCCGAAGCTGTTGAACAGGATTTGCCGACGTTTTGCGCCGACTCCTGGGATGGAGTCCAGGGCCGAAGTGAGGAGCTCCTGACGATGGAGTCTTTGATAATGGGAGATGGCGAAACGGTGCGCCTCGTCCCTGAGCCTTTGGAGAAGGTGAAGGATATCGGGATGCCTGGAAAGAAAAAGAGGGTTCTTTCGCCCAGGAAGATACACTTTCTCGTAGAGCCCTCGACCTTTCTCGCCTATGTCCGCTTCCTGCTCTTTGGCCAGAGCGATGAGCGGCAATCGTTCGAGAGCCCCTAATTCCTTCATGAGATGATGGATGCGACTGAGTTGTCCCCTGCCGCCGTCGAGCACCAGCAGGTCGAGGCTATCGGCCAGTTCGGTCTCGTTCGTCAAGAGTCGCTCCACAACTTCGGCCATCATAGCCGGATCATCGGGCTCCTGCTTCGTTTCGATGCGAAAGTGTCTGTATGAGCTCTTATCCGGACGACCATCCGAGAAGACCACCAAAGCGCCTACCGCATGCTGGCCTTGTATGTTGGATATATCGACACACGCCATGCGGATGGGCGGCCTTGGAAGCTTCAATATGCGTTGCAGTCCGGTCAGAATTGCCTGATCCTGAGCGAGCAGCTTCCTTCTGCTGAGATATTGTTCGCGCGCATTGCTCTCAGCCAGATCGAGCAGGCGGCGACGGTCGCCCCTCTTTGCAGGCCAAACCTTGATCCGCTTTCCAGAACGTTCGGAAAGCCATTCTTCCAGAACGGCCTCCGATTCCAATTCGACCGGGACGACTATTTCGTCCGGGATGTATTGGCCATCGCCATAATATTGATGAATGAACGTTGTGAGAAGCTCGTCGGGCTCTCCCTGCGCGTCCTTTAAGTCGTAGCCGCGCCTGCCGATCAGAACCCCCTGCCGTATGAAGAGCACGGCGATCTCGGTGGCTTCCTGCTCCTGATAGACCCCGAGGACATCGCGATCCATGAATCGATCGGAGACGATATGCTGCTTTTCCAGCATGGAAGCAATGCCTTTGAGCCTGTCTCTGTAAAAAGCTGCGCGCTCGAATTCGAGCTTTGCCGAAGCCTCCTCCATCCGTAGCTGTAATTGCTGCTGGAGCACATCGGTTTTGCCTTGCAGAAAGAGGATTACCTCGTCGACCATTTTACGATATTCTTCCTGAGATATCTTGCCCGCGCAAGCGCCGAGGCAGCGGCCGAGGGAGTAGTTGAGGCAGGGTCGCCGGCGAGGCGTGAGATTCTTTCCCTTGCATTGCCTTAGAGGAAAGAGGTGATTCAGCAGCCTCAAAGTCTCCCGAACCGCGTAGCTGGACGGGTAAGGACCGAAGTAGAGCGCGCCGTCTTTATGGAACCTGCGGACGATTTCAAGCCGTGGAAATTCTTCGCGCGGGTCGATGCGAAGAGCGGGATAGTTCTTGTCGTCTCTTAGCACCACATTATATCGGGGGCGATGCTTCTTGATGAGATTCGCTTCGAGGAGCAGCGCTTCCTTTTCAGTCGAAGTGATGACGTACTCGATATCCGCCGCTTTCCCCACGAGCGCCCTCGTCTTTACGCTGAGGGCCTCGGCGTGTCTAAAATAGCTGGCGGCCCGCTTCCTGAGGTCCCTCGCTTTTCCGACATACAACACCACCGCCTCGCGGTCTCGAAAAAGGTACACTCCCGGAAGATGCGGAAATCCGGCTGCTTTGGCGGATAATGGGTGCGCTGTGGGAGCCTCGGTTCGAGCGCGCTCGGACGATTTGGCCTCGGCCGGCGTTTCAGAGCCTTTTCCCATGGCTACCTTCATCCGTTGCTCCCGAGGCTCCTCGGCGGAAATCGATGCTTCCAGGTTTTCCCGGGAAGAACCGGCTTCATTCTCGTTCATCAAATTACCTCGAAGCTATAGAGTCACATCGCGAAAGATCATGTCCATGCTGAATGAAGCATTGCGCAACTCTCTATTTTCACAAATCTTTAAGCTTAAATCAACGTGCCGGGCCATAATTGTCGCCTCCTTGTTTGAGAGAGCCGATCGATAATATAATGAAAAGTCTGGACAGAGCTTCTTAATTCTGTTAGATAACCCTGATCCAAACGGGACGTGGCTCAGCCTGGTAGAGCGCTGCGTTCGGGACGCAGAGGTCGCTGGTTCGAATCCAGTCGTCCCGATTAGGAAAATCGGGAAGTTAGGCCGGTCAGAAATGACCGGCCTTTCTTTTTTGGCTGACAATCTCATTTCCGCAAAGTCGCCGCAGATGGACGTGAATATAAGAAGACAATAGCATGGGAGAAAGTTACTCTTTTGGCTTTTGACTTTCGAATGGTTTTTGCCTGCGCTTATATGAGGGGATATATTATAATGAGCGTTAAGGAGAATAACTAAAGAGAGGGAGCAAGTGAAGCCATGGAGCAACTTGATTTTATAGTCAACAAGCTTGCGCTGACCATGGGCGCGGCTTGGGCCAGCGGAATCAATCTTTATGCGGCTATTCTGGTTCTCGGGATTCTGGGCGGAACCGGCGGCATGGTCCTTCCCCCTGATCTGCAAATCCTGTCTCACCCGGCGGTTATTGCGGCGGCCGGCTTCATGTACGTTGTAGAATTTTTTGCCGACAAGATTCCCGGAGTGGATACGGGATGGGACAGTATTCACACCTTTGTGCGCATACCGGCCGGCGCGCTCCTCGCTGCGGGGGCGGTCGGCAATGTCGATCCGGCTTTATCCCTTGCAGCCGGCCTGATAGGCGGCGGCGTGTCTGCCGTTTCTCACGCTACGAAAGCAGGAGCGAGGGTTCTGATCAATACCTCGCCCGAGCCCTTTACGAACTGGACTGCATCGATCCTTGAAGATTTTATGGTGATTGGCGGGCTCTGGACCGCTCTCCATTACCCCTGGACATTCATATCGCTGCTCGCCATCTTCCTCCTGTTTGCTATTTGGCTTATTCCCAAGCTTTGGAGAGGGATCAAGAAGGTGTTTAGATGGCTTGGAGGACTTCTCGGGCATAATGAGAGTAAGGCGCCGGCATTTTCGAAGTCTTTGAGGAGCTTCCCCGGGGCAGTTCCGTCTGCCAGAGACGATATCCAAGCCAGACTCGAGGTCCTGGACGATCTTCTAAAAGAAGGGCTGATAACTCAGGAAGAATTTCAGAAAAAGAGGACAGAGATTCTGGAAAAGATCTGATGAGAAATCCCGCGCTTTTGACGCTTTCATTTCTTGGAGTTAAGCAGTCTGTGCGCGGGATGAATAGCGCGCTCGAATTTGCTCACTGATCGTTTTCCCTGGCGGCGTTTTTATCCGCAATTTCTAGAAGCATATTCTTTTGTATCCTTTTCGCAGCTTCCCGGTACGCTTGTACGGCTCCAGAATCCGGGGATGACGATGTCTGGCCGTACGCCGCTCTGTTTCTGGCGTCCGAAGAGAATTCGATCTTGTCTTCGGCTTCTTTGTTCGTCGTTTCTTGAGCGCTGTTTGCAGTGGCAGCTTTCAGCCGAGCATCGGTCCCCGTCTCCTTGACAGCGGACCAATCAAGCATAGAGCTCGTTTCCCCGACCTTGTCGTTGATCGCATTGCCTGCCATAACCCCTCCCTTGGAAAACAGGAACAGTCTCGGTCTCATTCCGATGCCGATTGCATCTTCGCCACCGCCTCGCTTTCGGATGGAATCGAAGCATTGCGATGCCAAAGTCGGAAGAGACCGCACTCAATGAACAATATCGTCTCGTTTGGATTATCCCTGAAATGATCTTTACGCAATTGCTCAAAACTCACCCGGCTGAGCCCTTTCGAACCACGAAAAACACGAAAGACACGAAAAGTATGATGAACAATTGAAAGAGAGGCATTCCGCTTTATGAAATTTCGTGCCTTTCGTGTTTTTCGTGGTCTAAAGAAAAGGTGACTTTTGCGTTATTGCATTTTTACAGATACTGTGAATCTGGCGGAGAAAAAGCGCAGCTATTCAGAAGCAATCATTCATTACATCATCATTATTGTAGGGTAGGCGCTGAGCGGCAGGACTTGAACATGAGGGCCGGCGTGGGCATATTGCAGTTGGAAAGTAGATGCTCGATTTTACGGGGAGGAGCTGTGTTGAAGAGAATACTCCTGTGTACGGACGGCGAAGAGCACACGAGGAAGGCCGAAGACATGGCCTTGAGCCTCGCCGGCTGCTATGGCGCTTTGCTGGTTGGCTTGTATGTGGTGGATCCTTTTTTGAAGAAGTTTACCGATGAGATCTATGCGGTCAATCGAGAAGAGTGCCGCGGTCATCTCGATCGGCAGCTCCGCGAAGAAGGTGAGAGAGCCTTGAGCGCATTGCGAGAGAGGAGCGAAGCCGAGGGAGTGAATTTCAATTCCAAAATGCGCTATGGTCCCCCCGAAAAGGAGATTCTAAAGGAGATAGCAGAAGAAGCTTACGATATCGTCATTATGGGATCAAAGCTCCTTAAGGGCTGGCGTCAGCGTTGGGAATCTGTAAACCTCCCCAAGAAGATATTCGCTTCTGCTCCTATTCCCGTTCTATTCGTGAGAGGGGCTCTATGACATTCCAGGACGCGGTGGAAATTCTTCTTTCCAAGGAGCAGGTTTTCTCTTTCTTCTACGATCTGGAAAAGTGGTTCAGATTGAATCCCCAATGGAACGTCATCTCTTTTGAAGCCAAAGCGCGGCCGGAGGCGGGAAGCGCTTTTGTCCTGAAGGTAGAATACGATCGCACAGAGGCCAAAGTCGAATATCAGGGAGTCATAGAGGAGCTCAGGCCGCCCGATACGCTTCAAATAAGGCTTGAGGGTCCTGAAGCCAGAGTGATGATCATTGAGGTGAGGGATGCCCGCTTCGTCACATTGCTCAAGTATCGGGAGCTCAGAGAAAGCCCTGTGTCCGAGCATGAGCGTCGGGAGCTTAATCTCTGGCTCAAGAGCGTATCCAACTACATACAGGTTGCGCACAAAACGGGCGTCTTCAGCAGAGTATGGAAGTGGTTCCTCGATCGCTACTGGCTGCGGATGACACAGTCGGGAAGAAGGACGGTCTTTTTCGTAGTCTGTGCTGAAGGACTGTCGCTCCTCTTCTTTCTGTTGATTCTTGCATGGCTGCTGATTTTCAAGACGCTGTGACGCGGTCTGCCATAAAGACTGTATGTAATCACTCGATCCTGTTCATAAAATCCATTAAGCGCTTGTTGAATTCCTGCCTATTTTCAAGATTTGTCACATGAGCCGCGTTGGGAATGACTCTGAGCTCGGATTCCGAAACCCTTTCATGGATGCTCCGGAAAAGAGCGGGAGGGGTTATGCTGTCCTGCTCTCCTACGATCAGAAGCGTCGGAACTGCGATCTTTGACAGGATCTCGCTCGTGTCGGTGCGTGCGGCCTGAGCGAGCAAGGCGCCGCATATGCCGAGCGGAGAAGAGGAGACGATGACTTTTCTCATCGACTCCACGATCTCCATTTTGTTTGAGAAGGTTTCAGGCGTGAAGACCATTCTGAGAAATCCGTCGGCAAAAGAACCAAGCCCATCCTTCTTGATAGTCTGAATGGCGCTTTCACGCCTCTTCCTTGCTTCGTCAGAATCCGCATGGCAGGTTGCGTCGCAGAATATGAGCGCGCCAACTCTTTCCGGGTATAATTCAACCGTTCTGAGCGCGATCGCTCCTCCCATCGAAAGCCCGCAGAGCGCCGCTTTGTCGATCTCGAGATAATCCATGAGCGCTACGAGATCTTCTGAGAACATCCTGAAAGTATACTGTCCGTCTCCCACTCCACTCTTCCCGTGTCCCCTCAGATCCAGAGCGATCACTCGGCGCTTCGACTTTAAGAGCTCAATCTGAGGACTCCACATCGTGTGGTCAAACGTCATCCCGTGCAAGAAAAGCATCGGGAGGCCATTGCGCTTTCCCGTATCGATGTAGTGGAGCCCTATGCCATTGATCTCAACTCTCATAAATATATCCTTTCTGCTTGGATGGTTATACGCGGTGCGGCGGCCGCGCTTCTCAATATAACGAGCGAAAAGCCTCCACGCGCCCTCTCTGCGCAATTTTCCTTTGGAGACAAGATCGGGAAAGTTCTTTTGTTAAATTGCTTCTACCAGAACAAGAACACTAGATATTGGAAAGAGTCATTATTTCATATTTATGCACCCATGCCATGAAAATAATTGACACTCTATTATATTTATTTTATGGGTATGCATAATCGAGAATGGCTCTGAATTTGTCCGCAAGTTAGAGGAGGCAGGTCTCATGATCGAAGTCCAGAAGGTCATCAACGCAGGAGACAGGTTTTATAATTTGGGATATTGGGATAAGGCGGAGTCATGCTATGAGAGAGCAATTCAGATGTGCGATCTCAACATAAACCTCCTCAGGAAGGATCATAAGTCATGGATATTCCTAAAGTATAAAATTGAAGCCGTGAGCAGGATGGCGGAGATTGCAGGATCTTTGCAGCGTGAAGATGATGAGGAAAGATTCATGCAGTTGAGCCGGGAGATTGTGGAGTACCTCCGCAAGGAAGCCCACAGATGTTCTCGAATGTAGCAGGATCGTCCTGAATTGCAGGTTTTTTGTCCCGCCAAACCTGGACTGCGAAGCGACGCAAGCGCCTTCCGATGATTGCCTTTATAGGTGGTCGCTCATAGCCGATAACAGGTCCACTTCATTCTGTCAGCCATATACAGAAATCTTTTCAAAATTCAGCGACTCCCGCCTGAAGGGATGGGGTTTGAGCCGGGGATGCTGCTCTCTTCCGGCATGATAGCGTTCAGCAATTCTAAATTTGGAGCTCAGCCCGGCCTGTTCTCATCATAAATCAGATAAACCCGTCATTCCGGCAATCTTCAAGCCGGAATCCAGAAACTTGAGAGCCCGGCTCGGGGCTGGATTCCGCCTAGAAACATGCCGGAATGACGAACTGAGCTTATTTCCCTTTTTACCAGCATTGCCAAATTTAGAATTGCTGGGCTGCGCTCGTAATCGTTGACAAGAGATGGCGATTTCTTATAATGACCACCTGGTCACTTAATTCAAAGGAGTTGATGTGGTTCCGCGCGAGACATTCAATAAGCTTGAATCCGAGAAAAAACAGAGAATTATCGATACGGCAATCGATGAATTTGCTTATCAGGGCTTTAGACAGGCCAGCGTCAATCGCATGGTTCAGAAGCTCGGCATAGCCAAGGGCTCTATCTTTCAATACTTTGGAACCAAAGAGGGACTCTTCGGCGTTATTTTCGATCATGCGGTGAATCTGGTGAGGCGCTCTTTAAGAAAAGTGAAGGCGGAGACTTCGGATGCCGGTTTTTTCGAGCGCATCAGGCGCAGCCTCCTTGCTGGAATCCATTTCATCGAAGAACATCCGCGTATTTTTCAAATATACCTCAAGATGATGTTCCAGGAAGATTTCCCGCTGCGGACCGAGTTCCTCCAGCAAGTGCATCTCTTTTCCGCCGAATATCTGAAGCCCTTGATCGAAGCCGGGGTGAAGACGGGAGAGCTTCGGGAGGATCTGGACATCGAGATGACCGTGTTCTTTCTGGATGCCTTGATGGACCGCTTTCTTCAAGCCTATTGCGTTTCTTTTCTGGACGCGGGAGCGGGCTTGTACCAGGCTTCGCCCAAAGAGATCGAATCCAGGGTGGATGAGGTCATCCGACTGCTGGAACAGGGTATTGGCATGAGAAACACTGATACTGCAAGGGTTTCCGATGGATTATAGCGTGTACGAAAAGCTCGGGCTGGAAGACGTTTACGAAAAAACGATAAACGGTCGGCGATTATCGATTGAAGATGGGGAAAAGCTTTTTTCCTGCCCGGATATGTTGGCGGTGGGAGCTTTGGCCCATCATGTTCGGACAGAGCGCCATGGCGATGTCGCCTTTTATGTGATGAATCAGCATATAAATTATTCGAATATATGCGTGAACGGCTGTCTATTCTGCGCCTTCGGCCGTGACAAAGGGGATCAGCTGGCGTTTCTTCTGAGTCTCGAGGAGATCTTCGAAAAACTTCGCTCTCGCGCCGGCGATCCCATTACCGAGGCGCACATCGTGGGGGGATGCCACCCGGAGCTTCGGTTGGAGCATTTTGAAGACATGCTGAGAGGGATTAAGGCCTTGAGGCCGGAGATTCTCATCAAAGCGTTCACGGCGGTGGAAATTGCCAACTTTGCGCAGATAGAAGGAATCTCGATCCGGGACGTGCTGCTTCGGCTGAAGTCGGTCGGCCTAGATATGATGCCTGGCGGGGGCGCCGAGGTCTTCAGTGAGCGTGTGCGCGGCGACCTGTGCCCGAAGAAGCTCAGCGGCAAGGACTGGCTAGGCGTCATGAGAGAGGCTCACTCGCTCGGCATTAAGACTAACGCCACGATGCTTTACGGGCATGTTGAAACCGAGCGGGAACGTCTGGAGCATCTGATTGCTCTGCGCGAGCTCCAGGATGAAACGAACGGGTTCGTTTGTTTTATTCCACTGCCCTTTCAGCCCGGAAATACCAAAGTGCAGAAAAAAGAGCCCACGACGGGAGTGGAAGATCTTAAAACCATCGCCGTAAGCCGCCTCATGCTGGATAACTTCCCTCATGTGAAAGCGTATTGGGTCATGCTGACCGTAAAGCTCGCCCAGATTGCGCTCTATTTCGGGGCGGACGATTTCGACGGCACGGTCATCGAGGAAAAGATCGGACACATGGCGGGAGCGGAGTCGGAACAGGCCCTCACCCGACCTCAGCTCGAGCGGATTATTCGCGAGGCCGGCTTTCGGCCCGTGGAGCGGAACTGCTTCTTTCAGGCCGCCGGGTCTTCCGTTTGCAGCCAGGCGCTCGAGGAGTGATAAGAGGACTTATGCAGCCGGCTACGCTTATTGATAAAGTCCGATCGAACGAGCGCTTGAGCATCGATGAGGCCCTGCGGCTCTATCTCGAGGCGGATTTCCACCTTCTTGGGCATCTGGCTCACCAGATTCGCCTCAAAAAACGCCCCGAAGCTCATGTCACCTATGTGGTGGATCGAAACATCAACTATTCAAACGTGTGTGTTTGCGGATGCCGTTTTTGCGCCTTCTTCAAAGCTCCGGGCCAGGAAGGCGGATATCTGCTCACGCGGGATGAGCTCTCAAAGAAGATCGAAGAGACATTGAGCCTCGGGGGAACACAGATCCTCATGCAGGGCGGTCATCACCCGGATCTTCCTCTTTCATTTTACGAGGAGATGCTCGGCTTCATAAAAAGCCGCTATCCCATACACATTCACGCTTTCTCTCCGCCTGAGATCGTTCATTTCGCCTTGCTTGAGAAGTTAGACATTGGAACGGTCATAAAAAGGCTCAGGGCGGCCGGGCTGGATTCCATCCCCGGAGGAGGGGCGGAAATTCTGGTGGATTCCGTTCGAAAGCGCGTTTCGCCCAAGAAATGCTCTGCCGGCGAATGGCTTGCCGTCATGGAGGAGGCGCACCGGCAGGGGCTTCGCACTACGGCGACCATGATGTTCGGGCACGAAGAAGAACCCATTCACCGTCTGGAGCACCTCTTCGCGCTGAGAGACCTCCAGGACCGCACCTCAGGCTTTACGGCCTTCATCCCCTGGGCTTTTCAGCCTTACCATACAGCAATCAGCCGAGATCCCGAGACGGCCGTCTCCTATCTCAGGCTTCTGGCCATATCGCGCATTGCGCTCGACAACTTCGACAACATTCAGGCTTCCTGGGTCACCATGGGGCCTAAAGTCGCGCAGATCGCCCTCGGTTTTGGAGCGAACGATTTCGGATCGACGATGATCGAAGAGAATGTCGTTGCTGCGGCCGGAGTCTGCTTCAGGCTTTCCATTGAAGAGATCCGCCGCATCATTCGGGCCGCGGGCTTTGAGCCGCGGCAAAGAACCATGGCGTACGAGCTGGTTTGAGCGCCTGAAGGCGAGCTTGCGATTATGCGGGAATAGAAAGAGATGGGAGAGCAGATTCTGCATCGAGCGGCATGGTTGATGCCGGCCTCCAGCGCGCCGGTGGAAGACGGCGCAGTCCTGGCCAAAGATGGCGTAATCCTTGCCGTGGGACCTTACCGGGAGTTGACTTCCCAGTGTGGGCGGCACGCGAAGATCATCGACTATGGCGAGGCCGCTCTCATGCCCGCTTTGGTCAACGCTCATGCGCATCTCGAGCTTTCAACGCTTCAATCTGAAATCGCGCTGCCTCAGGAGAGTTTTGCTACGTGGCTCAAAGCGCTCTTGCCGCTTCGTCCCTCGCTCACCCCGGAGAGACTCAGAGAAGGGGTGAGAATAGGCGAGGAGCTTCTTACTGCGAGCGGCGCCTGCCTTTGCGGCGATATTACCAATGGAGTTGGGATCGATAGAACCGGGGAGAGCCCGGCCCTTTCGAGGAATGTTTTCTTTGAAGTGCTGGGCTTCGATCGGCGCGATCTGGAGACGGCTATGGAGCCTTCTCTTCTCCATTCTTTCCGCGCGCGCGAAAAGGAAGATCCGTTCTTGAGCCTGGCCGCTCACGCCTGTTACTCCGCATCGGCCGCTCTCATACGGGAGGCGAAAGCGCAGTGTCGTAAGACGGGGCGTGTTTTCAGCATCCACGCTGCAGAGCATGAGGAGGAGGTCCGGTTTTTGATGAGCGGCGATGGGCTGTGCCGCGAGGTGCTTGAAGGACTGGGAAAATGGACGTCCGGCTGGACGCCTCCCCGAAAAAGCCCCGTCGGTTATCTGGACTCACTGGGCGTTTTAGACGAGCGTACGCTCCTTGTGCACGCGGTCCATCTCGATCGATCGGACTGGGAGATCGTCGCGCAAAGAAACTGCGGCGTTTGCTTCTGCTTACGCAGTAATCGCAACTTGAATGTGGGGCGGGCGGATATCGCGATGGCCATGAAGCTTGGCGTCACTGCGGCTCTGGGCACGGATAGCCTGGCCAGCAACAAAGACTTGAGCTTGTTTGCCGAGGCCGCCTTTGCATTGAATGCTTATCCCGACCTAAAGCCCGAATCGGCCTTCAGGATGATCACCGACGGGGGGGCGGCAGCCCTCCAGAGACTAAGCCAATACGGGAGTATCGAGCCGGGGAGGCGGGCGGCACTTTTGGCCGTGGCTCTTCCAGGGCCCGTTTCGAAGCGCGAGCTTTTCGAAACGGTCATCTACCAGGGTGAAAAAGGAGCGCATCAATGGGCCAGTTGTCCCAATCACAGTTAAGGCTGGGGAAGATCGGCTTTCTCAATATTCTTCCCATTTATTTCCCTTTGGAAGCGGGAATTATCTCGCATCCGTTCGAAATCATATCGGGCATTCCGGCTTATCTGAACGGGCTCATGTCGGAGGGGAAGCTGGACCTGAGCGTTGTCTCTTCAATCGAATACGCCCGAAGCCCCGAACGCTATTTCATACTTCCAGACCTATCGATAAGCTGTTCGGGAGCTGTGAAAAGCGTGCTTCTTCTGAGCCGTGCTCCAATTGAGGAACTGGATGGCGAGACAATCCTTTTGAGCGCGCAATCCCATACATCGGTCGCCCTGCTAAAGATTCTCTTCTCATTCCGCTTCGGGATGAAGGTTGTCTTCAAGACCGGCAACTGCACGGAAGCCTTGGCTCGAGAGCCGAGACCGACAGCCTTTCTCGCTATCGGCGATGAAGCTCTGAGACTGAAGAGCCATGAGCAGTATCCCTACAGACTGGATTTGAGTGAAGCGTGGCGCGAGTGGACCGGGCTTCCTTTCGTATTCGCTCTCTGGGTTGTACAGCGGCAAACGGTAGAGAGATGGAACGGGCGTTTGAGAGGCGCTGTGGACTCTCTGTTGATGGCGAAGGCGTGGGGGTATGAGAACATGGACCGAGTCTGCTCGGAAGCCTCCAAATCGGGTCCCCTCAGCTATGCAGAGTTTCAGGACTACTACTCGACTTTGGATTACAATCTGGACCAGGGGAACCTCGCCGGCTTGGAAAGCTTTTATCGTTATCTCTTCGAGTTGGACGAAATCAAACGAATTCCCGCTCTCGAGCTCTGTTCCACACTGGACCATGTCGCATGAAGTGAGGTTTTGGATTCATCATCCGGACGTTGCTCTCGGTCGTTCTTTAACGACAGCGCCGTCGAAGTCGGCGGCGCTGTAACCTGCCTCATCGCCCTTGTCCATTTCCGTTTTTCATTGCCCCCTTCATCCATGGACATTGACACTTGCCTTGGATGCTGTTATTTGTACAAGCGTTAGTATTGATTTTCGTTTTCGGCGCCTCTTCACTGACGCTCATGAGCTCTCATCATAACTGCTGTTCTTTCTCTGTTGATCCTTTTTCGTGCGAACGAACCTCGACCTAGATTTATAGAAGACATTTAGCTGCGGAATCTATCCCTTCGGGAAGGCTGAGCATTCTATCGCCTCTTGCAGGCGTTGGGAAAGAGATGATGTCTACGCTCCGTAATGCAGAATCGGATTTGACGAGAATCAGTTCTGTATTGTGCTTGAGCCGGTCTTCCCACCATAGAATAACAGAAAGGGGGTGAACGTTTTTAAAGTCATTCTTGCGTTGGGCGGCGTCTTGTCTTTCGTTTCATGAAAAATGTCCGTAAAGGGAAAAGCGTTCTTTCGGTTGAGTGGATACCAAACCTGATGCTGGAAAAACCAGTGGGATGAAACTGAGGAGAGCTTACATGAAGAGTGGAGTAGAGAGTGGAAACATAGCGGGCAGTTATGCTGAGGCTTTTAAGGAATCTGTGGAAAATCCCGAGTCTTTCTGGGGTAAAGCCGCCAAGGAGGTAGTCTGGAACAAACCGTACGACCGTGTTCTCGATAGCTCCAATCCTCCCTTTTATAAATGGTTTCCCGGAGCGGAGATGAATACCTGCTACAATGCCTTGGATGTTCATATCGAAAACGGCAGAGGAGACCAGGTTGCGATCGTCTACGACAGTCCGGTAACCGATACGATCAAGAAGTTCACGTATTCTGAGTTAAAAGAGAGGGTGTCGAAGACTGCCGGCATGTTGCGGGGACTTGGCGTCAATAAGGGCGATCGAGTCATCATCTACATGCCCATGATTCCTGAAGCCGTCATTGCCATGCTGGCCTGCGCCCGCCTGGGGGCTATTCACTCTGTCGTCTTTGGCGGATTTGCGCCCAAAGAACTGGCTGTGCGCATAGACGACGCCAAACCGAACGTTATTCTATCCGCTTCCTGCGGCATAGAAGTCAAAAAGGTCATTCCCTACAAGCCATTGCTTGATGAAGCCATTGAAATCGCTTCTCACAAGGTGGAGAAATGCGTAATACTTCAAAGGCCGCAAGCCTCTGCTGAAATGCTCCCGGGCCGCGATTTCGATTGGGCGGAGACGGAAAAAAACGCTCAACCAGCCGACTGTGTTTTGGTAAAGTCCACCGATCCGCTCTACATCCTGTACACTTCCGGAACAACCGGCATTCCCAAGGGCGTCGTGCGCGATAACGGCGGCCATGCCGTCGCCCTGAAGTGGTCCATGAAGCATATCTACGGGATCAACCCCGGCGAGGTCTATTGGGCCGCGTCAGACGTGGGCTGGGTCGTGGGGCATTCCTATATCGTATACGGGCCGCTTCTTTTGGGCGCAACCACTATTCTTTACGAGGGAAAACCTGTCGGGACCCCCGATCCGGGAGCTTTTTGGAGGGTGATCTCTCAGCACGACGTCAAAGCTCTTTTTACCGCTCCCACGGCTTTCAGGGCGATCAAGCGCGAGGATCCCAAAGGGGAATATCTCAAGAAGCATGACATATCCCGTTTTCAGACGCTCTTTCTGGCGGGAGAGAGAACCGATCCGGATACCTACTACTGGGCTTCGGATTTGCTGAAGATCCCGGTTATCGACCATTGGTGGCAGACTGAGACGGGATGGGCTATTACGGCAAACTTCCGCGGGCTGGAGCTGTTCCCGATAAAGGCGGGGTCGGCGACCAAGCCTGTTCCGGGCTACAATGTCAAGATCCTGCAGGCCGATACCGGCAAGGAGATCGGAGCCAATGAACAGGGAGTCATCGGCGTAAAACTGCCTCTTCCTCCTGGAACGTTGCCCACCCTCTGGCAGAATGACGATAAATTCAAGGAATCGTATGTGAGCGCCTTTCCGGGATACTATTTCACCGGCGATGGCGGCTACACGGATAGCGACGGGTACGTCTATGTAATGGGCCGTGTGGATGACATCATCAACGTGGCCGGCCACAGGCTTTCGACCGGCGCCATGGAAGAGATTGTGGCCAGGCATCCGGATGTGGCCGAGTGCGCCGTCATTGGAGCGGAGGATTCGCTCAAAGGCCAGGTCCCGGTAGGCTTTTTCGTGCTCAAAGCGGGCGTTAAGCGCGATCCCGGTGAGATTGCAACCGAGCTTGTTCAGATGGTGAGAAATGACATTGGCGCGGTTGCCTCCTTCAAAAGCGCCGTTGTCGTGGAAAAGCTTCCCAAGACCCGGTCCGGCAAGATCCTGCGAGGAACGATGAGAAAGATTGCTGACGGTCAGGAATACAAGACGCCTTCGACAATCGAAGATCCCGGAGCCCTCACCATCATTCAGGAGGCGGCTCACAAGATCGGATATGGCGTAAAGAGCACGCTCTCCAAATAGAGCGTTTCGAAGCAGTTTTAGCTAGTGGACCATAAACTTTGAATGTTCAGGTTGCAGTCTTTTCCCTCTCCCTTGAGGGACAGGGCAGGGTGAGGGGAGGTCCTCATCACAAAGAATACTTCCCTCAGCCCGACCCTCTCCCTGAGGGAGAGGGGGCCCGCTTCCACCGGAAGAAAGGGCGCTGATGGGCTGCTAGAGTCCAAAAGCAAGGGGCGGGCGAGTATATCCTCGCCCTACCTCCAGCTTATCTGAATCAAACGCGCATCTCAGTCATCCATTCTTCGCGCTTTGGGCAGGTAGATGGTGAAGGTAGAGCCTTTTCCAAGCTCGCTTGTCACCTTCACTTTCCCTTCGTGTCCTTCCACAATGGCTTTTACCGTCGCAAGACCAATCCCGTAGCCTTCTTTTCTTTCCCCGCCGCGCGTTCTATGAAAAAGATCGAAAATGAACGGTATTTCTTCGGGATCTATTCCAATGCCTTCATCGCTGATCTTGATGATGACGTCCTTTTCAGCTTCTTCCGCCAGTATGGAGACGGTCCCCGTTTCATGGGAAAACTTGATGGCGTTGTCCAGAAGATTCGTGAAAACTCTTCTCAATCGGCCCGCGTCAGCCTGGATGACAGGCAACGCTTTCTCGATGCAGATCTCCAGATTGATTCCTTTCTGGGACGCCCTGGGCTGATAGAATTCAAACAGCTCTAATAATTCCTTGTCAAGCGAGATGGCGCCGAAGCTTAATTTCAACCTCCCAGTTTCGAGACGTGAAAACTCGAGAAAATCATCCACCAGGGATTCGAGCTTTGCAGCCTCTCTGTTGATGATTCTTAGATATTCCTCTCTTCTTTGATCATCGAGGGAGGAATATTTTGTCAGCAGACGGAGCCCAAGGCCATGGATGCCCGTTAGAGACGAGCGCATGTCGTGAGCGAACATGGAGATCAAATTCGCCTTCTCCCGCTCGTGAGCTTTCAAATCCGAAATATCCGTGATGACGGAGAACTTTCCTCTGTACGCTCCCCAGGAATCGAAAATCGGCACGGAAGAGACAACCGTCGGAATCTTCCTCCCGTCGTTTGTAGTCCATGTAGCTTCATAGGACGCAATCTTCCGTATGTCTGCATTGTTTTCGCAGGCTTCCGGGGCCTTATGCTCGATCTTGCTGAGGAACTGAGCGGCCGGATGATTGACGATTTCCTCCCGCTCGCACCCCCACAGATCGCACAGCCGGTCGTTGACGTAGGTAACAAAGCCGTTCTCGTCTTCTATTTCGAGCCCTTCATTCATCGTTTCGACCAGCCCGCGAAACCTGTTCTCGCTTTCCTGCAGCGCCTGCTGAATCTTCATGCGCTCAGATATTTCCCGTTCGAGCTCGTCAACATGATGCATCAGGAAGGTTTCTCTTTCCTGGTAATAATCGATTTTAGTTTTAAGGTCGGCCGGCGTCACCTTGAGGTTAGCGAGCATTGCAGCGTAGACTTCCGAGAGCTCCTGAGCTTCCCGCGGATTGAGCACGACTCCCTCATGGAGGGCTTTGTAGGCTGCAGCCGCGCCGATCGATCCAGCCAGACATTTTTCAGCCTGGCTGTGAAGCTCGACCAGTTGAATGATGGATATCCGGCTCTCGCCTTTGATTCCCGTCTCCTCGATGCACTTATCAAGCAGCATTGCGGCTTTTTCAGGGGGGAAGTACTGGCGGAACACCTGCATGAGCTCCTTGCTCTTCGCCGCGAGATTGATGTAGGCATCCCCGCCTCGGAGCGGCAGTAGGCTCGCCCCGTTTCCCGAAACCCCTACGAATTGCTCGGCAATGCTCTGCTCTTCGGGATCTTGCTCGAAGTAGAGTGAGCCGATCACATAGAATCCCACATTGAAAAGCATCGTCCAGACCACGGTATGGCTTATGGAATCCAACCCAGAGATTCCGAAGAGAGCTTCAGGCTTGAAGATGGTTATTCCAAGCGGTCCATTTTCGAGCAAGCTCTCGGAAAGCCAGCCATTCCTAACAAAAGAAGGAAGGAGCTGGGTATAGCACCAGATGAGAAACCCCGAGCTCAACCCCAATATTGCGCCAGCTTCATTCCCCTTGCGCCAGAAGACGCCTCCCAAAATGGCGGGAGCGAATTGAAGCACGGCGGCAAAAGAGATGAGTCCGATATTGGCCAGCATGTAAGGTTTCATGGTCAGCTCTTCAAACCAATAACCCGTCGCAATGAAACCGGCTAGGGCCGCCCAGCGGCACTTCAGCAGATGCCCCTTCAGGATTTCCAGCTGTCTTATCGACGCTATGAGAGGGAGCAGCAGGTGATTGGTGATCATGGTGGCGACCGTAACGGAGCTTACCATGATCATGCCTGCTGAAGCGGAAACGCCTCCGATGAAAACCAGAAGGGAAAGCCAGGCTTTGCCCGAATGTAGTGGAAGGAGGAGCACGAAGTTGTCTGCGGCCTCCGCGGGGTATCCCTTCAACAAACCTCCAAGGGCAATGGGGAGAACGAAGATGTTGATCAGAAGCATGTATAAGGGGAAAAGCCACATCGCGGTCAGGATGTGCTTCTCCTCGAAATTCTCCACGACAGCTACATGAAACTGCCTTGGGAGAAACAGAATGGCGGACATGGACAGGATGAGATAGGTCGTCCAGGAAAGATAGGGCGGGGAGCCCATCCCCCAGGAGCTTACCAGTGCTTGATGCTCGGTTTCGGCAATCCGCTCGAGGATATCTCCAAAGCCGTCAAAAATGAAATAGGTGACAAAAAAACCCGCCAAAAGGAAGGCCACCAACTTGACCAGGCACTCGACGGCCAGCGCCATGATCATTCCTTCATGGCGCTCGGTCGGATCGAGCCGTCTCAGACCGAGGATGATTGTGGTGATTATCATGAGTGTGACGGATACGGGTCCCACATAGCGGCTTATCTCCGATCCGCTGCCGCTCGTTGCGGCAAGATCTCCCGCGGGAGGCGTTGTGATGATGAGAAAGGCGGAAATGATGGCCTTGAGCTGGAGCGCGACATAGGGCAAGATGCCGACAATTGCAATGATCGTGGCGATTGCCGCAAGAAGCTGCGATTTATTGTAGCGGGCCGAGATGAAGTCCGCGATGCTGGTGATCCTGTGGGTGTTCTTCAGACGAACCATTTTGCGCAGCAATATCCACCAAGCCAGAATGCAGAGTGTGGGACCGAGATAGATCGGAAGAAAGAGCATGCCTGAAGTGGCGGCCTTTCCCACGCTGCCGTAATAGGTCCAGGCTGTGCAGTAAACCGCCAGAGACAGAGAGTACACGATGGGATTGTTGGCGGGACTCCTGCCTTTATGCGTGTTTCGCTCCACCCAGAGGGCAATCGCGAAAAGCAGACCCACATAGAGACACAAAGCTGCGAACACAATCCTCGGATCAATCATCGGCGTCCCTTCTCCTTTCCTCGCTGCTGTCTGTTCTGCCGCTCATGATGGAGCGGCTTATGAGAAAGAGAAGAACGATGAGTATGGTCCAGATGAGGAAAAGATGGATCACCATGATCTGGGGACGTCTTTGCTCGAAGACGCTTATGAACGGCCAGCTGAGCCAAATGAAGCCCAAGAGCAGCGTCAATAATTGGCATTCTGGTTGTCTGAGAAGTTTTCTAAATTTTTCCATCAGATAGCTCCTTTTTTGTGTTTGATCTGGCGGAGCCGACTCGACGCGAAGAACGCGAGCTAATTTCCCGAAGCAATCGTTTCAAACGTAAAAGCTGGAATAAATTAATAATGTGGTTTCACAAATTAGTCCATAAATAAAACAGCTCATTTTATTTGCAAATAATCCACTCCGCCGATCCTTCAGCCGCGTATCGACCGGAAAAGACTTGTGAAAGCGACGGAAGGAATCTATCATTCAAGAAGAAGTCGATTTGGAATGGAGCCTCAGAGCGCATCTGGCGCAGGAGCTTTCTTATGGAAGACAATGGATTGGCCGCTCGGCGCAGCCGCAGGAACATTCTGGTCGCCGTGGACGGCTCTGAGCACTCTCTGGAGGCCGTTCGCTACGTGGGACGGATTCTTCCGGTCCAGGGGACCCGGATCGCCCTCTTTTATGTCCTGAATCCGCGTCGCGAAGATTTTGAGCTCGTCTCCAGCCTGCGGTCTCGAGATATTAGCCAATATGCCTGGCAGGTGCTGCAAAGGAGGATGATTCAGGACTTCATGGATCGCGCCCGGGATCTGCTGCTGGATTTGGACTATTCATCGGAAGCGGTGTCGGTGATTATAAAGGAGCTTGATTCGGAGGTGGTCCTTGATATTGCTGCGGAAGCCATGAAAGGCTACGACGCTATTGTGGTGGGTCGTAGAGGAATGAGCGATATCCGGGATCTTATACTCGGGAGCATAACCAACAAGCTTGTAGCCCTTCTCAGGCAGGTTCCCGTTTGGGTTGTAGGGAGCAGGTCGGGCCCTGAAAAGATCCTGATAGCCATGGATGATTCGGCGGGCGCCAAACGCGCCTTCGAATATGTCGGAAGAATCTTCGGCTCCGCACACCCGGAGCTTCTTCTGCTGCATGTCACTGAAGGGATCGATCTTTCGGATGACGATTGTCCCGGAGGGGATGCGGACCCAAATTGGTTTGAAAAATCCAAAAAAGGGCTCAGAGAAGCTGAAAAAGTGATGACTTCCCTCTTCGAAGGCTACATTGCCGGGCTGGAGCGACAGGGAGGCGACATAAGCAAGATAAAGACAAAGATTGTCCCCGGAGTCTACAGCCGCGCCGCGGCCATCTATGGCGAAGCTCAGGAGGAAGGTTGCGGGGCCATTGTGGTTGGGAGACAAAACCTCTCGAGGGTTGAAGAATTTCTTGCGGCCGGCGTCGACAACAAGATACTCCAATTGTCTCAAGAGATGGCGGTATGGATGATTCCTTGAGATCGGATAAGGAATGAAGAAAGACGTCGTGATAATCGGGGCGGGCGCCTCTGGGCTTATGTGCGCCTTGGAAGCCGGGACGCGGGGCCGGTCGGTTCTCGTTCTCGAGCACGCCGACAAGATATGCAACAAGGTGCGCATCTCCGGCGGAGGACGATGCAACTTTACCAACAGAGACGTCTCTTCGCGAAATTACATCTCCCGCAATCCCCATTTTGCGACTTCCGCTCTGTCGCGCTTCACCGCCGGCGATTTCATCTCCATGATGGAGAAGCAAGGAGTCGAGTTTTGCGAAGAGGAAGCTGGGCGGCTCTTCTGCCGTAGGAGCTCCGGGGATCTTGTTCATATGCTCAAGAAAGAATGCGATGGCGCATCGGCGCAATTCGCGCTCAGCTCAAAAATTCATGAAGTGCGCAAAGATCGGCGATTTTCCATTGCAACCGGCAACGGCCCGATTCAATCGGATTCCCTCGTTATTGCCACCGGAGGGCTTGCCGCGCCTGGTCTGGGCGCGAGCAACTTCGGATACGCCATAGCAAAGCAGTTTCAGATGAAAGTTACGGCGCTCAAGCCGGCGCTTACGCCCTTGAGATTCGGTCCCGAGGAAACAAAGGCCTTCGGATCGTTGAGCGGAATTTCCCTCGACTCCATCGTGAGCTTTGGGGGAGTAAAGTTTCGGGATAAGCTGCTCTTCACGCACAAAGGACTGAGCGGACCGGCCATACTGCAGATTTCCTCCTATTGGGATGAAAGCAGCAGCATCTCCATAGATCTTCTTCCCGAAATCGATATCGCCCGCATTTTCGGGGAGAATCATCGAAGTAAGATGCTCCTCTCCAACCTGCTTGATAGATACCTGCCGGGGCGTCTCGTGAAGTATTGGTGCAGCCTTTACTCCCATCCCAAACCCCTCAATTCCTATTCAGCGAAAGATCTCGACTCTATTGCATCCGCTCTTCACAACTGGCAGGTCCAGCCTTGCGGAAAGGAAGGATTCAACAAAGCCGAGGTGACTTCTGGAGGAGTCGATACCGATGAGCTTTCATCCAAAACGATGGAGTCTAAAAAAGTCCCGGGGCTGTACTTCATCGGCGAAGTGGTCGATGTGACCGGGCAGCTGGGAGGATACAATCTCCATTGGGCCTGGGCCTCCGGATATGCGGCAGGGCAATTTGTTTAAAAAACGGTGAATAGGTGAAGGGGGGAATGTTGGAGTTTTTGATGGAGCAGAAGAGCAAATCACAGGTCAAACGAGAGATGACAGCCTTGCAGGACATGGGTAAGAAGCTGGTGGAGCTTACGCCTGCTCAGATAGGTAAGATAGAAATGCCAGAGGATCTTCGCGAGGCTGTGCTCTTTGCCAAGACGCTGAGAAAGGGAGAGGCGCTGCGCAGGCAGATGCAATTCATCGGGGTGCTGATGCGCGATGTGGATGTCGAGCCGATCCAGAAAGCCCTCGATGCCATAAGCCGTGGCAGGCGATCCGATGCTCAGCGATTCCACGATCTCGAGAAGTGGAGAGACCGGCTGATAGACGAGGATGATGAGCGACTCAACGAAATCCTGACGTTATTCCCGAATGCAGACCGGCGACAGATGCGGCAACTGGTTCTCAATGCGCGCAAAGAAAGGGACGCCGGCAAGCCCCCACGCTCTTCGCGCGCTCTGTTCCGGTATTTGAGGGAGCTTTCAGGGGTTTAGAGCTGCTTCGGGGCTATAGTCGCCTTGATATTTCAATCTGGAGGAAGAGCTATGGCTGATTTGATGAGCCGAGAGATTCGTTTGAAGAAGCGACCTAAAGGAATGCCTGACGAGAGTCATTTCGAACTTGCCGAGACGCCGATCGGAGAGCCTGCCGAGGGTGAAGTGATGGTTCGAAACATCTACATGTCGGTAGATCCATACATGCGGGGCCGCATGAACGATCAGGCCAGCTACATTCCACCTTTTGAGCTTTCAAAGCCTTTGGAAGGCGGGTGCGTGGGAGAGGTCGCAGCTTCCAAAAATCCTGCATTCAAGGTCGGCGATTACGTGCTGGGCGATAAGGGATGGCGGGAATTCTATCTCTCCGATGGGTCGGGGCTCACGAAGATCGATCCTGCCATCGCGCCCCTTCAGGCCTATCTTGGCGTTCTCGGCATGCCGGGGCTGACCTCCTACGTTGGCTTTCTCGATATTGGACAGCCAAGAACCGGGGAAACTGTTTTTGTTTCTGCGGCGTCAGGAACTGTGGGGTCTCTGGTTTGTCAAATCGCAAAGATCAAGGGTTGTCGAGTTATCGGGAGCGCCGGATCTGACGAGAAGATCTCCTGGCTTCTAGATGAAGCAGGCATCGACGATGCGCTTAACTACAAGAAAACCGGAAATTTTCGCTCAAAACTCAGAGAGCTTTGTCCCGATGGGATAGACATCTACTACGACAATGTCGGTGGAAAGCATCTCGAAGCGGCGCTCAATCACATGAATCCGTTCGGGCGCATCGTCTTGTGCGGCATGATTTCTCAGTACAACGCCACAAGCAGGGAGGCTGGTCCCGGCAACCTCTTTCTGGCCATTGTCAAACGGCTTACCCTCAAGGGCTTTCTTGTTTTTGACCATAAGGACAGGCAAGGGCAGTTCTATTCCGATATGAGCAACTGGATCAAGGAAGGGAAGATCAAATGGAAAGAAACCATCTTGGAGGGAATTGAAAACGCTCCCAAAGCCTTCCTTGGCCTTTTTACCGGTGAGAACCTGGGGAAGATGCTGGTGAAGCTCGATCCTGATTATGTCGCGCCAGGCGAGATGTCTCCGAATCCAAAAGACTCATAACGCCACTCACAAGGATAATCCTGCCAGAGCGGGGCTTTCTTTGTAAAAGCGGCTTCCAGACGCCAACCTGGCGCTCTCCGGATCAACCGCAGAGCGCCAAGTCTGTCGAAGTCTAGCGAACAGTCAATGGTATGGTGAGTGTTGGAGCTCCAGGAGATAATACGGTGATCGATGTCGGATTTGTCAGGCCCGGGATTGCCCTGCCGACAAAATGCCAACGACCTCGGCGATTCGCCTGTACTGTAGCGATCACGACGTCGCCCGCCTGGATAGTGATTTGGGCTCCGGGAACGGCGTTGCTTCCCTTGATGTTCCATTTGGGTCCGCGAGCGCCTACTCGTCTGCCCTTGACCTTGACTTTGGCCGTCTTCGCAACAAGTTGCTGGGTTGCTGCGTTTACGGTTACCGAGACCGTAGCCGGCAAGGAAGTTATTCCTCCGACCGTAATGCTGTAGGAGAAGGTGTCGGTTCCGAAGTAGTTCTGTCTGGGAGTATAGGTTACGGTGTTGCCTGTCACGACCGCTTGTCCGTTGAGAGGACCTTCGCTGCCTATAATGATGGAATCTACCGCAGTAAGGGGAATGCCATCGAAAGTGGTGTCATTGGCAAGAATGGGAATGGCGCCTGTCGAGTTCATATCCAGCGAATATTGATCGTTATTGGCGATTGGGGCATTGGGAGGGGCTACCACCAGGTAAGTATCCGGACTGTATACTTTTCCTTGCACTGAGAATAGGTTTGTCTCAAAATCTATCCCACTGCCCTCCGGTCCTTGAATCCTGAAGAAGTTGGTGGGCGGGTCCATGGGAGAGCCAACGACTTCGTGCGGAACGCCGGGGTCTCCGATGTACTGAATGCCATCGACTAGAAGACCAGGATTCAAAACGGGATCATTGTAGCTCGGCCATGTCAGGAGAGATGGACCGAGGTTGCCGTAGAGCGCCCTGTCAAACATCGAAGTAGGCTCGAGCGCCTGGAATTCGGGGTCGAACTGGAACGGATTGAAGCCGGCGATATCCTCCGTATAATTGATGCCGTCCGCAACTGTTACGTTTTCAAAAGTTTTAGTTCCGTAGGGGTGGGTTACGATGTACGTTCCAGGGGCTGGAACATCGGCTCTGATGCGCACCCGGGTGAAAACATTCTGATTGCCGTCCTGGACAGCTCCGTCTCCTGCAAATGCTGCTTCTAAAGCTAAAATAAGTCTTGCATCGACTTCATCCTGCTGAATCCTCGCGTCTGCAGCCCAGAAGAAGGCTTCTTCCCCAACACCCAGCTTGAGTGCGTTCGGGTCCAGGGGATTGGGCACGGCTGAAATGCACATGGGATCCGAAGACGGGCAGATCGTCAGGCGAAGGCCCACAGGCGGCGGATCACTGACATCGATTGGGTCCGGCGTTCCAAAGTCTTCATAGAAGATAGGAAAACCGACGGGATATCCGGAAGTGTTGACTGTCTGGCCCGGCGGAAGGACGGCGGTATGCAGAGGGCCGACATTCTGTAGAACTTGAGCTGGAACGGGGGGATAATCGTGCGCCACAATCGGCTTGCCGGTATCGACCTTGCCGATTACGGTGAAAAGGTTGGTTTCATAAACAATAACTCCTCCGGGTCCAGTAACTCTAAAATAGTTTCTATCCTGGCCCAGCGGGCTGCCCGTAACCGCATGGGGAGTAGCGCCGTCGCCAACATACTGCGCGCCTGTTAGAGCGTCTTGAAGTAACGGATCGTTCAAAGCTGGGTCGGCGTTGAAGGTGCTCCAGACAAGGAGCTTCTCCATGAGGGGGCTTGCCAAGGCGCCTTCGAAATTGCGCTGTATGAGGCCCGTATCCTCCAAATTGGTTGGGCTTTCAGGCAGCGTCGGATCGACTGCCCTGCCCAGCAAAGGATCCAAGGCGCCAATGTCTTCGGTGTAGTTGATCGCACGTTTTCCGCCTTTATCGGCGAAATCAAATTCCGTAACGACAAATGTCTTTTCCCCATATGGGTGTTGAACGGTGTATGTTCCAGCGGATGGGACATCCACTCTGATGCGGATTCTTCCAAAGACTATCTGCTTACCATTCTGGGCGACGCCTACGCCGCCATAAGCTGCCTCCATTCCGAGAACGAGCAGGGCGTCTCCAGCCGGTCCTGTGGCGATTGCATCGGCGCTCCACCAGAAGCCCTCGTCGCCGAAGCCCGATTCAGGGAAATTGAGCGGGTCGGGGGGGAACGCGGCGCATTTGGGGTCTGCTTGATCCACGCACAATTCCAGTTTGAGACCGCCTTGGTCCTGGTACCAGGCCGGAAAGCCGTGGGGACCAGTGACTGGCCCGGCAACGCCGAATTTCGCAGGAACTTGCGCATGCAAAGATGCGCCAACGCCCGACAATGTAACGATTAGCGCCAGTACGCATAGATATTTGAGTTTTCCTGACATGGTTAGCACCTCCTTTGGGCTTCTGCTTACGCATCTTCGCGTGCGGTGGTGTAAGCAGTTATTGCTTTCTTGATAATATTTGCGAATTAGGTAACTAGAAATACTTCGATACTAGCTTATTTCTTTATTGATCATGCATCCTCCTATGTATGACGGTCTAACATATTTCAGATAATCGATTGGTGCATACTGAGTAATCCTAAGTGACATTTGCGCCAATATCTATAAGGCGTATATTGTATTTAGTAGTGGGATAACAACGTATGCCAGCCGTTCTTCATTTACGGGAATACGGGATATTACTCTGAGGAAGGTTCTTTCATTCCTGTTATTACAGAGATTCTCATTGTCTGTCCGCGAGCTGCTCTATGCACATATCTTTGCCGATATGGCATAGCAGCCGATTTAGGGGGGCAGCCCGGGCAACTCGTTGCCCGGGTGCGAAGCACAAGAGGCTTGACAGAGACACTGCCCAGTCGCCTTATTCCTCATGCCCTTCGGGCGCGGGCGACTGGTTGCCCGCGCTGCCCCGGATCCGTAAGATCCCGCACTACTTTATATCTCACGAGATATGCGCATAGAGTAGCCCCTCAGGGAGATGGCGGGATGACAGGAAATCTCTTAAAAAGAATACTTCCCTCACCCCGACCCTCTCCCTGAGGGAGAGGGGGCCCGCTCCCACCGAAAGAGACGATCTTGACGGTCCACTAGCTCTTCCCCTACGATCTTTCATCGGCTTGAAAATCTTCTTTGTACCCTTAATGACTTGATACTATATATAGGCTGATGAATCTGGGATTCCCGGAAAGCGCCGGCTATCGTTGCCGTTGCTGTAGGTTGGCTCTCCCACTCTTCCACCGGGCAGGAGGAGGGTGAACATTCCCATCTGGGACTTGCGTGAACCGCGTTTGATGTCTTCATTTTAGCTGATGGCGCGACTAAATATACTGCGAATGGTTTGGATCCATACTTTTACGTATCTTCCGGGAGCGCGGGCGTCCCGCCCGCAAGAGGCGGCCAAGATGGCCGCGCTTCCCAGGAACGGTCCAATTTTCATCCGTTCGGAGTATATATATTGTTCGCATAATGAAGAGGTGAATATGAGCTCGCTTCGAAGCGCTCTCTTTACGGATCTCTACGAGCTTACGATGGCCGCCTGCTATTTTGAGCGAAAGATGTTCGCTCCGGCCTCCTTCAGTCTTTTTGTCAGGAAGTATGCTCCTCACCGGAGCTATTTTGTCAGCGCGGGATTGGACGAGACGCTGGATTTTCTGGAGTCTTTTCATTTTACCCGGGATGAGCTCGATTACCTCGAATCGACGGGGCTCTTTTCAACGGATTTCTTGAGCTACCTCGAAACGATTCGTTTCACGGGCGATGTTTTCGCCATTCCCGAAGGACGCCTTTTCTTCAAAGACGAGCCGGTCTTGGAAGTGACTGCTCCGCTCATTGAAGCCCAATTGGTTGAGACCTTCATTATCAACGCCATCAATCTTCAGGTGACTATAGCGTCCAAAGCGGCGCGGTGCTTTCATGCTTCTAAAGGACGCAGGCTCGTTGATTTTTCACTCAGGAGAACCCAGGGAACCGATGCTGGGATGAAGGTGGCCAGGGCGAGCTACATCGCGGGCTTTGACGGCACAAGCAATACTTTGGCCGGCAAATGGCATGCCATTCCTATTTATGGCACGATGGCGCATTCGTTTATTCTTAGCTTTGAGGAAGAGATTGAAGCGTTCCGCGCTTTCTCAAAGGTTTTTCCCGAAAATGTCGTACTGCTGATCGACACATATGACACTCTCAGCGGCGCTCGAAAAGCCGCCAGAGTTGGACTGGAAATGAAAGAGCGCGGAGAAAGGCTCAAAGGTGTGAGGCTTGACAGCGGCGATATGGCCGTTTTGAGTCAAGATGTGCGGAGGATCATGCGCGAAGCTGGTTTGGGCGAAGTAATCATTTTTGCCAGTGGCAGCTTCGATGAATTCAAGATCGCGGACGTCCTTTCACGGGGCGCAGAGATCGACGCTTTCGGGGTTGGCACGAAAATGGGTGTTTCAGCTGACGCCCCTTACAATGACATTGCCTACAAGCTGGTTGAATACGATGGCCGCCCCGTTCTGAAACTGAGTGCGGCGAAAAAGACCCTGGTGAATCAAAAACAGGTATTTAGAAATGTTCGGGATGGCGAGATGATTGGAGACGCCATTGCCTTGCGAGGCGAATCGCTCGATGGAGAGCCTTTGCTCGAGTGCGTTATGCGAGGGGGGAAGCGGTTGAGGGAGGCTGAGCCGCTGACACGAATTCGTGATCGTTTCCTGGCTGAGTTTCCATCCTTACGCGATTCTCGAAAATCCCTGCAAGATCCCGACGAGTATCCAGTGCGTCTCAGCCCGGCCCTTGAGGCGGCTCAAAGCAAGGCTGTCGACGAAGTTGAGAGGAGAGAATTGGGGAAAGAGCGAGATGGAAGGGATGAATGATAAACTTGAGGAATTGCCGATTCCGGACCATTTTGAGCCGGAGAAGGTGGAGCAGGTTTGGCGCGTTCCGTACGAGCAGAGGGCTTCCGACGCCATCGTATGGAGGAACCGGTTCGGGATAGCTCCCGCGTCCTCGGGCAAGCATCGAATCGGATTGCTGCTCGTGGATATTCAGAATACATTCTGTATTCCCGGATTCGAGCTGTACGTGGCGGGACGCTCGGGAACGGGGGCGGTGGATGATAACCGTCGACTTTGCGAATTCATCTATCGCAATCTTGGCTCCATTACCCGGATCATTTCCACGATGGATACTCATCAGGCGATGCAGATCTTTCATTCGACCTATCTGGTGAACGATCGAGGCGAGCACCCATCTCCGTTTTCTCTCATTACCGTTGAAGATGTCGAGCAGGGTCGCTGGAAGCCGAACCCTCGGGTTCTGGAGCACCTCGGGATCGATCCCGAGTATGGGCGGCGTTATCTGCTCCATTACACCCGCGCCCTGGAGCGGAGCGGCAAGTATGACCTCACTATTTGGCCTTACCATGCGATGTTGGGTGGAATCGGGCATGCGCTGGCTTCTTCGGTGGAAGAGGCCATATTCTTTCATTCCATAGCCCGCTATAGTCGGCCTGACTTTCGGATCAAAGGCGGCAATCCTCTTACGGAGCATTATTCGGTGCTGGGGCCTGAAGTGATGGAGGGACCACAGGGCGAGATTCTTGCGCAGAAAGATGCGGGTCTTGTTGAGGAGCTTCTGGGATTTGACGCCGTAATCATAGCCGGCCAGGCCAAGAGTCACTGCGTAGCCTGGACTATTGCGGATCTTCTTGCAGATTTCGATAAAGCTTCGCTTGCCGGTAGAGTCTATCTATTGGAAGATTGCACTTCACCGGTTGTCATTCCGGGAGTCGTGGACTACACGGAGGCCGCCGACGCGGCTTTTAGACGTTTTGCCGAAGCGGGAATGCATGTGGTGCGCTCTGCTGATCCGGTAGGAGCCTGGCCTATGAATGAACGGGGCGTCTGAGGTGATGTGATCCTCTGCTTTTTCTCGTTTATCATAACAAAACGATAGACATTCCTGGATTTCTAATATAAAAATCCGGGTCAACGTTAAAACGTAAATGCCAGAACGCCGGAATACCTGAATACCAGTGAGAGTGGGGGGGTTGTGAAGAATAATGCTGGTGTGAAGGGGGGCCTTTGCCCTCGTTGTGGAAGGGAGGTTAAAACGCTCGGTAAAAAGACGTGGATGCATCTCTTGCCGGGGACTAAATACTACAGGTGCTCGTTTTGCAGATATCGCTACGTGCTCATTTTAGGAGCGTTTACCGTATGCTTGGGGTTTAACAGAAGCTAGATGGCTCATCTTTCTTTTGGCTATGACCGGGTTTCCAGCCGTTGGAAAAAGAAGGAGCGCTTCCCGGATAACAGAACCTGAAAGCGCTCCTTTCCGTCGGCCTTCTTACCAGTTTTCTCCCAGGAGCTCGAAGTGTGCCTGCGGATGGACGCAGGCTGGACATGTCTCAGGCGCTTCCGCATGCGAATGCAGATAACCGCAGTTACGGCAGCGCCAGACCACCTCTTTTTCGCGCTTGAAAACCCTTCCGTTTTCTATGTTGGCCAACATATCGCGGTAGCGCTTTTCATGCTGTTTCTCGGCTACCGATATGAAGCCCCAGACGGCGGCGATTTCATCAAATCCTTCTTCCTTGGCAATGGCGGCAAAGGCGGGATAGAGGTCGGTGTGCTCCTCGTGCTCGCCCGTAGCGGCAGCCAGCAGATTTTCGGCTGTCGTGCCGATTTTCCCGCTCGGAAAAGTAGCTGAGACCTCCAGATCGCCGCCTTCCAGGAACTTGAAAAAGCGTTTTGCGTGCTCTTTTTCCTGATTGGAGGTCTCCTCAAAGATATCTGCTATTTGCACGTATCCCTCTTTTCTTGCAACGCCCGCAAAGTAAGTGTAGCGGTTGCGCGCCTGACTCTCGCCCGCAAAAGATTTCAATAGGTTCTGTTCCGTTCTGCTTCCTTTGAGACCTGGCATAATGATTTCTCCTTTTTGTTATAGTCGTGATCTGTCAATCACTCTAATCGCAAGATGGAGGACCGCCCTTGAAGGGACTTTCTTCCATCGCTTGTCTGACCTTCGCTGCAAGATCAGTCCTTGTAAAAGGTTTGCTTATGAGCTGAACGCCTTCTTCCAAAAGCCCCTGCCTGGCAATCATGTCTGCAGTGTAGCCGGACATATAGAGGCATCTGAGGCCCATCTTAACGGCGCTTATCCGTTCCCAAAGCTCTCTGCCGTTCATCTCGGGCATGATCACGTCAGTAATCAGCAGGTCGATGTCTTGCGGGGAGCTTTCCAGAAGGCGGATGGCCTCCTTCGGACTTTGCGCCGTCAGCACTGAGTATCCAAGACTTACGAGCATCTTCCCGGTGAGCGCCAGTATCGATTCGTCATCTTCGACCAGGAGGATGTTTTCCTTTCCGCCTTTAGGCATGGATGGCGCATGGTCGACTGCGGTCCCAGCGATCTGGGGTTTGAAGCGGGGCAGGTAAATACTGAAAGTTGCGCCCTCTCCCTTTTTGCTTTTCGCGCAGACGAACCCGCCGTTCTGTTTGACGATGCCATATACTGTAGCGAGCCCCAGCCCCGTTCCCCTCCCAACCTCTTTGGTGGTGAAGAATGGCTCGAAGATATGCTGCAGGGTTTCATCATCCATGCCTTCGCCGGTATCGCTTACTGTAAGAAGAACGAAATCTCCCGAAGGAACATCTAACTGATCGACGAAATCAGAGGCGCCTGCTACGACATTCTCAGTCCTGAGGGTGATGGCGCCCGTTCCAGAGAGGGCGTCCCTGGCGTTGATTGCAAGGTTGGCGAGGATCTGGTCTACTTGAGATGGGTCTACCTTTACCTCCCACAGATTGTCGCCCGGACTCCAGACCAGGTTGATATCTTCTCCGATGAGGCGCCGGAGCATCTTGAGCATGCTCGATATGGTCTCGTTAAGATCCAGCACCTTGGGGCTTGCGGTTTGCTTGCGAGCAAAGGCGAGGAGTTGGCGGGTGAGGTCAGCGGAACGAGAAGCTGCTTTTTGGATTTCCCGCATGTCCTGGTAAAGAACTTCCCCGGGGTCTATCTGCTCCATGGCCATTTCGCAGTGTCCGAGAATCACCCCGAGCATGTTGTTGAAGTCATGAGCTACGCCGCCGGCCAATTTCCCTACGGACTCCAGCTTCTGAGCATGGAGAAGCTGCGCCTCCAGTCTTTCCCTTTCGGCCTCGCTACGTTTCTGCTCGGTTAAGTCGCGTATGGATTCAATGGCTCCGACAATATCTCCCTTTGAGTCGCGTAGAACGCTAGCGGTTGCAGAAAAATAGGCCTTGCCGTTCCCGATCGCAGGCATGTAGGCTTCGCCTATGAGAATGCCTTCCTTTCTTTCCAGTTTGGCGTACTCGGCTTCGATCGCTTCTTGCCGCTCAAGGGCTATGTCGGCAAGAATAGGCCTGCGCTCTCCGTAGAACGGGATTGCGTACTCATAGTCCCCCTTCCCGAGCATATCCTTCGCCTCAATTCCAGTCATGAGCTCCATGGAGCGATTCCATGCTATGACTTTGCCCTCTCGGTCGATGACAACCGTAGCGTCGGGGAGAAAGTCGATGATATTGGCCAATTGTTGTCGGGACTCTTTTAGCTCTTCCTGGGCTTGCTTGCGCTCTGTAATGTCTTGAAGCGAGCCGCGCACTCTTACGACGCGGTTATCCCGGATTATGGGATGGCAGATGGACCGCACCCACTTGTGCGCTCCTTTGGCGGAAATCAATTTCAACTCGAGATCGTATGACTTGCCGAGCTCTATGGCGTCTTTGACGGCGGCCTCGATTCGGGTGCGGGATTCTCCCTCAAAGAACTTCAGACCCATTGTAGCTGTGAGAGCGCCTCCGGGGGGAAGATCGTGGATCCGGGCGGTTTCCTCGGTCCAGCTCCCCTCAAGGGTCACCGGATCAAAATCCCAACCTCCAACGTGGGCGGTCTCCGCGGCTTCCCTTAATATTAGCTCCTGATGGCGTATTCGCTCTTCAGCTTGTTTGCGCTCGGTGATGTCGTGCAAAATGACAAAGACCTGGCGGGCTACTGGGTCTCCATGGTGGAATTGAGGGATGGCGTTGATGAGCAGCCAAACATATTTATTCTCTCGTGCGTTGAAAACCCCTGCAACCTCATCCCTCACGACTTCCCCGGTCTTCAGCGCAAGCATGGAGGGATGCGCCTCTGTGGGGAGAGGAGAGCCGTCCTCACGAATGACATTCCAATAAGCATCCCGGGACGTTTTGCCCAGGAGCTCTTCCATCTGCAAGCCAAAGATCTCGAGAGCAGCAGGATTGGCGTCTATGATCCGACCGCCGGCATCATGGTAGAATGCGCCTTGGCTCATATTGAGAAAGAGATCCCGGTATTTTTGCTCGCTATCCCGCAAAGCCTGTTCCGCCGCATTTTGCGCGGAACGATCGCTGAAAACCAGCACGGCGCCGCTTACCACGCCTTTGGACAGCCTAATCGGGGATAGGCAGTAGTCGATGGGGATCTCTCGTCCGTCTCGGCTCAGGAGGAGATGACGGTTGACGGATTTCTGCGATATCCCCTTGCAAAGGGCGTCTATCGCCTCCGTCTCGAGGAGCGTGCGGCTCTCTTTGTCGATGATGCGAAATACTTCGTTAAGTGGAGCTCCGACTGCTTCTCGGGAGTCCCATCCGGTCAGGCTCTCCGCCTCCATGTTGAGGAAAGAAATCCGCCCGTTGGAGTCTGTAGTGATTAATCCCTCCCCAATACTCGCAATCGTTGTCGCCTGCAGTCTCTCGTTTACCTCCGCCTGCTGCCGGGATCGATGCAACATTCCGCTCATTATGCTGATGAAGCAGCCGCACGCAACCATGGCAGTCCATGACGTTAAATCAACTGACCTTGCCACGTGGAAAGAGAATGCGGGTGGCAACACAAAATAAACCACCCCAATGCCGATCAGGGCTGTGGATAGGAGCGCAGGACCCATGCCCCAAAGATAGGCGCTGATTACGATGGGAATTTGGCACAGGATGAGGGCGGGACGGTCGCTGCCGATCCATTCGCTTAGCGACATTCGAATGAAAAAAGTCGCCGCGGCCATGATCGTTGCGAGGATGTAGGGCAGCCAAAGCTGCAGTGGGACGGCCATTGGTCGGGGACGCTTTGACTGCGGCATTTCCGACCGAGCCTCATTTTTTCCGATCATATAATTCAACCTCTTTGTAACGGCCGTTCACAGGTGGTTACCCTACTTGAAATCCTGGGAAAACCCGTGAGATCTGCAAATCCTCGATTTGAGCGTACTCATAATATGGTCAACGACCTTCTCGAGGTTTCACACGAATTCTCGATTCAGATTGATCCGGCTATAGGAAAGATCGAACATTATCATTTCTATGCGTCTC
The DNA here is from genome assembly GCA_964578835.1 of uncultured Syntrophobacteraceae bacterium. GTDB lineage: Bacteria > Desulfobacterota > Syntrophobacteria > Syntrophobacterales > Syntrophobacteraceae > CAZOEL01. The sequence continues at coordinate 87 of CAZOEL010000063.1, read as the reverse complement.
TGTGAAGACTGTAGACGACAGGGATCAGGGTCAACATGTTCTGCGATGATCGAACAATCGTAACGCCGGGTTAGCCTCTATTCCAGT
>CAZOEL010000062.1:0-42469 GCA_964578835.1 uncultured Syntrophobacteraceae bacterium | reverse complement strand
GCGGATGATCTCGGCAATGTCTTTGATCTCCAAAGCCTCGCCGTCCTCCCGGTTCTCTATACTCTTCCTCTATTCTCTTTATGCGCAGTAAATGTGTTAGCCCTTTTTAGCCATGCGGGCGACAGCCTCGAGCACCTGCTTTAAACCATGTTTATCCACCAATGCATCCAGGCCCACTTCCATGTCCCCTTGTTCCCGCTCAAAACCTTTTTCGACTATTTCTTCCCTTTCGGAATAGGTCAAGGCGCCGCGACTGCATATCTGAACACACAGGGGTATCTGCGCCGGATCGTCGCCACACATGTCACATTTGAGAGGAAGACCGGAGTCGGGCTCCTTGAACAGGTCCCTGGCTGGACAGATAGTGCCGCAAAAACTGCACGAACTGTATTCTTTCCCTTTAACCGTATAGGTGCGTCTGCCATTGCACTCGGCTATGCTGTAATCCGTGGAGCGAACGGCAACCCATTCATCGTTTCTCTCGTTTATGACCATCCGAATCCTGGAGCGGCTTGGATTGAAACTGCTGTATTTCGGCGTGGCGTGATAGGCTGCGCAGGCTATCTCACAAGAGCGACAACCGTTGCATTTGTCCAGGTCGACTTTTATTGTTTTGATTTTTTTCTTGACCAACTCGCTCATCGCTGTCTTTGCCTCCCGGACTATTTATTCTTGATATTGTACTCAGTCAGAGTGAAATGTTCAGCTCGACGCACAGCCACCAGTTCCTCTTTTTTCATCCCCTCTGAGTAACACGAATGATCCGTGTAGCAATTATCCTCGCTTCCTGTCAGGATTCCCCGCTTAATGAGCTCTTCAGCCACATAATCCAGGCCTAGTTTATCCAACGTAGCCTTGGACGGAATTCCTTCATGGGTCCATCCTTTGAATTTATAGTACTCGTCCAGAAGCTCCTGCTCTTTTTCAGGCTCCCTGACCTTCCAGTGATCTTTAGGCGGCTTCTCGTCAATCCTTCTCAAACCTCTGCCGATATTGATGGCCCTCACCAAGTTGCGGTTCCTTCTCGCCGCCTGCCACAAGTCGTCGGCGTTCAAATTCATCCCGGTCGCAAGGTTGATGAAGGTTGGAATATTATAAATATGGTAGGCTGTGCCGCCGCCAAACTGGCCTCTGAAAGATGAACAAAAGGCGCAAAGACCGGTGCAGTCATCAACGTAGTGCATGGTCTCGTTCCAGTCGCAAATGTTGATTGACGCTTCTACCGATGGATTGGTGCGCGGCTCCCATTCCATGAAGAATTTTTTGAATCTCTCGGGCGCGGATATCCATTCGTCTACAAACTGCTGTCTCTCCGCAAGATCTTTTATCGCGTCCTGCGGATATGACCCTTCAGTTTGATTGATAGCCATCTTGTCGCTGGTGCAATACATTAGATAATAGGGATAATTCACCTTTCCCAGCTTGAGTGGTATCTGCTCAAATTTCTTCATTGTGTTGTGGTCGTATTCTTCCGCGCCGTTTCCAATAATGCGGGCCGCCGCATAGACGCCATAGGCCAGGACATCCCCAATGCCTTCCCGGCGGACAAGCTTTTCAAGAAGATAGTAGAATCTGTCAGAGCTTTTCTCCGGAAAATCAGGCAGATCTTTGTCGGTTAAGATGCCGGCCTCGTAGAGCTCAATGGCAAAGGCTATGGTCTGCGGCGCGGCGTAATTGTCCACGCCATATTCCTGACTTAGAGCCAGTATGTCGAAAGTGAAGGGAAGCTCTTCAAAAGCCGCCATGTGCCAGGTGCCTTTCCCAAAGCATTTCAGCATGTATCTTTGCCGTCCAGGGGGCTTGACCACGAGATGACAGTTCTTCGGACAATTGTAGCAGCCCTGAAGCCGGTCGCGGATCTCTAGGGTGTAGTCCTTCCACCTGTCTTCCAGTTCCTGGGTCCAATAGCCTTTTCTGCGCACGCGCGCATTGCCCCAGGCGAAGTTGTCGTGGTGAAAAGCATCGTTCCACTCGATCGCCATAAGGTCCCCGTTGAGAGGACTTGCGCTTATATCCTGACTGTGCTTGAGGCATAATTTGAAGAGCTCTTCCGGATTGGCGACAAAAAAATCTTTTGTGCCGCGCACGGCGATGGCTTTGAGCCTCTTATCCCCCATAACCGCCCCCACCCCGCGCGAGGCGCTGGCGTTCGAGTGTTCGATGGTAGCCATGAAAAGTCTGTTTTCACCGGCCAGACCGATTGCGGCCACCTGAATCCCTGGATCTTTCAGCTCATCTTTGATGATCGCCGCGGTTTCCTGAGCGCCTTTGCCTTTCAGATGAGAGGCGTCGCGTATTTCCACCCTGTCGTTGTGTATCCATAGATAGACCAGGTCTGGGGCTTTGCCGCCAATGACGATCTTATCGTAGCCGGCATGCTTCAGTTCCGGTCCGAAGTAACCTCCAAAAATCGAATGAGAAAACATATTTGTCTGGGGGGAAATGGTATCGACCATGGTGCGGTTGCAGGCCGGCACAGGCGTGCCGACCAATAAACCCGCGCTGAATATGAGTAGATTGTCTGGAGAAAAAGCCTCCGTCTCAGGACTCACCCTATCCCATATGATCCTGGCGGCAGTACCGTTGCCGCCCAGATGAAGCTCGGTCAATCTGGGATCTGTCTCCACCCGCTCAATATTGCCCACCGACAAATCGACTTCCAAGTTGTATCCTGTCTCTGCGTACCTCATTTTATTCACCTCTACAGTACAAATGGATCAGGCGTTGCGCCACCAGTTGACCGAGCTCAATAGACAAACGACATCCCTTATTTCGATCGGGAAGCTAACCTGCCTTTATCATCGATAATTTCAGTCAAAACCCCATTGAGCTTCCTCGGGTGCACGAAGGCGAACTCGCCGTCGCGAAAAGGCCTGGCAATCTCTCCCCTTGCATCCGGGATGAAGGGATAGCCTTTGGCCTGAAGCTCATCGATCGCATCGCGGGTGTTGTCCACATTGAAGCTGACGAGCATGACTCCTTCGCCGCGTTTTTCAATAAACTTGGCTACATCGCCATCCGGGTCCGTAGACTCCATCAGCTCAAACCCCACCTCTCCCACATAATAGCGGGCGACTCGGATCTTTTCCGGCTCATCCACGTAGGCGTCGTCCGGCTTGTCTTTTCCAAGGAGCGGCTCCCACATCTTGCGGGCTTCGTCGAGGTTTTTGACTGCAATACAAATATGATCGATTCTTTTGATGTTCATGGTTCCTCCTTATCGGCTGAGCGATCTTCCCCTGTGCAGAGTTGGGATCATTCCGATTCTTTATGAAGAGACAGTTTTTGGTTATCTATTCCATCCTGCGCTCAAGCATTTAGAGCTCGAATTGTTGAGACTTTCCTGTTTCAATACAAGGCGGTGGGTGCGCGAATTCTGTCGTTCCGGGGATACTTATGGGGAGCGGCGTTCTGTTCGATGAAACGTGCAGTTTTTTCACCATCGCCTCGCTGTCGGCGCAATCCGGAGCGCCTTCGCCAGGGATCTCCGGATTTGAAGCAAGATATATGGATCAGTAGGGCGCTGCCGATGCAATTGTGGCTCTGTGCGCCGGTCGTTGTCCCAAAAGATGGCGCTATCCGACCGGCGGTCCCTGATCCCCTTCTATATATCTCTTTTTTCCGCATTGTCCGACCGTGCGAGAATCCCCTCCTTCTTTACGCCCCTTTGCCGAAAGCGCATCGGGGATAGATGCAGTCAGGACAGTTGAGGCACAATCCCCCATGTCCCAAGAGGGCGATATCCTTTTCTGTGAGAATCTCGCCAGCGAGCACTCTCGGCAGGATGAGGTCGAGCGCCGTGATCCGGTGGAAAAGGCCGCAGGCTGGCGTGCCCAGGACCGGGACATCTCCAAGCCAGGCCATCATGAACATGGCCCCGGGAAGAACTGCGGAGCCATAGATGAGGCGTTGAGCGCCCGCATCTTTTACCGCCTCCCTGGTCACATCGTCGGGATCGACGGACATGCCGCCCGAGATGAGGATGAGGTCGGCTCCGGCCTTCAGAGCATTTTTCAAACATTCCCCGATTTTGGACCTGTCGTCAGGTGCAAATGCAACGCTGACGACCTCTCCGCCAAGGGTGGCGACTTTCCCGCGCAGCACGGGTTCGAAACGGTCCTCTATGTGTCCATTGTAGACCTCGTTGCCGGTAATGACCAGACCTGCGCGGGCGTGACGGAGCGGACGAACAGTAAGAATTCCCCTATCCGCCGCCCGGCAGGCATCGTGAACGACATCCTTCTTCACGACAAGCGGGATGGCTCTCGTGGCGCCTACGACATTTCCTTTCTGCACAAGATCGTTGTTGTGCCGGGTCGCGCACATGACCTCGGGAATGAGGTTGAAGCGAGCCAGAGCCTCCACATCGATCTTGAGAAGCCCGCTGTGCCGGGCTCTCAGAACGATCTTTCCCTCATGGGGAGGCTCAAACCACGATACTCCTTCGCCGCAAAGAGCCTTGGCCATCAACTCGGCCGCGTCATTTTCGTGATATTCATCTTCTTCTATGGACAGCTCGTAGAAGTGCTCCTTTCCAAGCCGCTGAAAATGCGCACAGTCACATTCCTGAATGACATGTCCTTTGCGGAACGCAGCTCCCTTGAATTCTCCAGGCCTGATTTCCGTGATATCATGGGCCAACTCCTGCCCAACCGCTTCGGAAAAGGCAATTTTCTTCATCATCGCCGGAACCCCTATACTTTCGAAGAGTGCATATTCATTTGGATTCCCCGACTGCAAGAGACCTCATGACCCCATGCTCCATATCCTCACTTTCTATGGACAGGAAATAAGAGTCTCCCGCACACGGCCTGCAATACGCCAAGCCATTTATTATCTTCTCTTTTCCATCACGCACCGTTTCTCCACAGGCCGCACAGACCGACTTGCGTCGCGTCGGGCCCGGCAGATCGAGTCTCTGGAGGTCGACTTTCACCTGCTGAATCCGGAAGAGCTCCGAGGTCGACATCTTCCTATAGGCATGCAACTGCCGATCATGAGCGCCTTTAATGTGCGGAGCGTATTTGAGAGCCAGCTCACGGGACTCTTCCCTGGCGGCTACCCGGTAGGCCACGGCCGTTTCCAGATTGAGAAAGGTCGCAGCCATGATGCCGTTGTCTATATACTTGAGAGATCGCCGCCCCAGCTTACAACCCGTCGCCACTGCAATGGAGTCGCTTGCGCAGCGGTCGATCTCTACAAAGACAATGAGCTTCTTCACATCTCGCCGAGGGTCTTCGATACCGATCAGTCGGCATCCCAACATCGCCATCCGCACACCGATAACCTGCCCCGGGCAGAGATGCCCGTGCATCTCTACAGAGCGGGAGAGTAGCGTTTCGAAATCTTCCATCTTCTTCTCCGAAGCCCAAAAGGTGGCGTTAGTCTAGTGGACTGTCGACTTCGAATATTCAGGTTGCAGTTTTTCCCTCTCCCTCAGGGAGAGGAAAAGGTGGGAGAAATCCTTATAATAAAGAATACTTCCCTCACCCCGACCCTCTTCCCAAGGGAGAGGGGGCCTGCTCTCACCGGAAGAAACGATGTTGACGACCCACTAGAGCACGCCATCTTGCGCATTGTTAAAAACGGGCGTGGGACACTGCCGGTTGATATGCGCCGGCCTTGAACAGGAGGATCTTGAGGCCGATATCTCCGATCAACTCGGCGACGGCGATGGTCAGGAGTGCGGCAAAAGACACGGGCGCCATATTAATGAGAAGGATCGTAAAGACAATCCCGATAACGATTACCGACGAAATGAAGTACTTGGCGAAGTCTTCCTTGAGAAGGAGCAAGACCGATTTCATTCCGGCGTCGCTGCCATAGGCTGCGCCATGGAGGAAACTGGCGAGAATAACGGCGCAGAAGAGTACGAGCCCGAGCTCTAAAGCTTTGAGGAGCTTGATTGTCTCAGGGCTTTGGGCCAAAAAGGTAGGATATCCGAAAAGCAGCACGAGCGTTACCCCGCCGAGCAGGCCGTAGGTAAGACTGATGATAGGCATCAGGCCAGAGTCCCAGAGAGGAATCGAGGGAGAGTAGGAAAGTACGAAGCCAAGATAGATCATGACGCCGATGCAGCCCAGCATGGCAATGGCAAAGACCGGCGTTGCAAGCGACTCGGGCAGGAAATTCTGATACTGGTTCAGGATGTGGATCGCTCCAAAGCCGGTGTAAATAATGCTGGAGGCAAGCCCTCTGCTGATCCAGGAGCTTTTGATCCCCATGATGGCTCGCCAGGCGCGGAAAGGCTGCCCAAGATGCATGAACAATGCGGCGGGCTTACAGACCGAAACCATGAGCCATCCGGCAATCATGCCAAGATTGAAATTGAAAAAGGCCGAGATAAAGAAGAAGCCTGCGCCAACCTCTCCAAAGAAGAAAGCAAGAGCGATCGTCCAACCCCAATACTCCTGATGCCGGTAGCCCAGCTCAAACTCATCGCCAACCATTTGATATACTTTTGAATTCATGGTTTTCACCCTTCATAGACTTTGAAGTTCGAATCATTCCACGTAAAAAACTTTCGGCTTCGTATTGTGCTGCGCAAGAGGTTGATACCCTTTGCGGGCCTGGATGATTCTCCTCAATTTGCTCTTTGGATCATCGAGGTCGCCGAAAATTCTCGCCTCGGTCGGGCAGGTGGCGACACAAGCGGGTTCGTTCCCAGCTTCGACGCGTTCATGACAGAAGGTGCACTTCACGGCGGTTCCGACAACGAATCGGCCGTAGCCCTGCTTTTCGAACGGCGTCAGAATGCCGTTTTTGTGCAGCCCACGATCGAAAGCTTCCTGGTGAAGTTTGTACCGGTTTTTGTACGGACAGGCCGTAGCGCAGGCGCCGCAACCGATGCACTTGTTTTCGTCGACCATGACAATGCCGTCCGACCGGGTGTAAGTAGCTTTTGTCGGACAGACTCTCTCGCATGGCGCATCTTCGCACTGATTGCAGGTAAGCGGAATATAGACGCGTGTAACGTTTGGATAGACTCCGATTTCCTCACTTACCGTCTTGGTCCAAAGCACTCCGTCGGGTGTGGTGTTTTCCTGTTTGCACGCAACCGTACAGGCATTGCACCCGATACATCTTTTGAGATCGAAAACCATACCCCATCGTGGCATATCATTATCCTCCCTAGTTTGCGTAGAAATGGCTCTTAAGATACTGCTCGGCGTTCTCAGGCCTGGAGCGAAGCTTGGTCACCTTCACTTTGGCGACCGTCTCCATCTGGCCGCTGCACGCGTCGGTATTTTTCAAATCGGCCGGAAGAAGCCGGTTGAAGTTACCCCCACCAGGCTTTATCACTGCGTGATAGTCCACCCAGCGAGTCAGAGCGTTTGAAATCGCCACCGTTTCCGGATGGACTCCCTGCGTCACCTTGGCCAGGCCGAGGATTTTTCCGTAGGCGGAAGCAATCTCGATGACGTCGCCGTCCTGTATGCCTCGAACCGCCGCAGCCTGAGGATTGATGAGGATTCCCATATGCACGGGATCTTTGTAGACGATGTCGGATATCCATGGGATGCTCAGGTTTTCACTGAAGTTTATCTGCACATCTTTGAACGTGATAGCGTACAGATCATACTCTTTGGGCTCCTCATGCACGGGATCGAGCCGCGCATCCGGCAACGCCTGATAGTCGTCCCACCACCATTCGTTCCGGAAAGGAACGTTGGCGGCTTCCATCTTCTCTTTGAGGCCGTCGCGCTGTTCCAGGATATACTCGAGATAGAAATGGAGCCTCATTCCCTCCCAGGTTCGATACCACTTGTCAGGCCTACGCTTTGTGACCGAATGGCCGTGCTCCATGTACCATTCGAGCGGTTTGCCGTTCCAGAGAAGCCCTTTTCTCTCTGCAATATCCTTATCAGTGTACTTCTTGCCGGGCTCGAGCATGAGCTCCGGTTTCTGATGGAATCCACAGGCGAAGTTGACTATCTGATTCCAGGTATCCAGGATGCCGATCCTCTCGGAGATCTCCCAGAAGATTTCCTCTTCGCTCTTGGTGTCGTAAAGACGAGGGACTACGGGCTGACGCAGGCACTGCCCTTCGGTGTTGGGCGGCTCGATCATGGTCATATTCCAACCCTCGAGCGTATCGTCGGCCGGAAGGACGATATCGGCCCAAACCGTCGATTCATTGAGCACGATGTCGATTGCAACAATGAACCGCATTTTCTTCATCATCTCGAAGTAACGCTCCTGATCGCCGTTCATGTTCCAGAGCGGGTTGGAATGGGCTATGAGCATAGTATCCGGAGAGAAGTTGTAGCCGAAGCGCTCGGGCTCAAAGAAAGTTACGTTATTCAGATGCCCCGGATCCACTCCAAGGGGGAAATAGTCCATGAGATGCGTGGTATTGGGAGGGTAGGCGAAGGGGATTTCGGGGTGGAGCTGATGGGGCATCGGTTTGATCATGCCGTCACTGCCCGGGAAGACATGCCCGTTATCCACCTGCTGATCGTCGAGGGTGACGCCCACATGTCCTCCGGGAGCATCGATATTTCCCAAAAGGAAATTGACCAGCTTATAGGCGTGGTTCGCCATGCTGCCGTATTTATGTCCCTGAGCGCCGCGGTAGTAGTTGAAAGCAGAAGGTCTTAAAGGGAGCGATCGCTCTTCGATCTTGATGGTGGACCCTATCTGAGCGGCGGCATAAAACTCCCGCGCGATGCGCTCGATAGTCTCGGCGGGAACTGTTGTGATCTCCGAAATATTTTGAGGCGTGCAGTCGGCAAGCTTATCCTTGAATACCTGAAAAGCAGGACGCGCCTTCACGCCTTCCACCTCAAAATTGCCTTCCAGAGCAAAATCCTTGATGGAGGGGTCATCCCACTCTTTGGCCTTCTGGTCTACAGTATCCCAGACCATGCATTTATTGTTCGCTTTGCTCCGAACAAAGTAGCCGCTCAGGCCGACAAGGTAAACGGCGTTGGTGTCTTTTTTGAGGAACTCCTCGTCGTAGAGCTTTTCTTTCATGAGCACATGGCACAGACCGAGAGCAAACTGCCGGTCGGTGGCGGGGCGGATCGGAATCCATTCATCCGCCTTTGCCGCGCCGATGGAAAGCCTCGGCTCGACGATCACCACCCGCATTCCGCGCTCGACTCTGGCCTTGGCCATATAATTGGCGGCCGAGGTCACATGAAGATGGGAAGAAAAGCCGTCGCCTCCCCCTACGTTCATCCAATAATTGCAGTAATCGGGGTCGTTTGCTGCGGCAAAGCTCGAGTGAATCATGCCGTTCATGGGGTGATACCCGCCGCCGCAGTAGGTTCCGACCACCGTGAAATAATTGGCGTTTCCTCCGAAGGCGGCAGGCCAGGCCCAAAGATAAAGCTTTTGGAAATCGTTTATGGCCGGAAGCAGTTTGCGGGGATCATCATCCAGAGTCTTTTTGAGCTCTTTTGCGACAATATCGAAAGCCTCATCCCAGCTGATCGGCTTCCATCTCGGGTTTTCCTTGGGTCCTTTTTTGGGATTGGTGCGTTTGAGAGGCGTCTTGATCCTCTGAGGATCGTAGAGACGCATCAAAGAGCAGTTCCCTTTGGGACACAGGCGTCCATTGTTGCTGACACTGGTGGGATTCCCTTCAACCTTGTTCACGACGCCCTGCTCGGTAACGTGGACCAATATGTTACAGGAATGAAGGCACATCTTGCATGTGGATGGAACCCACTTTCCGGGTTTCATTGAATTCTGGACCGGCTGACTCTTCATATAACTTTCTCCAGTTTTAAATTCGCTACAAGTTTCAAGGAGTGGAGCGTTATTCGCCGCCCACTCCGGCCATCTCTAAAAAGAGAGTGCAACGCGCTTTGAATGTCAGCTTTTCTGAAGGCTCAACTTGAAGTATCGCTGGATTTGAATTTTCGGTCAGGGACGCCGGCCATCTTTGTGAGCGGAGTGAAATTGCCAGCTCCAAAGGTGGCGGCGCCCTTGCCGGTCCGCATGAATAGGGGAGGCGCTATAACTCTAGGCGCTTAAGACGCGCTAGACTCTTTCTTCTGAAAAATGCTCCAGCATTTGCACTCTCGTCTCGGCCGTCTTCTGAATGTGATCGATCTGCTCACTGTCCAAATGACGGTATTTACCGATCAGTCGGAGGTACTCCTTGACCGGGCGGGGATTATCCACCGGGTGGGTGAACCGAAGGCCGTCTTCGTCCGGATCGTATTCCCACAGTGGGACCAGATTGCATTCGACAGCCTTTCGCCCCACTTCGATCAACTGGGATGGTGAAAAGCGCCACCCAGTCGGACAGGGCGAGAAGACATGGATGTAGGCCATGCCCCTTTTGGCCGCCACAATAGCCTTTTCGAGCTTCTGGTAATAATCGTCCATGAACGCGGTGGAAGCCGTGGCCACATACTCGCAGTTGTGCATCATCATGATAACCGGGAGCGGTTTGGCGTCTCTTGTCTTCCCTCTCAGGACGGACCCCACGGGCGTCGTCGAAGTCCAGGCGCCGTAAGGGGTAGTCGATGAGCGTTGAACGCCCGTGTTCATGTAGCCTTCGTTATCCACGCAGATGTAGATCATCTGCTCTCCGCGCTCAGCCGCGCCGGAGAGGGACTGAAACCCTACATCGGCCGTTCCGCCGTCTCCCGCAAAGGCCAGCATGGTCACGTCCCGGCCGATCCGGTTGTAATAACGACGAATTCCAGCAAGCATGGAGGCGGTGTTCGTGAGGAGCGGATGGAAAGACGGGGTTTTTGTGGCGGTAATGCCGTTCACTCCGACTGCTCCGACTCCGGCCACGCAGCCGGGTGGTATGGCCACGACCGTGTTCGACCCCAACCGCCTCAAAGTATGCCGGATGACGAGCTCCGAATTGCACCCGAGGCATGAGGAAAGACCGGGGACAAAGAGGTCTTCATAATCTCCCCAGGCATTGAAGATATCCGCTCCGACCTTGAGCTCCAAGGCTTGGGTCTTGCAACTTTTGACGCAGAGCGGGTCGCCGCCGCACATGTCGCATTTCATGACCTGATTGGTCGCTGGATTGTAGGTAATGCCGGCATAGGCGCAAGCCAGCGTACAAAGCTGACAGCCAACGCACCTGGTTTCGTCCCATTGTACGACGCCGGTATCCTCGTCTTTGCTCAGAGCCCCGGCCGGACAATTCATAACGCACCGCGGATCGCCGCACTGTCGGCACAAAGCGAGGCCGTACGTGGACTCATAGGAGTCCTTCGGCGCTTGTATGCGCGAGTGCGCGGGATCATCGGTCCCGCTCTTCGCCAGGGAGCAGGCCTTGACACAATCGCCGCAGCCGTCGCATCTTTCGGAATGGAACGTAATGGTATGGTAACTTTTCCCCAAAACAGCATCTCCTTATAGCCGAGGCCCCCGGAGGGCCGCCTCGATTAGCGCCAGAGTCTGGACATGATTGTCCGTCCCGATTCGAGCGGAGAACCTGCAAACATCCTTTTCGCCTCGCCAAGCTCAACCTTCTCCTGGATCATCCGGCAGACGACGCCGGGATCGAGCGCCGCATTGATAGCCGATGCCCCGATCAGCCTGTCCTCTTTAAAGACAAGCTTCTGATACTTCAGGCCCGCGGGTGAATAGAGCCTGTCCACGTCTACTCCTCCTTCGGATTCATCGATCAGGCTGGAGCCAACCGAGAAAGCGCGATTTCCAAAGAAGCTGTACGTATTCATGGGCATCCCGCCTGCATATGCCTTGAGGGCGGGATCTCCGGCCATATCCATGCCGGCGATTCGACCCTGTTCAACCGCATCGGGCAGTATGCCGTTCAGGATCTTCTCCGGGCCTAGGAAGCTCCTTGCCTGCGCCACATCGCCTGCAGCCCAGATATTGTCCACGTTCGTCCGCATCCTTTCATTCACAAGAATTCCGGCATCATACTTCACAGGAGATTTCTCCAGGAAAGAGATCCTTGGGCGAGCTCCGGTTGCTACGAGCAGGATGTGCGCGGAAAGATCCAGTCCGTTTTGAAGCGATACGGCGCACGCCCCGTTCGCCGAAGTCACGTGGGTTACGGGACTTCCCGTGAGGATCTTGACCCCTTGATCTGTAAACGCCTTCTGGATAAGACCCGCCGCCAAGGGATCGAAATAGGCCGGAAGGACCTGCGGAAGCATTTCCACCACAGTCACCTTCAATCCGGCATGAGCCATGTTCTCGGCCGCATGCATGCCGATAAGGCCGCCCCCGAGCACAATGGCGGAGCTTCCTTTCGAGAGCGCCTTCCTGATTTCGATGGCGTCATTGAACGTTCTGAGCTTGAAGTGCCGACACTCTTTGAGCCCTGGGATGGGAGGAGTGTCCGGCGCGGCGCCTGTTGCAATAAGAAGCTTTTCGTAGCCTATGTTTTGGCCTGACTCCAAAGCGACGCTCTTCTTTGCGGGATCTATGGCGGTCATGATCGAATCGTTTATGAACCGTATCCCGCGCTTGTCGAAATAGGCCTGATCCCGGAGAAATATGCGATCGTCTTGAACCATTCCGGAGACCAGGTAAGGAAGAATCGTTGGGGAATAGGGATAGGCTTTTTCGCCGGAAACCAAAGTGACGGAGCCTTCCTGATCGTACAGGCGAATCGCTTCCACGGCTGAAAGACCCGCGTGGCTGCTTCCGACAATGAGATATTTTGTCTGGGACATGATCGTTCCCTCAATAGGTTCTAATCGTTTTCGTTCAACCAGATGGTCTCGCCGGAAGGCTCTTTCTTAAGGGCATTGCCGGTTATCTCGATGACTCTGCCGAAATGATCGACGGTAAGGTCCGATCCGGCGAGTCCTCCGATGAAGCTGACGGCGGGGATTCGCGCATTCATCCGATAGAGCGTCGAGAGCGCCTCTTGGTAGACGGGCCCCGTGTTCCACCCGAAGCTTACGGACCGGTCCACCACTCCGATGGCCTTCACTTTGGAAACCGCAGTAAGCATGGCATCGAGGGGAAACGGTCGGAAAGTTTTGATCTTGATGAGCCCCACCTTCTTGCCCGCTTTTCGCGCTTCGTCCACTGCATCCTTCGCAGCTCCGGTCATGCTCCCCAGGGTCACCACCGCGAAGTCGGCGCCGTCGAGCCTGTACTCTTCCACAAGCGGAGCATAAGAGCGGCCGAACCGCTCTCCCCACTCCCGGTGAACCTCCGGGATCACTTGGAGAGCATTCTGCATCCCATTGCAGAGCCCCTTTCGGTACCGCACGAACATAGCAGGACCGGGTCCCCCGGCGCCGCCCGTGAGAGGATCGATGCCCATGGGCCGATCGGGATCGAGGGCTGCGTGCCAGTTCGTATTCTTTTCGCCCAGGAACGAATCCACATCCTCCTGGTCCGGAACTTCCGCCTTTGTCACGCCGTAAGAGAGATAATTTCCGTCATGGCAAACATTTACGGGCAGCATGACTCCCTTGTTCTCAGCGATCTTGTAGGCCATGATGACCGTGTCCAGAACTTCCTGGACATTTTCGCAGTACATCTGGATCCATCCGACTTCGCGCACGGTCATCGCGTCCTGCTGCCCGCCCCATACGCACTGCGGGGTGATTCCGTCCCTCGTCACGATCGACATGACGATGGGCAGCCTGAGCGGAGGAGTGCGGAAATAGGGCTCGAACATGAAGGCAAGGCCCTGACCGCAGGTGGCGGTGAAGGTCCGGGCTCCGGCAAGGCAGGCGCCCTGGAGAACGGAAAGGACGCTATGCTCTCCTTCTACGTCCATGAGATCGGCGTTGATGGTTCCGTCGGCGACAAACTGTGAAATATATTCAGCCAGCGAGGACTGTGGAGTGATCGGGTAGACCGCCACCATATCAGGGCGGGATCGGGCCACGCCCCAGGCCGCCGCTTCGTTTCCATCGCAAACAATGGGCTTTGGCATCGACTAATCCTCTGTCTCTTCTACCATGTTGATTGCATTGTGCGGGCACTCACGGGCGCAGATCCCACAACCCTTACAAATCACCAGGTTCGCTTCGAACCAGGTGGGCTTCTCCGTGATGCACTGCGTTGGACAGAAGACCCAGCAGGTCGCGCACTTGACGCACCTCTCGCGATCCACCACCGGCCGCTCGGCTCGCCAGTCGCCCGTCTTGAGGTCGCTGTACACCGTGGAGATGGGACACAAATCATTGGGAATGCTCGCCAGGTCAAAAGGCTTGCGCGCCTGTAATTTCATCGCGTCTCCTTTCTACCCGTCTCATAGATTTTCGTTTCGTTGTAAGCTCTTTGAGCCGCTTCCAAATTCTTCTCCAGAGCCGCATCCCGAAAAGCCACAGAGGCCATGCCGTAGTTGAGCGATTCGAGCGACACGATCCCTGTAGTCTTGGCGAAAGCAGCCAGCATGATCGAGTTCGTGATGGGGCGCCCCATGATGTCCATGGCAATCCCGAACGCATCGCAAAGCCCCACTTTCGAAACATTCGCCGGCCTCTGGAGCTCATCGAGCGGCTTCTTTGTAGCCTGTACCCATATGCCGTCTTCTTTCATCCCGGAGAAGATATCGACCGACCGGGGAAGAGTCGGGTCGAGGCAGATGATGCAATCGGGATGGTAGATATTGGTAAGCTGCCTCATTTCCTTGTCGTTGAATCTGAGAAAGGCTGCGACCGGCGCCCCCCTCCTCTCGAAACCGAAGGAGGGAATCGCCATCACGAATTTGCCCTCTTCCACCAATGCCTTGGCCAGGATCTTCGACGCCAGCACTGCGCCCTGCCCTCCGCGGCCGTGAAATCGTATTTCGTACATCTTCTCTCCAGTTTCCGTTCACTATTGCTGCATTTTTCGCTCTGCCAGCCCCCTGTAACCGTCTCTTTACAGAGTCCGCCGCAGATAGGATCCCGCTCCGGGCTCTATGGTGATTTTCTCGTTTTCATAGGCGACCCGTCCTCCTTTGACAACAACAGAGGGCCATCCCTTGAGGACTTTTCCCTCATAAAGAGAAAAATCACCGTAGGAATAAAGCTCATCGCTCTTTACCGTCTTTTCCTTGTTGAGGTCCATGACGACGATGTCGGCGTCGCTCCCTACTGCAATGGCGCCTTTCTTCGGGTAAAGCCCAAATATCTTTGCCGGATTCGCCGTGGCGTTGGTGAGTATGGTTTCGAGCGAGACGCCGCGTTTATGGTATCCCTCCGTAAGGATGGCAGGAAGGTGCGTCTGGAGAATGGGATAGCCGGGCATGGCCCCGAGCATTCCTTTTTCCGACTGTTTGATCTCCTTATTCATGCTTACGTTGTCTGTGCCGAAGGAGTGAATCGTGTTGTCCCTGACCCGGTCCCAGAGGCCGTCCACATCGGAGCCGGCTCGCAAGGGCGGAAGCATTTTTCCCATGAGTCCGATCTGATCGTTTTTGTCAACGGAAAGATACGCAGAAGTGGTTTCGCCAAACGCCCTGCAATCGCCGTCTTTACAGAGCCTGGCGAAACGATCTGCGCCGTCTTTTGTGGAGATATGCACGATGTAGAGCCTGTTGCCGGCCTTTTGGGCGAGGTAGTAAGCGCGCATGATCGCCTCTTCCTCTGCCATGTTCGGATGCGCATTGGCCCAGTCGCACAAGGTCCCATCGGGAGTCTCACGACAGACTTGGTCAAAAGCGACATCCAGCAGGGACTGATCTTCACAGTGAACGCAGGCCGTTGCCCGATCGCCCATGGAGGCTACTTTCTTGAATCCTTCATAAATAAAGCCGTCCGTAACGCCAGGGAATACACCGCGGACGCCGGCCATATAGAACTTGAAGGAAGTAACGCCGAAGGCTTTGTAGTATTGCTCCATCTCGGCCATCTGCGCTTCAGTGAATATGCTCAGGTGGAAGAAAAGGTCCACAGAAGATTTCTTCTCTACAATTTCAATGAGTGAGCCGAGCTGAGGAAGGTAGGATTCGCCGCCTCCCATGAAGACTCCAACCGTAGTGATGCCGCCGGCCAGCGCGGCTCTCGTCTCGCTCTCACATTCGAGTGCGAAGTCGTTGAAGATGCCAAGATGGATGTGTGGATCGATACCGCCCGGCATAACAGGGTTTCCGGCTGCATCGATGGTTCGGGCGGCTTCGGGCAATTGGTCTCCCAGCATGACGATTTTCCCGTCCTTTACACCCACTTCGGTTGAGAAAAAGCCGGCTCCGGGAAAGAAGACATTTCCATTGACAACCTTAAGATCCAGCATCTTGGGACTCCTTTTCGATGTGATAACAATAAGCTTCGACCGAATCTACAAACGGGATGTCCTCCACCCCTTCTTATTGCGGCAGATCACGCCTTTTCCCCTTTTCCTGGGTGAAGAGGAAAGCCGGAATTTTCTGCAGTTGGACTCCGGCCTGATCTGCGCTTAGTTTGAGCAAAAGGCGTACCACTGCCCGGTTGGAGAGAAGAAAAGGACTCCGATGGAGCTGACCATGAATATTTATACTTAGATTACAAGCCCTTGGCCTGTAATGAGATTGCTGCCGATATCCTGGATGCGCCGAGGGGATTATAAGGAACAAATCGATCCGCCGCCGGTGCTATCCTCCGAGGAAGGCTTTCCTTTACAGGTTGTAAGCGAGCCTCTTTCCGCCGACTTTACAACTTTACACTTTCAATTGCCTTCTTTTCGGAAATTCGCCTTCAAAGCCGGTTTTCGCCATCTATCGCCAACCGAGGTCTGACTCTCAGGGGGAGGATAAGTCTCTCCAATACCTGAAAAGAGCGCCGTTCCAGCAATCATATCGATGTCATAGCTAAATCAGATGTCTTCTATCTGGGCAGCGCGTTCTAAGGGAAGCGCTCCTTGACAGTGTAAAGTTGCTTCTTTCGGAGGGCACGCCACATGCGCGGCTGCTTTGTTCGCCATAACTCGAACAAAACAGCCGCGCATGCTTGGAAGGGAAGATGGGGGATTGGACTGCTTTACAGTCTCACCTGTGAGGAATGCCCGTTCAAGACGGTTAAACTGTGAAGCGCTGATTCGTCAACAGGCTGTATGGAGACAATGCGAGGTCGTATGGGTGCATCCGTGGATTGGGCGCTCCTCTGAGAACCGCCTCCAGCACGGAGCCTGAAATGGCCCTGGCCTTATCGGAAATGGTATCGCAGGAAACCGTCTCGCCTCGTGGATCTATGTCGCCTATCTTGAGGTTCTTTCTAACAAGAAGGCGAGGCCGGATGAGACCGCGCAGAACGCCATCTATCCGGGCCTCCACTTTTATCTCATCTACGTAGCCAACGATCTCGCCCTTTCTAACCCTATCTCCGATCTCTTTTTTCGAGCTAAAAACGCCGGGCCCCGGCGCCCTCAGAAGCCGTTCTGCCGTGAAGCCGCTAATATTGCCAGGAACTCCGGTATTCGGCTCCGCACAGCCATTCTCGATAATCCTGCCCAGATTGTGCCCCCGGTTTGTCTCAATGACATAATGCACATCGCTCCCGGCTTCGAAGCCGGGTCCAAGGGCAATGACCAAGGGGGCTTCAGAAATAGTGCTGCCCAGGTTCCTCTTGGCCAGAATGGCGTCCACCACCACATCGGGACTCAGCTGTTTTAGGAAATTCCACTCCGGGTCGACAGCAACCGCAATCTTGTCCGCCTTCCATACGCTCTTGAGTGAACCGAGGTCATCGACTCTCACCGCATGCACCCCTTCGACCGTCTGGCTGCCGTCGTAAACCGCCTCGCAAAATGATACTCTGCGCCTTACCGCCAGAGGTCTGGGCGCCTCCAACATGATGATATTGCGAAAATTGGCCATGAAGAGCCGCCACGCCACCGCGCTGGCCATCTCGCCCGCGCCTTTGATACAGACTCCGATTTGGCTCATGTTTCACCTTCCATAATGTTAATGGGAACTTGGGAATTCGGGATTACAGCCGTAGTGATGGATTCTTCCCATATTTCCATACTCGCTTACGACATTTCTTGGCAGATCCGCATAGTCCTCCCATGTATCCACATCCAGATGAATGCCGTTGTGCCCGACTTCCACCTTCGAAATGGATTCATTGTGCGTCTTGAGGAGAGCTCGAGCGCCGGTATCTCCCTCGATCGCAAGTATGCGTTGAAAGAGGGACCGCCCAAAGAGGACGGGATTACCCAGCCTGCCGCAAAAAACCGGGGCTACGATCGGCGCCTGAGCTTCTTCGAATCTTTCAACTATGGCGTCGATGATTCGGGGATCGACCAGTGGTTGATCGCCCAGCATGAAGAGAACTGCCTCGCAGGCGGCCCCTACTGCTGCAATTCCAGATTTGAGAGAAGCGCTTTGCCCGCTGGCGAAATCCGGATTGAAAACAACCGTAGAGCCTTTGAAATCAATGACTTCAACGATGTGCTCATACCCGTTTCCGAGAACGACGACGATCTCGCCGAGAGACGACCCCAGAGCGTTATCCACAGCATGCTGAAGCAGCGGTTTTCCATTGAGCTCGACGAGGAGCTTGTTCGTCCCCTTCATTCGAGAGGACATTCCCGCGGCGAGTATGATGCCTGCGATCTCACTCATTGCGTGTTCCTTGTATGTTCGAGCGTCTCCGAGCTTTCCGCGCAGCAAGATTCCGGCTTTCTGCTCTCTTGTCCTCTATCCCGGCATTCTTTTCCGTCAAGCCGCTGCCAGCAATCGGGGGGCTGCGAGGCGGACCCAATGACAACGCCGCTGAGCTTATCCGCCCCACGCTCAAGAAGCAGCGAAGCGACTTCCTCTCCGGCTGCATGGCATTCTTCCCGCTCAGCTTTGTTTAAGAAGACAAGCTTATCGGCGCCGGCCGGCGCGCCTTTCATGATTCCCTCGTCATGCAGGATGACTGCCGCCACGGAAGAAGCGGTAATCGTCTCCTGCAGCGACAGGTTTGTGAGGGATGCGAAGATATTGGTCCGAAAAACATTGCTTTCATCAAGGGGCTTTCCTATCCCGGCCAGTCCGATGACGGCCATGAGGAGCCGCGTCTGCGCCGGGATGACGGGCTCGTGAGGCGCAGGCGCCTTCAGCGGACGTCCAGCTGAGCCGTCCGCTTCCACGACGATCCAATCCGCTATGCCGGATTGGCTGAGAGCGTCGATGATTTCCGGCGAAAGCCCCTTGATTTTGTTCTGGTCCGCCAGATGTCCGGCGCCTGCGGTCATGTGTCCGTAACGATCCAAAAGCTTTTCCGCCTGCGAGAAAAGTTGTTCCGGTTTCTCGGAAAAAACCACGGCGGGAGTCTGCGTCGGCGCCGGCATGAAGATCTTCGTAGTCGTCGTGGTAATTACTCTCTTCCCTCGAGCCCTCATCCATTTTGCAAGGGAAAACATAAGGGTGGTTTTCCCGCCGCTCCCGACCAGGGAGATCACTCCCTTATCTTCCAGCCACAGCTTTTGTCCGATAAAAGACCGGTTCAACCCGTTTCTCCCTAATTCGCGCATTGCGGATCGACAGGATGATCAGAGGGAGCGCCGGTCTTAAAGATGACTTCCAGCTCCCGACCATCCCGTCGATCTCGCCAAGAGAGCCAATTTAAGCCTTACTTCTTGTTATGCCTGCATATAGTGATCGATCCGTATCCGTACGGAACAACGGAACAGGTATTCAAGCCCTTTTCCTTAATGGCCTTGAGAACCTTTTCCGGTGTGATCGGAGCTCCCGTGAACTGTATCCCGATGGCGTTGAACACGGCGTTGGCCACAGCGCCCGTAGGGGCTACGAGGCCCGATTCCCCCACACTTTTTGCGCCGTAAGGGCCAATGGGGTCGGGCTGCTCAATCAAGAGGCTCGTGCACTTCGGCATGTCGACCGGGCCGAAGACCTTGTAGTCCGTATAAGAGTTATTGAGGATGAGACCTTTTTCATCGTAATAGGTTTCCTCAGTAAGCGCCATGCCCAGGGCTTGCTGCACTCCGCCTTCGAGCTGTCCTTCCACTGAGGGCGGATGGATGGCGCGGCCGATATCATGAGCATTGACCACTTCAAGCACCTTGACCTCACCCGTTTCCGTATCCACTTCCACCTCGGCGAACGCCGCGGCAAAGGGTGGGCTGTTATGATTGGCGTAATAGCTGGAGTAGCCCTGGATTTGTCCAGGCGTTCCCATACGCTGCCCTGAGGCGGGATCAAGGAAGGCGTACACGCCCTCGTAGCAGATCGTCCGAACGTCCGTACGCTTCTCGGGATTGTCCTTGACATAGATTTTTTTGTCTTTCATCTCCAGGTCTTCAGGCTTCACTCCAAGCTTCGCGGCAGCACGCTCTAAAATCTGCCGTCTGACATCCATAGCCGCTTCATGTACGGCATTCCCGCCCACATAAAGGGTGCGGCTGGCGTGGGCGCCGATATCGAAGCCGGAAACATCCGAATCACAGGCCTTGATGTGTATGTCATCGAGAGGGAATCCAAGGGACTCCGAAGCAATCTGCTTGAGAGCCGTATGCCCTCCGGTCCCGAGGTCGGAACAGGAAAACATCACTTCAGCCGTGGCGTCCTCGTTGAGCTTGATGGTTACAGTGGTATGCTCGTGCAGCATGGGCATGGCGCCGCTCGTGTGGTTCATAACGGCCACTCCAACGCCACGACGTTTGGTTCCGTTCTGCTTTGCGTATTTCTGGCGTTTTTCTTTCCAACCGATCGCATCGGCGCCCTTCTCGAGGCATTCGTCCAAACCGCAGGAAGAATAAGGCACACCGAGGCACCAGCCATCGTCACCGGTGGTCTTGTGCCATTTCTTGCGCCATTCGACAGGGTCGATCTCCAACTGCGCCAAGGCGCGGTCGATCAACTGCTCCATAACGAAATTGGTCTGAGGATTGCCATAGCCTCGATACGCCCCACAGGGCGCCGTATTGGTGTAATACCGATCGCCCTTGTAGTTGCAGGCGCCCCACTTATACATTCCGATAAGCCATGCGCCGGTTGTGAAGGCTACGCCCGAAGCGTGGGTGAAATATCCACCGCCGTTGCTGGTGAAATGCGCATCCACAGCCAGAGGCTCTCCGTCTTTCTTGAAGCCGATCTTCATCCAATATTGGCCCGGGTGGCGGCTTTCAGACATAACCCAGTCTTCTTCACGGAGAGCGCTTACCTTTACATGCTTTCCCGGAACCGCCATCGCCATCGCGCAGGCTTCCGGCTCCATGATCATGCCGAGGCGCGCCCCAAAACCGCCGCCTACGGTGGTCTGGTTGACCTTGACGCGGCTCATCGGAAGCTCGAAGAGCCTGGCCAATTTCGCATGAACGCACTTTGGCATCTGAGTGGAAGTCCAGCAGTTGAGGCGGTCTTCATCGTCATAGAGAGCTAGGTACGTATGGGGCTCGGCCTGACACTGCTTCACCTTGGGAACATAGAAGGTGTCCTCTACGACCAGGTCTGCTTCCTTCATCGCTTCATTGGCGTCTCCCCAGCCGTAGGTGTTGTTGGGGAAAAGCTCCTGCGGCAAATTGAAGGCCCGGTTGCCCGGCTTCTCCGGGTTGAACTGAAGCGCGTCAGGCTTCATGGATTCCTGTGCTGTGAGATAAATCGGCAGCGGCTCATATTCCACCTTGATCAGTTTGGCGGCTCTCTCGGCGGCTTCCTCGGTCTTGGCGATGATGCCGCAAATTCCGTCGCCCTGGTGCTTTACATGATCCGTGAAAAGATGCTGATCCTCGATATCGCGCAGAATGTTTTTGCTCACCGGCTCCGGGACCATCAAATCCAGCACGCCCGTGTTATACCCTTTCTGAGTGACGTCTTTGGGACCCAGGATCTTCACAACCCCCGGCTCTTTTAGAGCTTCACTGAAATCCAGATGCTTAACAAGCGCATGCGCATGCTCCCAGCAGCGAACCACCTTGCCATAAAGCATTCCGGGAAATCGAAGATCATCGGCAAATGCAACGCGCCCGGTCACCTTGGCTTTAGCGTCGATCTTGGGTATTCTCTTTCCTATTGAAATGAACTCGGTCATGTAACGCCTCCTCCTTCTCTTATTTGGCGACCTGAAAGGTCATCAAGTCGCTGGCGTGCTTAACGGCGTCCACAATCTTGACATAGCCCGTACAACGGCAGATGTTCCCTTCCAGATATTCCCGGATTTCCTCTTCGCTCGGGCGAGGGTTATTGCTGAGAAGGCTCTTGGACTTCAACACCATGCCGGGCGTGCAATACCCGCATTGAGTGGCGTGTTTGTCTATGAAGGCCTGCTGAACGAGGTCGAGTTCCCCATCCTTTTCCAGTCCCTCTATGGTTGTGATTCTCCTGCCGTTCATTGTTGCCGCAAGCGCCAGACAGGCGAGCATCGACTTGTTCCCGTCGATAAGGACCGTACACGCGCCGCATTCCCCGGTGCCGCATCCGTACTTCGTTCCCACCAGATTCAAATCTTCACGCAACACCTGGAGCAGAGTGCGATTGACCGGAACCTCCAGGTTGTATTCATCGTCATTTACATACAGAGTAATGGAACGTCTTTTCATAAACCGAGCTCCTTTCTGAAGAAGAACCCTGCTTTGGCTCAGCGGCCGTTGCACGCCGCAAGAATCGTCCTCTTGATCAGTATTCCAGCCACTTCGCGTCTATATTCAGCTGATGAGCGAACATCGTCGATAGGACTGATCTCTTGTCCGACCGACTCTTTCAAAGTTTCGCAGAGATCTTCCGTTATTTCCTTATCCTGCAGTATGGATTCCGATCTTTTGAGGCGCAGAGGCGTAGGCGCCACGCACCCCATGGCTATCCTCGCCTCTTTACAGCGTTTGCCTTCCATAACCAATTTCACCGCCGTGTTGATCTTGGATATGTCTTCATTAACGCGCGTAAGGCAATTGAAAGCGCAAACAGTTCCGTTGCGAGGAATCGGAAGCTTTACCTCCAGCGCCAATTCATCAGGTTTTCTGGCCGTTTTTCTATAGCCAAGCCAGAATTCGTCTATGTTCACCTCTCTTTTGCCCTCTGGCCCCTGCAGAACGACGCTGCCACCGCAGGCAAGAGCGGCGCAGCAGCAGTCTCCCGCTGGAGAACCGCGCAAGAGGTTGCCGACCAGGGTAGCCACATTGCGGGTCTGGACGGTTCCGTTCATGGCGGCCGACTTCCAGACGGCTGGATAACGTTCTTTAACGACGCTAGACTCCGTTATTTGGGCGAGCGTAGCCATAGCGCCGATCTTGAGCCCTTCCTGCTCTGAAAAGTAAATGTGGTCGAGATCCGGCACCTCGCTCAGGCTCACGATGTAGTCGGGGTGGAAGACTGTTGTCAGCTGCTTTCGCGTTTTCTCTTGCCCATCTCTGAAAGCAGCCTTTTCACCTTCTGCTTTGAGATGAATCATGAGATCTGTCCCACCAGCCAAAACGACTGCCTGGTCTTTGTACCGCGCCAGAAGCCCGACAGCCTCCTGGATGCTTTGCGGCATAAACAACTCAAATTCCGGCAAAATGCGACTGCTCATCCTTTTTCTCCTTTTCTTGAGAGTACTTGAGCCAACACTCCAGACGCCGTGTGTGAATCAAGTCTCCATTTTCTCTTTGTCCGCTAACTGGAAACCCGGCTACTGAGCATTCCCGATCAAGCGGAGTCGGAAAAGGCGACTCCGCATTTACTTTTTCTTCCCTACGAGATCGACTGAACAGGAACTTCCGCACTTGAGAGGATCAACAGGATGAAGAGGGCGTAACAAGATCTTAAAACGAGAAGGAACTAAATAGCTCAACCTAAGTCTAGGCGGCTGCTCACTCGATAAGCGCCGCTCCAGACGTTCAACCTCTAAAAAACATAGCTGAATTTGAACCAGGCATTGAACCCTTCTGTGATATTCTCGGCGTCCATCTCGAACTGCGATCTCAGCTCAAAGAACATGTTCTTGTGCTGATACCAGACTCCGGGACCGATCGCCCAGACCCTGGAGAGATCGTCCTCTGTGGTCTTGAGCACCGCCTGGGCGGGCAATGGCACATCGTTTCCGAAGTCGAAGTCATCATCGGTCGTTTGCCAGTAGAAGTATCCGCCTGCTCCAAGCCTCAGGTTCTCGAGAACCGCATAGGAGATGTTGTAGTCGAAATGAAACTCCTGACCTGGAGTTCTGTCGAACTCAAAGCCGCTCGGGTGAGGCATGTCATCTTGCTTGGTGTTGAAGTCGTACATGAACTTGGCTGAAATTTCGAGCTGCTTTATCGGAAGCCAGGTGACGGCGAGCACCGGCTCTATGGTCCAGAAGTTTCTCCCAACGCTTGCGAGGTTTCCCCCCTCTTCATTGTAGAGGGGGATGAAGATGTCTGTGGCTGCGACTGCGTGGAGCTTTCCCCCGCAGGCGTGCCATGCAAGTATGGCGGGAGAATAGATAAAGTAGGGGATGTTGTGATCGGAGTAGCGCCGCTTGCCCTTCGGTCCAACGGGAGCGTTGAAGTCAATGTCCGCATGGAGCACCGGCAGGAAGAAGTGCTGACCGTAGTCGGCGCCGAAGATCTTCTGATTGCTTATCCAGATAAAGCGCATCACCTCCGCATAGACGGAGGCGTCATCGAAGACCGAAAGCTTGTCTCCCGTGTTGTCCATGAAATCGTCCGCATGGTAATACATCATGTAGTTCACGAAGGTGAAGCCGGGCGGCGGCGCCATGCCCACGAAAGCTCCTTCCGCCCCTTTCGGGTATGCCCCTCCGCCCCCGGCAAGAGCCGAAGCGCAGTTCAACCCCACAAGAGCCAAAAAGACAATGCTTACAACCGCACCTTTTCTCATTTCCCCCTCCTCCATAGGTCATCATGCAAGACGTTAAACACATCAGCCCTTTACAGTTCCAATCGAGCCCTGCTCTTTTCCTCCGCAAGAACTCTCCCCTCTTACAATTATGGACGAAGCCTACGCCGCTTCACTCATTCCCCTAACGACTCTTTGGAGTGCAAGGGATGAGCGTCATCCGCATGAGGTTAGAGTCATGGAGCGGAATGGAATCTGGTTGAGCAAGAGTTGTACCATTGGCTAAACAGATGAGAGAATGGATTTCTTCACTTCTAGCTCCTGGCAATAGTTCTTTTCATTATGGCTACTTACTCTTCCGGCGGCGAATTCCTCAAGAGCCTCGCGTGTGGAGGAGATGAGAGGAACAGGGGTGCGCTCCAAAACGCCAAGACCTTATTACAGAGTTTTCCTTTACAGGTTGTAAGCGATCTTTGGCCTGCAAACTTTACATCTTTACACTTTGGACTCTGGTCCGGATTTGTCCGCTCACAAATAGAGATGATTCGGTTGTGCATGAAGAAGGGAAAGCAAAAGCGCTACAGAGCTCATAGACCTTCATTATTCATACTGATCCATGAGACCTGAATCATCGCAGGCTGAGGCAGATATGCTTTGGGAGTCGAAGCAGTGCATAAGACTTGTGGAAAGGCATGAAAAGCGTGAGCATTGTCTGTAAGAGTCTATCATCATTAATGCATTCCAGTTTCTGCTTGACAGTGTAAAGTTCTCTCGCTATGCTTTTATTAACTTAACAATGTCGCTCATGAGCTTTGTTGAGTCGATTAGCTGCGTTCCCCGCTCGCATTCCCTCCATGTAGACATCTCATCGTTGAAAAAATAGCAACCTCATAAAGATCATTCATTGCATAGCTCTTGAGTGCAACTGGTTTGGCAAACGCAACAAGGAATATTTGGAGCGTCTTAATAAAGAAGATGCTCCCGCTGAAGAATGCTCGCTTTGTTGGATTTGAAAAATCAACTCGACCGCATGGATGGTTATTGCGCTTAACTGTGCGTCTAATCGCGCCCCCCTTTGTTCAGGAGAGAAGCTGTGAGATCGATCCCCAGACCAGACCATTTTCGAGAGTTGGAGGCCAGATCCTCTATTAGAGATAAGAAGTCGAAGATGGAGAAACTCTGGGAAGAGTTCATCCGCAAGCGGGCTGTTCCCAAAGAAGATCTCAGACCGGACATTCTGGACTCCTGGCAAAGGTGTATCGACTCCCATGTCTGCCCCCAGAAACCTCAGCCTCTCTATCTGCATGAAAAAGAGCTCCATCACAGGCTGCTTGCAAGCCGTGAGTACATCGAGGCGATGCAGCCCGTAATCGAGTGTGTCAACGATCTCATCGGAGCATCCAATCACGCCATCTCCTTCGTGGACCGAGACGGATTCATCCTGTCCATCCATGGAAAACCGGAGCTCAAGGAGTTGCTCGGTCAGTTGAATTTCTATATCGGCGCCAACTGGAGCGAGCAGAACGCAGGCACAACTGCTGTGGCCATCGCTCTGGCCACTGGTCAACCCAGTCATGTCTTTCATGCCGAACATTATTGCCAGGGGCTTCATGAATTCACCTGCACCGCCGTTCCAATCCGGGATCCTTTTACTTATGAAATTGTCGGAGTCCTCGACTTTGTGGCTTACGTGGAAGATCACCAGCCCCACGCTGTTGGCATGGCGCTCCAGATGGGACGATGCATCGAGCTCGAAGTCTATCGAAATCGCAAGGAGAAAGAGGAGCTCTTTCGTGAGTGCAGCGCGCAACTGACGCTCAATGAAATGGAAAGAGGCGTGATGGTCCTCGATGAGCACGAGAAGATACGACGCGCCAACCTGAAGGCGGTTGAATACCTGGACATGGAAAGCGATAAGCTCCTCAATGTGAGATTCGGACAGCTGCCGATTCCAAACGATCTCAAGGACCTTTCAAGGTCGAATGTGATCTTTAGCCTTAGAGGGAAGCAGCTCCGAATGGAGCGAAAGCCCCTTGTGCATCAGCAGAGTTGTATCGGAACCCTGATTATTTTCGAGGCTGTTGGTGGCGAAGAGCGAAAGAAGGTTATTGGGAGCGCGTCCTCCTTGCTCATGAAGACATCCGGGGCGCCGGTGGGGAAATCCCCTTCTTTTCAAAAGGTGTTGGAGAGCGCCCATAACGCCGCAAGGTGCCACTCTAACGTTCTTCTTTTGGGTAAAACAGGAACAGGAAAAGAGGTTCTCGCCCGGTATGTCCATGAAAAGAGCGCTCGCAAAAACAAGCCGTTTCTGGCAATCAACTGCGGCTCCATTCCGCGTGAGCTTATCGGCAGCGAGCTTTTCGGATACGAGGCGGGCGCCTTTACCGGCGCCAGACAAAAGGGGCATCCCAGCAAGTTTGAAGCAGCAAACGGCGGTACGATCCTTTTGGATGAGATATCCGAGATGCCGCTCGATTCACAGGTCTATCTTCTGAGAGTCATAGAGGAGCGGACGGTGAATCGGCTTGGAAGCTTCCGTTCCATTCCGGTGGATATCCGCATCATTGCGGCCTCTAACAAAGACTTGCATGAGGAAGTGGAAAATGGTCGTTTCCGCGCCGATTTGCTCTTTCGGATCAACGTCCTTAGAATCGATTTACCCACCTTGAAGGAGAGGAAGGAGGATATTCCCCTCCTAGTGGATTATTTTGTCCATACCCTTTCCGAGTCCATTTCCCTGAAAGGCGCACAGGTCGAGCCCAGCGCCCTCGCTGCGCTGATGGCGTATGAATGGCCGGGAAACATACGGGAGCTGAGAAACGCCGTAGAACGAGCCATAGCAACGAGCACGGGGAGTACGATCCGGCTCCGGGACCTTCCCGAACATATCCAGAAGGCTTCACTTGCCACGGCTGAAGTGCGGGAAAAGAATCGCGATCGCTACCTTGATTTCCTAAAAGTCTATCACGAATACAATGGCAATATATCCAAGATCTCCAAGGCCTTGAATATATCGAGACCGACCGTTTACGCCTGGCGAAAGAAGATCGGGCTTGAATGAGGCCGCCGCCGGGAGGATTGCTTGAAAGCGGTTTTCCCGGTTGCGTTCTGCTCCGCCCGTAGAGCCTCTACCTCTCCCGTTCATAGACCTGAAGCTGTTCTTCAGCCATTTCTATCGCCTTGAGGTATAGATCGGTAACCGCTTCTTCGCTCAAGTTGAACCGGGCGGTCAGGGACAGAAGCATCGTCAGATCCCCCGCTTCATAGCTCGAGACGAGGTCGAGCAAAGCCCCGCACCTGTTGCGTCCTCCACATAGGGCTATCCTGATTTCCCCTGGCAGGGGCATCTCTTTGACCACTTCCTCGATCGGTCTTCCGACAAACACGTCGAGAAAGGAGAATAGTCCCATCAGAAACAACTCCTTTTCCAGGCGCTTGAGACCGCACGAGGAGGCGAGGAGCTCACAAAAATAAGCCCTGACAAGAGACTGAACAATCAGTTCCGGCGGCCTGTCCTCCGCCAATCCCGTCAAGATGACCAACGAGGTCCATTTCCTGATTTCGCGCTCCCCCATGCGAGTCAGCGCTTTTCTTATGTTGGAAACATTGCCGGTTCCCCCCCAATAGGCCGAGCTCATATAGTTCAACAACTTGTAGCTCAGCGAGACATCCTGTTTGACAATCTTTTCAAGGCGCTCATAGTCTATGTCCTCCCGGTTCACTTCATGAAGCAGCCTCAAATAGCTAAGCTTGTAACCTGGAATATCTTTCCTGGGAATAAGGACGGGCTTTTTAAAGAATGATCCCTGAAAGTAGGCGCATCCGGCCTCCAGGGCCAGTTGGAAATCCTCTCTGCTCTCGGCCCCCTCCGCAAGAAGGTCTGCTCCCCTACGGCTCAACGCATCGTTGGGATTGCGCATTTCCTCACTGCGCGCTCTTTTGCAGTCAATATTGATAATATCCGCAAGCTCGCGAAGGGGCTCAAAGATATCATCCCTTAGAACGAAGCTGCCCAGCGCCAGGACGTAGCCATCGGCCTTGAGCCTTTTACAGGAATCTATCAACGAGCGAGCGGCCCCGAAGCCTTCCAACACCTCCAGGACGACATGCTCTTTGGGAAGAGAATGGGCGATCTTTTCATCCTGGAAAAGACTCCTCGTCACATCGATGAAAGCCTTCTTCCCTCTGGTAAGCTTGTTGAGGTTCGAAAGCAGGAGGGCGCTCTCCATCAGCATTTTCTCACTATCGAGCGAGGTTTCGGCAGAAAACGCGGAGCGGCGTCTAATCCTGTAGCCGAAAATTTTCTGTTGCTTATCAAATATGGGATATCGCACTAAAAAGATGTCCATAGCCTTCACTCGCGGATTGTCGGAGTCTTCTAATTCGGTTGGCGGTATTGTAAACATCCTCTTGATGAATTAAAAGAATTCTTTGCCGCTCGTCGCAATCTTCGGCGCATTTTGCCCCGCCTTTTTTTAGGCAGTATTTATTGACAACAAGGCTCTTGATTTGATTCAGACGATCAGCTAAAAATCCAAGGTTTGGCGGATACCCGTAGAGGTCCTTTTTTCCTTTTTTTGAGGAGGCGAGCTTTCCTTGGTTGGTGCTTCCGATATTGCCACACTCGTGAAACAGGCAGTTGATATCGTAGATGTTATCGGCCAGGCGATCCCCTTGCGTCGTGCTGGAAACCGTCACATCGGGCTGTGCCCCTTTCATCAGGAAAAAACACCGTCGTTTCAGGTAGATGCAGAAAACCAGTTTTTCCATTGCTTCGGATGCGGAGTGGGCGGGGATGTTTTGAGCTTCGTCATGAAACATCAGAATTTATCCTTCGCCGAAGCCCTGAGCTATCTCGCCGATAGATATCATATCAATCTGCCTCAAACGGACTATGCTTCCCAAGGTCCGACCGCCGAAGCGGCCAGGAAAGAGCGCGAAGGGCTCTATGGAGCGCTCCAGACGGCAGCCGATTTCTTCTATAAGCAGCTTCATCACAGCCAAGCCGGAAAGATCGCCAGAGACTACCTTTCCAAGCGCAAATTGCCTTCCGATATTGTCGAAACGGAACGAATCGGATATGCTCCGAACCTATGGGACGGGCTGCTGCGACACCTCGAAGATCTCAACATCGATGTTAACCTGGCGGTAAAAGCCGGCCTCCTCTCTGTTGGCTCTAAAGATCGCATATTCGACCGTTTCAGGAACCGACTGATTTTTCCAATCAGGGATGATCGTGAACGCATCGTTGCTTTTGGGGGCAGAAGTCTTTCGGGAGAATTGCCGGACGCATCCGGATCGGGCAAGCAGGAAGAGCCCAAATACCTGAACAGCCCCGAGACGCCGCTCTACCACAAGGGCCGGATGCTTTATCAATTGGCGAAAGCCCGTCAAGCCTGCCGTCAGATCCGGCAGGCGGTTCTTGTCGAAGGGTATATGGATCTGCTGACGTTCCACGTTCACGACTTCTATCGGGTTGTCGCCACCCTGGGCACAGCGCTTACGGCCCAGCAGGTGCGTCTGCTCTCACATATGGCCGATGAAGTTGTGCTGGCTTATGATGCCGATGAAGCTGGAGAAAAAGCCATGCTGAGGGCTCTGCCGTTATTTCTTCAGGAAGAGCTTGCCGTTACGTGTCTGCGCTTTCCCGAAGGAATGGACCCGGATGATTTTCTCAAGGCCTACGGCGCAGAGGGCTTTCAATCCTTGCTTCAAGAACGAAAGGACTTGGGAGCTTATGCTCTCGAGAAGGCTTTGAGAGAATGGGACGGCTCGGTGAGCGGTAAAACCAGAATACTGACCCAGTTGCAGCCCATCCTCCAGGGCGTGCGTCAGCCGGTGCTGAAATCTGAATACGTGCGTCTCCTCGCTGAACGATTATCCCTATCGGAATCTGTTGTGGAAAGCCAGATTGAACATGGAAAGCGCGGCGCCGCGCACAAAGCTTCCAGTTCGTTTCGACAGGCTGCGCAGAGAAAAGACACACGAGATTATTCGCTTGAGGAGAACATCCTCCGATTGGCGATCAAACACCCTGAGCTAATCGAAGAGATGAAGTCGTTCGAGGCGCCGAAATACTTCGAGAAGCCGCAGCTCAGGGACATTGCGGAAGCGCTCATGAAGGCTCCCCATTCGCCCGGGGATAACTTCAATGCTTCCCAGGCTTATGACTTGCTCCAGGAGAACGATCAAAAAGAGCTTTTTACAAGGTTCCTCTTGGAACCGGCTGACTTCAGCGAGCCGCTCGTTCAGATGCGCGACTGGCTGGAAGCCCTTCGAGGGCGCAAAGCTCGGCAGAAGCGGGTCGAATCTTTTGAAGCTCTACGCCAGGCGCAGTTGGAGAACGACTCAGCGCAGGGCGGAAATATTTTGGCGCCGGAGAGCAGAGATATTCTGGCGCAGCTGAAAGATCTTTATTCGGCAAAGAAGAGGGCCAAGGCTACACCGGAAAACGCTGAGGGAGAGAGAAACCGATGACGGATAAGGAAATGAAGCAAAGACGCGATCCCAACCTCTTGAAGCCCGAGATGGACGACATCAAGCGTCTCATCACCGTGGGCAAGGAAAAAGGATTCCTCACTTATGATGAAGTCAACGAGGCCTTGCCTGACGAGTTGGTGTCCGCGGATAAGCTGGACGACATGATGATGATCTTCGACGAAATGGACATCGAGATCGTCGACTCGGAGCAGCAGGTGCAGGTGGTTAGAGAGACCGCGGCTGTGGATTCAGACTCCCTTATGGAAGAAGAAGAAGATGAGCTGCACATCGATGCGGACGCCAGCAGCCGGGTGACCGATCCCGTTAAGATGTACCTTCGCGAAATGGGGCAGGTTTCTTTGCTCACCCGAGAGGGGGAAGTAGAAATCGCCAAGCGAATCGAGGCCGGTGAACGAGAGATATTCAACGCCATCATGGAATCATCGATCGGTATCCGGGACATTCGGAACATCAGAGATAGGCTTCAAAATTCCAGCGTCCGGCTACACGAGATCATCCGAGAAGTGGACGAGGAAATATCGCCGGAGGAGGAAGAGCTTCAGAAGATGCGTGTTATTGGCATGCTGGAGGAGGTGCAGCGGCTGGATGAAGCCAATAAGTCCATGCAAACATCCCTCCTATCTTCCGATATCGCGTCTGAAGAAGAGAAGAAGTTAAAGGAAACAGTTCAACAGAACAAAGATACGATTGTAAGCCTGCTCAAGGGCCTTCAGCTTGGCAGGCGGCACATTGATAACATTATTAATAAGTTGCGTGTTTGGCTCGATGAAATCGAACGCGCGGAAAGGGAGGCTGCCGCAGGATGCGCGATATGCGGCAAACCGTCCCATGAACTGAAGCTCCTTTGCGAAGTTGCTGCGGAAGGCGATGAGGAGCTCGAGCACTGCGCCAAGGTGGCGGGCATGAGCGCCGATGAATTCCGAAGCATATGTCGCCGAGTGGTGAAAGCCAAAGAGCGGATTGCGGAAATGGAGAGGGACGCCAAAATGGACTCCAGAACTTTGCGGCAGATCCTGAGGCGGGTGGAAGACGGAACGATTCGGGCAAAGCTGGCCAAAAGCGAGTTGATCGAAGCAAATCTTCGTCTTGTGGTCAGCATCGCTAAGAAGTATACCAACAGAGGACTGCAATTTCTCGATCTCATTCAGGAAGGCAATATCGGCCTCATGAAGGCCGTTGACAAATTCGAGTATCAACGAGGCTACAAATTCAGCACTTACGCCACATGGTGGATACGGCAGGCCATTACGCGAGCCATCGCCGATCAGGCCCGCACCATCAGGATCCCGGTTCATATGATCGAGACTATCAACAAGCTCATACGCACTTCCCGCTATCTGGTGCAGGAATTGGGAAGAGAGCCCACGCCCGAGGAGATCGCCGAAAAGATGGAATTCCCCGTCGAGAAAGTCCGCAAAGTGCTGAAGATAGCCAAAGAGCCCATCAGCCTCGAGACCCCCATCGGAGAAGAAGAAGACAGCCATCTTGGAGATTTCATCGAAGACAAAAGAGTGGCGTCTCCGGTAGATGCAGTGATCAATCTCAACCTGAGCGAGCAGACTAGAAAAGCGTTGGCGACTCTGACGCCGAGAGAAGAAAAAGTCCTGCGAATGCGATTCGGAATTGGGGAAAAGGCTGACCACACCTTGGAGGAAGTTGGACAGGATTTTGCCGTCACCCGCGAGCGAATCCGTCAGATCGAAGCGAAAGCGCTGAGAAAGCTAAGACATCCCAGCCGCCGGAAAGAGCTCAAAAGCTTTATTGAATCCTAGCGCCCTCAGGCGCGGAGCCGGCGTTTTTGACAGAAAGCCGCTGGTTTCCGGACACTGGATGTTAGATGCTGGATACTGGATAAAAGCTTCCAAATATGGATCGCGTTTATCCGGCATCCAGGATCAAGCATCCAGCCTTTTTATTTGGAAAGGAAAGGACTCGCCCTCCCCTTTCCTTCTAGTTCTTTAAATGATCGCTTTGCTCTCGGACTGCCCACCGGGACGGGAAGCTCGGCCGTTTTTTCCACCTTTGTACTGCACGACCACACTCCCGGAATTCCGGCTTGTTTTGCGCGGCCTGCTTCTTCCGGAATTTCCGGCGTTATCCGCATCTTCTTTGCGCTTAAAAGGCCGGCCGGCCGCTCTGGATTTCTCTCCCAACGCCACGGCGCTGTTCCTCCGCGCCTTTTGCCCACCTCTTTTATCGCCTTTCGATCTCGCAACGGGATTCTCCGGCTCAAGGCCCTGAATAATTTGAGCGGGCAGATTCCGCCCCAGGTAACGCTCGATCCGGTCGAGGTAAGGGAGATCTCTTCGGGATGCGAAGGAAATGGCGATTCCGGACTCTCCAGCTCGCCCGGTTCGGCCGATGCGATTCACATAATCTTCCGCATTCTGAGGAAGGTCGAAATTGATGACATGAGTGATGCCCGTAATATCGATGCCGCGTGCGGCGACATCCGTAGCAACCAGAAGTCGGATCTTTCCATGCCGCATATTGGCCATGGTGCGGTTTCGCGCATTCTGAGACATGTCCGCATGAAAGGCCGCAGCCGTGTGTCCCTGCGAAACGAGCTCGCGCGCCAGAACGTCGGCGTCGCGCTTTGTAGCGGAAAAAATGATCGCCCTTGTCATCGTGGAATCCTCGCAAAGATGATGCAAAAGGCGGTTTTTGTGCTGCACGTTATCCACGAGGTGCAGGCGCTGTTCGATTCTATCGTGAGTGATCTTGCCCGGCGCGATTTCAACTCTTTCGGGCTCTTTCATGAATTTGTGAGCCAATCGCGTTGTTCCATCACCCATTGTGGCCGCAAACAAAAGCGTTTGAGAGTTCTCGGGCATGGCGTCGGCAATAAACTCCACATCATCTATAAAGCCCATATCGAGCATACGATCCGCTTCATCCAAAACAAACAGCTCAACAGTTGAAACATCGATGCGTCCCCGCCAGATGTGGTCGATGAGTCTTCCGGGAGTCGCCACGATTATTTCCGGGTTTTGGGCTAGAGCCCTAATCTGATCGCCAAAGGGCATTCCGCCGAAAATGGCAATGGTGTTGAACTTGAGGTAGCGTGAGTAGGCGCGCGCAGTCTGAGTTATCTGGCTGGCAAGCTCGCGGGTCGGCGTAAGGATCAAAACGCGAGGACCGCGCTTCGGACCACGGGACGAAGCAGTTAGATGTTGCAGAGAGGGCAGCACAAAGGCTGCCGTCTTTCCCGTCCCGGTCTGCGCAGAGGCGATGAGATCGCAGCCGGTAAGGACTTTTGGGATAGCTTCGGACTGGATTGGCGTCGGATGAGTGTGACCGCATCGGTTGAGGGCTTTGAGAATAGGTGGAGCCAACTGCATTTTTTCAAAAGACATAGAAGACGAAATCCTTTTACCATTTTTGAATTCGACCCGCGCGAGAACAAAAACCGGTCAGAGCAACGCCTGCGCCCAGCCAATGGCGCAACAGGCGCGCCTTCCCACAGGAAAGCGCACAGCGCCACACGGCCCCAGTCATGGAAGCCCGAATCGAAAATTAACTATGTATGCTACAGGGCGTGTAAGCCAATATCGTGAGGACGCTTGCAACTGCAGCACAGCTCGTAACGGTAGACCTGAGGCTACGTCGCCAACCAAACGCTCTGCAGAAGCAAAACTCATGGCATTGAAGGCAAAGGGCCAGAGATCGAAGAAGCTTTGATGGCAGGTGAAGCGCTGATAAAAGGAATTTACTGATCGACTCCCGCCATACGCTCTTTAAGCTCACTTGCCATAGATTGTAAATCCATAACGCCAAATAGCAAGCTTTTTCTTCAAACTTTCAGCCATCACAATGATCAACTACCCACCCACTCGCCCATTCACCGAATTTATCCCACCAACCGCATCGACGTATGCTTCTTCCTTGTTCTCCGCCAAGGACATGTTTATCATGAAGCTCTATGATTTCAGTGAAGATCTGACAATGAGGAAGCTTGTTCCCATGATGAATGGAAATATCGTAGAAGCAAAAGGGTTGAAGAAAATCTTCGGCGACTTCGCGGCCGTGGACGGCATTTCGTTCCGTCTCGTCAAAGGCGAATGCCTGGGACTTCTTGGCCCCAACGGAGCGGGAAAGACCTCGACCATCCGCATGATCTACGGGTTTTCGCCAATGACGGAGGGCAGCCTGAAAATCTTGGGACTCGATATTCAGCATGATTGGCGGACGATCAAATCATCTATAGGAGTCTGTCAGCAGGAAAACAACCTGGATCCCGATCTCACGGTTTTACAGAATTTGGAAGTCTTCGCGAGATATTTCAATATTCCCGCCAAAGAGGCGAAGCTCAAGGCCCACCGCCTTCTCGACTTCATCGCTTTGGACCACCGCAAGCACGATACGGTGACGGAGCTTTCGGGCGGCATGATGCGGCGCCTGGTTCTTGCTCGGGCGCTCATAAACGATCCGGAGCTTTTGATCCTCGACGAGCCCACGACGGGCCTGGACCCACAATCCCGCCACCAGGTCTGGGAGAGGCTCGAAAAGTTGAGAGCCGAGGGGCTTTCCATCCTGCTCACAACCCACTACATGGATGAGGCGTCGCGTCTATGCGACCGAATAATCATCATGGATCATGGTAGAATTCTGGTTGAGGGAACCCCTCGGGACCTTGTGAAGGAGCACGTCGGCCGGGATGTGATCGAGGCGTCCGATCCTTCCGAGGAAATGAGGGAATTTGTCAAATCTGAAGGCCTGAGGCACGAGGACTTGGACCGCAGACTGATCATTTACGGCAGAGAAAACGATGGGCTCATGGAAAAAATCATCAATCGCTTCTGCGTCCGGAACTGCATCATGCGATCGGCGACGCTTGAAGACGTATTCCTGATTCTGACCGGAAGGGAGCTGCGCGAATGAGCAAAGTGCGCAGGTTTAGAATTTCAAGGAGATTTCTTCGCGTCTGGCAGCGCAATCTGATCGTTTACAGGAAGATATGGAAGATCAATTTCATCCCGCCTCTACTGGAGCCGCTCTTCTACCTGCTGGCTTTCGGAGTTGGCTTGGGCGCTTTCATAGAGCAGATTTCCTACAACGGGCTCGGGCTCACGTACATTCAGTTCATAACTCCGTCGCTGCTCGCCATAAATATCATGTACAACGCTTTTTTCGAAAACACTTATGCTTCCTTTGTGCGAATGTACTATCAGAAGACATTCGACGCCATGATGGCCACGCCTCTCTCGCTCGATGAAGTGATCACCGGAGAAATAATCTGGGGCGCCACCAAGTCCGTCATAGCCACGGCCATCATGCTCGGCGTAGTCTCTCTTTTCGGCCTCGTACATCTCCCACAGGGACTCCTCGTTCTTCCCCTCTCTTTTTTGGGCGGCATGGCCTTCGGCTCCATCGCCATGTTTTTAACGGGAATTACCAAAAGCATAGATCTTTTCAATCTGCCCATCTTTCTCTTCATTACCCCGATGTTTCTTTTCAGCGGGACTTTTTTCCCCATTGAAAATCTTCCGGAATGGGCGCAAGCCGTTGCTATGCTTCTTCCTTTAACCCATCTGGTGGCGCTCAGCCGAGGGTTGTGCCTGGGCATGGTCGCGCCGGATCTCCTCTGGCATGTCGCTTATCTAGCGCTTTTCAGCGCTGTTTTCTACCCTCTGGCCATCCTGGCCATGCGTCGAAGACTCATCCATTGATGCACGCGAGCAGCCTGAGCTTCACCAGATTGTTCTTGTCAGTTCACCGAGCTTTGGCTAAAATCGGCAGGCTATGATCGCAACCAAACCTCTATATAAATTGGCGTCCGCATGGAAGTTCTGGCTTCCCGCGCTTTGCTGTTGCGCGTGCATTGCTCTATCGTGGATTGTGTTCGGTTCTCCGGCCAGCGCGAAGAATAAGGCCGATATTGTCGATATAGACATCAATCGCGAACGCGAGAACCTCGAAATAAGCTTCAGGATAGACAACTGCTTCAACCGCAAAATGGAAGAAGCCGTGCAGAACGGAGTCCCCACAACTTTTCGCATCCTGGTGGTGCTGGAAAAAACCGGAGGCTTATCCGCTTTGCGCTCCCCGGTTCTGAGCGTCGTAATCGAGCACACCATCAAGTATGATCGGATCAAAAACCATTTCCGCATCGAACTGCCCGAGCATCCCGAAAAGGAGCTTATCACCGCCGATTTCGAGGAAGCCAAGCTGTACATGAGCTCTGTAAAGGGCTTGCCATTGATACCTCTGTGGCGCCTCGAGAAGAACCAAATGTACGAGCTGAATCTGAAAGCCGAGCTTTCAAAGTTCGATCTGCCTTTTTTCTTTCGTTACATATTCTTTTTTGTTTCCATGTGGGATTTCGAAACCGATTGGCAAAAGTTGTCTTTTAAGTCCATTCCATGAAGCTGCCTGGATCAACCATAATCAGCGAGCGCCGGCGTCACCAGTGGTTTTGGGTCGCCTTCGTCTTCGTCCTTGTCGTTGTCTTCGGCTGTGTTGAAGGATGGCTTTTTCAGCTGCAATCGGATGTTCCCTCCTATGGCAACGTCCTGCTCTTCTCGCTCATAAACCTCAATGTCATTCTGCTTCTGCTGCTCGCCTACCTGGTGCTTCGCAATGTCGTCAAGCTCATCTTCGAGCGCAAGCGCAAAATACTTGGCCATAAGCTCAGAACTCGACTTGTTATCGCCTTTGTCGGCCTCACTATGATCCCGACCATACCGCTCTTCTGGCTCGCGACCCAGTTCATCTTTTCGAGCCTCGATCACTGGTTCACTCAAAAAGTAGAGCTATCACTGGAACAGGGCGTCACCCTGGCAAAGGACTATATCGAACAGGAAAAAAAAGATCTTCTCTTCGACTGTCGGCTGATGAAGGCGGAGATACTCCGGTCTTCCTCCATGCAGGACGGCTTTTTGGAAGTCCCCGACGTTCTGTCCTCCTCTTTGCTCGAGCAGTATCATGTCGATGCCATCTTCCAGTTCGACGCCTGGGGAAATCCCATCGGCAAGATCAAAGGCTCGCCGCTCTTGAGGCCCGGGGCGCAGCGACTGCGACAGCTCCTGTACGAGGACCCGGATGTTCCCGAGGCTTTCTCGATTTCTCTCAAAGACAAACAGGAAATCGTCATCGCCCACACTCCCCTGCCTCTTCGGGACGGATCTGAAGAATCACCCGAAGGAAAGCTGGTTGTTCTGCGCGCCATACCTGTAAGCCTGACCGAGAAGTTTTCCGCCATCGCAGCGGGCTATGACGATTATCTACAAATCAAGATGCTTCACAACCCTTTGAAGATAAGTCATTTCATCACCTTCTCGATCGTCACCCTGCTCGTGATCTTTGCCGCTGTCTGGTTCGGTTTTTTTCTGGCCAAGAACATCACGGTCCCCATCCAGGCTCTCGTTTCCGCCACCCAACGCATCGCAGAAGGGGATCTCGAGGTTGAATTGGACTCGGATCGGACCGACGAGATAGGAATGCTCATTCTATCCTTCAACAAGATGGTGCGGGATTTGAGAGAAGGGCGCGAACAGCTCGCGGGGGCCTACTCCGCGCTGCAGCAGAGCAATGAGGAGCTCGAGGACAGACGACGCTACATGGAGATTGTTCTGAAAGACATCGCCGCCGGCGTTGTCAGCGTTGATATAAGCGGAAAAATCATGACCATGAATAAATCCGCTGAAGCGATCTTCGGAATCGAAGCGAGGCAGGCCAAAGGCCGCCCTTACTCGAGCATGCTCCAGGAGTCCCACATGGAGCTGGTCAAGTCTTTTATGGACGCCTACCGCATACACCGTCAGCCGTACCTCGAGCAGCAGGTTCAGCTCATAATCGGCAATCGCCCGATGGTGCTTCTCGCAAAGGTGTCCATTCTGAGAGACGACCATGATGAGTATGTGGGCGTAGTGGTCGTGCTCGACGATCTCACAGAGCTCGAGAAGGCCCAGAGAATGGCCGCGTGGCGTGAAGTGGCTCGACGCATCGCCCATGAGATCAAGAACCCGCTGACCCCCATCAAGCTCTCCGCTCAGCGCCTTCGTAGAAAATACGATGAGCTCATGCAGGAGGAGGATTCAGTCCTCGACGAGTGCACCAGGACCATCATCCAGCAGGTCGACCACATGAAGCTTCTCGTGGACGAGTTTTCCAAATTCGCCCGTTTGCCGCAAGCCCAGCTTGCGCCGTGCGACCTCACGGCCCTTGTCGAGGAGAGCATTGCGCTCTATAAGCACGATTTTCCGCTCGTCTCCTTCAGCCAGGAAAACGATGCGGAGCTTCCCCGGCTGAAGCTTGACCGGGAGCAGTTCAAGCGAGTAATGATCAACCTTTTGAACAATGCGCTCCACGCCCTGGACGGACAACCGGGAGAAATTTCAATCCGCCTTTTTTACGACCCCATACTCAAGATAGCGAGGATGGAATGCGCCGATACCGGGCACGGGCTGTCCCCCGAGGATAAGCTTCGAATGTTCGAGCCTTATTACTCGACGAAAGAAAAGGGAACCGGTCTCGGTTTGGCCATCGTCGCCAGCATAGTGGCGGACCATAACGGGTTCATCCGAGTTCGGGATAACACTCCTCAGGGAACCGTGATAATCATCGAGCTTCCCGGCTAATATTCTGAAAGGGGGATACTGGATCCTTGAAGCCCAGAATTCTTGTGGTAGATGATGAGGTGAGCATTCTGCAGTCCCTGAAGGGAATCCTGAGCGATGAGGGCTATCGGGTAACCCTGGCGGCGTCCGGCGAAGAAGCTTTGGAGGAAGTCCGAAAGGATTTGCCCGATCTGGTTCTTCTGGACGTGTGGCTTCCCGGGATGGACGGTCTCTCAGCGTTGCAGGAAATCAAGAAGATCAATGCCCAGGTCCCTGTTATCATCATCTCCGGACACGGCAATATCGAAACCGCCGTCAAGGCCACCAAGAGCGGCGCCTTCGATTTCGTGGAAAAGCCTCTCTCCCTGGACCGCATCCTGGTATCCATTCAAAACGCCCTCGAGTTCTCGAGACTCAAGGAAGAAAATCTCATCTGGCGTCAGAAGGCGACGAGAAGAGCCTATTTAACGGGCGAGACGAAAGTTTTGGAAGATCTCAAAGATGAAATCACCAGGGCGGCCCCAACGAGCGCGACCGTGCTCATAACGGGAGAGAACGGCACGGGAAAAGAGCTTGCGGCCAGGATGATCCACCACCTGAGCCGCAGGAGCCAACGCCCCATGGTCGAAGTCAACTGCGCCGCCATCCCCGAAGAGCTTATCGAAAGCGAGCTTTTTGGCCATGAAAAAGGGGCTTTTACGGGCGCTCACGAAAGGCGCAAGGGAAAGTTCGATTCGGCAAACGGGGGAACTCTTTTTCTGGATGAAATCGGTGACATGAGCATGAAGACCCAGGCCAAGGTGCTGCGGATTCTTCAGGAACAGGTCTTCGAGCGAGTGGGGGGATCGAAGCCGATTCAAGTGGATGTCCGCATAGTCGCCGCTACGAACAAGGATCTCCCCAAAGAGATTGAAGCGGGCCGCTTCCGTCAGGACCTTTATTACCGCCTTAACGTCATACCCATCTGCGTTCCCCCGCTTCGGGAAAGACTTCAAGACATCCCTCTTCTGGTTGAAGACTTCATCAATCAGATGGCCAATGAAAGCACTTTCGGCCGAAAGCAACTGGACCCCGAGGTTGTCAACCTCTTGCAGCGCTATCAATGGCCTGGAAACGTGAGAGAGTTGAGGAATTTTATCGAAAGATTGATCATTATGTCTCCCGGACAGACCATCAAGCCGGAGGACCTGCCACGAGACTTCCTGGGACAGGTGCAGGCCCCGGAACTTGCCCCAGAGCCGTCATCGCTTCAAAGCGACCCGTATCAACTCCCCAACCTCAGAGACGCCCGCAACGCCTTTGAGAGACAATACCTGGTGCGAAAGCTAGAGGAATTTTCATGGAACGTGTCCCTCACCGCCATGCAGATCGGCGTGGAGCGAAGCCACCTTCACCGCAAGCTGAGAGCGCTCGGGATATCCGAGCTTCAGACGCCCTGATTGAGCGCGAAGCAATGAGGCAGGCTGTAACATGGCCATCCAGATACGATTATGACGCGCCTCCATATCAAATATCGCCCTCTCGCAGAAATCATCAGAATGTAGCTTGACAGCCGCATGGCGAGATGATACAAGGCTCAGGATGTTCGTCGGGACGTGGCGCAGCCTGGTTAGCGCGCTTGCTTGGGGTGCAAGAGGACGGAGGTTCAAATCCTCTCGTCCCGACCAGCCATCTAAAATGATTGTGGAAATTTTAAGCCTCTTCTTAGGAAGGGGCTTTTTTTATGCTCAAAACCCGAAGAGTCGAGCTGAAAGCGGGCCAAGAAACGGGCCAAGCTGCGTAACGTCCCGACGAATTCCATGGGGTATCCTATCGGGAATCCGAAAGGGATCTCAATGCGACTTCTGAGCGTGCTTTGGCGGTTCCAGGATGTGCGGCGGGAGAGCAGTCGGCCTGATGAGACGAATCGGAGCTTTCCTCCAGGAGAAAAGAGACTGCAGAAACTGGCATGGCTTCTCGGGGCGCTCACTGCTGTTTTAATCCTATCTCAATGGCTTTTTGTGCCAGCGCATTGGCTCTTTCATTCTCAGGATGACCGCTATGGCCTCTAATCCATCGCCAATCGACTTGATGCCTTTGAACCGCATGATCGAGGTCGATCCATAGATCTTTATTTTGACGGGCTTCTTATTGGCGGTCTTCCAGCCGTTCGCTTTCCAAGCGTTTATCCAAAGGGTGATCCCTTTTTGCACATATTCCGAGTCCGTGCTGATCACCACACTGCATGGCCTCCTTAAGCTATTAAGGACCATGATTACAGCCGTTAGCTCCATCCGATTGTTTGTAGTCTTTAGATCGAATCCCGATAATTCTTCCTCTTTTCCGTCATATCGTATGATAGCTCCCCATCCTCCAGGGCCTGGATTGCCCGAGCAGGCTCCATCTGTAAAGATTTCGATA
Organism: uncultured Syntrophobacteraceae bacterium; assembly: GCA_964578835.1. Taxonomy (GTDB): domain Bacteria; phylum Desulfobacterota; class Syntrophobacteria; order Syntrophobacterales; family Syntrophobacteraceae; genus CAZOEL01. Next base: position 433 of record CAZOEL010000062.1, on the reverse strand, counting down.
GACCTCATTTTGATATGTCCTTTTCCTCGATGGGCTTTGATCCATTTATCTCCGCTTGCACGCTTTCTTCATGCCACCAGCGCTTGACCGTTCGGAGACCCTTGCCAGAGATATCTCCGACTCTGCCCTGGGTTATAGATTCGCCTCTGGCTCTAAGCTCATTGATTGCTTCCAGGATCTTCTGGATGGTTTTAGAGCGTCTCGCCTTTGCCACTTCCCGAGCAGCCCCCGTTTGGAGCTCTTTGATTGCTCTTCTGGATTCCGCCTTTTTTCGTTCCTTCTCTTCCTTGCTTGCCGCCTCTTCAGCGATATCCACGGTTCTTTTGAGATCGATCAAGCTGTAGCGCTGATCTGTAATGAGCTGGGAGCTATTGGAGAGGGGCATCCAAAAGTGACCTCTGAAGGCAAATTCTCTTGCCCGGAATTTGGACCT
>CAZOEL010000061.1:0-43161 GCA_964578835.1 uncultured Syntrophobacteraceae bacterium | reverse complement strand
CCCCAGCGGAAACTGCCGCTGTCCGGCTTCATCTCCCCGGCCAGGATCTGGAACAGGGTCGTCTTGGCGAGGCTGTTGCCGCCGACAAAGGCAATCTTATCCCCCTTGTGCACAGTAAGGGTAAGGTCGTTCAATGCGGGAATCCCGTCGACGGACTTGGAGAGGCCCTCGATCTCCAGAATGATGTCGCCGCAGGGACGCTCGGGCTTGAACGCAACGTGCGGATACTTCCTTGAAGAGATCGGCATATCATCGAGCGTCAGCTTTTCAAGGAGCTTTTTGCGGGAAGTGGCCTGCTTCGCCTTGGAAGCGTTGGAGCTGAAACGCTGGATGAATTCTTTGAGCTCGTTGGCTCTATCGGTGATTTTACGAGCCTCATCCCGCTTCTGCTTGAAATGCATCTGGCTCGCTTGATACCAGAAGTCGTAATTCCCTACGTAAAGCTGTATCTTGCCAAAGTCGATATCCGCCATATGGGTGCATACCTGATTGAGGAAGTGCCGGTCGTGGGAAACGACGATGATCGTATTGGGAAATCGGATAAGGTGCTCCTCAAGCCATGTGATGGATTTTAGGTCCAGGTGGTTGGTAGGCTCATCGAGCAACAGCACATCCGGGTTGCCGAAAAGGGCCTGGGCCAGAAGAACCCGCACCTTGTCTCCGCCCTCCAGTTCCTTCATTTTCTTGGAGCGCATCTCCTCCGGTATGCCAAGACCATTTAGAAGCACTGAGGCTTCAGACTCGGCTTCGTAGCCGTTCAGCTCGCCAAACTCTCCCTCCAGTTCTGCCGAGCGAATGCCATCTTCTTCGGAAAAATCGTGTTTTGAATAGATCCGCTCTCGCTCCGCCATGAGCTCGTAGAGCCGCTTGTGGCCCATGATGACGGTGTTAAAAACCGTTTCCTCGTCGAATGCAAACTGGTCCTGGCTGAGGACCGCCACGCGTTTCCGGGCGCCTACGATGATTTCACCCTTGTCGGGCTCTATCTCGCCGGAAAGGATTTTGAGAAAGGTCGATTTGCCGGAGCCGTTGGCGCCGATGAGGCCATAGCAATTCCCCGGAGTAAACTTTATGTTGACGTCTTTGAATAAGACTCTCTTGCCGTAAGAGAGAGCTACGTTCGATGCGCTGATCATGCTTGATTGACTCCCAGCTCAAAAAAAATAAAAAACCACAGGGGCATCCCTGTGGTCGGATTGGTTTTTAACATATCATGGTGAATCTTGTTTTGGCAATACCCAACCTCTTTAGGCAAAATTCGGAAAGCGTATGGCCAAAGTCATTTGAGGCCTGCCACAAATCGTGCGCCTCTTTGTTGTTCTCGCCCCTTCATGCCGGAAAAACGGGATTTTGGCCGTAGATCAAGCGTCGAAAATGCCTTCAACCTCCCGGTCTCCTATGCAAGGGAATTTTACAGCGAGATAATAAAGAGGCGGCTCCAAATCCGGTGGCGCTGCATCTTTATCATTGGATAGTCGATGAGCAAGCGGCTGAAAGAATGGCCTGGGCGAGATGCATCGAGGTGAACGGAGGTCAAAAGGATATGGGGAAAATAGGATATGTTGGCTTTCCTGTCTTCAGCTCTTCATAAAAGCGTCTGCAATTGCCGGATGAGCTCGTCTCTGGAAAGAGCTCCCACCAGCCGGTTTACCTGTTTGCCTCCCTTGAAAAGCAGTAGTGTCGGAACGCTCTTTATGCCGTATTGAGATCCCGTGACGGGATTTTGATCCAGAATCAGCTTTGTGAACTTGAGCTTTTTTGAATATTCCGAGGCCACTTGATCGAAGATCGGCATCATCTTTTGACAATAACCGCACCAGGGCGCCCAGTAAAAAACGGCGGCGGGGCCGGGGAAGTTCAGGACCTCTCTTGAAAACGTCTGATCGCTGATGCTGACAGGCTGTTCCGGGTAAAGGCCTTCGAGAGAAAGCGGCCTATGGCATCTCCCGCAAACAGCCCTGTCGCTAAGACGACTCTTGGGAACCCGGTTCTTCGCCCAACAATGCTTACACCCCAACAGGACGCTGTCTTGATCCATACGTACGCCTTCCTTTTTTATCATCCGCAGGGATTCATCTTTTCAACTTTGCGCAATCCTGGCAAACGCCAAATCTGCCGCCCATTGTCCAGGATTGGTATAGCGATAATCATGCTTCGGAAATATTTCAAGGAGCCTCCATTATTCCCAGCAATTCTAAATTTGGCCATGCTGGTGAATTAGGTGTACTGTAAACGGGTCTGGCTTGGACTTCCCTATGGCGGTTTTGGGAGCGCGGGCGTCCCGCCCGCGGATGGAGGCGGCCAGGATGGCCGCGCTCCTGGGAAGATACGTAAAAGTATAGATCCAAACCATTCGCAGTATACAGTTTCTTGGAATGTGATTAACGAAGGCAGTGGAGAGTGGAAGAAATATATTCAGATGTTCGTGAAACGAAGGAACCGTAAGGCGCGCTCTCCAGGAGGGAAGAAGCGCGCCATCATTTCTCGGCGGGTCTGCTACTGATCCGTAGGGGTCGTCGAAGCCGGCAGGAGTCCCATTTTACGTTTCAGATCGTCCAGCGATTTCTTCGAGTCGGTGGACTTTTTGCTCAACGCCTCATTCACTCGCACCTCGATGCTAGCATTCTGCGAGGCTATGTCTCCGTATGCGGTCGCCAGGGATTCTTCCTCCGAGACCTTTTGCTTCATCTTCTCGAGCATTGCGATGGTGCTCGAAGAGTCGATCCGGGAGAGTTGCTGGTTGACTTTGCGCATGGATGTGGCGGTCTTGGCGCGAGCCCTGAGAGTGACGAGATCGTTTTCATAGGATGAGATGGTCTTTCGGAGATCGTCCACTCTCGCTTGCAGTTGTTGGACCATGGAGTTTTGAGCCGAATAGTCTTGAAAAAGCTGAGCCGCGCGCTTCTCGGCCGATTCCTTCTCTCCGAGAAGCTCCATTGCCAGTTGCTCGGCCTGATTCGGGTCCATCTCGCCGGACTGCCCTCTTTGAACCAGCATCATGGCTTTTCGTTCATAATCCTGGGATATTCTCGATCCGTCATCCGCCTGCTTTTTCAAGCGGATCGCAAGCGCCTTCACCTCTGCAAGGCTTTGCATCGCTTCGGTCAAATCACTCTTCAGATCCCGAATTCCCTGCTCAGTAAGCTTGATCGGGTCTTCGAGCTTGTCGACCACGGCATGGGCTTCCGACTGACCGATCTTGAATAATCGACTGAAAATACCTGCCATCTTCTTCTCCTTATTACTGTTTGCTGAAATGGATCAGCTCGTTTCCATACTCGGCCAAAGCAAGAGCCAGCGCCCTGATAGAGCCTTCGAGCTCGTTTTTGTCCAGGTTCTCCAGTTGCAGAGTGTCTCGAAAGTATATGTGCCGAGCGTCCTCGTCCAAATGAAAGGCCCCGTGAACCATGGTCGCATTCATCTGAAGGAGCCGTTGAAAAAACGCTTCTTTGTTTTCCGCCGGCGTCGGCATTATCAATTGCTGGATGATCACTATGGGGTCTTCGCAATCGATGATGAGGTTTTTGATCCCGTTTTCTTCATCGTCCACAAGAAGCATTTCTTCATCCGGGATTTCTTCCGTGACGGCCAAGTCGAGCTCTGTTAGATATTTCTTGATTTTTTCCAAACACTCCGACATCTTTTCCTCCTTTGAAAGCCAATGCATTGGGAATGCGCCGGGCGCCGCGCCCGGCTGTCTTATTTGAAGCACCAGCCGATGAGAAATGACATGGTGATGTATACCGCAGCTTCGATCACGCCGGCCCCGATATTGGGCTTTTCCTGATTGACGAGCTCGTCCGTCAGACGCTTTCCGGGCAATATGATTTTGTCTGTTATCAACCGAGTCACGGGAAGAGCAATCAGGCCGAAAACGACCACCGTAAAATAGAAGCCAAGATTTTGAAGCCAGGTGTCAAAAGCCTGCTGCTCGGCAAAACGAACGATATTGCCTATAGCAAGAATCATTCCGGAAAAAGCGACCCCTACCGCGTAGTTGTCTCGCTCGATAGCGTCGTGGACATCGAAAGGCGCGAGGCGATTGTACAGCCAAGCCGCGGCAATGAGCGTTATTTGCCCTAAGACCGAGAATCCCGCGACTGCCTTTACGCCGCCCCCGCCCGAGACCGCTCCGTAGACGATGAGACCCATGGCGATGTAGTTGGACGCCTCGATCATGCCGACGCCCCAGTTTTGGTCCTTGATGATCTCCTTTTCCGTGCTGAAGTGGCGAAAAATAAGCCAGCCGTTGATTCTTACGGAGAGGCTAAGGAGCGCCATGGCGATGATTCCATAAAGAAAAATATCGATCATGTCTACGGTGAAGGATATGGAAGGCGCCGAGAGCGCTCCTCCAACAGCCAAAGACAGTCCGAAAAGATAGCCTGCCAAGGCTATGGCCAGGGCGGTGTTATCCTTCTCGACCAGCTCTTCTTTCAGAGTGAGCCCTCGATAAAAGAGATCGAATATATACTTGCCGATAATAAAAAGCGCCAGTGCGGCCGCCAGATAAACGACGCCCGCCGTCAATGAGCCCAAAAACATGAATCCCTCCTGCTATAGGTTGCTATCTCCTCCTGGAGCCGCCGGAGCTGCGACTTGCGCTCATTCCGGATGATGCCTTGGTGCGCCCCATTCTGGATTCCACCTTGTCCTTAAAGTTTGTTTTGCGCTCTTCCATCCTCTGCTGCTGCCGCTCAAAAAAGCTGGGACTGCTTTTTTGCGTCACTGAGCCCTGAGTTCCATACTGGGGCTTTCCCTGGTTGTCCTTCTTTCCAAAATAGGGGACGCCGCGGTCTTTATGCTTTTTGTACTCCATCCAGTCTCCGTGATTGACCGGGCGGCGGCGTTTCTCGAAGGCGTCTCCTATCTCGTCAACAACTTCCAAAAGCACCATAGCGGTTGCAAGCCATTTCCAGCTCTGATTTCCCTGGCTGTCCGACTCCCATTTGCCGAACCTGGGGTCTCCTACGAACTGATAACCGGGCGGTTGAGGAACCGTTTCGATGGAGCCGTCTTCTTTTTTTGACAGAATGGTCATCCCGAGAGACGGCTTGTAAGCATCGTAAGTCTCTTTATCGACCTTGACCCAGCTGGTCAGCTTTTGCTCCATCTGCGCTGCGCCATCCTGCTTCCCTTTGCCGTCGCCTTTGGGAAAAAGAATGCGGTAGCGATGGAAGTAGTCATGGAAGATAAGCCCCTTTGAGGTCATGTCCTGAAGGATGACGCTATATTGGGGATACCGGTCCAGATCGCGGCGAAGACCGTTCAGAGACTGATCGCTGCTGCATCCGGTCAAGAGCAGCAGAATCAAAAAGAGCGGCGCCATATGTCGCATGCTTAATAAACGCCTGTTCAAGATTCCTCCTGCAAAATTCGAGCGGCATCCATTCAGGACCGCTTTCTTGGAAGAATGTTCGTAAATTGGTACTCCTCCGCATACTGCCCCACAAACGCTTCGAAATCGATGTCTCCCCATTGTTGAATGCTGAGGAGCCGTATGCCGTCCTCTCCCTTGTAATCCCAATAAAGATAGGGCTGAGCAATATCTTCGCAATTTCGATGATACTTGGCCCCTCCATAGCTATCCAGCACAAAGCGCGCGCCGTCATAGTCGATGTAGTCGGGCGGATCTCCGTTTTGCCGTATGTAGCCGCGGATTCTCCCATCGATGGACCCTATGGGAACGCGGTGAGTCCAGGTCCAGTATACGCCTTCGTCTTCTCCCCGGGTAAGATAACAATCCTGGTTATCGGCGTGAAGCTCCCATTCCTCGACGCGATATCCGTCTCCCATGTCATGGAAATGACGACCGGTTACTTCCCAAGTCTTGCCGTCGAAATCCACCAGATAGCCGGGCCGCATCTTATCCAGCACGAGGTCCGCAAACGGATCGAAGGGCTGCTCTTCTTTCTTGTCAAACCATTTTTTCCAAAATGACATATCTTCCTCCTCACGCATTCGGTCTATAGAGGGCTGATTGAACCCCTCTACCGTCTAGTTTCGAGCTTCGAAGCTACAATTTAAATGAAAACCGGCTTGGACGCCATAGGCATGCAGCCAAAAAGAGGCTCTTCTCCAGGGAAAAGCAGTTCAAGGAACAAAGGGTTGATTTCTGATCCTTTCAGCACATATAATGCGTAATAACTTTTCGCCTTAAGTAACAGTTGAAGAGGCTTTGTGCGCTGAATGAACCGCAAGAGCGGCTGAGCCGGCTGCGGTCGGCGGCGTGGATGGTTGCAGTCAGGCCGGTAGTGAATAGCGAAAATATTTCGTAGCCGATATGGGAGGACACGACTTTGAAAATTGCAGTCAGCGGGAAGGGAGGAGTCGGGAAGACTACTCTTTCTGCATTTCTTGTGAAATGGTTTGCCGAACAAGGCAAACATGTTCTGGCGATTGACGCCGACCCCGATGCGAATCTCGGCAATGGGCTGGGTGTCAAGGAGGCGTCTGATATCGTGCCCATCTCAAAGATGAAACAGCTGGTGGCTGAGCGGACCGAATCGGTTCCGGGGAGCTTCGGCGGTTTTTTCAAGATGAATCCCAAGGTGGACGATCTGCCCGAAAAGCTGGCTGTAAAGAGCGGAGACAACATCCGCCTCATGGTCATGGGCGGCGTCAAAAAGGGAGGCACGGGCTGCGTCTGTCCTGAGAGCATATTGCTCAAAAACCTTGTGCAGCATCTCATCTTGAGACGCGATGAGGTGGTGGTCATGGACATGGAAGCGGGCATCGAGCATCTCGGGCGAGGCACCTCCCAGGCTGTCAACTGCCTTATAGTGGTTGTTGAGCCGGGACGCCGCAGCATCGAGACGGCTCTCAAGATCAAAGACCTTGCGGGCGACATCGGATTGTCCCGGGTTGCGCTTGTGGGAAATAAGGTGCGCAGCGACAAGGATCGGGAGTTCCTGACAAACAGCCTGCCGGAATATCGCTTCCTCGGTTTTATTCCGTATGACGATCAGATCATCGAGGCGGATCTTCTCGGAGCCTTTGCCGATAATGTATCCACAGAGACCAAAACGGCTATGGTGGAGATTGCCCAAAACCTGGTTGTCATGACCGAAGCCGCCGCGTCCTAGCGTTGACGCTCTGCGAGAGTATTTGGCCATTGTCAAGAAATGCCGGATGCTTGATCCTGGAAGCCGGATAAGCCGTCCGGATATTGCTTAGAGAACTTATCCAGCATCAAGCAACCGGCATCTTTTGGATTGGCGCCGGATTTTCGCCAACCGCACCATCAGGAAGAAAAACCCGATGATTGACGTGCAAAGCCAGATCGATCACCGAAACATCAACGTGGATAAAGTGGGTGTAAAGGACATTCGATATCCCGTCACGGTAATGGACAAAAACAACGGCGTGCAGAACACCGTGGCGTCTATCAACATGTATGTGAATCTGCCTCGGGAATTCAAAGGCACTCACATGAGTCGTTTTATTGAAATACTCAATGAGTTCCACGGAAAACTGGATATCCGCGAATTCTCGCAGGTCCTCGAGTCGATGCAGGAGCGGCTTCAAGCGCGGTCTGCTCACATGGAGATCAGCTTTCCATATTTTCTAAAGAAGCTTTCACCTGTTACCGCAGCTCCCGGCCTAATGGAATACGGCTGCAGGATTTCGGGGTCTCTCGATTTCGAAAAGGGGTACGATCTGGTTTTGGAGGTCAATGTCCCCATCAGCACGGTGTGCCCTTGCTCGAAAGAAATCAGCAACTATGGCGCGCACAATCAGAGGGGAATGGTGCGTCTGGCCGTTCGCTTCAAGCGCTTGTTATGGATTGAGGATCTGGTGCGGCTTGTGGAGCAGGCCGCGTCTTGTGAAGTTTACTCCGTTCTCAAGCGTCCGGATGAAAAGTATGTGACGGAGCAGGCCTTCGAAAATCCCAAATTCGTCGAGGATGTCGTTCGCGATATCGCTAAAGAGCTCAAGAAGGACAGCAATGTCCTTTGGTTTATGGTGGATGTGGAGAACTTCGAATCCATCCACAATCATAGCGCCTATGCCTGTATAGAAAGGCTTAAAGCAGAGTAGCGCCTTGGAGCAGGGCTTGGAGCGCATGGACCCGATGCGAAGGTTGCCTATTTCGGAGCCCCTCTTTCGAGGCTGTCATGAGCCAATTCAATCAGCATGAAGAAGTCTGCCGGGCGATGGCCGATCCCGCCTTTTACCCCCATCCCGTTTTATCCCTTGAGCGCGTCGATACGCATATTTCCACCGTCTTCCTGACGGGCGAGCATGTCTATAAGCTGAAGAAGCCTGTCGCTTTCGGATTTCTTGATTTCACCGATCTTGAATCCCGCCGATACTACTGCGAGCGGGAGGTGAGCTTGAACGAGCGGCTGAGCCGCGATGTCTACCGGGGAGTGCTGCGGATTTGCCGCGACAAGAACGGCGCCTTTTCGCTGGAAGGCGATGGCGAGGTGGTCGAATACGTCGTCTGGATGCGGCAGCTTTCCGAGGAGTCGAGCCTTCGAGCGATTTTGTCCGGGCTGCCCGCTGCAGCACTCGGCGAATCAAACAGCGAGCCCGACCTCTCTATTGCTGCGCTGCGTAAGGAAATGGTGAATTTGGGGCGTCATTTGACCGCTTTCTACGCCCGTGGAGAGCGAAACGCCGAAGTGGACCGCTTTGGAGGCATTGAGACCATTTCCTTCAATATGGAGGAAAATTTCCTGCAGATCGAGCCATTCGTGAATGACTTTGTTCCCGGCGAAGAATGGGCATTCATCCGAGAGACGAGTCGCGCCTTCCTCAATAATTGGAGGGAGCTGTTTGAAAAGCGAGTGGAGTCGGGAAGGATTCATGACGGCCATGGCGACTTGCGAGCCGATCACATCTATTTGCAGGACGGCATTCAGATAATCGACTGCATAGAGTTCAATGACCGATTCCGTTACGGAGACGTAACAGCCGATTTGGCGTTCCTGCATATGGATATTGAACGTCTGGGGCATCCAGGCCTCAGCCTCGCCATGGCGGCGTCTTATGCCCAGCATGCCGACGATCCTCAGGCGTTTGCTCTGCTTGATTTCTACGCCGCTTATCGCGCCATAGTCAAAGTGAAGGTGGCCTGCCTGAGATCCACAGAAGTGGAAAGTCCGGAGGCAAAAGAAGAATTGAGGCGCGAGGCTGCCGATTATCTCGAACATGCGTATCGCTATGCGCTTCAGTTCAGCAGGCCTACTTTGTGGGTCTTCTGCGGGCTGCCGGCCTCGGGCAAATCGTTTTTCGCCGAAAAACTCTCGCAGGCTTTATCTCTGCCGCTGTTTCAGTCGGATAAGATACGAAAAGAAGGCGCCTTGCTTCCCGACTCCGTAGAAACGATCGTCCCGTACGGGGAGGGCATCTACCGCAAAGAGCGCAGAAATCTGGTATACGCCGGAATGCTGGCTCTTGCTCAGGACCAGCTGAAAAGCGGTCGCTCCGTCATACTCGATGCTTCCTTCTCTCGGGTCAAATGGAGGGAAGAGGCGGCAAGGCTTGCCCGGGACGTGGACGCCAATATAGTTTTTGTTGAATGCGCAGCCTGCGAAGAGACCATCCGGGAGAGGCTCGAGCGTCGAGAGGAGAGCTCCGGCATTTCAGATGCTCGCCTTCAGCATCTTCCTCGGATGATGGCCGACTTTGAGCCGTTGGTGGAAGCTTCGCCTGAAAAGTATCTACGGTTGAATACGGATGGGGAGGTGGAGCGCTTATTCATCGAGCTGGTTTCTGAAGGCTATGCCCGCCGTTGCTCCCAAATAAGGGAGGTGCTGAGTCGGTGGGATTGAAGAGGCTCAGAGCTGGATGGAAATGATGCGATAGATCCGGGCCCCCGAAGGGGTGTGAACCGTTACTTCCTCTCCTTCATTCCGCCCCATCAGGCATCTGCCAACCGGTGATTCTACCGAAAGCTTCCCATCATTTACATCGGATTCATACGGACCGACCAATTGATATTGCAGTTCCTGCCCCGTTTGCGTGTTTTGGATCAAAATGACGGTTCCAAAGGCAGCCTGCTTGAAGCGGAATTTGCGACCCACGACAATTTCACATTCCGCCAGTTTCTTCTCCAGGTCCTGAATTTTCCTCTGCAATACCAGATGCCGTTCCCTGGCGATCAAATACTGCTGGTTATCCTGTTTGACGCCAAAAGCCCGCGCATCCTGAAGCTCTTCGATCACCTGCGGGCGTACGACGCGCCGCAGGTAGGCAAGCTCCTTCAGTAGACGATAGTAGCCCAGACGGGTGATAGGCGCTTTTTTCATGGCGGTCTTGTTTCAGCCGAAGAAATCCGCGGGGATTTCTCCGCGTTCCTGCTTCGCTCGAAAAAGAGAGACGGCGATGACGGTCTTTCCGTCCTGAATGAGGCCTCGCGCAATCATATCGAATATTGCATCCAGCCGGACGACTTCGACCTTAGCGATCTCGTCCGTGTCCTGTTCATGGGAAACGCGCCGCAGTCCCGAAGCCGCATAAATGCGAATCACCTCATTGGAATACCCAATAGCTGGGTAATAGCCGAACAGGGGAATCATCCGCTCGGCCAAGTAGCCCGTTTCTTCATGGAGCTCGCGGTGCGCGCATTTGTCGAGATCTTCGCCCGGATCGACCTTTCCCGCTGGGATTTCCAATGTCTCCCGGCCTATGGCGTAGCGCCACTGGCGAACCATGAGAATGCTTTTGGAATCGAGAAAAGGCGCAATGGCGGCCGCCTCCGGATGATCTATTTTGATGCGCTCCGTGAGCTTGCCGGTTCTCAATCGAACCCTCTCCAAGTGGGCGCTGAAATGGTTGGCATAGAGCGTGCCGAGTGTCTTGATTCTCTCTTCCATACGTAAACCTCGGTTCAACAGGTGGAGTTTATTCGTAGCTATCACAAGGAATTTCAATTAGCTGACGCCTCTGAGCAGCGATCCAAACCATTGAAGATGCCCCTCCGCATCATTCAACTCTTACAATAAAACATTTTTGAAGATGAGGATCAAGCTGCTCATCGATGTCCTTCTTTTCATGTCGCAGAATGGCTGTGGCGGGCCTTCCAAGAAAAACCCTGAGAAATACAGCCGACTATGCTATCTTCATTCGATGCGGCGCAGGCTGAAAGCTTTCCGTCAACCATTGCGCATGTCAATGGTGTAGCTTCGCTTTCAGCGCCCCGCCTCTTCGATTGTTCACGGGGCTCACGGACCGGCTGGATAAGACCTCATCTTTCAAAGGAGGAAAATACGCCATGAAAGAGGTTATTGCGCTAATCGTCTTCGTTATGATCTTTGGTTTGACGATCATCCTTGCGTTGAGGAAACGGATTGAAAATTCGCTTGCTGCGATTCTTCTCCTTTTTTCGCTGTTGAGTGGATGGACAATCGCCAATTATGACTGGCTCCAACGGCTTCAATGGAAGGTTCCGGGACTCGAGGCTTTTCAAAAGGAGATTCAAAACGAAAAGGAATGCGCCCTCAGTGATATGGAAGCTGTTCTGACTGATTTGAGAAAAGAGGTTGCCGCGAAGAAGGAATCTCTTGTGCTTGTAGCCTCGGAAGCAGACGATGTGCGCGTGAAGGTGGAAGAAGAGAGGAAGGCGGCGCATGCCTCTCTGGAAAATTTCAAACTGTTGGAAGCCACCCTCAGGGCTGAAGAAGCAAACATTCGAGAGTTGAGCGGCCGAGTCGAATCGATGGGGCGCCAGATCGAATCGATCCATCAGGCTTCTTCAGAGCTGGCTCTTTCGATGGCGAGGCTTGTCTGGCTTTTATTGGAAGCGCGTGAAGAATACGGCGCTGAGAGGGCGCAGGCCGCCGTTCGGCTGATCATGGACCGACTCGATGACATAGTGGGTGTGGCTATTGTCGATCCCAACGCCAGAGCGGAATTCATAGCCGATGTAATGAATTCTGTCCCTCCAAGGAGGTAGTGCGGAGAGGCGCTTGAAAGGAATATGCATATGATGACCGTCAAGGATTTTCCGGAAGAATTTCTGCCCTTTTTATCTCCTACCTCAATCATAGACAGCGATCACCCAGAAATACGAGAATACTGCGCGAAGATCGCCGGCGACGTCAAAGACCCGGTTGAAGCTTCGGTAAAGCTCTACCTCGCAGTGAGAGACGGCATTCGATACGATCCGTATACGCCGTTTCATCTGCCCGAACATTATCGGTCAAGCGAGGTTCTCCGGCAGGGGCGCGGATTTTGCATCCCTAAAGCATCGTTGCTTTGTGCGCTGGCAAGAGCTCGCGGGATTCCTTGCCGCCTGGGATTTGCGGATGTGAAGAATCACCTCGCCACTAAACAGCTTATCGAGTATTGGGGGGGAGATCTCTTTCCATACCATGCCTATGTCGAGCTCCATCTGGAAGGAAAGTGGGTTAAGGCTACCCCGGCCTTCAATAAGGAGCTGTGTGAAAGGCACAAAGTGTTGCCCCTCGAATTCAACGGACATGACGACTCTCTTTTTCAGCCCTATAATGAAGAGAGAAGGAAGTTCATGGAATATGTCCATTTCAGGGGGATTTACGCGGATGTGCCCGTCGATGATATCGTGGCTGTGTGGACGGAGTTCTATGGGCGAGAGCAGGTTGAGAGCTGGATAAAATCGACTTGCGAAAATAGAGCCGAAGGGGCCCGCAACTTCGAGCTGGAGGAAGTCATAAGAGAATAAGAAGAGAGACGATGAAGATGCCGGAATTCTTGATCCTGATATTCCCGGGCAAATTGTTGGGCGGGGATCTCAACAAATGAGAACCTGACGTGAGGTTATGATTCTCGTTGTAAATTGTAATTCTGCTGTGATAAAAAGATCGTCTCGATTCCGATGCTCATGTTCACTTCAAGTTCTAACTAGTACGAGGGAAATCCAATGCTGAATCTAACCATTACACTGTTCTTTGTTGCCCTGTTGTTTTATTTGCAGGAGGCCGTTTCCGAAAATCCGAGCGTACTGCGTGGAGCAGTCTTTCTGTTCGGCGCGATAGAAGCATGCGTTTCAATGGCGTTTAGCCCTTATTTATGAGATAGCGTTGCGTATGCCGTAGGGAGAACACTCCCCCTTCAAAACGCGCCGCCAGGTGAGTGATTATCTTGTTGATGCGGATGTCAGCTGCTTTGGGCATTGACCAAGGAGGTAAATCATGACGGAAGTATCCAAGATAGATAAAGACGATCTCAAAGAGATGCTTGATAATCAAGATGTCTTTGTTGTTGACCTTAGAAGCGAAGAACAATGGCAAAAAGCGGCTTTTAAGGTCAAAGGGGCGGTTCATGAAGATCGAGGCGATGTTTCTTCCTGGGCCGACAAATACGACAGGAACAAGACCCTGGTCCTTTATTGCGCTTGACCCAGTGAGGGCACTAGCGCCGGTGCGGCGCGGCAGCTTATGGATATGGGGTTTCAGAAAGTTTACGCTTTAAAGGGCGGATGGGAGGCGTGGTCTACGGCTGACTATCCCGTAGATAAAACGGATGACTCCCGGTGGCCTATGGGGCGTAGGGATTACCGTGGGGAAGCGTCTCCGGAGGGAGAGGCTCCGAATCAGGTTTAGCCTGCGGAAAGCCTTGAGAGTTTGAAGCCCGTTCGACTCCTCAACCCTATTCGATATCGAATAGGGTTGATCCATTTTGACGACCGGCAGAGTCACCCATTTTTCATTTTATGCGTTTCTTAAAGCGCCTGCGGGCGTAACAGAATGCTTCACATCCGGAGCGAGATGGCTCCATCGAGGATAGCGCAATCGGCGCTTCGTTTTTTACGCAATCCATCGGTCAGCTTAAAGAAGCCCTTCGCTTGAGTGGATTTTTCGCCCGATATAATCATCCCCTCAGTGTCGATCCGCTCAACCCGCACGTACTCGTTGGCGTAAGGCTTACCCCTTTGAGGAGACGGGTCGTGGATTATCAAGATGGAGGGATCTTCTCTTCCGTTGGCGTCGACGCCGAAGCCGGCCAGAGTAACCCAATGTCCCCCGATGCGCGAATAGCTGTTTTCTTCAGAACTGTGCTCATACCAGCCCACATTCAGCCACACGGCCGATGGTCCTATCAAGCTTTTCTTGATCCAATCCAATTGAGGAACGGCAATCCCGGTTGTGAACTTTCGGGGATGTCTTCGCCATCCTTGGTATTCCAGTTCTTTGTATCGATATCCACAGTCACGCAAGTAACGGGAAATGCCGATCAGAATGTCTGTGGGAGAGGTGCCGTGCTCGAGAGTTGTGTTCATATACTTTTCGGACGCAAGAAGCATGGCCATTTCCGCCTGGCTTTCATTTCTTCCGGCGCTGGGAGGCATTAGCTTATCGTAGCCGTTTTGCGCCAGCCACATGAGGGAGTTTGATACTGCTGTCGGACCGCAGTAATGGATACCTCCGTGTGGAAAGCGAGCTTTGGGATCAGTTTGAGTCAAATCCGGTATGGAGTTGATCTTGTCGCTGCAAACCGCAGGAGGAGCAGTACTTGCAAGGGTGGCGTCAAGAGCCAATATCCCTGATATTAAGACAAGAAAAAGAGATATGCGCATTTCCCCGATCCTCGGCGCCTTGGCGTTCTGCAAGAAGCTGCCGGCGAATTCAATAAATGTGCTCTTAATCAATTAGTTGTTATGGAAATGGCTATTTACCATGTATATGCGTCTTAGTGCAATAGAGAAATATGAAGCATAAGAGGATTGTTATCTTATGCGGACGTCTTTGGATTTATGCTGCAGAGCATCATGAGGCTCCGCTTGTAAAATGAGATGACCTGTGATAGCAAGAATTCCTTCGAAGCCTGTTCTCCTTATTCCAGGGCCGGCCCTCGCGCTCCCTATAAGCTTGATTAGAAAGGATTTTGCAAGATGCCTGAAATTGCCCCTTTCCGTGGGCTTTATTATGACTCGAACAAGATATCCGACTTCTCCAAGGTGGTCATTCCTCCTTATGATGTGATTTCGCCTCAAGAACAGGACTGTTTCTACCAATTGAGTCCTTACAATATGATTCGTTTGGAGTTGGGAAAGTCTACACCCGAGGATACGGCTCAAAACAATGTCCACACCCGGTCGGCCGATTGCTTGCGGGAATGGCGGCGGGAGGGCGTTCTCCTCCGGGATGATAAACCGGCGATTTACTATTACGAGCTTGATTATTCACTCTCCTCCGGCGCTCGTCTGACGCGCTGCGGCTTCCTGTGCATGTTGCGCCTCGAGGACTTTAGCTCGGGCCGAGTCCGTCCTCATGAGAGGACTTTTCAGGCGGCCAAAGACGAGCGTCTTCAGTTGATGCTCGCCTGCCATGCGAATTTCAGTCCGGTTTTCGCTCTCTATTCGGACCCGCAGGAGGCTATCGACAAATCGCTCAAGGCGGGCAGGGATTCCGAGCCGCTCATCCGTTTTGTGGACCGCCATGGCATGGAGCATCGCCTCTGGCGCGTAGAGGAAGAAAGCAGTCTCAAACAAGCGAGAGATCTCATTGCGGATAAGCCGATCTTTATTGCGGACGGCCATCATCGTTATGAAACTGCGCTCAATTACCGCGCGCTTATGCGGGAGCGCTTTCCACAAGCGGGCAGTAAGGCTTCGTTTGAATACATCATGATTTACCTCTCTAATCTGAATCAGAGAGGGCTTACTATTTTGCCAACGCATAGGCTTTTGAGATCTCTGGAGGACTGGGATTCTAAAGCCTTCCTTGCCGCCGCCGAAGGGTATTTCGACGTTCTGCGTTTTGGGGCCGACGAGAGAGGAAAGACTGAGTGGCGCGCCGCTCTTGAGGGAGCGGGAGCGAGAAAGGCGAGCAGCATTGGCTTCTATCACGGCAAATCGGAATCGCTCTATTTGCTGACGGCCAAACCCTCAGCGGTGACGCATTATTTGTCTGAAAAGGGCATCGCCGGCGCCCTCCAAAGCCTTGACGTGGTGATCCTGGACCAGTTGATTCTAAGAAAGATCCTCAACCTTTCCGATGTTTTTCTTTCAAATGCCGATAACATCCATTTCAAGCACGATATGACGGATGCCTATTCAGATGTGCGCTCCGGAAAGTACGAGGCTGGCTTCTTCATCAACTCCACACGCATGGAGCAGGTGCAGGAAGTGGCGACTGCAGGGCTCGTGATGCCTCACAAGTCCACCTATTTTTATCCCAAGGTCGGGAGCGGAATGATCGTGCGCCCGATAATTGCCGAGGAGGTCGCCCCCTGGTAGATGAAGCTCGACCCGTCCGCGCCGATTCCCTTTTTGGAGGGAAGCTCCTCATCTACCAGGAAAAAAAAGGATATCGCTTCTCTCTCGATGCGGTATTGATCGCCGGACTGACCAAGATCAAACCCGAGGACCGCATTCTCGATCTTGGAACCGGATGCGGAGTCATACTGCTGATTTTAGCCTTTCGGAACAAGGGATCTCGCTTGGTTGGCCTGGAGATTCAACCCGAAATGGCTGCTCTGGCGAGGAGAAATGTCGAAATCAACGGTTATTCGGACCGGGTGCGGATCCAAGAAGGCGATTTGAAGAGGGTTGCCGATTATTTTCCTTCCGGGAGCTTTGACCTGCTGGTGAGTAATCCGCCTTACAGACGCGTCGATACGGGGAGGGTCAACCCGGAAAGGCAGAAGGCCGTGGCCAGGCATGAGCTTGCGTCGTCCGTTTCCGATGTTTTTGCCGCCGGGAAATATCTGCTTCCCCATGGCGGACGCCTTTCTGTCATCTATCCCGCCTCGCGCCTGGATCATCTTTTGATAACGGCGGGGCGGCATGGTTTCAGCGCGAAGGATCTGACTGTCATTCATTCGCATGCGACCGGGCCGGGACGTCTTGCGCTTGCGGAATTCCGCAAAGGAGGAGGCGAGGAGTTGCGCGTTTCGCCGCCTTTCTTCATCTATCGAGATGACGGATCGTACACGGATGCGATGCAAAAGCTCTATGAAGAGCAGGGCTTGGAATAGTCGTCTCCGTGCAAGCCGTTCTGAACAGGGAAGAAAAATTGAGCGCGGGATCGTTGGAAACCCGATAGTGGTGAGGTATAGTCAGAGAGTATATGTTTTTGCCAATAATGCCGGCGAACACAATTGAAGAAAACCGATAACCGACGAGGTGTAGAGGATGCCAGTGCGAACTGCGTATATACGTTCCGTGGGCCGCTTTGTTCCCGAAAGAAGGCTCACCAATCAAGACCTGGAGAAGATGATAGAGACCAGCGACGAATGGATTGTCTCGCGAACGGGCATCAAAGAGCGTCGCATTTTGGAGCCGGGCCTGGGCAATTCGTATATGGCTGTCCGCGCCGCAAATGAGTGCCTTGAGCGGGCCGGAGTCGGAGCCGACGAACTGGACGCCATCGTCGTCGGTACGGTCACTCCGGATATGTTTTTCCCCGCGACCGCATGCCTGATCCAAAATGAGATCGGAGCGAAAAAAGCTTGGGGCTTCGACCTTTCCGCGGGCTGCTCCGGCTTTGTTTTTTCCCTTGCCGCGGGGGCTCAGATGATCGAATCCGGTCGGCACGAAAAGGTGCTTGTCATTGGAAGCGATGTGATGAGCAGCATCATCGACTATCAGGACCGCAGCACCTGCGTCATTTTTGGCGACGGCGCCGGGGCTGCGCTGTTGGAAGCCTGTCCCGATTCGTCTTACGGCCTACTGGATTTTATCAATCGAGTGGACGGCTCCGGGGCGGATTATCTGTACATGAAGGGCGGGGGAAGCCGGCAGCCTGCGACCGTTGAAGGTGTGCAAAACAGAGATCACTTCCTCTATCAGGAAGGCAAAAAGGTTTTCAAATTTGCCGTAACCGAGATGGCGAACGTATCGGGTCAAATTCTTGAACGCAATGGTCTAACCGGTGACGATCTGACTCTTTTCATTCCGCATCAGGCGAATATCCGCATCATAGAGGCGAGCGCGAACCGAATGGGAATTGACATGAGCAAGGTGACCATCAACATAGAACGGTACGGCAATACGACGGCTGCGACCATCCCGCTTTGTCTCTATGAAGCGTTGGTCGAGCAGAAGCGCTTGAAAAAGGGCGATTACGTTGTGATGTCGGCTTTTGGCGCCGGATTCACCTGGGGCAGCATGCTCATGAGATGGTGGGAATAAGGCTATAGGCGCAGAAGTCTTCCGTGTAAGAATACCGGAGGCAGCCTTCGGAGAAACCCCATAGTACGTCATTCCCGCGAAGGCGGGAATCCGGAAGAACGGCTCAAAATCTGGATTCCCGCCTTCGCGGGAATGACGGGATGCAGCAGCAAATGGGCTCTCCGACGGGCTGCCGGCCGGGCTATTTGCGCTTGGTGGCTCTCTTGGATGCTTTGAGAGGATTGACTTTCGTTGTTTGGCTCTGGACTTCCAACTTGACGTGAGTGGCGAAGTTGCAGTTGCTCGTTCTCCACTTCGTGGAAGGATTGGGGTAGCTTGCGCAAAACCTTCCGGAAGGAACTTCCATGACCTTCTGACATCCTTCACACTGATCTACGATGGGAAGGCAAGATCCGCCGTTGAATCCGCAGCCTGCTTTGGTCATGAAGGCGCACTCGTTTCCCGCCTTCACAGTTGCACAAATCATGACAAACACCTCCGAATCTGATATTCTCTTTTAACGCGTTGAACCTTCTTACCTCTTGGAAATCGCAGCGAATAATAACCGGGATTTCTTTTATGTCAAGAGCTTTTGGTTCGGGTTTGGCGCGCCTGATGCTACACATTTTTTGCATAATGAGCTAAACATGCTAATTGGCGCTTTTTTGACGGTGGTAATTGCTCGGAAGGATCGGATGCGCTCCTTCGTTTCTATTGAATCCTTGGACTTATGCTGAATTAGGTGGAGATAAGTGGCCCAAAAGAAGATTGGAGAGCTCTTAATTGATGAAGGACTCCTGACTCTGGAACAGCTCAACCGGGCTCTCGAAGAACAACGCGCGGGCGGAGGTCGGATCGGATCTGTATTGGTTAAAATGGGGTTCATTGACGAAGAGATTCTCGTGGACTTTCTTGCCAGGCAGTTTCATGTTCCACAAGTAAGTCTTACGAAGTTAACCATCCCCAAAGACGTTCTCGGCATAATTCCTCCCGATATTGCTCAAAAATATCAGGCTGTAAGCTTTGGTCTCATGGGCAACACCCTGAATGTCGCCATGGCCGATCCCGGCAATCTATTCATGGTGGACGACATTCGATTCCTGACCCGAAAGAGCATTCAGGTCCACATCACTTCCGAGAGCAGCATAAAGAAAGTTCTTACTCAGCAGCACGTTGTCGATGAGAACATCGACGACATGCTGGATATGCTGAAGGAAGAAGTCGATGTGGACGTCATGGAGGCCAACGAGGATGTGGATCTATCCTTTTTGGAAGATGCCGCCGAGCAGGCCCCTGTTGTCAAGCTGGTAAACCTCATTCTCATGGACGCCATCCGCAAGCAGGCGAGCGATATCCACATTGAAGCCTATGAAAAATCCATGAGGGTGCGCTTCCGCATAGACGGAGTTCTCTATGAGGTCATGCGCCCGCCTTATGCTTTGAAGAACGCGATAATCTCCCGCGTCAAAATAATGAGCAGGCTCGACATCGCCGAGCGGCGGCTTCCGCAGGACGGTCGCATCAAGCTGAAAGCCAGAGGTAAGGAAATGGACTTCCGCGTCTCGGTGCTGCCGACTCTTTTCGGGGAAAAAATCGTACTTCGATTATTGGACAAGTCCAATCTTCAGCTCGATATGACCAAGCTCGGCTTCGAGGCGAGCCAATATAAGTCCTTTCGGGAGGCAATATATTCTCCCTATGGCATGGTTCTTGTTACTGGACCTACGGGGAGCGGAAAAACGACCACGCTCTATAGCGCGCTCTCGGAGCTCAATAAGGTCAGCCACAATATCTCGACGGCTGAAGATCCCGTGGAGTTCAACCTTACGGGCATCAATCAGGTCCATATTCATGACTCCATCGGGCTCAACTTTGCCGCCGCCTTGAGATCCTTTCTGCGTCAGGATCCCGACATCATAATGGTGGGAGAGATCCGGGACTTTGAAACGGCGGAAGTGGCCATAAAAGCGGCTCTGACCGGTCACCTGGTTCTCAGCACGCTCCACACCAATGATGCTCCGAGCACGATCAACAGGCTTCTCAACATGGGCGTGGAGTCATTCCTGGTGTCATCGGCGGTAAATCTCGTGCTCGCCCAGCGCCTGGTGAGAAGGGTCTGCATGGAATGTCGCGTTGAAGAGGAGGCGACTGCCGAAAGCCTTCTCGAACTGGGAGTGCAGGATGATGAGCTTGGGACGTTTGCCTGTTTTAAGGGAAGGGGATGCCCGGTTTGCAACAATACCGGGTATCGCGGGCGAGTGGCTCTCTACGAGGTCATGCCCTTGTATGAGCAGGTTCGCGAACTGGTGCTGATGGGCGCTTCGGCTGCTGAGATCAAAAAGGAATCGATTCGCCTTGGCATGATAACCCTGAGGCGGAGCGGCATCAACAAACTGAAGCAAGGCGTGACGAGCATTGAGGAAGTCATTCGCTCTTCGGTGCGCGATTAGAAGACGGCGACGAATGAAGCCCAGTGTTTTTAGTATGTAGCGATTGTTGATCAGATGAGCGGTTGACGAAAACCTGCGAGCAGTGTGTTTGCCCGCTACGCGGGCGCCAGGGAGAAAATTGCATGCCTCTTTATATTTACAAAGCCATAGATCGAGGTGGCAACAAGAAAAAAGGAGAAGTGGACGCCGACAACCCGACCATTGCGCGTCAACTTCTGGTGCGTAAGGGCTATGACATAAAGAGCCTCAAGCCCAAGCCGAAGGATTTGGGGGAATACATCCCCATGCTGAAAGCCAAGGTTACCGAGAAGGATCTGGTAATCTTCGTCCGACAGTTTTCCACCATGATCGATGCCGGCCTGCCTCTGGTTCAGGCGTTGGATATTCTATGTGAGCAACAGCCGAATCCTACATTCAAAGCGATCATCAAGCAGGTGCGGAAGGATGTTGAGGAAGGATCCACTCTCTCAGAAGCCATAAGGAAGCATCCCAAGGTTTTCGACAATCTTTTCGTCAACCTGGTCGCCGCCGGAGAGCTCGGCGGCATTCTGGACGTCATTCTGAATCGCCTTGCCAATTACATTGAAAAACTTGCGAATCTCAAGAAAAAAGTCAAAAGCGCCATGACCTATCCCGGCATAGTCATTTCGATTGCCGTAATCGTAGTGGCGGTCATTCTCATCTATGTAATTCCCGTTTTTGCGGGGCTTTTTACCGACGCCGGGGCCAAGTTGCCTGAAATGACCCTTTTCGTCATGAATATCAGTAGCTTTGCCCAGAATTACTTTCACTGGATAGGCCTTGGACTCTTCCTCTTAACCATCCTGTTCAAAAGGATCAGGAGGACGGAAAGAGGAAGAGACGTGACGGACAGGATATTTCTCCAGATGCCGGTGTTTGGCATGCTGATCAAGAAGGTTGCTGTAGCCCGATTCACCAGAACGTTGGGGACCATGCTCTCCAGCGGCGTCCCGATACTGGATGGGCTGGATATTGTCGCTTCCACTTCGGGCAATACGGTTATAGAAAGGGCCATCCGCAAAGCAAGAGCCGGAATCTCGGAAGGACGCCCCGTTGCGGAGCCTCTGGAAGAAACGGGCGTATTTCCGATGATGGTCACCCAGATGATAGCGGTCGGCGAGGCCACGGGCGCCCTCGACGCCATGCTCGGGAAAATTGCCGACTTTTACGATGAAGAAGTCAATACGGCCGTAGATTCGTTGACTTCACTGCTCGAGCCCATGTTGATCGTCTTTCTCGGAACGACCGTGGGCTTTTTGCTGGTTGCAATGTATCTTCCCATTTTCCAGATTGCCGACGTGGTCTCACGAGGCAGTTGATATGCATCCAACTCCCGTTCATGTCGACGCCGGCCATTCCGAGGAGGCGTCCTTCAGGCGGAAACTGCAAGGACTTCTTTGTTTCCGTCTGATTTTGGCCGTGTTCTTTCTGCTCGTCACCCTGATAGCGCAAAGCCGCCGCGAAGGAGACCTCCTCGCGGCGCATCTTCAACCTCTTTATTTCCTTGCCTGCATTCTCTTCGGTTTTACTATCGTTGCGGCTTTTAGCCTAAAGCGCGTAAAGAATCTGAAAGCGTTTACCTACCTTCAGCTCTTCTTCGATGTGGAGGCCGTGACCTTTCTGGTTTACCTTTCCGGAGGCGTGGAAAGCCCCTATCCTTTCCTTTATATGCCGGTGATCATCAGCGCCTCGGTATTGCTTTACCGGCGAGGCGGCTTCCTGATTGCTTCGCTATCCAGCTTCTCGTACGGATTGTTGCTGGATCTCCAATTCTTTGAATGGATCTCGCCGCTTCAAATCGTTTTTGGAAGGAGCCTCTCGAGAGACAGCGGAGCCTATCTTTCCAGCATTCTTATGAGCATCGCCGGCTTTTACCTCGTAGCCTTTCTGAGCGGGTATCTTGCTGAAGAATTACAGAAGTCAAGTCGACAGGTTCGGATTCAAGAACGGGATCTTCAGAAGCTCGAGATGCTCCACTCAAACATCGTTCAGAGCATGAACAGCGGCCTTCTCACCGTCAATTCGAGCGGTCTGATTGATTTCTCCAACATTGCGGCCGAAGAGATTCTGGGAATTCCTTCCGGGCAGCTGCGTGGAATGCCCGTGCAGGACATCCTGCATTCGTGCAACCCTCTCTCGTGGGTCTCCATGCAGGGGATCCATGCTCGTGGATCTTCCGAACTGCTGAGGAGAAGGGAAATTAACTATCGGCGCCGTTCCGGAGAAGAGCTATGTCTCGGATACACGATCTCCATCCTCCAAAAAGAGGATGGAGCGAACGCCGGATGGGTGATTATTTTTCAAGATCTGACCCGCTTCAAAGCCATGGAAGAACATTTGCAGCGAATGGAGCGCGTGGCGTTGGCGGGGCGGATCGCCGCCGAGATCGCCCACGAAATCAAAAACCCCCTTGCCGCCATGAGCGGAGCCATACAAATGCTCCAAGATGAGAAGCAGAATAGCCCCCTGGAATCCAGGCTCATGGGGATCGCGCTCCGTGAAATTCAGCGAATCAACGAGCTGGTTACGGACTTTTTGTGGCTTTCGAGAGGGGTGCGCAAGCCGGAGAAGGTGGAGGACGTCTCTGCTTGCGTACTCATCAATGAGGTCCTGGCTCTGCTCAAAGCCAAGGAAAAGATAGGCTCAACGCACCGGGTCGACACCCATTTCGAGTGCACGCCCGTCTTTTCCATGGATCCGAATCACTTTCATCAAATATTGTGGAATCTTCTGGCGAACGCTCTCGAGGCGATGCCCGATGGAGGCGAGCTGTCCGTGCGCGTGCGTCTTCGGGAGAAGGAGGCGAGCAATCGCGAAGAGGCGTGCATCGAGATAAGCGACACCGGTTGTGGAATTCCCGATGATGCCCGCGACAGGATTTTCGAGCCTTTTTATACGACCAAAAAAGATGGAACCGGCCTCGGCCTGAGCATAGTCTATCAGCTCGTGGAGACCGCCGGCGGGCGAATCCAGGCCGTTCCGCGCACGCCCCAGGGGACCACCTTCTCACTTTTTTTCCCACTTGTTTCTTCTTTTCCTCTTGCCAAGTAAATCGATAATGCTTATAAGCACTCACTGAGGGTGAGTGCTAACAAGACACCTCGTCGGTCAGTTTTCGGAATGGCCGGATGAAAGGAAAAGGTTGTTTTTCCGTGTCGTTGTCCGGCGTCCGCTTTTTGGTTGAGGCCAAGCAGTCAGGGTATAAACATTACAGTAGAGCAAAGGAGTCAACGCAATGCAACTCAGACCACTCAATGATCGTGTTGTCGTAAAGCGCATTGAAGAGGAACAGAAAACGGCCGGTGGAATCATCATTCCCGATACCGCCAAAGAGAAGCCCATTCAGGGAGAAGTCATCGCTGTCGGCAACGGCAAGGTGATGGATGATGGAAGACGCCAGCCCCTCGATGTCAAAATGGGCGACCGGGTGCTCTTCGGAAAATACGCCGGAACCGACATCAAGGTCGAGGGCGAAGAGCTCCTCATCATGCGTGAAGACGACATACTGGCTATAGTAGAGAAATAGCCGTATGGGCGCCGGCTGATCGGCGCATCTCGTGAAACGATCATTTCCATATAAGTCCACATAAATCGAATGGAGGAAAGCTTCATGGCTAAGCAGCTTATTTACGATACCAAAGCCAGAGAATCTCTGTTGAATGGCGTTAACGTTCTTGCAAATGCAGTGAAGGTTACTTTGGGCCCGAAAGGCCGCAATGTCGTGATCGAGAAGAGCTTTGGCGGTCCTACGGTTACCAAGGACGGCGTAACCGTGGCCAAAGAGATCGAGATCGAAGACAAGTTTGAAAACATGGGCGCGCAGATGGTCAAGGAAGTAGCCAGCAAGACCAGTGACGTCGCCGGCGACGGCACCACCACGGCGACCATCCTCGCCCAGGCGATCTACTACGAAGGCTCCAAGCTCGTGGCGGCCGGCTCCAATCCCATGGCGCTCAAGCGCGGCATCGAGAAATCGGTTCAGGCCGTTGTCGATCAGCTCAAGAGCATCAGCAAGCCCACCAAGGACCAAAAAGAAATCGCTCAGGTCGGAACCATTTCCGCCAATAACGACCCGACCATCGGAAACATCATTGCCGAAGCAATGAACAAGGTCGGCAAGGAAGGCGTCATCACGGTCGAGGAAGCCAAGGCCATGGAAACCACTCTGGAAGTGGTGGAAGGCATGCAGTTCGATCGCGGCTACATTTCTCCCTATTTCGTAACCGATCCCGAAAAGATGGAAGTCATCCTCAACGAGCCGGTCATTCTCATCAATGAGAAGAAAATCAGCAACATGAAGGATCTTCTGCCGGTTCTGGAGCAGATTGCAAGGATGAACAAGCCGCTCCTCATCATCTCCGAGGATATTGAAGGCGAAGCCCTGGCTACGTTGGTCGTCAACAAGCTTCGCGGCACGCTCCAGGTCTGCGCGGTGAAGGCGCCGGGCTTTGGCGATCGCAGAAAGGCCATGCTCGAGGATATCGCTATTCTGACGGGCGGTCAGGTTGTGAGCGAAGATAAAGGCATCAAGCTCGAGAGCGTTGGACTGAACGATCTCGGCCGCGCCAAGACCATCCGCATCGACAAAGACAACACGACCATCGTGGATGGAGCCGGGGACCGCCGAACTCTAGAAGGCCGCGTGCGCCAGATCAGAACCCAGATCGAAGAGACCACGAGCGACTACGATCGTGAAAAGCTCCAGGAGCGCCTGGCTAAACTGGTTGGCGGCGTTGCAGTCATCAGCGTGGGCGCAGCGACCGAAACCGAAATGAAAGAGAAGAAGGCTCGCGTAGAGGACGCTCTCAATGCAACGCGCGCCGCGGTGGAAGAAGGCATCGTTCCTGGCGGCGGCGTAGCTTATCTCCGTTGCCTGGGCGCTCTCGAAAACCTCAATCTCGATGGCGACGAGAGACTCGGTCTCAATATAATCAGGCGCGCTCTCGAAGAGCCCGCTCGTCAAATCGCTATGAACGCGGGCGAGGAAGGCTCCGTAATCGTTCAGAAGCTCAAATCGAGCGAAGGCGCTTTCGGCTTCAACGCTGATACGGGCGTCTACGAAGATCTCATCGAAGCCGGCGTTATCGACCCGACCAAGGTAACCCGCACGGCTCTCCTGAACGCAGCGAGTGTTTCGGCTCTTATGCTCACCACCGAGTGCATGATTGCCGAAATCCCGAAGGAAAAAGACGCCATGCCTCCAATGGGCGGCATGCCTCCGGGAGGCGGAATGTACTAAGAAATGACCGCAGCCGGTCTCGATTCCCCAAGAGTGTAAGAGATTAGAGCTGCTGCGGCTATGGCTCCAATGAATAGGAAGCCCCGCATCGACCGTCAGTTGCGAGTCGATGCGGGGCTTTCGTTTTCTGAGCCAAGGAAATTCTGTTTCTGTGCAGGTTCTGAACAGGGGTTCTGTAAAAATAAAGGTGACAATGGAGCGCATTTGAAAAAGGGGGCAACGCGCCGCAAGAGAAGCGGCGCCACAATGTCAGCCCCAAAGGGGCGGAACATCATAGCCCAGGGCAACGCCCCGGGTGAGGGAATATTACCCAAATTCCAGAGCTGCTGAAGGGGCGGTATATCCAGAGAATGGTTACCCCGCCCCTTCAGGGCTTGGAGAATACGGCGGGATCTCTATACCCAGGGCGTTGCCCTGGGCTATGGTATTTCGCCCCTTTGGGGCTTCAGGGCTATTCCTTACCTCCTTTCATCCAATGCGCACATGACAATGGCGCCGCCAAATCTTAAATACTTGACATGCACTTGCAGTGTGTTAAGTAAAACCTTTTTTAGCTCTTTTATGGTCTTATCGATGATGCTTCGCCATAAATTTGACAATGTCAATTGAACCGACATTCGGGGACGGCGCTACGCACCATGGAAAGCGCCGGCGGGAATCGAAGCTCGGATTCCGCTCCTTTCATCCCGCGCATCCCGGGTCCGTCTTGCTCCGGGTAAGGCATTTTTGTAGAGGGAATAAAAACATGGATTATAAAGACACTTTGAATCTGCCCCGAACTTCTTTCCCCATGAAAGCCAGTCTTTCCAAAAAAGAGCCCGAGATGCTGGCGAAATGGGTGGAAATGCGGCTTTATGAGAAACTGAGAGAACAGAGCAAAGGCCGCCCCCGCTTCATTCTCCACGATGGTCCTCCGTATGCGAACGGGAACATACATCTGGGCACCGCATTGAACAAGATCCTGAAGGATATGATCATCAAAAGCCGTCAGATGAGCGGCTTCGACGCGCCCTACGTTCCCGGCTGGGACTGTCACGGCCTGCCGATCGAGCATCAGGTGGACAAGGAGCTGGGAGAGAAGAAAAGGACGATGAGCAAGGTGGAAATCCGCCGTCATTGTCGAAAGTATGCTGAAAAATTCATCGATATTCAGCGTGAAGAGTTCAAACGGCTGGGCGTGCTCGGAGAATGGGATAATCCATATCTAACGATGTCTTATGATTACGAGGCCAGCATCGCGAGAGAGCTCGGACGCTTCTTCGCGGAAGGGGGCGTCGTTCGGAGCAAAAAGCCCATCTACTGGTGCTCGAGCTGCCAGACGGCTCTGGCCGAGGCCGAAGTGGAATACCATGACCACGTCTCTCCCTCTATTTATGTGAAGTTTCCTCTTCGCGATGAAAGCGCTGGAAAATTTCCCGAGTTATCCGGAAAGACCGTTTACGTGCTCATCTGGACCACGACTCCCTGGACCATTCCAGCAAATCTCGCCATTACCCTGCACCCTGATTTTGAATATGCGGCTGTCGAGATCGATGGCGAGGTCTGGCTTCTTGCCGAAGGACTCGTTGAGAATTGCATGAAAGCTTTCGGAGTCGAGAGCTTCAACATCCTGAAGACTTTCGCGGCTTCCGAGCTCAAGGGCCTCTCTGCGCGCCACCCCTTTCTCGATCGGGACTCGGTCATCGTGCTCGGAAATCACGTAACGCTCGATACCGGCACCGGATGCGTTCACACGGCCCCCGGACACGGTCGGGAAGACTACGACATGGCCCTGGAGTACGGCCTCGACGTCTATTCCCCTATCGACGACACGGGCCGTTTTACGAAAGACGTTCCATTTTTTGCAGGCCAGTTTGTTTTCGATGCGAACAAAGCCGTGAGCGAAAAATTGAAAGAAGAGGGGAGGCTGATCGTAGAAAAGAAGATCAGCCACAGCTATCCTCACTGCTGGCGCTGCAAGAAGCCGGTTATCTTCAGAGCCACCGAGCAGTGGTTCATTTCCATGGAGGAAAACGATCTGCGGAACAAAGCTCTCGACTGGATCGAGCGTGTGGAATGGATCCCCAGCTGGGGACGGGATAGAATACACAACATGATCGCCAATCGGCCGGATTGGTGCATCTCGAGGCAACGATCCTGGGGCGTCCCCATCTCTGTCTTCAGCTGCAAAGAATGCGGAAAGCTGCTGGCTTCGCAGGAGCTGTTCGACCGCATCGTCTCTCTTTTTGAAAAAGAAGGGGCGGATTGCTGGTTCGATCTTCCGGCCGAAGAGCTCATGCCTCCGGGAACGGTCTGCTCCGGATGCGGAAGCAAAGAATTCAAGAAAGAAACGGATATCCTGGACGTATGGTTCGATTCGGGCGTATCCCACGCCGCCGTTTTGGAGCGGCGTCCTTACTTGAGCTCCCCAGCCGATCTCTACCTCGAGGGAAGCGATCAGCACAGGGGATGGTTCCATTCATCACTTCTGACTTCCGTCGGCGTCCGCAACAGAGCCCCTTACAAGTCCGTGCTCACCCACGGCTTCGTGGTGGACGGTCAGGGGCATAAGATGTCCAAATCCCTCGGGAACGTCATCGCCCCCGAAGAGATCATCCGTCAGTACGGGGCGGAAATACTGCGACTCTGGGTCTCCGCGGAAGATTATCGCGACGACATCCGGATTTCTCCGGACATCTTGAAGCGCTTGAGCGAAGCCTACAGGCGGATTCGAAACACGTGCCGGTTTCTACTTGGAAACCTCCATGACTTCGATCCCGCCGCGCATGCCGTCCCCTATGGTGAAATGGATGAACTGGACCGCTTCGCGCTGCACCAGCTTCAGGATTTGATCCAAAAGATCCGCACCGCCTATGAGCGCTATGAATTCCACCGGATCTACCACGCGCTCCACAATTACTGCGTTGTGGACCTGAGCGCGTTTTATCTCGATATCCTCAAAGACCGGCTCTATATTTCCGCAACCGAGAGCGCTGCGCGTCGTTCCGCTCAGACGGCCCTCTACAGCATTCTTACGACCCTGCTCAAGCTCATGGCCCCCATCCTCTCCTTCACGGCCGAAGAGGCGTGGCAGCATCTGCCGCATCGCCCAGGCGAAACCATCCACACGGAGCTCTTCCCCGATGTGGATGCAAGCCTCCTCGACGAATCGCTGAACAAGAGGTGGCAGACAATTCTTGCGCTCAAAAGCGATGTGTCAAGAGCGCTGGAAGGAGCCCGACAAAGCAAGGTCATCGGTCATCCCCTCGACGCAAGGGTGACTCTTGCTTTGCCTGAGGATCTCAAGGAAACCTTTTCGGGCCAAGAAGAGCTGCTGAGGTCGGTTTTCATCGTCTCTCAAACAGCTTTCGCATCGGTTGGAGATTTGACCAACCCCGTTGATGGAGTCGAACTGCCTGAGCTAAAGATCATGGTGGAAGCCGCGTCGGGTGAGAAGTGCGAAAGATGCTGGGTGTATACGGAAGCAGTAGGCCGATTCTCAGATCACCCAACGATCTGCGATCGCTGCCATGACGTTGTGGCGGCTGAGAAGTAGAGAGTAGTTCGATAATTTTTCATTACTTTTCAGTAACAAGTTTTTCATTTTTCCGCATTAGCGTAAACGTCGCCAGAAGTGAGCGCGCGGGCCCCCTCTCCCTCAGGGAGAGGGTCGGGGTGAGGGAAGTGTTCTTTAGAAATTGAGGGAAGTCTTCTTCTATAAAGAGGATCTCCCCTCACCCTAACCCTCTCCCTCAGGGACAATGCTGGTGAATTAAGGAGCCGATGCAGGCGTAGGTTGGGTTTCGCTCGTCGCTCAACCCAACCTACAGATCCTTACCGATTTCTTAATTCAACAGCATTGTCCCTCAGGGAGAGGGGACCCAGAACCCTGAAGGAGAGCGGACAAAAAACCGCCTCTCGCAGGCAAGGACAAAATGGTGACTCTTAAGCTACTGCGTTTTATCGATCGGGAAAGATGCTATTCAAAAGAATGGCGTCAAAATCATGTCGCTCAATCATGAATGGACCGAAGAAAGTCACCGGATCATGCCCCTTTTTATTACTATTGCCGCGGCAACTTTCATATTGGATCAGTTTACCAAGCTTCTGGTCCTCAAATTCATTCCGCTCTACACCGCCAAAGAGATTATTCCCGGCTTTTTCAACCTGGTGCACGTGCGAAATACCGGAGCGGCTTTTAGCCTGTTGGCGGAGGCGGACCCGACATGGCGGCATATTTTCTTCGTGAGCATGACTGTTTTTGTGCTGATTTTTCTTTTTTTCTCATATCGTAAAGTGAGTCCGGGCGACTATTGGACGAGATCCGCCTACGCTCTTATAAGCGGAGGCGCGCTGGGGAATTTCGCTGACAGGCTGCGTTTCAAGGAAGTGGTCGATTTTCTCGATGTCTACATGGGCGCTTATCACTGGCCGGCGTTCAACGTAGCAGACAGCGCCATAAGCGTTGGCGCCGTCATGCTTCTGATTTCTCTCATAAGAAATAAGTGAAGAATTTGAAGGCCTGCCTCACAGGACCCGAAAAGGCCGTCTTGCTGGATTGCTACTTCTCCTGCTCTTTTTTTAGCTTCACGATCGTATTCTGAGGAATATAGCGTTTGGCTTTGCGATCCCAATTTTGTTGCTGAATTACCAGATGGTCCTTGAAAATTCCGGAAATCAAGCTGTTCTTTCCTCCGGCAGGAGTCCCGGTTGTGACGATATAACCTTTGCCCGCGCTGTCTTCGATGACCGCCCTGCGTCCAAGCGCTCCCCATGTGATGGCCCGCAAACCTCTCTCGATTTCAGCAATGCTCATCTTCTGCAGTGGCGTAAGAGGCCTCGCCTCCTCAGAGGGCGCCTCGGAATCATCCTCAAAATCTGCTTCGTCTGTCGGAATGAGGTTCGCTGGCGCTATAAAAGAGACAAAGGGATCGACCATATTTTTCGGGGAATATGTGAAGACTTCCTGGGAAAGGCTTAGCCTTATAAAATCCTTCGGACTGTCGGCTTCAGCGCTTGCTTGAGCTGCAGGAGGCTCTGGAGACGTTGAATCCTGAGGCAAAGCGTCAACAGGCGAGGCGGGAGCAGGCGCGGCCACATTCTGTGCTGCTGCGCCGTCCGGCTGGGGTGATGCTTCCTGAGAAGCGCCATGGGCAGTAGGCGTCAGCGCGCTCAAGAAGAAACAACTTGTCACGAAAAACTTTCCAGCCATCTTCATAGCTTTGCCAAATTCATTGAATAATCTCATAAAATGCTCCTGCCTTCTGTTGCTGCGGTCATCGGAATCATCGCCATTAGTCGCATAAATTCGCATTACTTTCGAAAAATCTCAAGAGAAGAATTTTGCTTTCCGGAATTTCAATGGATTTGGCGAGCGCTGGCCAAAGTCTGCCGGAAATTTGGTCAACAAGGGGTAAAGCTAAAGCTGATGTTAGGACAAAACCGGATCGCTCAGCGCTACCCTTTTGTGGTAAAATTTTGGCAAGAAAGGAGTGATCTATCATGTCATCGAGAGGCACACAGGTTCTTAAAGAGGCGCTATCGCTTCCTCCTGCCGAACGGGCAGAAATTGCAGAGCGTCTGCTATCGAGTCTAGACCCGCCATCTCAAGAGGGAATAAATGCATTGTGGGGAAAAGAAGCAGAAGAGCGCCTGGATGTATTTGATCGGGGCGAGATCAAAGCCATTCCCGCCAAAGAAGTCTTTGAGCAGGTGGGAAGAAAACCCAGATGAACACCCAGTTCCTTGAGACGGCGCGAGCAGAGTTTGCTGAGACCGTCAACTACTATAATTCCCAGGCTGAAGGCCTTGGCTTTGACTTCTCTGATGAGGTCCACGCAACCATCGAGAGGATCATCGAACATCCTGAAGCTTGGGCACCGGTCTCAAAGAGAGTGGCGACTGGTCGAATTACAGTCTTCTCGGGCGTGACCGGCATCACTGCCATATAAAGAAGGGACGACCGACTTATGTTGCCATCTGGGAAGTCACTGATAAAGAAGTGAAGTTGGTGGAGGTAGTATATGCAGGCACTCACGAAAAAGCACCCTACTGAGGATAGAGCTGTGGAACTGCGCTTTCTGGGGCCTTTGGGCAAGCGAAAGGAAGCTATTGATGCGCTGAAAGCTCTGGGCTTTGTGGATGTCTCCGAGACTGTCCCTTGGAGGGAGTGTTTTCCATATACTGATGAGCAGTTGCCTGGTGTAAGCTTGGCTGGAGCTAGGGGCAAGAAAGGAGTCACGCAGCGTGAGCTTTCGAAGATGACGGGCATCCCACAACGGCATATTTCTGAGATGGAAAACGATAAGCGTCCTATTGGCAAAGAGACTGCCAAGAAGCTTGCGAAAGCCTTGAACATCTCATATAAGGTGTTCCTGTAGGATGTCTCCGTCAGGCACATCGTTTCAGAATCCATCGATCCAGATTCCATAGAGTTTCCGGGGTCTTGTGGCTGGAGCCGGCCCCAAGCCCTCAAGGAGCTTCGCATCTATCCCTTTTTCCCCTTTCATCAACCAATACGTCCAGATTGTCGGCCATAGAGGGACACTGATGCCGCGGAGCATGGATTTTGCTACAAAGCCGAATGACGACCGATACCTGGCCGGACATGGAATGAAATAGTGGTCGCGACCATTTCTAAAAGGAAGTGAGCCTGATGACAACAGAAAAAAGCGCCTCTTTGATTGCATTGCATAAGACCTATCATGAGCCTGCTCCCGAGGTCTCGCTTATACTGCCCGCTCACAATGAAGCGGAAAGCATCGCCGAGGTGGTTTTGAGAGTTCGCAATGTGATGGATCCACTACAATGCTTGTATGAGATCGTTGTTGTCGACGATGGGTCGATGGATGGGACCGCCGAAAAGGCAAGGGTAGCCGGGGCGAGAGTAATTCAACATCCGTACGCAATGGGCAACGGCGCAGCGATTAAGTCCGGAATTCGAAACGCCAAAGGAAATATCCTGGTGATGCTCGATGCGGACGGCCAGCACCCTCCTGAAGATATCCCCCGATTGCTGGAGAAAATGGATACCCATCACATGGCGGTAGGAGCCAGGACTGCCGACTCGGAAACCAATTTTCACAGAAGGTTGGCCAACAGGATCTACAATTGGTTCGCCTCCTATGTGTGCAAACGTAAGATAGAAGACCTGACCTCGGGCTTCAGAGCAGTGAGAGGGCATATAGCGCGCGAGTTCGTCTCCTTGCTGCCAAACACCTTTTCCTATCCCACGACCATTACTCTGGCCACAGTGCGCTCGGGCTACAGTCTGACATATGTCCCGGTAACGATGCCCAAACGCGCCGGAAACAGCAAGAGCAAAATCCGCCTCTTCACCGATGGGTCGCGCTTCTTTCTGATCATGTTCAAGATCACCACGCTGTTTTCACCCATGAGGATATTCCTCCCCATCAGCGCGATGACTTTTCTGCTGGGCCTTTGCTATGGGTTATTCAAGATATTCGTAATGGACGGGAGATATGGCCCCACCTCGGCCATGTTGATGACAGTCTCCGTGCTGATGTTTCTCGTCGGGTTGGTATCGGATCAGGTGACTCAGCTTAGGTTTGACCAGTGCAGCGCTTTCTATCAGCGAATGCATTCCGAAGGGGTGAATCAGCAGAGAGTTAATTATGCGTTTTCTTCTACCGTACATCATTGTGAGTCGTCCCTTCCTCCTCAATGAGATTGCTTCGAATTCTGGGAGATAAGGAGGGGGCTATGAAAGGTGCAAATCTTGAGCTGTTCTTGGCGAAAAAGAGGGTTTTCTTTGTTACTCTTTTTCATTTGGAATACATAAGGATTAAGCAGGAACTGAGTATATTAAATCGATGCGCTGATGCCATTCATGTTCTTTGCGATGCGCCGGGGGATAAAGTCCTTCCACTAAGTCTTAAAACAATATTCAGAGTCAACTGGCGTTTGCTTCTATCCAGAACCAAATCATACGATCTCTTTTTCATTTCTGGTCTCCCCCAATTGATAGTACCTTTCATTCTGTTCAAACCTGAGAAACTCGTCGTCATTGATTTCTTCATTTCTCTTTACGATACAATGGTGCTTGATCGAAAGGTTGTATCTGCCCAAAGCTTATTAGCTAAGATCTTAAAGTGGCTCGATAAACGAGCTATATCTCGGGCGGATCTGGTCATTGTTGATACCGAGGCTCACGGGAATTATCTATTGAACCTGCTGAAGGAGCCGGTTTCGAAGATGGCTGTTCTTTATCTTGAGGCGGATAAAGAAACATATCATGATCGAGCCATTGCAAGGCCCGAAAATCTAAATAATAAGTATGTTGTATTCTTTTTTGGCGCCATGAACCCATTGCAGGGCGTGGAAAACATCCTAGAGTGTGCAAAGAGGCTTAGCGAAAACAGCGAGGTGCTTTTTGTACTTGTCGGTCCTTACGACAAAATTCCTACTTTTTCGAAATACAAAGATTTGCCGAATGTGCTCTATGCTGCGAAATGGTTGACGCAACCCGAAATTGCCGACTACATCGCAATGTCGGATCTTTGCCTGGCGGGTCATTTTAATGCCGATATTCAGAAGGCCAAGAGCGTCATTCCAGGCAAAGCTTATATCTATCTCGCCATGAACAAGCCAGTGATCTTGGGGGAGAATCCTGCAAATAGAGAGTGTTTTTCGGAGGCAAACCCGAATGTTCATTTTGTGAAAATGGGTGATCCTGAGGCCTTGAAGAATAAGATACTCCATTTGTACAAGAGGAGTTGCGATGAGTGAAGTCATGAAAAGCGATTGGCTTCCAATGCCAAGGTATAAATTGAGGAAGTTTTTGGTAAGGAAAATACTTGAGTCAGAGATTGCTGCGGACAAGTCATGTATTGAGCTTGGGTATGGCGCCGGCGATATGCTCCTCCTCTTTGCAGAGTTGGGTTTTAGAGTCTATGGCTATGACTTTTCAGAAATGGCCTATGATAATGCTTTGGAGCGTATTTCCGAGTATCCAGTACTAAAAAAACGGATTGCTCTACTTAAGAATGAACAGGATATAGTGGGAAGAAAATATGACTATGTGATGGCTTTCGAGGTTCTAGAGCATATCCGCGGTGACGAAGAGGCGTTAAAGGCATGGTATGATCTGTTGAATGATTCAGGTAAGTTGCTTCTCTCAGTTCCTGCTCATATGGATAAGTGGGGACGAAATGATTTTGAGTCTGGGCACTTCAGGAGGTATGAAAAACCACATCTAATAGATAGTCTTGAGAAGTGTGGCTTTCGAATTATTAGCTTTTCGAACTATGGGTATCCATTGTCTATTATGCTTGACCCTTTCTTGCACCGCGCGTCAAATTGTAATAGCAACTATGCCGATGTTCCGTCTAAGGAAATGAGGTCTAAGCTGAGTGGGGTAAATAGGCGGAATAATTTTTTTAATAGATTAATATCTAGCGATGTGTTTCTTTTGCCATTTTGCATCCTGCAGGCTTTCTTTCTAAAATATGATCTTGGTTCTTCCTATCTCATATCTGCGCAAAAACCGAGTAAATAAAAGTGTATGGCCCGATCCAAAAAATACAATGAAGTCTGGCTTTTATGGTTTTATCGTGCGGGAAATAATTTTAATACCTTATCGCTGGTGCCTTCTACATCCTTCGTATGCGTGTTTGATCACGCGTGGTATTGCATCCTGGGAGTGTCATGTGGAAAATAATCACATATTGAACCCACTTCGGTTAGGCATCAAGAGATTCTATTCATGCGCTCTATCCATGGCGAGAATCACCATACTCACACTGCTGTTATGGTTTGTTGCGAAGGCGATAGACCAATCAGTAAGTCAGATAGCTATTAACTCATTAAATATCCGTATTAGCTTTCTTTTATCTGGAATCATTATGTTGACTGCAACGGGGTTCGTTGGCGCATGGTTATATCGACAACTTTATGGGTGTCTCGGATGTAGTGTATCATTAAAGGAGGCGTTTGTTCTACTGACATTGCCACCCATAGGCAAGTATATGCCCGGTAAGATTTTGGCGCTTGCGTGGCATTCTGCTCTCGCTAAGCGGTTTGGAATTGATGTATCAATCAGTAGTACGGCAATTTTGCTAGTAACAGGGCTGAGTTTTCTTACTACCACTCTATGTGGTTGCCTCCTAATACAGGCGGAAGTTCGTAGTATGTTTCTTGGGAATACGTCTGTTCTAATGATAACTATCCCAATCTTAGTGATTATCTTTTTCCTCCGCTATCCCGCTATCTACTGGCGAGTGGTAAACTACATACTCATCCTGCTGAAGAGGCGACCGATTAGATGCAACTTAACATCTAAGAACATGCTGATCCTAGCTGCTGGAGCAACTTTACACAATGGGTTAATTATAACCGGTTTGAGCATCACGGGGTTTGCCGTTTTACAGTTACCCTTGTCGGTATTGTCTCCTGCTGTGGGTGCCGCTTGCGTTGCTACGATGGCCGGTTTTGTTGCTCTTTTTGCTCCAGGAGGGATAGGCGTTCGTGAGGGTGTATTGCTTGCTCTGCTCATACCTGTTATCGGTGCAGGTAATGCAGCTATCTTTACTTTAGTGACTCGTTTCTCATCGATTATAATGGATATTATGTTTGGATTTGCTGGATGGATGATTCTGCGCCATATTAGATCCAAAAAGGGTCTCTTTGAACCGCACAATACCGCAACCGGGTATGGACAATAATTGTCAGTAAAAGAACAAAATATGTCATGCGCATGGCAATGATTTTTAGTTGAAGGTAACCGAATCAACTGTAGAAGGAATGATCTTGTCGAGGGAAATTATGAGCAAGCCCTCTTGAAAACCCGAATTTGATAGGTCGCGCCCAGCCTCATGCAACTCACAAAATTTGTCCCAACACTATGTGAACATCGGTCAGGTAGAGAATAATTTTGAAATACGCCGCTTTTTTTGCCCATTTTCTGTAAGTATTTTATTTATCTTGATAATATTCTATCATGTCTTCGAAACAATATATATCTAGACTTTTATCCTATAAAAGGGAGCGCTATTTGTTCATTGCCCTTTCCGAAGGCTGAAAGGGATCGGGTAGGGAAATGATCTTCCAGCTTGGTCGGTCAAAGATAGATGTCGGTTCACGGACGTTTCCCCTTTAGAACATGGGTAATGCGCCACTCTAAATGGAGACAGAGAATGAATTATCTATTTCTCTACTTGGTGGAAAAATTAGATAATTTGTCTTCTAATCTTCTCATCTTTCGATGATTTGAGTCTGGCTGATTTCTGTTGAGAGCTAAATTGGCGTCAGCCGGGAGTCTTTGACTCTCGGTTTCCTATCATGATCTGGAATTATGGCAGAACATGGCGCGACTCAGTTATTTTAACCTTAAAAGACTGTCTCTTTCGAGCGACTTCCGGTGAAGGAATACTCTATGAAGGGTGGTATTATCAATGTCTTATTATTAACTCAAATCAGCCGGACTGTGATGATTTGCCTTGAATAGTGAATGAAGGATCAGGATTGGCATTAGTGTTGCAATATGGATATCGCGAACATATGGGACAAGGTTCCTTACGTTAAAAGGTAACACAGGTATGTATTTCGAATCTGTATGAATCAGTTCATTGCGGAGATTAATCATTAGATAGGGAGGAAGGAGGCGTCAACAGAAATATAGATGCAAAGGATATGATGTCTGAGAGTAGTAAAATGTTATGACAATCAATTTGCTTGAAAGGATTATCTATGCTGATCAAAATGAGAGAGAGTAAAGGTTTTACCCTGGTTGAATTGATGATTGTTGTGGCTATTATTGGTATTTTGGCTGCCGTTGCGGTTCCCTACTATCAGAGGTATGTGGCCAAGGCTCGCGTGACACAACTTGTGACACCTGGAGTTCGATCAGTGATGAACTCCGTGACCAGCGCCTATAGCTTACAGGACGATACAGTATTCCAGAATGCCATGACAACAGCGGCAGGTGGGGGCGTTGGTACCTTGGTGTCCCGGCATGCGAATGACGGAGACACCACTTGCTTTGCCATGGGCTGGAATGTGACTTCT
The DNA here is from genome assembly GCA_964578835.1 of uncultured Syntrophobacteraceae bacterium. Lineage (GTDB taxonomy): Bacteria > Desulfobacterota > Syntrophobacteria > Syntrophobacterales > Syntrophobacteraceae > CAZOEL01. The sequence goes on along the minus strand of CAZOEL010000061.1, from coordinate 5,408 downwards.
ACTAGCGCGGTTTTGACTGTTACGCTGAATGATTCCGCAGATACATGTAAGGCGCTAGCAAAGCTCAAGAAGGGTACGGCTGCGCGGTCTTTTAAACTAACTGCGACGCCGCAGGGTACTCAGGGTCTCCTTTGGCAATATTCCGGTGATCTTGCTGATGAGCTTGGAATCAAGTAGCTACGAATCTGTCGAAGGATAGGTGATGGTCTAAGAAAAGGATGCGGTTGACCGCATCCTTTTTCAAACTTTGTCACGGATTGCCTCCAATGAAACGAAGAATTTTCCTGCTATCGATTTTTGCCGTATCTCTTCTCATGTTTTCCGCATATTCTAACACTTTTGAATCACCGTTTATTTTAGACGACTTTCACTCTTTCGTTAATAATCCCGAGATATCTATACAGGGCTGGTCTTGGGAAACATTCCTTGCAATGGGTAAGACTAAGTTCGGAATATGGCGATGGTTGCCGATGGCCTCTCTAGCAATGGATTTCCATGCTGGAGGCGGAAAAGTGCTCTCTTTTCACATGTCTAATCTGGTTATTCACTGGATGATGTTCTTTTCTGTTTATATGTTGATGGTCCTACTATGGAAGGCTCATGCCAAAGGAAATGAGTCATCTTTAGGCGTTCCTAGGGGCCTACTAGCCATTGCCGGCGCTGCTCTATGGGCGCTCAACCCGGTTCAATCAACAGCCGTGACTTATATAGTGCAACGCATGGCCAGCCTTCAGGCGCTTTTTTATGTGATGAGCACCGCATGCTTCGTGGCCGTTCGGCTTCTGATGTCAGATGGCCGGAAGGGATGGAGGGTTTGGGCGTTGTCTCTTCTCGGTGCACTCTGCGCATTATGTGCTCTCCTCTCCAAGGAGAATTCATTCATACTCCCGGTTATGATTATTTTCACTGAAATATGGTTTTTCAATGGGGAGTTTCTGGTGCGGCTGGCGAGAGTATTTCGCGAGAGACCGGTCTGGGCAGCAATTGGGTGTTTGCTATTGTTGCTTGTCATAGTCAATCAGCTTCCTTCATTTATTGAAACAATTTCCTCAGGTTACGCCAATCGACACTTCTCTTTACCGGAGAGGCTTTTTACTGAAGCGCGATTGGTTTTATGGTATATTTCTTTGTTCTTTTGGCCTGATCCATCTCGGCTTTCTCTAGAGCACGATGTGATTATATCCACATCAGTTTTTGCTCCAATCTCAACCTTTTTTTCACTTGTTGTATTGGGATGGATTTTAATCTTTGTATGGTTTTTTAGGCATAGGTATTCCCTTATTACTTACGGTTTGGCCTGGTATTTTGTAAACCTTGTTATTGAATCTTCGGTGATACCTCTGGAGCTCATCTTCGAGCACCGGCTGTATCTTCCTTCTGTCGGTCTTGCACTTTCTGCAATTGCCTTGTGTACAGAGCTTTCCTCCAGATTAGCCGGCAAGCTCGACTTGAGGCAAAAGATTGCTCTGGCCTGGGCTTTTTGCATGATATGTGGCGCATTGTTATCTCTCTTAACTTTTTCTAGAAACGAAGTTTGGAGTAATCCTCTGAGTGTATATGGTGACTCAGTTAAGAAAGCGCCACTTCATCCGCGTGCATGGTGTAATTATGGCAAAGCTTTGCTTCAGGAAGGGCGTTTCCAAGAAAGTCTTGAAGCGAGTGAGAAGGCCATTACGTTGGGAAAAGACAAGTTTGAACATCATTTGGCTACAGCAACCAACGTGGTTTTAAGCCTTATGGAATTAGGCTCACCTGAGGAGGCTGCCCAGCGGGGGGAATACTACCTGAACAACAAACCTAAGCTAGCAGATGAGGGCAACTATCCCCATTTATTGCTAGTGATCGCGCTTGCCAATCAAAGAGCAGGCAATCTGATAGAAGCATATGAAAAAGTAGACGAAGCAATGAAATGGATGCAAAGATTGCCATCTTCACAAGAAACCAGAGGATTGGCGGAAGTCGATTTAAGACAAATAGTCGAATCCGCACGAGTTACTGGCACTGACGTTGATGGTGACGGCAATCCCGATCCCGGAGATCTCAGCACAGATACTTGGATGGCTAAAGCATTTTATAAGTGGGGCGAGACTGATATGTCTGAGAAGCTCTTGAGAAAGGCCGTGCAGAATCCGGATGATGCGATGGCGCGCGAGATGTTGGCTTCCATTGAGGATGAACGGATCAAGAATCTTATCGCTTCTCAGGATTGGGGTTTCGAGAAAAAGTATATTCATAATCCTTTTTCGCGACATAATGCATTGGTGGGTGCCGCCTATCTTTTGAGCAAACTTCCTTATCTTTCTGACTCATCTTGGTGGAGAAATATTAACCGATCATTGCTGGAAAAAGCGCTCACAATTGATCCAAATTCGGTGGACGTTAAGCTACTTCTTGCTTGGCAGGAGCACGCTGAAGGCAACAACACTGCAGCCGTGAATAGAGTCCGAAATGCCATTTCGGAGCGGCCTGAATATGCAAGGGCCTGGATACAATTGGGATTCTTTCTTATGGATGCCCCGGCTGAAGGTAGCGCAGCGAAAGCTTTTCGGGAGGGTCTGCGCCTTTATCCAGGTTATCCCAAAAGGGCAGTTTTAGAGAAAATCATCTCTGAAGAGCAGGGAGCAGTGGCGACTCTTACAGGAAGCGCCGGAGAAGAAGCCCCTGTTTCGCGGGGAGCATTCCCTGATTCTTAATCCTTTAGTCGGTTGCAGAACTCCAGAGTTTGGTCTGGAGCCAATTTCCAGAGTTAATTAGACGCTCTGCAATCAGGCTATTCTTCATACAAGTCATACCTTATAGGAGATGACCTGTATGGGAGGAGCCTGATATGCAACGACACAAACTTGAATTATCCGCCGAAAAGATTGCGGAGTTCGACCTGGATGCTCTGGCTCGGAAGGCTGAAAGACTGAACCAGAGGAGTCGGGAGAGCTATACCGCTCCATTTCCTAAAGAGCCCAGCCGATGGTTATCCCATTATCGCTTCGAGCCTCGCACCATCGCCTTCACCTCAGAGGGGGAGGTGGAAGGAAAGCTGAGCTGGCTGGTGGTGGGCTCCCTGTTTGATCTTAGCTTTGTGCGAAGTCTCTTTGCCCCGCGCTATTCCAAGGGGTGCAGTTCGTGTGATTATAAATTTGCCACATTGTCATATGGCTCCTGTTCATCTTGAACTTCATCAGAGACAGTGACATTGCTTGGTTTAGGAAGCGGGTCGGGCTTTTCCTGTCTGATGATCAGCTTCTCCCCCAGCCTCATCCTTTCCATCCATGCCTCGTATCCCCATGCGAAGAAATCATCCCAGTCTCCGTTTAGCTCAATACAGCGAAGGCGCAGCAAGGCCTCCGCTCTCTCAGGAATCCAGCGCATTCCACTGCAATCCATTCTCTCCCCCACCACGTACCGGGCTGCTCCCTCAACGATTCCGGAGGCAATAACCAGATCCTTTTCCATGAGCTTTTGGTAGTGCATCATCTCCTGTCTTGGCTCCATATACTTGAGGAGATTACTCACCGCCTCTCTTTTACTTCGATCTCGTTTGGCGCGCGCCGACAAGCCGGCTTTAAGTCTTCTCAACTCACCGAGCAACTCGGCCACTCGGCCCGTATAGAGCATCTCTATCTTCTCCTCAACCCATTGAGCCAGCTCCTCGCTGCCCTCTTTATGGAAATGATGCCCCACTCCCCATATCCTCTCTTCCAGGTGACGGATATCCAGGGCAAAGCTCGCATTGACAAACAGCTTTGACAGTCCCTCATGGAGACACTTCTCTCCATCTATTACGATATGGACTCTGTTGCCGGCCTCGGGTGGAAATCCCCGCTTCGTGGCCTGTTCTCTTGCCCATTCAAAGATGACCTTTCTCGGAGCATAGCTGCCCCAGACTTTCTTGTTACGGGACCATGCAGTTTTCCATCTGCTCCCTTCCTGAGCGTGTACATCACCACCAGAGTTATGCTTCTGCCGTTCTTGCTCTTATCTCCTTTCGTGCGCCGCTTCCTTTTACAGCGGCATTGTCGTTTGATCTTGCTTCGATGTCGCTGACAGCAGCACGAATCCTTTGCCCTCTTGCCTCTCCGCTTCTTCAGCTCTTCTTCTCTCGCCGTTGGAGTGGCTTTGCCATCAACTTCTATTACCAGGATTTCTCCTTCGCCCGAGTATCCCGGCATCTCTTCCATATAAGTTGATGCGTCTCTTCCCATGCCCAGCACCAGAGCCTCGATCGCCTCGCTTGACGGGGACCATCCATAGAAGCACTTGAACAAAGTCGTCGAGACCGCAAAGCTTACTCTGCAAGCCAATTTAGTGGCTAAGCTCATCACCATCGGACTGAAGCCATCTCCGGTTAACCCCAGGGCCATGTCCAATGGATAGAATCCTTCACCCTTGCGCCCTTTCTTGATCAGATACCTCCGAAAGCAACACACTTCTCCATAGATCGTTTTGATCTTGCGCCTAACCAGTCCTCCCCTGTAGTAGAGGCCCGTCTCGAGCCAAAGGGAATCATCCAGTCTCTCATGGAAAGAGGCGAGAAACAGTTGAAAAAACATGCAAGCCAGTTCGGATATCTTGCTCTGCAGCTGCTTTTCGATGATGAAGAAACCCTCTCCTGCCTCTCTTCGAGTACAAAAATCTATAATGGTCTCTACTTGTGTTTGTATCCCGGTCCGGATCTCTTCCATCGATGGCGGACGCATCTTATCCACCACTCTATCGACTTTGCTCACGAGGGGTATCCTTTCAACATTTCTTTTGCTCCATCAAAATGTTGATTGTAACCGACCTCAATAGCTGCTTCTATTTTCTGTCATTTTGGCATCGGGATATGCAGACTTCACTGTCATCTAAAATGTATTAGCCTAATTCTACCAGTCTTTGTCTGCATGAACTTATAATGATACGAACTGCACCCTATTCCAAGGAGGGAGGGCGCTGTTTTGATCCTGCAAGCCTCTTCTTTTTGGAGCTTGCCCTAAAGCTCGACGGTTGCTCAACCGATGCAAGCCTTTGCAGGGACTTGCGCCAGAAGGAAAAGGGAGAATGCTATCGCACAATCGCCGGCATCGAGAGCTCCGTTCCCGGCAAAGACGATCTTTGCCGATTTCGCACCCGCGTGGGCTTCGAGCCCATAGACGCGATCACTGGCGTATTCGTGCGCTTTCTCACCGAGGAGTTTTCGCTCATCAACGGCAAGGTTCTGTGCACGGACGGACAGCTGGAGCCCTCCTTTTCCCGATACCGCGGATGCGCCTATTTCTGTGCAAAGTGCCGTCATTTTCCACTCGATCAATCGCATCGGCAGCAGATCCATAATCAGATTGCTTCCGGAGCCAAGCGGCTCCAGATCACCTGTCCTTTTCCAGAAGCGGTGGAAAAGATCCGCCAGGCTGTGAAGAAAAAGGACTTTGATC
>CAZOEL010000060.1:0-44171 GCA_964578835.1 uncultured Syntrophobacteraceae bacterium | reverse complement strand
TTTCTCTGATTCTACCTCCATTTTCTGTGCGAAAAAAGATCGGTCGTCATTGCTGCCGATCGAGGGAGCCGATAAGAAAATTTCCTGCCGAGATAAGTGTTGCCTTAGTATTTGGCTGGTGCCGATATTTCAAAGTTCATAACATGTTCTAACTCCTATGCATCTGTATTTATTGGGGTTATATTCGATAGCCCCTATTTAAATCGTACATGGCGTTATGGATTCCACCTAAACGGATAAAGCAAACGCGCCTACAGAAGTGAATACGGCTCCTTAAGTTTGAGCCGACGAAGCCCATTTGGAGGCTTCGCGTACAGAACCTTGTCTGTAGACAAGATCTGTGGTATCAGTCCTGGATTGGCCCTCTATATGTTGTTTTGAAATGTTACCATATGTCGTTCTGCGATTCATCCATAGGTGACAAAGGTATGATGTCCTTGTCCAGTTTGGCTGCTGATAGAGATTGACCAAGGAGGTATGTAGTTCCTGGGGTGAAGGATGAACAGAGGATTATGGCCCTCGCCAGGGGCCTGCGAGCAGTCAGGATGATAACACGCAAAAAGTATTCAGACTTATTTTTTTGTTGCTCATAGCTACCTTTCAATCTAATATTTATGCACTTTTCATATTCATCCACAAGGAGTATGGCGCGAAGGGCACCTAATAGAACTTTCTCAAGGATTATATAAGCTACCTTACTATTGCGTGATCGAAATGATTTTCGATGATTGACAAAATCGTGCGGTGACAGATAGTGGCTAAATGAGGGAAAAGCGACAGCCTCGTGAACGGAAGCGAAAAGAGCTGAGGCTGGAGCAAGAAGGAAAGCTGTATAGGCATAAACCCATTAGTCTCGGATAGCTCTCGCTCATCAAAGCACTTGAGCGGCATTGTTTCTTCCTGAATTGAGTATTGAGAAGTAGAGGAGGACGTAGCAATAGATTCAGGCAATGAGTTGAGTCCATCTTGGTAATCAACCGGCCAAAGGAGGAGGTAACAAATGAACAATTACGATCGGTTAATTCAGGTAGGGATTGAGCATCTGAAGAAAGAGCTGCAGGCTCAAGGAAAGCTCTCTGATAGTCAAATCAGAGAAGTGAGCTATCACATTTCAAATATGAATTTTCCTGCTCTTCTTGGGTTTCTTGCAAATCGTAAAGACTCTGTAGACCATACACCAGTTGGAGAAAGCTTCCTGGAATTTATGGCCCAAAAAGTCGCTGACCGAATGGCTGGCAAGGGTAATCTGGACGCCGGATTGATCAAAGAGGCCATCAAAGCATTTCTCGTTAAACCTGGAAGGCATTATCCCTTTCCTCATCAACCACTCCAAGCACGGGATGTGCCAGATGTTTTCGAGAACTTTGTGCTCGAATTTGCCAACGAAACAGATAAAAGCATTACTGACGAAGAGGCTCGTAGAATTGCAAAGCTCCTGGTTTCCGGGGAATTCTTCTCAGATGTCTCTCAGTCGACGGCGGCTGTTTTTTCCTTGGCTCCAGGCCTTCCCATTGCTCTTGTGTCAGATATTCAGAGTATCCCCTTGGCACCTTCTTGGCTGCTTGGAGCAATCGTGCAGGATTTGGCTCGATTCCCCTCTTTATTGTTCGATGCCGACGACATACTGAGGGACATCTTGGACAACGGCAAAATTGAACGCCCACCGCAAATGGTGCTCAGTAACACATTCAAAGCACTCTACGGTCTGGCAACAGTATCCTCCGTTGTAAAGACCGTCAACACGTTGATCGATAAAGATAATGAGACGGTGCGAATGGCCCTCGTCATCTATGCTCGCGTGAATGGCATTCCTCTGCAGGAAGAAGATCTCGATGTATTGAATCAGAGTGTGTTCAACACCGCCTCACCTGACCTAGGTCCAGCTTTGGCTGTTGCATTCAATAGGCTGGTCGAATTACGAGGAGGATATAAGCCTGGGGAAGGACTTAATTCTGCTCTACAACTCTTGAGCATGCTCGGAGTGTGATAGGAGCCTGAAGAAAAGCTTCTTAGCATTTTGCTGTACCCGTATCCGGTGTTCCGTCATTCTAGCTTGTTTTAGCCAGTATCCAGCCACACATCCGACTGTCTGGATACCGGCTTTCGCAGGTGTGAGGAAAAGGATGCTAGGAGAATTCAGTTTAGGCGCCTGACCCTCTTTGTCACGGCCGCCCTTCTCGGTTAGTGTGAAAAACATTACATTCCGGCATCTCTCAAGGTACTGCACAGTTTCTTGGTGTTTCAGATCAAGCCTGCGCGCCTACTTGTCTTTCTTTCGCAGAAGGAAGTAATTGCAGAACTGCTTTTTAGGACCGCCGAACGGCTCGAAATATTGGCTCATGAAGGCCGCCTTGATTTTGTAAGGAAGGAAATCATGGCATTCTCCGGGTACCTTGTCTATTACCTCTTGTTTTGAAATAGCGTCAAAGCAGACCTTCCCCACCAGGACATCTCCATTTGGGGAAATCTTTCGCACTTTGAGCGGAGGATTGCCGCCTTCGGTCTCCATGACGGTAGTGAGTTTGTCCTGGTCGATTCCTATCTTGAGGACATTTCGCCCCTTATCCTTTGCCGGCAGCTTAAAAGAACCGCCTGGGGAAGAAACCAGCAAGCGGCCGTATTCCCGTCCGTTATTCGGGAGTTCCACTTTGTTCATGATCACATCTACGTCCCATTCTCCGTTCAGGTCGGCTTCCGTGATTGGACCTGCTTTGGCTTCATTCCACAAACTACGAATAATCGAGGTGAGGAAAAACTGGGTGTCGGTAGAAAGGTTCACCTGCTCATTGATTTGTATGCGCCTCATCCCAAACTGCTGAAAAGGGAGGGGTACGGCGCGGATCGGATGTTTCCCGTCTGCACTCGAGTAGGGCCCAACGAGTCCTCGGGCAATCACCACATCGCGGGTTATGAATCGAAAGTAATCGACAAACCCAAACCCATTTATATCATCGCCTAGATACCAGGGTGGATTGATATACTTCATCATCAAGGCCGGCCCACCCCGCGGAAGAATTTTCCCATCTGGTGAAACTAGAAATACGCGATTCGGTGTTGTTTCCACCAGCGCATCCTTCTTCTTGTCAGAACCGAAAGTCGTCCAACCTACTATCGGATTGGCTGGTGAACCGTCCTGCACAAGGTTCATGCTGCCTTCCATTTTTGGAAACTGCTTCCTGACATCTATCAACATTTCCAAGCAATCACTTTTCAGCGGCCTAGGTAACATCTCATAGGCTTTCTGTGGATCGAACCCTATCGCCCATATTACCTCCCAATACTCTCCCTTAATCGTTACGACTCCGTTGGCGGCATAAGAACTCCAGTCAATAGATATCGGCTTGGTTTTGATGAGATCAAAGTATTCTTCTGGATGAACGTGATCTCCCATGTTCTCCAAATCGCATTCCAGAAAGAGAGTTTGCATGGTTGCATGATCAACCCCTTTTTTCAAACGCCTAATAATGCCGTCTTCCGACAAGTTACGTAATTCCTTGCAGATGGCGGGTTCAGATGGTGGCAGTGACGCATTCATAGTCACTCCATTTTTAGAGCACCCTGAGGAAAAGACCGATGCAATGAAAAGAGCTACAGATACTACAAGAAATGAAAAGCGCTGCATATTTCCCTCCTCTCAATCATGCGGAAACAAATTGGTAAGAAAAAGCGCTATCCTGGATAATAGCCGGCCAAATTTCGAAATGACTTTACGATTTGTCCGGCTGATTTCTGCGTGAGTGCCGAAATTATATTCCACAAAAGGTCGTAGCAATTGCGTAAGTCGAGGTTTTGCCGCTTAAGTTCGAGAATGTAATAACATTGTTCGGATACGGCGCTTCGCTTTCGTTCGATCTATAAGGATAGTGTACCCAGCCGCTGTAGATTTGGGCTTCCATAAAGGTCATGCGGGGTAACGAAATCCGCCACGGCAGCAGAAGTAAACAGTGCTTCAGCCTCCGCGAAGGACGCTCCCGCTGCGATTCTCATATCACGTGCCGGCGCTTTGAATGCTCCATAGTTTACGAGAAAATCCCTGGCAGCTCTAACGAATGCTGCGGCATCCTCATCTTCCGGTTCAGCCATGATCGACGTTGTCATTGCCGGAACATCGGCTCCACGAACCAGAATCCTGTAATCGGCGCCAGCCTTTTGGTAAATCCGGTACACAAGCTCAGAGCAGATTACCGGTTCCTTTCCGGCAGCGGCAAGCTTAGCCAATACATCGACCGCATGATCCATGGCATTTCTGAGAACCAGCGCCATTCCAGGCAGGCACAGGATCTTATTGAGCTTTCTGGTGCTACAAAGGCAGGCAAGCAAAAGGATTTCCTCGTAAGCATATCTTTCGCGGTTATTCTCGAACCATTCGGATGCATCGGCTACGGGTTCCACCGGTAGCGGCGGTTCTCCAAGGAAGTGGGCGCTCGAGACGAACCTGTATGCATCCACCTGGTCCATGCCGGCTATACTCGTTTGCACCGCATTAGTTGTGATACCATTGGCCAGTGCCTCGAGTATGTGGCCCTCATGGTAGATCGATGCATGGCTATAAGGTCCTCCATCAAGAAGAATGATAAGTTTCGACACAAATGACCTGCCGCGATACAACAACACGTCGCCTTCTCTCAACTCCCCAGGATTGAAATTGCCCATGATCCCTCCTTGTTTCAGGTGTTGTCCGTCAACAATCATTATCGATTATCTGCAAGGGACAGCGGGGTTGTTCTGCATAGCTGAGAAGCCGATCCTCCCAGGAAGGCCGCAGTACATTAATCTGCGTGCGGCCTCTCTTTTGTAGTGTTTTCTTCTAGAGGCTGTTATGCACTTTGAAATATCAGGGCCCGACGTACATCAGGCCATACCAATATTGTGGATGTGCGCCGCAGCGGATTTTTTCCGCCTGATCGGAAGCCCTTTATTCGTACGGCTCCGAAACTACTTGTGCAACGAGCGCTTCCCCTATCCATAGCCGTCAAAAGTGCATAACAGGCTCTAAGATCAACGAAATCCCTAAAGGCTAGATACTACAGTTAAGTTGACATTCCCTTCAGGATCTTCACTAATCTCGGAAAGGACAATTCCACTCCTATCACTACCAGGAAAAGATGTGCAAGGGTCCCCCACATCGGAAATCTTTATCTTTTTCTTAGAGCCAGGAAAAGGATCTCCTGCATCGCCCGTATTCCAATCATTAGGGTTTTCAAGATGATGCTGGCCATCTGCCTGAATAAGGTAGAGGCCGGGTGCTACTGAAGACTCCATTTCCCCGGATTCATCAACGAGCCAGAGAAGTAGCCCTTCACCTGGCAAGTCGCTATCAAATCCTTGACGCCTCCTATTCTCCAGAAGAAGGTATTGTCTAGACTTAAACGACGGACTCTCGATCCGTACGATTGTGCCCGAAGTGGCCGAATACGGAGGCAGGGTTAATCTAACCGGATCACCGGTTGGTCTGATGGTTTGTACTTCAACCCAGCCATGTTGAGCTTTATGAAGCCCTGCAGGATGGGCTGGCCTTGCTCCATCTCCGTTGTACGACCCACTAGCCATTAGGTCCCAAACACCTGTGCCATCCCAGTACTTTCCATCTTCATTATAATTAGGGTCATAGAAATCTTGCCATTGAAAAGCTAAATGCCCAAGCTCATGAGCGCATACACCAACCTTGCAGTCTTCGGGCACAGTAAGGTATATCGATGCAAAGAGGCTAGGTCCTACTTCAATAGGCTCTCTTAACAGCCACTTATGCGACCATATTTCGTTTTTCGCTATGCGGGGATGCAACACCTCAGCCCCACGGCCAGCGTGGACGACGCACAGCGCTGTAACCGTACCGTCTCCCAACTTATCGAGGCCAGAATCAAACTTGACCCCGTTCGAGAGGGCTGCCTTTACGGCATCTTCAGCCATCCTTTGAGCGTTCCTTGGATAAGAACTCCCCCTCATGCCTGATTCTTGATTGGTATAGTAGGAATAAGGCAGGGGCATTCGGAACCAGCCATGCACCGTGCCAATGATGTCAACCTTTCCCAGACTGACTTCGTGATAGTAGTCTCTTACGCTTCCCGATAAGAAGGTGTTTCGGGAGAAAAAGATATCCTCGTAGTGCTCTTTGGGAAGCAATGCCGGTTTATCGGGGAAATCAACAAGAAGGATAATTAACCGAAGATCGCCTAGAATTCTGTGATATGGAACCCTAATCAGCTCTAGCTTACTATCGACCTTCCACCATGTTAAAATGTCATCCATGCCGGCTATGTCTTTTGCAGGATCTCCATAGCCAATCACGTTCAGATACTGAAAGAACTTAAGTCCTTGATCCTTTGCATTTCGTAGGTAATCCATGTACAGCATTGCTAAAACATCCTTGGACGGCGGTATCAGTTGACCAGCTACCTCTCTCCGTGTCTCCATCGTCTTCTCCTTCCTTAAGTAGTGATTTCTCAATAGGTACGAACATTTAATCTAAACAAAATCGTTAATGACCATTCATTTTAGCCTGATCCTATTGCACCTGAGGGCGAGAACTCCTATCACCAAGCACCAAAGAGAACATATCCTCCCCAGAAATACTCATCATCGAAGGGTCTGAGGCCAGTAATATATAGCTTGCTCCCAAGCAGCAGTTCGGCCTCAGCTCTTTCCATAGACCGGAGTCTCTTTATAGCAAACTCTAGGCTTTCGGCTCGTCCTAGTCTCTGGCGACAAAAAGCATCGTAGAAGAAACGTGAGACAATTGCCGCAGCGGCGTCGTGAGTCACCCACAGTGATGCAATTACAGTAGCGGCATTACTCTTTAGGAACGAATAGGCGATACTTGATACACTAGCTCTGCTCCTAAAATCCATGCTTCCGGTCTCGCAGGCACTTAGAAATACTATTGCATCATCTGAAAAGTCCATTTTTTCAAGCTGTTTTAGACTAAGCCACTCCCCTTCGGATAACTTTATGCCCTTATCGTATACTGCGTGCCCTGAAAAATGGAAAACAGATGCATTTCGACATTCAGACTGAATCGATGCTATAGATGCTGCTACATTGTCATCAATAATAACTGTCTGGCCGGTGAAGATATTTGCAATGTTTTTGCATTCCCATAATGTGTATTTCAGCGAGTGAGATGGATCACTTAACATCACGAGTTTACCATTGCGCGTTAACTCATCTTTGGCTGACGTTGAGTGTGCAAAAGATGAAACATTTGGAATATATGTGACTCGGTATTGATCGCATAATCGCTCACCAGCCATGTTTGGAAAGATATGTAATGGCATGGAATTCAAAGTACCATCCGCAGATATGATGATATGATTCAGGTTCTTTATGCCTAATTCATTTATTGCATCATCAATGCAACTTGCCCTGATTGTTTCCCGCCATAGAGAACTATCTTGAAGTACTTTGTACCCACTTCGCATCAACCACGAAGGATTTGACTTCTCTGTTGCATCGATCTGTACGAGAGGAAACCCATTCATCCAGTACATTCTGCTTGATAATGCATCTTCTGGATTTTCAAATAAAGCTCCAAATTCCTCTGATCCTACCGTGATCGGGAAGATAGTTCCTGGGGTGGGTTTTAGAAGCTCACACATTACACCATCAATTTCCATGCGAAAAGGCTTCGTTCCCTTTGAGTCGGACACAAGGACGTAAAAGAACTCATGCGAAATCAGAAACTCAATCAGAAGTGTTCCTTCTGGTAGCTGAGTGTAAGCCTGATCTATTTCCTTGTACAAGCGAATTGGAAACTGTACATCAACAATTAAACCTGACATATTTGGTGGCTTTTTCCGCCAAAAAGAAGGGTGCTTTTGCCTAAGAATGCCTATATCGGGTGTCTTCAGATACTCGAACTGCATTGCTGAAAGCTCAAATCTGCCGGATGCCAGGAAATGGGCTTCAATTAATTCGTAAATCGCTTCGAAGTATGTCTCCTGCCATGGCTTTGCACCATCTGACAGTAAATCCTCAGTTGAGGCAAGATAAAATAACGCCCGTTCGATTCCCTCTATCGCATCCTTATATTCTTCGAGCAAAAAGCATACTTTTCCCTCCAAGAATCTAGCTTGAGCCGCAATTAAAAGCACTTCATCGCTTGGCTCGCGCCGAAGGAATTTTAATCGATCCCAAACCCAGCCAGTAAGTTTGGTCAATCCTTGCCTTTCAAGAATGCCCCACACTAATGCTTCTGTTTCTCTTACAGCGTCTAAGCATAATGAACGGAGTGCATGCCATTGGGCATCTGTAGACTTGAATGACCTCTTAGGATGGATATGATGTTCCCAAAACAACGATCGCTCTGATACTGCCGCAGCCAATACAAGAGTTGCCTCAGCTTTGGTTCGCTTCGTAATATGCCTATCTTTTAACAAACTGTGAGCAACATTCTCTGCATGGTCCAGTGATTCTCTCAGATGACTGAATACTTCACCATCAACTCTGCCGCATTCCTGGCAAGATGTGATTAGAATTTCTTGGGTTCCTGCCAAGAGATTACCACTACTTACATCCGGAGACTCCAAAGGGAGTTGAAGAATCCTTGATATCTTGTTGGATGGCGGCTTTGTCTTCATCCATCGAGCCAAATGACGCCAAGCTTCCTCTAGCCTTGCGTCTCTAGTTGTCATTTCTCAGTTCCTGTAAAGCTATCTTGGCTGAATCGGCGTCCTGCGGAAGTTGAAACCTTTTGTTGTTTATGGTAAAGGCAATCTCAATGGACTGTTCTTTCTTGTACGTCTGGATGCATCGGTCAATTATTTTGCAGATTATGTGGGCAACCACTGAAGAAATGACACTCGCAACAATGTTAATAAGAAAGACGTCTCCAGCTCTAATTGGGTGCTCTTCATAAGAAAATCCATGCTCTTCTAAGTTGTCGCATTCGTTTCGTAGGGCTTCAAGAATTCCAGAAATCTTTTCCTCACTGGTGTAGACAGCTGTGATTTGACTGCTCATGTTGATCCTCCATCCGAAGTGCAATCATTTTCGTTACTTATAAAAATTATGCAAATCGCTGTGATCCCAATAAAGGATGATACTCACGGTTCGCTCATTTCGGAGGCCAGTTCGGAGAATTTGCCCCCGCTTTCTCAGAAAGCACTATTCTGAGCGTGTTTCGGGTGGTGGTACCTATCAATCAAAAGTTGGTGCTTTGAAAAGGTTGTTTTCAAAGTGGGAATTTGGCCTTAATCTTGTCCCCAAAGTGGGAATTGACCCTCATTTTTGGGGCAAAGAATTCTTTGAACCACCTGAAAAAATGAGCGAACCGTGAGTGATACTTCTTCGTTTACCAGAATTTATCTCGTATGGGCCGCATACCAATAATTGATTTAATCTGCAGAAGATGCGGCGAATTGCTTTTCTTTCGGCCTAATAAGCCTTCAGTTTTCGTGGTAAAAATTGGATAAGGCCTGTGCAATCGATGGCTTGCCCCGGGCCTAGTCATTTCTCTCAGCATCCTATGCGGACCGGCAAAGAACCCCTTCTTTAAGCTCTGCATCAGGACTGATTGCAGACACTTGAAGGGCTGTAGTGGAGAATCTGTAGAGAAGGTCTTAATGACCCAAAAAGCTCAGGGGCCAGTGTACAGCCTTTGACGCTGGAGTCAACCCTGAATTGTTCTCTCTGCTTTTACAGGAGATCTTGCCAATTATGTTGCGAGTGGTTCTAACCACTCTACATGCTTTCGTTATTCAGTATAAGCGGGAGATATGTTGATTATCTGAGGAACGTCCGGGATCTACTGCATACATCGGCAGCAGCTCTGTTCCTGCTGATTTCGGCCTTCAACCGCATGGCTCGCTTCTGGGGAGCCTCATGACGCAAATCATAGCACCGCCCCGTCACACAGGTTTTGCAATACGAATGCAGCCCCGAGCCACGAAGATGAAAGAATCCGGTGCCGGCGGGCCAAAGCCCGCCACACCAAGCGAATCTGTTATCCGGGACTTCATCAGTGCAGCTCAGCTTGTGAGGCTGAGTTGGCCAAGTAGGAGACTTTGAGCCTGCAGGCATTCCTCCAGCGAAGGCGAAGGTCTGTTCCCCTTCTGTTTTGAGCTTCATACCTAATCACCACAATCGCTATGGCCAGCTGCATATCTATCCCAAACTGTCGATCCCTCTTTTCCATTATCAAACGACATCCTTCACTTTCGAGCACCACGTTCAGACGATCCTCAATAAGCGCCCATGCTGCACCCGACGCGCTCTTCGATGTGACCTTGCGAATGTCCCGCCTCCTTCCACGAGGGTAGCCGTTCCACATTTGGTTTCCCCGTGGACGCTCTACGACGCCTACATACTCTGTTCCGAAAAAGACAGCGAAAGCCTCTTTCGTTCCTGCAAACATCTCCATGAGCCTGTCGTCTCGAACGATCGTAATGTGTGCCACCTCAACCTGATGCATCTTGGGCGCATACCCGGGTGCATCCTTGACTTCCGGAACAGTTCCCTGGCTTTGGATTTGTACCGTTTTTTCGATCTTCTCTACCTGTGCCATCCTTTGTACTCCCTGAATAAAGCTCGCCGTCAAATGCTCAATGAATTAAACAAAGGTGGCGAGCATTTTTCTTGATTCATGCTACGTTGTTCTTTTCCCGAATGAGTTCGCGCCAGTTTTCTGGAAGATAGCCCTCGCTGAAGTCGCAGGAAACCATCTCGAAGACCTCCTGCCACTCTGCGCCGCACGCCTTGCACTCGACCTCAGACCAGACCACGCCGTCCGCATATTCGATCCTCCCAGCGCTGATGTCGTCGCTCCCACAGATGGGGCAGCCCCCGTCCGCACCGTTTGCGTATGCCTCGCACGCCCCTTTAAAGAGCCTGTCTGCCTCAGGGTCCTCCTCTGCTGCCTCACTCTGACTCAATTCGACCCATTCCTTGTGACCGAGTTCCGTCTCGCCCCGCTCTACCGCTTGCTTCCAATCGCCTATCGGATATGCCATGACTTGCTCCATCGCTATTTGTCCTCTCCCATGAGGAATGCCGCACCTTCCTTGATCTCTTTCAAAACCTCGTCTGAGCACATGCAGTGAAACGTATAGTGATCCCAGTTCCATGTGAGCCAAGAGTTCACGTTCTTTCCCCAAGCCGCGTCTCGAAGCGCCTGTGAATGATTCAGATGCTTGCACCGGATAGTCTGCTCCTTCATGACACCCTCGCACTCACGTCCCAGGAGTCGCATTCCTTGAGCCGAAGATCCAGCTCGTCCTCGATCTCCGCTATCGCCCTGATCGTCATGCACGCCGTGGGTGTGGTGAGCTGTGCGCCGAGAGCCTTGAAGTAGCTCGCCATCATGCGTTCAAGCTCTGTGACTGATTTGTCCTCGTAGCGTCTTTTCATGCCGCTTCCTCTCTCTTATCGTAACCCTTGACCGCGCGCCGGAACTCCTCGCGCGTGCAGATCCCCAACCCTTCGAGGGTCTCAATAGTCGAGAAGAGAGAACCCTCGTTGACTTCCTTTTTCCTAAAAGCGGGTCGTACCCTTTTCCTCTCCTCATTGACCCACACTTCATGTCCGCCTGAGCCGCTCGAAAGGTGTCTGAAACCAAAGCGTTTGAGAGCGGCCTGCACCAGCCTTGCCGTCACCTTCGTTATCCTCTTTCTCTTTCGAGCACCTGCATGAATTCATCCCCGTAAAGAATTCTAATACCAAGCTCTTTAGCCTTTGTAGCCTTGCCTCCAGGCTTCTCACCTATCGCCACGAGATGCGTCTTCTTGCTCACGCTCCCCGAGCACTTCGCGCCGAGACTCGTCAAGATCCCCTCGATCTCGCTCCTGGGCATGGGGAACTCGCCCGTAACGACAACCGTTTTTCCTGCAAAGAAGCCGTCAGTCTTCGATACGGTGCGCTTTTCATTCGTTACCATTACACCGCGCGAGAAGAGCTGGCGTAAAAGCTTCCGGTTGCTCTCGTCTCCAAGAAACCATATGATGCTTTTTGCCATCTTCTCGCCTATCCCCTCGATTCTCAGAAGCTCGGCCTCGCTCGTGTTGAGAAAGTCCCTGAAGTCGGCAAACTGAGCCGCGAGATCCCCCGATGTGCCCTCGCCAACCATGGGGATTCCGAGCGCGTAGACAAAGCGCGCGAAGGGGACGGTCTTGCTCGTCACGATGGCCTCGATGAGCTTTTTGGCGGACTTTTTGGCAAACCCAGGGAGGTCCTCGATGTCGTGAGCCGAGAGTGTGTAGAGGTCGGCTATCGAGTGGATCCTGCCGTGCTCAAGCAAAAGAGCGACCGTCTTTTCTCCCAGGCCCTCGATGTCCAGAGCCTCACGCGATGCAAAGTGAATGATCGAGGCTTCGAGCTGAGCCGGGCAGCTCTTGTTCCTGCAAAAGTGCGCGGCCTCACCCGAGATCCTGGTCACAATATGCCCGCACGAGGGGCAAGTATCAGGAAAGCTCACCCCCAGGTATGTCCGGTCTCGCTCGCGCTTCTCCTTCACCACCTCGACGAGCTCCGGGATGACCTCGCCGGCGCGCCTTACTACCACCACGTCGCCAAGTCTCAAGTCTTTGGCCCTGATGAAATCCTCGTTATGCAGAGTAGCCCTGGAGACCACGACGCCCCCGACCGTCACGGGGTCGAGCACGGCCGTCGGAGCTATCTGCCCCGTGCGCCCTACCGAAAAGATGACATCGGTGCAGATCGTCGTCGCCCGCTCGGGGTCGAACTTGCACGCAACGGCCCACCGGGGATGGTGGTTCGTCTCACCCAGGAGTCTCTGGTGCTCGACGAGATTCACCTTCACGACCATGCCGTCGATATCGAAGGGAAGCTCGAATCTCCTCGCCTCAAGGTCACGGTATGCTTTGATGACATCTTCTATGTTGTCTGTTGCGTTGACAAAGGCCGTATCGACCGGGAAGCCGAGACCCATGAGTGCGTTCAGCATATTGACGTGGGCTCTGGGGTCCATCTCGGGGCGGTTAAAGCGAATCGCATAGAAGACAGCCGAGAGTCCGCGCTTTGCCGTCTCCTTGGGGTCGAGCTGACGGAGAGCGCCGGCCGCTGCGTTCCGACAGTTGGCGTAGGGTTTCTCGCCCGCAGCCATGCGCTCCTCGTTGAGTCTTTGAAGCTCGGATCTCTTCAAGAGCACCTCGCCCCGAACCGTAAAGGAAAGAGACCCGCTCACCTTGAGAGGCATGCTTTTTATGGTTTTTACATTGGCCGTGACATCCTCTCCCGTTAGGCCGTCACCCCTTGTGCCTGCGCGATGAAGAAGGCCGTCTCTGTACTCTATCTCTATTGAGAGTCCATCGAATTTTGGCTCATGGGCATAGAGGAACTTTCCTGCGATGCGTTTTCTAACTCTGGAGTCGAACTCCCGGATCTCGCCTTCGTTCATGGCGTTATCGAGAGATATCATGGGGGTGACTCTCACATAGGGGGCGAATACCGAAAGAGGGGCGGAGCCGACCCGCTGCGTCGGCGAGTCTGGAGTCACGAGCTCCGGGTGCTCGCGCTCAAGGTCAATGAGGGCCCGGAACATGGCGTCATACTCTGCGTCCGTGATCTCGGGTGAGTCCAAGACATAGTAGCGATGGGAATGATAATGAAGTTTCTCCCGAAGAGAGGCGATTGTTTCTTCGGCGCTTTGTTCAACCATGGTCTTTTCTCCTTTTAGCCTGCGAGCCGAAAAGCGCGAAGTTTCTTTATGTTCAAGTACCCCTCAGCCGACCAGGCATCAGCCATCCGAACGAGTGTGTGCTCTTGGCGAAGGAAATGCATGTCCTCCCACCCTCTGGGGTATCCGGTCCAACCACCTTCGACCTCTTGCATTGAGCCATCTGCAAGCTCGACCATTGCATGAAAATGATCCGGAAATCTCATTGCTCACCTCTTTTTTCGAGATACATTACGCTCATTTCACCTCTCCCTCTTCAAGTCGTTTCTGCCCTTGCGAGTTATCTCTCATCTGCTTCTCCTTCCCGGTTTGAAATCCTTTTTCTCAATTAAGTTATCAGTAGAATAATGTAAGACCTTACTTATGTCAAGATTTTTTCCTAGACGTTCTCCAAAAACAACAATTCTTGCAATCGGCGTTTTTTGCATCTTATCCTTGCAATCGACATTCCTACGTGCTAAGAACTTACTGTACTAAGTAACAAAATAGTTATCTCGGTTACATTATTGCTAGATTGGCAAGAGACGAACTACACAGAAAGGCGGGCACCTTATGGGGAAGAGCAAACCATTTGCACAGAATGTCATCACAGAAGACAAGTACGACAACGCCATCATCATAGGTCGCATCTTGAAGACCTGGCGAGAGAAGATGGGCATCATGCAAAAGGATGTGGCTCAAGAGCTAAGCTACCGAAACGCAAACTACATATCCATGTTTGAGCAAGGCAGAACGAGCATCCCCTTGGGTAGAATCGCAGACATCGTAAAAGCCTACAAGATCGACCCAAGGTTTGGACTGTCTATTCTCAGAGCGCTCTATCCGGAATTCTTCAAAATGATGTTCGATTTGGTGAGCATGACGACCGCAAAGAGTTTTGACGATGCATCCGATCAGGCGGAGGACGTTGCAAGCGAGATCGTCGAGAGGTTCAACATTCCGCTCGAAATCAAGAAGCCAGCCTCCTAAAGACGGGCAAGAATCTTATCCGACCACCTGTACGCCCTGGCAGAGGTCAGGGCGTCCATCAAAACCCTCTTGGACTCCACTTCATCGGCATCCCGCCCCGCAAGATCGACAATACGAACCGTAAAAAGATGACCGTACTTCTCGCAAAACTCTGCCTTCTGCCAGGCGGCGTCACTGTCCCAGGCGAGGAAGAGAACGCGAATGTGCTTTCTAATGGAAAGCAAAAGATCGAGCTGCCGAGGCTCGCTTAGCTTCTTTCCAAAGCTCCCGAGAGAGTTCCCGATCCCGAAACGCTCCCACCCGAAGCAGTGCATCACTCCTTCAGTTAGAATCGCATAGCCGAGCTCCGGATCGAAATTATTGTAGTTGTAGAGGTAGTCGCCGGCGTTGAAAAAGGGCGGGAAGAGGTACTTTATCTTGCTCTTCCCCGTGATGTCCCTACCCTGCCAACCCACGGGCTCTCCAAACTCGTCAAAGATCGGGACGATCACCCGGTTCTTCGTCCGATAGAGCTTGGTTGAACCATCACTTTGTGCGACCTCCATGTTGTCAACGCAAAAGCGCATCTGATGACGCTCTATAAGCTCATCGGGAATATTCCTCTCGTTTAGATACTCCCTGGCAAAGGGAAAGTCGAAGACACTGTAAAGCGTAGGCCAGGGGACGGGCGATTCAACCGGCCTCTCCTCGAAGGTGCGAACAATCCCGGAGGCCGACCCGTAGAGAACCTGCTTTGCCCGAGCCCTGTCGCAATTTTCAAAGGCCATGACAAACGATACGGCATTGAAGCCCTTCCCACAGTGATGACAGTACCCCTGGGTAGTTTCGGTCGAGATATAGATCCGAAGATCGGGCCGCTCCTCGCCGCAAAAGGGGCAGGCCCCGAACCCGATCTTGACCTGAGTGCCGCCCGTCTTTTCCTCAACCTCGTATCGCTCGCCCAAGTAGTCAAGAAAGACATCGACAAGTCTGTCTCTTGAAACCCGCCGCGCCATGGATCCACCTGCACACACCATGATGCTCATGAACTATCATCCTATGCTATGCCAAACCATGCTATTCTATCGAACCGTCTATTCCGTGCCGGCCGGGCAGTAGTGTCCAAACGACTCGATGACATAGCCGTCGCCTCTGCAGTATTCGTAGAAGCCCTCCTGTTCCTCCGTGTCCTCGTTTTGAAGATAGCCCACACCGTGACACTCGGGACAGGGGAGTTCCTCTTCACACTCGCTGCATCCAACGCATGAGATCATTAGATCGCCTCTTGCCAAATTTCATAATCAATGATGGCCTTGATAACGGGCCTGCTCACACCATGCTCAGCAGCAAGTGCCCATTGACTTATGCCACCCTCCGCATACTTGGACCGAATCTCTCGCGCAATCCCAATTGAAAGCTTTATTTGATCCTGATTTCTAATATTGACGACCTTGGGTACCCACCGACAGTTATCTGGCGAGTACCCAAGGTCGTTCTTGCGTCGATCCAGTTCGAGCCCTGGAGCATAGCTATTGCCCTCTGCCCAGTCCCTAAACGTCGCGTAATCCTGCCACTCATCGCAAACCGTGATGCCGCGACCGCCGTAGTAACTGTACGACTTATGGCCGGGGTTTTCGCATCGAGCCTTCATGCCAGCCCACATAACAAAAAGCTTTTCGGTCTTACCCCTTCTGGCGCCGCCATGCTTATAACGGGCTCGACCCTCTTTGATCATCTCCTCGAAATAGCAGCCGCAGCTCGTCGTGTTCCCACTCCTAAGCTCTTTGCCGCCAACTCTTATACACATCCTTCCGCACTTGCACTCGCACCACCACCGAGCCCTGCCGTTTGCGTCGTTTTTCGCACGCTTGATGACGGTCAGTCGCCCAAACTCTTTGTCCTTCATCTCGATCATGCGACTCATACTCAAACCTCTTCTTCAACAAACGATTCGTAGAATTTGCCGCAATTAAACTTCGTGGAAATGACCATGCTTTTCGTGGGGCAATTACGCATCTCCGAGAGTCTCAGTCTCAACAGGCCATCTCTCATCTCTTCCTTGCTCGAAGACAGAGTGATGTTCCCGTCACAAATCGCGATCTTTTCCCACGTTCCAGCGGTGTCCGTGCCGTCCGTTACAGCCTTCGAAGCCCCACTTCGATTAATCTGATTGCCCGTGAGCACTGGGACTCCGAACTTGGAAGCGAGCCTTCGCAGCCCCTTGAAAATCTCGGCCTCTTCTTTTAGCTCGTTGTCTTTGAAGCGCCTCTCCGGCCGCATGATCCCCGCGTAGTCCGTTATGATCATGTCGATGGTCGCGCACGCTTCCATTTGAAGCCGCAGCACCTGACGCTCGACCTCCGACACAGTGAGTGTGTCGGTGGGATACTCGAAGATAAAGTATTTGCCGCTCGGTCGCCTGATCTTGAGCGCCTCCATGACGGCCTTGATATCGTCGGATAGCTTGTTGATTTCGGTTTCTGAGACCATTGCGTCCAAACGATCACTGATGACCTCCTCGCTCACCTCGCAACTGAAGTAAACGACGTTGAAGCCCTGGAGAGTTGCCGAATGACCAAACCACAGCAAAGCCATACTCTTCCCACGTTTTGCCGAGCCGCTGATCGTATAAAGCTCTTTCGGGCACCAACCTCCCTTGGGCATGAATGTGTCGAGTTTTTTGATCCCTGTCGAGATCCCGCGTATCTTCTTGCTCTTCTCGTCTTCCCTTCGCTTCTCTCTCGCCTCTATGGCCTCATCCGAGTAGTAATCGACCGGCTCAACCTGGGCTGCGGTCGTGACCCGCTGGATGCTTGAGAAGCGCTTCTCGATCTCCTCAAACTGGCCCTTGGGAAGGAGGCGTTTTACCATCTCTTCGACCAGGGCCCGATACTCGCGATCCCGAACGAAGTCTATGAGCCCACCAAGCACATACCTCCAATCGGATAGATCGATTCCTTTTAGTCTCTTGTACTCTGCCGCGTAGACCGCGGCCTCTTCCTTTTTGATCTTCCCCTCGCTAACAAGCCGCTTTATCTCCTCAACGAAGGCAAAGTCGGTCATGTGCGTATGATACCGGCCCCAAAAGTCGAGCACGATGTGGGCCATATTCTGCTTCATCGCGCCCTCGAAGAGCGTGCTCTCAAGGTGCTGGCCCGCCACGGCCGCAAACTCGTTCGATCTCATGACGCCGGCGAGCGTCTTATCCTCGAAAAGTGAGTCTATGAGCATCGCCTACGTCCTCCAGATGGGCATACGAAGAAGCCCCGTTAGCGAATTGCCCCGCGTCTCCTCTGCCGGATCAAAGCTTTCGAGAATCGAGATGGTCGGGTGGCAAAGAAGGTTCTCACCCACGACCATATGCATCTTCTCATCCTGGATGTGCTCTGCCATGTGCTCGGGAACGGCCACTACGCCCATGAGCCACATGATCTTCCGGCCGTCTTTCATTCTATCGCCCGTATCCCTGGCAAACATTGTTCCCGTAAGCTTTCGCGATCTGTCCATTGTTTATCTCCTTATCGACTTATCTCTTATGCAACGGCCATGCGGAAACTCGAGCGCGCAGCCAAATAAGCATCTCTATGAAGCCTTCCGTTCTCGATCAGAATCTCGACCTTCTCTTCAAAGCCACTGCCGTGCCTTCGCCTAAGCTCGTTTACGAGGTAGTCCGCATAGTCTCGCTGAAGAAGCTCCCCCCGCCACTGAGAGGCGGCAAAGTAGGGGTGATCCGACAGAGCGATACGCTCTTGGCTTCTCACCTGGTGGAGTTGCGCCACATGAGCGAGCAGAGCCTGACTTCTAAAGAGAGATAGGAAGATCATCCTATGCCGCCTCCCCTTCCCGTAGCCCCGCGTTCCAAGACCGAACTGGATGTAAGTCTCGAATGCGTACTCCCAGAAAAGATCATAGCGAAGCAAGCGCTTATCACACCACCATCTCAGGCGCTCCATCGTCTCGAAGTGCTTCCAGCCCCGAATGTTGTCCAGGGTGAAGCCCTTAAACAGAGAATTTCTAGCCGATATGAAGTTTCCGCAGTCGAGCTCATGGAGGTAAGTTCCGAGTTTTCGCGTGTGCGCTATGGCGCACGCAAGGGTTGCCGTGTCAGGCTCTATCGGCCTGTAATCAAACCATTTCAAATTGTAGAGGCTTCGCTCATCCATGAAAGTGCATCTCCTTTCAACGTCTATACTCGGAGATGATCTATTTTTGCGTAGTCGAGCGAACAAATTTTTTGAAATAATTGAGGGATGTGAGGAATTTGCCAATAAATCGCATATCTGCAAAGTGACCTAAGCCTGGCGCGGATCGGCTCGACGCTTCCACCCCCTTATCTAATAAATAATAGATAAGCTTCTTCTCATCCTAGAATGGCACACCGTAAGACTTCCATGGATTACCAAACCTTCTTCCGTTCGTAAGGCTAAAGCCTTACTCACTTGAAAGAAGGTTTCGCGCCCTCAAGGCGGGCGCACTCGATCTATTCGCTCCTGGAGACAAGCACCTCCGGAAGAAAATTTCATCTTTCAAGTCCGGAAAATAGCCTTCGCGCGAGAACAGTTAGTGAGAGCTTTTTTTGGAGCCGAGAGGATTTCAACTTTGAAGGAGACCAGTGTGATTCAGTTCCAGGTGGGAAACGTCTTTACAGCAGCCAGGGCATCCAGTCCCGAGGAGCTTGACGCGATAAGCGAGGCGCTATCCTATGTCGTCCCGGATATCGAGTACATTCGGCGCAGGAACCCCAGGCTCAGGCACTGGGACGGCAGGAAGTCCTTTTTCGACCGAAGGAACGGGTGCTTTCTAACAGGTTTTCTTTGGGCGCTGCCGCCTGTCTTAAAGCGCATGGGGATCGAGGCGAACTACCAGGACAGGAGAGTGCGTCACGAAGTCCCGGATGGCGTCGATTGGGCAAACGTCCTGCACGGGATAACCCTAAGAGACTACCAGGTGCGAGCCTGCGAGGACTTCATGAAGCGGGGAAGAGGAGTGGGGCACCTGCCTACGGGGGCCGGTAAGTGCCTCGCCAAGGGTACGAAGGTCTTGATGTTCGACGGAACGGTCAAGAATGTCGAGGACGTACAGGTGGGCGATCTGCTCATGGGTGATGACTCAACTCCCAGGAGCGTGCTCTCGCTCGCCCATGGCTTCGAGGAGATGTATCGGGTGACACCCGTAAAGGGAGATCCATACGTCGTCAACCGCTCACACATTCTATCGCTAAAGCTTACGGGTGATGCGTCAAAGCACATGCGCGACATAAAAAAGAGCATGTGGGGCCGCTTCGATGCTGACGGCGTGATTGATGTTCCGGTCGAGGAGTATCTCGCTCTATCAAAGACAGCCAAGCATCTTTTGAAGGGGTATCGGGTAGGGGTGGAGTTTCCAGAGAGGCAAGTGCCGGTTGACCCATACTTTCTTGGCGTGTGGCTTGGAGACGGAAGATCCAATAGCCCCGTTGTCTGCACGCCGGATTACGAGATCAGAGACTACACCTATGAGTTTGCAAACTCAATCGACCATCTCGTAACGAAGTACCCCGAGCCGAGTCTGGCCGACAGCTATGCCATAGTAACGCCGGACGGGCGGGCAAACCCTCTCTTGAATGCGCTTAGAGAGCTGGACGTGATAAGGAACAAGCACGTCCCGCACGTCTACAAGGCAAACTCAAGAAAAGTGCGTCTCCGCCTCCTTGCAGGGCTGATCGACACTGATGGCTCGCTTCACGAAAGCAATTACTACGAGATTACGTTCAAACCGCGCCGACTCGCAGAAGATACGGCCTATCTTGCCAGGTCACTCGGTCTTGCCGCGTATGTAAAACCTAAGCCCGTAGGTGGTATCGTCTACTATCGGGTGGGAATCTCCGGGCACATCGACATGATCCCATCGAAAATATGGCGCAAGAGAGCTTCCGAGAGGCGGCAGAAAAAGAATGTGCTCGTAACCAGCATCAAGGTCGAGCCAATGGGCATGAGCGAGTATTTCGGCTTCACGCTGGATGGCAACGGGCGCTTTCTCTTGGGCGACTTCACCGTCACGCACAACACCGAAATAGCAATGGCCCTCGTTAGAGGGACCGACCTCAACACTCTTTTCCTAACACACAGGGCGCACCTTCTGCACCAGACCCATAGGCGGTTTTTAAAGCGCATGCCGCAACTCCAGAGCGAGATAGGAATCATAGGCGATTCGATCTACAGCCCTAACCGCGTGACGGTCGCAACCGTCCAGACGCTCGATGCGATCTTTCGGGCCATGGACGACCTAAACGATTTGAGGAAGGCAAAGCTCACCGAAGAAGAGCTTGAGCGACAGCTCGCCCCTCTCAAGGCCAAGGGGCCGAAGTCCAAGCTCTCGCAGATCGACCGGGAGAAGGTGACAAGGCTTGAGCGCTATCTCAAGACAGTGCAAACCTCCGACATGGTCGAGGCTCGCTTTCGCGAGCTTGTAGCGTTCCTGGATGAGATGCAGCTCCTGATCATTGACGAGGCCCACAGATCCGGGGCAAAGCAGTTTCATCGCCCGGCCCTTTTCTGCAAGAACGCCTACTATCGCTTGAGTCTCACCGCAACGCCCTTCATGAAAGGGAGCGCCCGGGACGACATGATGCTCATGGGCTTATCCGGCCCCGTCGTATCCCGCGTCTCCTACGAGGAGCTCATCGAGCGAGGAGTTCTCGCTCGCCCCTTCTTCAAGTTCCTCAAGATAGACCGGCCGGATCTCACCGGAAAGCCCTGGAGGATGGCTTACGCAAATGGGATCGTCCACAACGCTTATCGAAACGAGATCGTCACCATGTGGGCCGCGAAGACATCCCTCGAGATGCGAAAGAAAACCCTCGTGATCGTGGTCGAAAAGGAGCACGGGAGACTTCTCGAGGCACTGCTTTCTGACAAGGGCATGCGCGCCAAGTACCTTGATGGCGACAACACCCAGGGCGAGCGCGAGAAGGCTTTGAAGCTTCTATCACGCGACAAGCTCGACTGCGTGATCGCAACCTCGATTTTTGACGAGGGAGTCGATGTCGAAGACATAGGGGCGGTCATTTTGGCAGGAGGAACGAAGAGCGCGCCTGCTCTCTACCAGAGGTCGGGACGCGCCATGCGCAAGAAGGAAGAGAGCAACGTGGCAATCATTATCGACTGTTTTGACCATCACCACCCGAAGCTCCTGGAGCACTCCGAGAGGAGATACGAGCTTATCAAGGGCCAGCCGGGATTCACCATCATTTAGAGAGAAAGGATCTGTTTTGAAGTTCGAGGACGTGCAGGAAGCAATGGAATGGTTTGTAGGTATGTGCGCGGCTCAGGGCGCTTGCGAGGGGACGTTTGAGGCGATGTGTGAGCTTGAAGAGAACAAGAGAAACAAGATCCCCATAGCGGATGTGACAATCATCGTGGACCCTGAGGAGGCCATGGACGCCAAGCTGGATATAGAGCTTTGCATGAGGGGCATGCGGGAGTGCGAGAAGGCAGCGCTTTGCGTCTACGGGCTCCTGGGGTATCGGCACGCGGCGACCTGTCTTTCGGCCAGACTCCCCGTTGCGGACATCATGACCTATGTCGAGATGCACCGGGACGACCCGGAGCCTGCGACATCGGGCGCTATGAACCGCAGGATGACAAGGGTAATCGACACCCTCGAAGATCGCCTTATTAATGCCGGGTACGTAAACTGCTACCGTATCAATCGAAAGATCGTCGATTCGCTGGAAGAGGCAGCTTAACGCCTGCCGGGCAGTTTCATTTAAAAAAGAATAAAGCAGCTTGCTGGTTGCGAGCCTAATGCTCTCAAAGGGTTGCAGGTAAGTCTCGCAGTGTAGGGTTTCATCTCTCCAGAAATGGTAAGACGACGATACGCCTTCTAACTCCCCGACTCCTCCAGGGAGATCGCCCAGGCCAGAGCCGGTAGAAAAACTGTGGTCAAAAAATGCAGTCATTGATTCTTAAAGACGAATTGGGAAGACGCCTCACAGCACAGGCTGTTGCAGAATATCTTCATCTTGACGTTGAATTCGTAAGGAAGCATTATGCGGAACTGGGTGGAATGCGTCTTGGCCGTCGCATCCTGTTCTTTGAAAACTTATTAGTCGAGTCAATAAGGAACAGATGCAATGCCTCACAAAGACAAGAGCAGAAACAGCAAATGGCGCGGCAAAGTGACGAGAAATGGTCACACGAAGACGAAGTATTTCGATACGAAAGCGGAAGCGAGTCAGTGGGAAGCCGACCAGGAAAGACTTCCGCTAGAAGAGTTCTTAAGCGAAACGCGCACGGTGTATTCCCTGGCTGAGTGGTCGGAAGAGTACCTCGACTACTCAAAAGATAAGTTCGTAACAAAGACCTACAAGGAGAAAGTCTTAGCATTCCGGGAACTCTTCAAATCGGTTTCACCAAAGCTTGAGCCAACGCAACTCCATGCCGGCATGGTCTTGAAGCACTTCCAGAGACAGGCAAAGGAGCGAAGTGGAAATGCTGCCAACAAAGACAGGAAGGATCTCATTGCGGCCTGGAACTGGGCAAAGAAATACCTCCCGGGATGGCCCAAAGAGAATCCCTTCTCAATAACCGACCGGCAGACAGAAGAGGAGTTTCCCCGCTACATTCCTCCGGTCGATGATTTCTGGAAGGTCTATGACTCGCTTGAAGATGGCACTCAGGACAAGATCATGCTCCTGACCTATCTACACACGGCAGCACGGCGTGGCGAGCTTTTCATCTTGAAGTGGTCCGATATCGACTTTATCGGCAAAAGGGTTCGCCTCTGGACAAGAAAGCGTCGCGGAGGACTTCAGTTTGACTGGATTCCTATGACGGCAGAACTCTTAGAGGCGCTTACCTGGTGGCATGAAAACAGAACCTTTAAGGAGAGCGAGAACGTCTTTCTTTGCGAAAGTGAGGCGCCGTTTAGCCAGGATACCTATGGCAAGCCTTTTGTATTCAGGCAGCGGTGGCTTCGCAGCCTTTGCGAAAAAGTCAGCGTACAGTACTTTGGCCTCCATGCGGTACGACACTTATCCGCGAGCATCCTTGACGATGCCGGCTATCCCATAACTTTCATTCAAGCGTTGCTCAGGCACAAAAATGCAAACACGACCTCCAAATACCTCCATAGGCTCCGTGGAATGCGGATGGCCCTGGATGATGCCTTTAAACGAAAAAGTCGCCCTCCTGAAGATGTGCCCGCATCACCAAGAGAGCGACCCAAGTTGGTACTGGTAAAAAAATCCGCGTAACCTCTGCAGAGTAGTTACGCTGATACCGCGCGCCTCACACGATGAAAAATAAAAAGGCACGCAAAGAAGCACGCAAGAACAAAAAGAGGTTAGCCTCATCGGCTAACCTCTTGAATTTACTGGCGGGGTGGAAGGGACTTGAACCCTCGGCCTCCGGCGTGACAGGCCGGCGTTATAACCATCTTAACTACCACCCCTTAACGGGTCATTCTTTGGTGGGCGGAACAGGGTTCGAACCTGCGACCCTCGGCTTGTAAGGCCGATGCTCTCCCAGCTGAGCTATCCGCCCCTCAGTTACTCGGGGCAGGTGCGATTCCGTGCTACCCAAGCGCGATTTGCTTTGTATGCTAAAGCTGGTTGAAAGTCAAGCTTTAATTTTTAGTTTTTCTCAGTGTGTCCGAATCTCTTCAACCGCGGCTTCGGAGGATTCGAAAATAACGGTCTTTTGCTCGGAGGGAGCAGGCTCGCGGAACAAATCCTGGTCTCCTTCCACAACCAACGCATTGCGCAAAACATCATCCATGTGCCCCACAAGCTCAATGTTGATTTCCTGAAGAATCTTCGAGGGAATATCCTTTAGATCCTTCGCATTGTCTTTTGGAATCAAGACGGTCTTAAGCAACGCCCGGTGCGCAGCCAGAATCTTTTCCTTGAGACCGCCGATTGGGAGCACTCTTCCGCGGAGCGTTATCTCGCCAGTCATCGCAAGATCGCTTCGGACAGGCATGCGGGTTAGAGCGGAAACTATCGATGTCGCCATTGTGATTCCGGCTGAAGGGCCATCCTTGGGAATTGCTCCTTCGGGCACATGGATATGAATGTCGAGCTTCTGATAAAACTCGGAGTCAATCCTCAGCTGTTCAGATATCGAGCGAACGTAGCTCAGCGCGGCCTGAGCCGATTCCTGCATGACTTCACCCAATTTTCCGGTGATGGTGATCTTGCCTTTCCCAGGCATTGTCACCGTCTCTATACCCAAAATATCACCGCCGAATTCAGTCCAGGCAAGTCCCATCGCAAGGCCGATTTCGTCCTTCTCCTCGGCGAGTCCGTAGCGGAACTTGGGAATTCCCAGATAGTCCTGGATAATCTCCTCAGTAAGCTCAATACGCGTCTTTTCACCGTTGCGGACGACTTCCTTGGCCACCTTCCTGCACACCGACGCAATCTCTCGTTCGAGATTGCGAACGCCTGCTTCCTTCGTGTAGTAGCGAACGATATAAAGTAGTATGTCATCGCTAAAGACAGCGTTTTCAGGGCTCAGGCCGTTCGCCTTGCACTGCTTTGACACAAGAAAGTTTCTTGCAATGTTTAGCTTGTCGAACTCGGTATACCCGGCGATCTGGATCACCTCCATCCTGTCCCTGAGAGGCGCGGGAATAGAATGCAGGCTATTAGCCGTAGTGATGAAAAAGATCTCGGACAGATCATAATCGAGATCCAGGTAATGATCGTTGAAGGCGAAGTTCTGCTCAGGGTCCAAAACTTCGAGAAGCGCGGCTGAAGGGTCTCCCCTGAAATCCATGCTCATCTTATCGATTTCATCGAGGCAGAAAACCGGATTGCTGCTCTTTACCTTCTTGAGGCTTTGAATGATCTTCCCGGGCAAAGCTCCGATATAGGTTCGTCTATGCCCTCTAATCTCGGCTTCATCGCGGACTCCGCCCAAAGAAAGACGGATAAAGTTGCGATTCATGGAGCGAGCGATAGATCGGGCCAGAGAAGTCTTCCCAACGCCCGGAGGTCCCACAAAGCACAAAATCGGGCCTTTGATCTTCTTCACCAAAGCCTGCACGGCAAGATATTCGAGAATGCGCTGCTTGGGCTTCTCAAGACCGTAGTGGTCTTCGTCCAAAATGCGTGTCGCCTCATCGATATCGATCTTATCCTTGGTCTTTTCATACCATGGCAAAGAGAGTATCCAATCGATGTAGTTTCTGACCACCGTCGCTTCAGCGCTCATGGGCGACATCAACTTGAGCTTTTTGAGCTCGTTTCGAACTTTGACCGCCGCTTCCTGGCTGAGCTTCTTACGCTTTATGCGCTTCTCGAGGTCTTCGAGCTCGGATTTGAAATCGTCCTTTTCACCCATTTCCTTTTGGATGGCGCGCATCTGCTCATTGAGATAATACTCTCGCTGGGTCTTTTCCATCTGCTTCTTGACCCGGCCTTTGATCCGCTCCTCGGTCTGGGTGATTTCGATCTCGCCCCTGATCTGTCCGAAAAGCTTCTCCATCCGCTTGGGAACGCTCAAGGTCTCCAAAAGCTTCTGCTTGCTTTCCAGCTTAAAGGGCATGTAGGATGCTATCGTATCGGCAAGTCGAGAAGGGTTCTCTATGGCCGCGACAGCATCGAGAATTTCCTGAGTGATCTTCTTGTTGTGCTTGGAGTAGGCTTCAAAAGCCGAATGCACGCCTCTTCGCAGGGCTTCTATTTCTATGGAATCATCCAGAGTCTCTTCAAGGGGCTCCAACTGAACGTAGAAATAGTCCGGATGAGGTATGAAGCTCAAGATCTTGCACCGGTAGTCTCCTTCCACCAGCACCTTGACCGTCCCGTCGGGAAGCCGCAGAATCTGGAGGATATTGGCGACCGTACCCATGCGGTAGATATCCGATTCCCCGGGCGTATCCGTCTTGGCCTTGGTCTGAGCGGCAAGAAAGATTTTCTTGTCGGTGCTCGCGGCCTTCTCCAGCGCATTGACCGACTTGTCACGCCCCACAAACAACGGCACCACCATGCTCGGAAAAACGACTATGTCCCGCAAAGGCAAGAGCGGCATCGCAAAAGGCGTGTTCGCGTTATGCTGATCGTCTTTGGTTCGCGTCAATTTAAACATCATACAACCCCATCTTTTCCCATCAAGGAAAACCGAAAACAGCAGGAAACCTCACAGCTCATCCACGCCGCCGGCGCACAACGGATCAAGCGGACTCCTGATCCTGCCCCCTGTAGAGAAGGAGCGGAACAGCCTGTTTCATGATCACATCTTCATTGATAATGCATTCTTGAATCTCCGGATGCGACGGCAGGTCGTACATGATATCGAGCATTATGTTTTCCATGATCGAGCGAAGACCTCTGGCGCCGGATTTCCTTCGGATGGCCTCTCTCGCTATCGCCCTGAGGCTGCCTTCGGAAAAGCGAAGCCGCACGTCTTCCAACTCGAAAAGCTTCCTGTACTGCTTGACGAGCGCATTTTTCGGCTCCGTGAGAATGCTCACCAGCTCATCTTCAGTCAGTTCGTTGAGGGTTGCAATCACGGGCAAACGGCCGACGAATTCGGGGATCATTCCAAAGCGGATCAAATCCTCGGGCTGCACCTGGCTCAACACTTCCCCGATATTCTTGTCTTCTTTGCTCCTGATCTCCGCGCCAAAGCCCAGTCCTTTCACGCCAACCCTGGATTGAATAATGTTGTCGAGGAAATTGAAGGCGCCTCCAACAATAAACAATATATTGGTCGTGTCGATCTTGATGAATTCCTGCTGCGGATGCTTCCTCCCGCCTTTGGGGGGCACGTTGGCGACGGTTCCCTCCAGGATTTTGAGAAGAGCCTGCTGAACGCCCTCACCCGATACATCCCTTGTAATGGAAGGACTGTCCGATTTCTTTGCAATCTTGTCTATCTCATCGATATAGACAATGCCTCGCGAAGCTTTCTCAATGTCATAGTCCGCCGCCTGGATGAGACTCACCAGAATGTTCTCAACATCTTCGCCAACATACCCGGCCTCGGTGAGCGTCGTTGCATCGGCGATAGTAAAAGGAACATTGAGAATGCGGGCGAGAGTCTGCGCGAGCAGAGTCTTTCCCGACCCGGTAGGTCCGATCATGAGTATGTTGCTTTTTTGGAGCTCGACATCATTCTTGTCCAGCTTCAGTTCGATTCTCTTATAGTGATTGTGAACCGCCACAGAGAGAACCTTTTTAGCGCGCTCCTGGCCAATGACATACTGATCGAGAATAGCCTTGATCTCCACGGGCTTGGGAATCTGAGTAGCCCTGGAAGCTTCTTCTCTTTCGTATTCCTCGGCGATGATATCGTTACAGAGCTCCACACACTCATCGCAAATATACACAGTCGGGCCCGCAATCAGCTTCTTAACTTCATCCTGGCCCTTGCCACAAAAGGAGCACCTTAACTCCCCGCCTCGATCATCGCGCTTTCTAGCCATTCAAACCTCCTTGGCCATTTTGTACATCACCGAAGTGCTACTCTTTCGGAGTCTTCCCAGAAGCTCACGAAAACAAGTCAATTAACTACTCTCTAGAGGCAACCCTATTATAAACATGAAGATGATTTTTAGCCACTTCTAATTACTGCCTGCAACAGCCGCTCAGTACTCAACTGGTAACCCGAGAATTTGCAAAGGTCAACTTCTTTAAAAAAAGCAACCCATCAGGCAAAGCCCGAATGCGTTGAAGTTGTCACATCAATGTCTTGCAAGAAACGTGCAATAATGGGAGAGGCTTACAAAAGTCGTGGAAATATAAATATTGAGACTCAAAAGAGGAAGGCAGGCGCAAAAGGAGGCGATGCATTTTTGTAGAGGAAGTTTTGCAGCGTGCAGGCATGGAAAGGATTAGAAACAGTAGAAACGATACTCTCAGAAACGCTGTGGGCCCATGCCGATAAAACTCAACATGAGCCCACAGATCAAGCCTATCGTTTCGTCACCAAATACTTTATTGGGAGCTCAGCTTGGGCAGCTGCGCCCCCCTGCTCGATATTACTTCATCGACCAGGCCATAGTCTTTGGCTTGAACGCCGGACAGGTAGAAATCGCGGTCGGTGTCCCTCTGGATTTGCTCCAAAGGCTTTCCCGTATGGTCTGTCAGGATAAGGTTCAATTCTTCTCGAAGCCGAAGAATCTCCCTCGCCTGAATATCTACGTCGGTCGCCTGCCCCTGGAATCCGCCCATCGGTTGATGCAGCATGATCCGCGCATGCGGCAGCGCATAACGTTTCCCCTTGACTCCCGCAGACAGTAGAACTGCCGCCATGCTCGCCGCCTGCCCCATGCAAAGGGTCGAGACATCGGGCTTTATATATTGCATCGTATCGTAGATGGCGAGTCCGGCTGTAACGAGCCCTCCAGGAGAGTTGATATAAAAATAGATGTCCTTGTCGGGGTCTTCAGACTCCAGAAAGAGCATCTGTGCGATTACCAGGTTCGCAACATCATCGGTTACTGCCGTACCCATGAATATGATTCGATCTCTAAGTAGCCGCGAGAATATGTCGAAAGCGCGCTCGCCGCGGCTGCTCTGCTCGATTACGATGGGAATAAGCGACATCTTCTCTACTCCTGATCAGTACTATTCTCTTCTTCGGGGGCATCCACAAAGGAAGCCGCATCTTCTATGAATTTGTATACTTTCTCTTCAAACTTGCTTTCCTTGGCTTGATCAACGATTCCAGACTCAATATAATCTCTTTTTATCGTTTCCACATCCATGCGCGCCATTCGAGCCACTTCCCGGTAGATCTCCTCCATTTCCTCTTCCGCCAGTTCGATGTTTTCCTGCTCGGCAATCTTATGCATGATCAAATGCCAGCGGACGTTTCTTTCCGCTTGCGGGCGATACTCGGCTCGAATCTCGGGAGTATCGAGCTTGAGAGTATCGATGCTAAGCCCCTGGCTCTGGAACTGATGCTGCAGAAGCCCGATGAGTCTTTCCACTTCCCGCTCGATCACTTTTGCGGAAAGCTCGATCTGGTTTTTCTCCAGCAACTGCTCCATGATCTGGCGATGCACAATCATGGAAATTCTGGTCTCTTCCCTCTTGCGGAGCTGTTCGGCGATTTCCTGCTTCAGAGCATCGAGCGTATCGAACTGCTGTCCGACTTCCTGCGCAAATTCGTCGCTCAATTCGGGCAGCACTTTTTCTTTGACTTCACGGATAGTCACATCGAAGCGCACTCTCTTGCCGGCAATCTCCGCTATCGAGGCGCTTTCCGGATAGTCGAGCTCGAAAGTAAGATCTTCGCCTGCCTTGCGCCCGACGAAGTGCTGGTCGAAATCGGGATGCATCTGGTTTTTGCCGACTTCAAAGCTATAATCGGAAGCTTTTCCCTTCTCGAAGACCGCATCATCCACATAGGGAGTGAAATCGATATAAGCCGTATCGCCTTCCTGAATCGGCCGGTCGGACTCCAACGAGCGAAGCTGCGCGTGCTGCTCCCTGACGCGCTCCAACTCTTTTTCTTGAAGGCTTTCATCAATGACAAGCGGCGGACGTTTGATCTCCAGCCCCTTGTATCCTTCCACATCAAAAGGAGGCGAAACATCGATGATGGCAAAATAAGTGAATGCGCCGTCGTCCTCAAAGCGCGTTTCGTTCACGTCCGCTTCGGCCAGGGGCTTCAATTCCGATTCACGAAGCGCCTCCGGGAAAGTTTCCTGGATGAACTGAGAGGAGACTTCGTGCTCGATTGATTTTCCATAGTAAGACTTGAGTATGTTTCTGGGCACCTTGCCCGGCCGAAATCCCTTTATGCGAACGTTGGCGGCAAGATCTCGATACTTCCTTTCCATCTCTTGCCGGACTTTTTGGGCGGGGATTATCACCTGGAGTTTTTTCTGATTTGCGCTGAGATCTTCGACGGAAACGTTCATTTCCACGTTAATTGACCTTTCTCTAATCGTATTTGATCACGAATCGAATATGAACTGCATATGCTCCTGGTGCGAGAGGGGGGAGTCGAACCCCCACGGTTGCCCGCTGGATCCTAAGTCCAGTGCGTCTGCCATTTCCGCCACTCTCGCCTGACCAAGCTACTGTCACAAATTTTTCTTTAAGATCACATTTATACGGGGTTGTCAAGGAAAACAGCTTCGGATCGCCGACGCTATTCCCAGCTCACCACATCGGCGTTTTCCCCTTCTCCTCCATCCTGGCCGTCAGCTCCAAGAGAATAGAGGTCGTAATCCCCGTGGTCGCCAGGAGCTCTGTAAACGTACGGCTTTCCCCATGGATCAACCGGTATGTCCTTGGAAAGGTATGGACCATCCCAGTTGGGCGCTCCGGGATTTTTCCGCAAGGCTTCAAGTCCTTCATCTGCGGAGGGATACCGGCCCAGATCGAGTCGGTACGCATCGAGAGCCGTGCCTATCATGGATATCTGAGTTTTTGCAGAGCCCTGTTTCGCTTTGCCCACTTTCTGAAACATGTTCGGCGCGACAATGGCTGCGAGCAAACCCAAAATGATCATGACGATCAACAGCTCAATGAGAGTAAAGCCTTTCTGCGAGCGCATCCGCCTAAATTCATTTCTTTCTGATTTCATCTTTCTATCTTTCATCTCAATTTCACTCCATCAATGTTAGGCGCTGCCCATCGAGGCAAACACGCCAATCAGACTGGCGCCTCCGAAGCGATGCCCCGGCCATCAAGCTCGCGGCAAATACCATTATTTAAATAAACCATTTCCCGGTGTCAATGCAGCCCCGGCGAACCTTGGAATTTTTGACGGATTAACTCCGCTCTCCCATATAATTTTTACCCTGATATAGTCCATGGCGCCGCATGTAAGCGCGTATGGCCTCCCGATTGCCTTGCTTTTCCAGCGCCCAGGCGGGCGATGACAGCTCAGACGGATGCGGATCGCCGGTTAGCCTCTGAATTATGAAATGGGGAGGAAGGAGCGTCAGAAACTCAGCTACAATGGAAACATATTCTTCTCGAGAAAGGCACTCGTATTCACCCGACTGGAACCAATCGTCAAGCATTGTGCCTCGTATGACATAGAGAAGATGGATCTTTACAGCCTGAATATCAAGAGAAGCGAGAAACCGAGCAGTATTGAGCATTTGCTCCCTGTCCTCTCCAGGAAGCCCAAGAATCGCATGGGCGCAGACCGGAATCTTTCTCCGCCTCGTTCGACATACGGCATCAGAAAAATCCTCAACCGTGTGTCCGCGCCCGATCCTGGCCAAAGTCCCGTCGTGGGCGGACTGCAAGCCATACTCGAGCCACACGAGACGTTTTGCGGAAAGCTCCTCCAAATAATCCAGAACATCGTTCGAGACGCAATCAGGACGGGTTCCAATACTCAGCCCGACCACATCAGGATCGGAAAGAGCTTCCTCATAAAGGCGCCTCAAGGTGTCAAAAGGCGCATAGGTATTGGAAAACGATTGAAAATAGCCCAAGAAGGCTTTGGCCTTGTAGCGCCTTGCGAGATGCGACTTCGCAGCCGATATCTGTTCTCGAATGCTCAGAGCTTTCGCCGCGGCGCCGGTGCCAGACCCTCGCGCATTGCAGTATAGGCAGCCTCCCACGCCCTTCGATCCGTCCCTGTTGGGACAGCTCAGACCGGCGTCCAAAGAGATCTTCTGGACTCGACAACCGAAGAGCTCACGCAAATATGTATTGTAATCACGATAAAGGTCAGGGCTCATAACCGCCTCAGCGCTCGATGAGCTGCATCTCTCAAGGATCTTTCCGCCTCGAGCGGCTCACGCCCTCGGCGTTGCCGTCTACGCTCCAAGCCAGATAACGGGTTATGATAACATAGCGATTGAAATTCGGCATGTAATATGATTCATGAAGAAGGTCGACGCTTTTGATGGAAGATATTTGATGAGATCAGCACCGTGAATTGGGTCTTTTAGAATATGAGCATGCAATATGACGTGATTGTGGTGGGCGCGGGCCATGCCGGCTGCGAGGCGGCTCTGGCGGCGGCTCGCATGGGATGCCGCACCCTCGCCCTGTCTATTTATCTCGATACGGTGGCCCACATGCCCTGCTCGCCATCCATCGGCGGCATCGGCAAAGGGCATCTGGTTAAGGAAATCGACGCTCTCGGCGGCGAAATGGCCAAGATCAGCGACAAAACGGCCATTCAATTCCGTCTGCTCAACACGAAGAAGGGCGCGGCCGTTCGAGGGACCCGCACCCAGAACGACAAAGTGCGCTACAGGACCCTCATGAAGCACAGCCTCGAGCTCGAGCCCAACCTCGAGTTGAGGCAGACGATGGTCGAATCGCTGGTTGTCGAGGACAGCAAGATCGTCGGCGTGCTGGACCAGTTGGGGATGTTTTTTGAAGCGCCTGCCGTGGTTCTCACGACCGGAACCTTCCTCCATGGCCTCATCCACATTGGCGCAACGGACATCCCTGCAGGGAGAGCCGGGGAATTCCCTTCCAATGCGCTGCCGGATCAACTGGAGAAGTTGGGATTCACGCTGGGTAGAATGAAGACGGGAACTCCCGCGCGCATTAGTCGAAGAAGCATCGATTTCAGTAGCTTCCGAGAGCAGGAAGGAGACGCGCGGCCAAAACCTTTTTCCCTTTTTACAGAAAATATTGCACTTCCTCAGATTTCCTGCTTCATCGGCAAGACGCGCCAGCAAACGCACGATCTGGTGCGAAAGCATATCCATCTATCCCCGCTCTACAATGGAACGATCAAGGGCGTCTCGGCTCGCTACTGCCCTTCCCTTGAAGACAAGATCATGAAGTTCCCCCACAAAGAGCTCCATCAGATTATCCTCGAGCCCGAAGGTCTTGAAACGGAGGAAATATACGCGAGCGGAACGGGCAATTCTCTTCCCTGCGAGATTCAACACCAAATCGTACGCTCCATTCCGGGACTCGAGGAAGCGGAGATCATGCGCCCCGCCTACGCCATCGAGTACGATTTCGTTCACCCCACGCAGCTTTATCCCACCCTTGAGACAAAGCTGCTGGAGGGCCTCTTTCTTGCCGGCCAAATCAATGGGACCTCCGGCTACGAGGAGGCCGCCGCGCAAGGGCTCCAGGCAGGGATCAACGCAGCCTTGAAGGTCCAAAAAAAGCCGCCTTTCATCCTCGATCGCTCTCAGGCTTATATTGCCGTCATGGTGGACGATCTCGTCACGCGAGGCGTTAACGAGCCGTATCGCATTTTCACCTCGCGAGCGGAATACCGGCTGCTGTTGAGAGAAGACAATGCCGATCTCAGGCTGCTCGAAAAGGGCTATGAGCTGGGCTTGCATTCTCTCGACACTTACAAAGAGCTTCTCGATAGACGAAAGAGCATAGAGGATGAATTGAAACGCCTCCGCAAAACTCATATCGCTCCTTCCCAAGAAGTCAATTCCTTCCTTGCAGTCAGAGGCTCAGTAGTTTTGGAAGAGCCGGTGCGCCTGGATAAGCTTCTCAAACGCCCTGAAATGAGCTATTGCGATGTAGAGGCTCTTTCACCTCCTGAAGCGCAGCTGGGCGAACGAGCCAAAGAACAGGTCGAGCTCGAATGCAAGTACGAAGGGTACCTCTCGCGTCAGGAGGCGGAAGCAAAGAAGCTCAAACAACTTGAGCAGATACGCATCCCGGCTGATTTTTCTTATGACTCCATCCCCGGTTTGTCTAATGAAATAAGGCAAAACCTCAGCGTCATCCGCCCCTTCAGTCTTGGCCAGGCGTCGAGAATTCCCGGGATAACGCCTGCGGCGATTTCGGTCTTGATTGTGTTCATCAAGCGCGCCTCGGATAAAGATCTGCAGAGATAGGAAAAATATTGCTTAAAACTACAAGTTATTGCGAGAAAAAGCTTGCGCGTAGCCGAATGATTCTTATAGGATATGCATCTTGCTTGACGGAATGAGTATTTCTATTTCCTTACTATCAGTTCAGCTAATTAATTCAAAGAAGGGGCTAGCATTATGGAGGGGACACAAGAGAAAGATTTTATCGCCACCCTTAGAAATCATGGGCTACAGGTGACCTATCAGCGGTTGGCCATTTATCAGGCCTTATATCACAACAAAATGCATCCGAGCGCCGAAGAAATCTATCAACTGGTTCGCAAACGTTTTCCAATGATCTCACTGGGAACGGTATACAAAACGCTCGAGCGGTTTTTCGAGGTCGGACTGATTCAGAAGGTAAGTCCCGTAACAGAGGTTGCCCGCTACGACGCCATGACCGATATGCATCATCACATGATCTGCGTGGGGTGCCAGGAGATCAAGGATGTGTTCGACCCCGCTCTGGATCAGAAGATCGCCCCGCCTGAGAGCAACGGATTCAAGATACTGCGCCAGCAGGTTATTTATCAAGGTTATTGTCCGACGTGCAGCCAGGGACTGGAAGCGCCCGCTTCGAAGAAGCCGTAGATAGACCTTCAAGAGCGCATTTCCAGGCATGTATGCTGTGCAGTTCGCGTAGTATCCTCGCCTCTTCTTTTCTGATTCGCCTTTCATTCCAAAGGGCATTTCTCCACTCCGGGTTTCCGGGCTAAGCCCGGGAGCTCCGAAGTCCTCAAGGAAGCGAGCTTGCCCGATTTGTGAAAAAAAACTCCTGAGAATATCGCTCCGAGTCTCTCTTTGTGCTTGAATCCTCAACAGGTTATATGCTAAGCAATGCGGGTTGATGGTATGCACGAGCGTCGATTTTTCTAATAAGATAGCGCTACTGCATGGTAGAGCGATGCTCTTTGGAGACACCAAGGGAAAGAAGGAGTGAAAGCCGTGAATCTCGTTGTCCTGCTCAAACAAACTCCGGATACGGAATCGGTAATTCGGATCGCAAGTGACGGTAAATCCATCATGACCGATGACCTCAAGTGGATCATCAATCCTTACGACGAATTCGCAGTGGAAGCGGCTCTCCGGTTGAAACAGAAACACGGTGGAACTGTTACTATTGTGAGTTGGGGACCTCAACGGGTAGTCGAGTCCATTCGCACCGCTCTGGCCATGGGCGCAGATACGGGCATGCTCATAGACGATCCCGCTCTGGAAGGAAGCGACAGCCTGGGCGTGGCGAAGGCTCTCGCTGCTGCCGTTCGCGAGCTCAAGCCGGATCTGGTGCTGTGCGGCTCGCGCGCTGTGGATTATGATTTGGCCCAGAGAGGACCAATGGTCGCCGAACTTTTGGGATGGCCCCATTTGGCGCTTTCCATCGCCCTGGAGTCTGATGGCTCCAAAGTGACTTCGGAACGACCCATCGAAGGTGGAAAGGTTTCTTTGGAAGCAGACCTGCCCGCAGTCGTAACCTTCGGAGGTTCGCACGCTGTCTGGAATCCCCGCTACGCCTCTTTGCCCGGCATCATGAAGGCGAAGAAGAAGCCTCTGGCCGTGAAAAAGCTTGCCGACCTGGGCCTCGACGCCGCTCAGTGCGGAGCCCAAGCAGCCAAGATCCGCATTTCCTCTCTGGAAATGCCGCCTGAGCGCGCGGCGGGCCGCATCATCGATGACGGTCTCGACGTGGCTGGAAAGGCTAAGGAGCTGGTCCGGGCATTGCACGAAGAAGCAAAAGTCATTTAAGCAAAGGGCATAAGGAGAACAAAGATGGCCAAATGTGTTTGTGTAGTCGCCGAATTTCGTGCGGGAAACTTCCGCCGTGTGTCGTTTGAAGTTGCCAGCGAGGGAAGAAGAATTGCAGATGCTCTGGGCGCCAGCCTGTGCGCCGTCGCCATCGGATCGGGCATTGGCGACAAGGCCGCCGAGCTTGGCCAATATGGAGTGGACAAAGTTTACGTAGCCGACGATGCCGCTCTCGAACAATACGTAGCCGAAACCTATGTTCCCGTGGCGTCCGATATAATCAAAAAATGCGACCCCGCGGTAGTTATCCTGTCCGCCTCCGTTGACGGCAAGGACTTGTCCGCCAGACTCGCTGCGAACCTCGACGCCGCGCTCGCCCAGGATTGCACGCAGATTTCTTGCGAAGGCGGAGCGATAAAGGCCAAAAGGCCCATATTTGGAAGCAAGTGCTTCGCCTGGTGCGAATGGGCCGAAGGCGCTCTGCCCGTCGTGTCGTGTCGTCCGAATGTCATGGATTGCCTTCCTCCCCAGGCCGACAAAAAGGCTGAGGTCGAGAATGTAGCCGCATCAGTCGGACAGACGCGCTCACGCGCTACAGGCATGGACATGGATACTTCCGGCAAGGTCGAGCTCACGGAAGCCGACATCATTGTGTCGGGTGGACGCGGTATGAAGGGTCCCGAGAACTTCGCCATGATCGAAGAACTGGCGAAAGTCATGGGCGCCGCAGTCGGAGCATCGCGCGCGGCTGTAGATTCCGGTTGGCGTCCTCATTCCGATCAGGTTGGACAGACCGGAAAAGTCGTCAACCCGAACCTTTACGTAGCAGTCGGAATTTCCGGAGCCATCCAGCATCTGGCCGGCATGGGCTCTTCCAAATTCATCGTTGCGGTTAACAAAGACGCTGAAGCGCCCATTTTCAGCAAAGCCGATTACGGTGTCGTAGAAGATCTTTTCAATTTCATTCCCGCCCTCACGGAGGAAGTTCGGAAATTGAAGAGCACCTGCTAGTTATAGCTCACAACGGGGACGCACGCTGACTTCCTTTGTTGGCCGGCGTTCGTCCCCGCCCTTTTTGTTTAAGCCCGTCTTGTTTTCCTCAAACGCCGAATGCCGGGACACAAGGAGATCAGAATGGATCGCGTGTGGCTTGAAAGCTACGACCCACGTGTTCCCCACTCATTGGATTATCCCGAAGCGCCTCTCCCTCTGTTGCTCGAAGACGCCGTTCGAAGAATCCCCCATAACGCCGCCACCGAGTTTTTCGGGGCAAAGCTCAGCTACGGGAAGCTCTGGACCCAAATACTGAGCTTCGCCAACGCCTTAAGCCGCCTAGGAGTAAGACAGGGCTCCAAAGTAGCCATAATGCTCCCCAACTGCCCACAAACGGTTATCGCTTATTATGCCGCCCTGCGGCTTGGCGCCGTAGTGGTCGCAACCAACCCGATGTACGTCGAGCGAGAGTTGGAGCATCAATGGAACGATTCCGATGCGGAATATCTCGTTGCGCTGGACCATCTATACCCCAGGGTGGAAAAGGCGCTGCCAAAGACCGGCATACGGAAGATCATCGTAACGAGCATCAAGGATTACCTGCCGTTTCACTTGAAGCTCCTCTACCCGATCAAAGCCCTGGCGCAAAAGCTTTTCACCTCCGTTCCCTACGATAAGGATGTCTTAAGGTTTTCAGACCTTCTCTCCAGCTGTCCCCCCGCTCCGCCTGCGCATGAGGTCCGCCTGGACGATCTCGCCCTTCTCCAGTACACGGGCGGGACGACCGGGGTCGCCAAAGGCGTGATGCTCTCGCACCGAAACATTATGAGCAACGTTCTTCAGACTGCGGCATGGTTTCCACCCCTCAGCTCCGGTAAGGAGAAATTCATTTCCATTTTGCCGTTTTTCCATGCTTTCGGCATGACGGTAGCTATCAACCTCCCCTTTTATACGGGCAGCACGGCAATCCTCGTTCCGAAGTTTGACGTCAAAGGATTTCTGAAGATCCTCAAGAAGAGCAAGCCCACTATTTTCCCGGGAGTCCCGACGCTCTTTACGGCCATTGTAAACGAGCCCGACATTGCTTCCTACGATCTTTCCTCCATCAAATTTTGCATTACCGGTTCTGCGCCCATGCCTGTGGAAGTTCTCCGCAAATTTGAAAAGATCACGGGCAGTTTCATTGTGGAAGGCTTCGGCCTGACGGAATCGAGTCCGGTCACGCACTGCAACCCGGTCTCAGGCGTTCGCAAGCCGGGATCGATCGGAATCCCCCTGCCCGACACAGAAGCTAAGATCGTCGACATGGAAGAAGGCGTAAGAGAGCTTGGAGCAGGCGAGGAGGGAGAGCTTCTGGTGCGCGGTCCGCAAGTCATGCAGGGATACTGGAAGCTTCCCGCTGAAACAGCTAAAGCCATCAGGGATGGATGGCTTTATACGGGCGATATCGCGAAAACGGATGAAGACGGTTATTTTTATGTGGTAGACCGCAAAAAGGATATGATCATCGCCGGCGGCTACAACGTATACCCGAGAGAAATCGACGAAGTCCTCTACCAGCATCCGAAAGTCCTCGACGCCATCGCTGTGGGAGTGCCCGACGCATACAGAGGGGAAACGGTCAAAGCCTTCGTGGTGCC
The DNA here is from genome assembly GCA_964578835.1 of uncultured Syntrophobacteraceae bacterium. Lineage (GTDB taxonomy): Bacteria > Desulfobacterota > Syntrophobacteria > Syntrophobacterales > Syntrophobacteraceae > CAZOEL01. The sequence goes on along the minus strand of CAZOEL010000060.1, from coordinate 5,468 downwards.
CAAGCCTGGAGAAAGCATTACCGAAGCGGAAATCATACAGTTTTGCAGAGAACGCCTTGCAGCATACAAGACACCCAGAATCGTAGAATTCCGGGATTTCCTGCCGAAGACAACAGTTGGGAAGATTTTGAGAAAGGATTTGCGGCGAGAGGCAATTCGGCAGGAAGAAATCGACCTCTCGAAGCGTTAATGGTCATGGGGCGCGAACAATCAATTCCCGAGCCGGAAAGGCAGTGGCTGCTTTCGAACGCCGCCACGGACTTTTTCTTCCTACAGAATCGGCTCTACCCGAGGATCTCCGCGCTGGAATGGGTCGGAAATCGATACCAGCTGTCTCAAAAGGAGCGTATGTTGCTCGGACGTGGAGTGTTTGGCCAGCAGACGGCTTTGCAGAGGCGCGCCAAACGCCGTAAAGGCTCCGACTGGCGGGGCGGCCTGTTGGCAGTAGATGGACACAACGTGCAGATCACCGTCGAGAGCGCCATCCTGGGTCGGTCGCTTCTCTTAGCCAATGATGGCGCGTTGCGAGACCTTGCCGGCCAGTCAGCCAACTTCAGACTCTCTGAGGCGAGCGAAATAGCAATGGATATTATCTTTCGCTTCCTCGAAGAATTTCGCCCTCAAAGGCTTCTTTGCCTGTTCGATGCGCCCATGAGTCACAGCGGCGCCCTCGCAAATGCATATAAGGAACGGATGAAACGAATCGGGTTGAAAGGGGAATCACGGACTGCGCCCGTTCCCGAGAAAGAAATGCCCTATGATGAATGCGTCGTTGCAAGCAGCGATCGGGAAGTGATCGACAAATCGTCCCGATGGCTCGACCTCGCCCGGCTCGCAATCGATTCGGCCGGCCCCCTCGCACTCGACGCCGACTTTTCCGCGCTTGTCTCCTCCAAAGTGATGGATCAATATTCACCGTTGGGAGAGCCGCATCGCCGGCGCGGCATGTTTTCCAAAGATTTCTCTTGAATCTTTTTTCATCTTGTTACACGATGACCTTGCTCCTTTTATCGTTCCGACGCCATTCATGCTACTCACATTCACTCGGTTACCAAAGCTTACCCGGAGATTGTATATTATTGCGGCAGGCGTTTTTCTATGCCCGCCTGGGAAGAGATTCCAAATTCACTGCTTAGAGGAGATGGTTCTATGAAAAAGGGAGGACTGACATGCTTCTTTGGTTTGCTCTTGGCCGGACTTATTCTGGGCTCGGTAGCCTTTGCCGCTGACGCCGGCAAGATAAAACAGGCGGTAATCGGCCTTACGGCCTCACAGACAGGGAAGCTCAATGTCGAAGGAATCCGTCAGGTCAACGGGTTGAACCTGTGGATAGATCGGGTGAACTCCTCTGGAGGAATAAAGCTGCCCGACGGCTCTGTGGTGAAGTTTTCCGCCAAATACTATGATGATGAAAGCAACAAGGCGCGAGTCCAGGAGCTTTATACAAAGCTCATCAACGAAGACAAAGCCGATTTTCTGGTGAGCCCATACAGCAGTGGATTGACGGATGCCGCTGCAGTGATAGCCGAGCAGTACAACAGGATTTTGACCACCGCGGGCGCCGCATCCGACTCCACCTACAAAAAGGGATATACACTGGTCTATCAGACCTATACGCCGGCAAGCCGCTATCTTGTCGGAGCGATCGATCTTCTCGCGAAGCTTGATCCCAACGCCAAGAAGATTGCGATCATCCATGAGAAAGACAAATTCTCGACCGATGTGGTCAATGACCTCAAAAGCTATGCAGAGGGCAAAGGCTACACTGTCTCGCTCTTTGAAGGCTATGACACGGGAGCTACAGACTTCGCCCCATTCATTAACAAAATTCCAACCGACACCGATGCTGTTATGGGAGGCGGACATTTCGCAGACACAAGCACTTTCGCAAAGCAACTCTACGAGAAGGCCGTAAAAGCTAAGATGGTGGCGCTTCTCGTGGCGCCTCCCGAGCCCAAGTTTGCGGAGCTCGGCGAGGCCGCCGTCGGAGTGATAGGCTCAAGCCAATGGGAACCGGATGCCAAATATTCGCCCGAAGCAGCCAAGGCTGCGAATATTGAGTGGTTTGGACCAACCATTGCGGATTTCATCAAGGATTACAAAGCAAAATTCAATGAAGAGCCTTCATACCACAGCGCAGGCGGCTTTGTTGCGGGAATGATACTCGAGAAAGCGATCGCGGACGCCGGATCGACCGAGACAGAAAAGGTCAAGGCCGTCCTCGACAAGATGAATCTAATGACCTTTTACGGCCGCATCGCTTTTGACAACACCCCCGAATCGCACGGTCTGCAGGTCGGCCACGAGATGATCTACATTCAGTGGCAGAAGGATAGCGCGGGGAATCTTACGAAGCAAATCATCTGGCCGGAGCAGGCAAAGACCGCCTCGGCCATATTGATGCCCAAACGCTAAAATGAAAAGACAAAGGGTTGGTTGACCTCCAATGCAGCTTTCAGCTTCTCTGGTTGACGGTATTCTTATCGGGTTCGTTTACGGCGTGGCGGCCATGGGGCTTACCCTGATCTGGGGCGTCATGTCCGTAATAAACCTGAGCCACGGCCCGGTCATGGCCGTAGGAATGTTTGTGACCTATCTCGCCTTTGTCAAAGCGGGAGTGAACCCGTACACGGGCCTGATAGGAGTTGCGCTCGTCGGGTTTCTGCTCGGGCTCGCCATCTATTGGGTCGCAGTGCACCGGGTGATATCCGCTCCGCATTTATCGAGCCTTCTTGCGACCTTTGCCGTAAACATGATCATGATCGGCATCGGCACGGCAGTCTTCAGCACTTCGCCCCATAATGTCGACTATTCTCTGGGCTCGCTTGAAGTCGGTCCAATCATCATACCAGGCGCAAGGCTCATGGCGGCTTTGGCTGCGATCCTCTTTTCGGGAGCGCTCTATCTTTTCCTTTACTTCACGCGTATGGGCAAAGCGATTCGAGCCGTAGCCAACAATCGCCAAGCAGCCGAGCTCATGGGGATACCTTCGGCAAAGGTGCTCGCCTCGAGCTTCGGGATTGGCACCATGCTCGCCGCGGTTGCAGGGGGCCTCGTGGCCATCTCCTTTCCCTTTACAGTGCTGAGCGGAGGGCCTTACGAGCTGAAGTCTTTCGTCATATGCGTTCTCGGGGGCCTCGGAAATCCGCTCGGAGCGCTGCTCGGAGGCTTGTTGCTAGGCGCCATGGAGGGGCTCCTCCCCGCTTTTATGCCGGTTAGCTGGGCGCCGGTAGTGGAGTTCGGCCTTTTCATTCTTGTGCTGCTTCTGCGCCCCAGCGGCCTATTGGGAGCGAAATAGATGAAAATATGGCGACAACAGGGTATTTACCTGCCGTTGCTCCTTTTGACCGCCTGGGGACTTGCGGTCCTGATCATGCGGCAGGACACAGCCAGAGAAAACGCCTTCACGCTGCTCATGTACGTCGGGCTGGCGTCCAGCCTCAATATCCTGCTGGGCTACACCGGTTATGTGAGCTTCGGTCACATTGTCTTCTTCGGTCTTGGCGGCTATACCGGCTTTTACTTTTTGAGCCGATTCGGCTGGTCCCTATACGCTTCGGCTTTGGCGGGCGGGGCGCTCTCCGCCATGATTGCCGGACTGCTCGGGCTTGCAGTCTTGCGCCTCAGAGGAGCCTATTTCGCCCTGGCGACAATTGGGATCAACGAAGCGGCAAGAGCTTTCGTGAGCAACTTCGAACCCTTCGGAGGCGCAACCGGGCTTTACATCAATTTCTCAGCGTACAAGCAATACGGAGGAGCTGCAAACGCCCTTTGGACGACCTTCACCTTCCTTTGGGTCATCACCATACTGGCTTTGGTAGTGAGCTTTTTGATCAAGCATTCGCGTTTCGGCCTGGGATTGTTTGCCATTCGCGAAGACGAAGACGCTGCAATGGTAATGGGAGTCAAGGCGCCTCACTCAAAAACGATAGCCTACATGATTTCCGCTTTCTTCCCGGGAATGATCGGAACTCTTTACTTTTTCAAGAACGGGAATGTAGAGCCGGGCGACGCTTTTCAGCTTCACATGTCCATTGAAATGCTCGTAATGGTCATGCTGGGCGGACAGGGCACGGTAGCCGGCCCTTTAATCGGAGCGGTTACCTACCAGGGGTTGCGCGGATTTCTTTTGACTAGTCCTCTTTTCAAGAATCTACACCTTGCGGTAGCCGGCGTCATTTTGCTCCTGATTATTCTGTTTGTGCCCGCAGGCGCGGTGGGATGGATTCGCGAGCGTCTGCCCCGAGTGAGGAGGTTACTGGAATGATCCTCGAAGTAACCGAGGTCACTAAGATATTCGGCGGCCTGCAGGCCCTTACCGACGTGACTTTTAATATCCCGGAGGGCGCCATCCTTGGACTGATCGGCCCGAACGGAGCCGGGAAGACGACGCTCTTCAACGTCATCAACGGTGTATACAAGCCTGAACGCGGGAAGATCTCCTTCGGAGGCGAAGACATCACCGGACTGCCCCCCTATGAAGCGGCTCGCCGCGGGATGGCTCGCACTTACCAGGTAGTCCGTCCTCTCAATGACCTCACCGTTCGTGAAAACGTGATGGTGGGAGCGTGCTTCGGTCGCGAGAGCCACTCCAAAGCTTCCGCAGCCAAAGTCGCCGACGAGGTTCTCGAGATGCTCCATCTTCATGAGCGCGCCGGCCAGTTCGCGGGAAGCCTCAACGTGGCCCAGAAGAAGCGCCTCGAGCTTGCCCGCGCGCTTGCCGCTCGCCCGCGCCTTATTCTTCTCGATGAGGTGCTCGCGGGTTTGAATCCCTCCGAAATATCCACGATGATAGATGCTGTGCTCAGGATTCGAGACCGAGGCGTCACAATCCTCATGATCGAGCATGTCATGCAGGCTGTCATGAATGTCTCCGATCGAATCGTCGTGCTGGACTACGGAAGAGTCATAGCGGAGGGGGCTCCTCAGGAAGTTGTCAACGATCCGCAGGTCATCGAAGCTTACCTCGGCGACCCGAAGCTCGCACAAAAGCTCCTTTCAATCGATGAAAACGACGAAATCGGAAGGTAAACAGTCGAAGATGGCGTTACTCAAAATAAATGGAATTACATCGGGTTACGGTGAAGTTCAAATCCTCTGGGGCGTCGATCTGACGTTGGAAAAAGGAAAGCTCACGACGCTGGTCGGTTCCAACGGCGTCGGCAAGACGACTTTGATGCGGACCGTGATGGGGATTTTGCGCCCATGGCAGGGGTCGGTTCTCTTCGACGATAAGGATGTGACGCACCTTTCGACGCACGCCAGAGCAGATTTGGGACTAGTGCTCGTCCCCGAAGGACGCCAGCTTTTCACTGACATGACGGTGTATGAGAATCTCGAGATGGGAGCCTTTTCGAAGCGCGCGCGCAGCCGTCTGGAGAAAAACATCGAGAAGGTGTTCGATCTTTTCCCCCGCCTCAAAGAGCGTCGATCTCAGAAAGCGGGCACTCTCAGCGGCGGAGAGCAAC
>CAZOEL010000059.1:0-46291 GCA_964578835.1 uncultured Syntrophobacteraceae bacterium | reverse complement strand
CGGGTAGGCGCCATCAGAGGGGACGGACTCCCATTTTTTCGCAGCGGGAAACCCCGCCCCGCCCCGCCCTCTCAGCCCGGCGTCTCCGACCACTTTAATCACCTCCGCCGGCGATCCCTTGGCAATAGCCTCGGTCAACGCTCGGTAGCCGCCGCTATCGCGATATTCATCCATGGTGGCGATGCGATTTTCTTTTCGATTCTGAAAAAGAACCTGAGGATACATATTCATTCGCCTGTTCAAAAAAAAAAGGGAGAGAATCTATGCTTCGTCCTTCAACCTTTGAAGGATGCCGTCTATTTTTTCCTGTGTGAGAAATCCGTACACCTTACGGTTGATCATCATTGCAGGAGCGCGATCGCAGTAGCCGATACAGCACACGGGCAGAAGAGTAAAAAGACCGTCCCGAGTTGTTCCTCCCAACTGAACATCAAGGCGCCTGCTTATATAATCGATTACGGATTGGTGACCGTTCATCCAGCAGACGGCGCTGTCGCAGACGTGAATAACGAACTTGCCGACGGGCTCGCGATAGATATGGTCATAAAAGGTGGCGAGCTCATCGAGCTCGAGGGTCGTCATGTCCAAAAGCTCAGAGGCGACGCTCATGGCCTCGTCATTCATATAGCCATAATGCTGCTGGAGCTCGAGCATGACGTCCACGGCCTGCTCACGGGCGTCCTCCGCGAGCGCTATCCTTTCAACAAGATTGGCTCTCATTTCATCGGGTATCATATGCGGGATGCATCCTATCCTATTGCGGCGTGTTAAGGGCAATGGACTTAAAAAACAATGGCGAGCTGAAACAGGCGGCAAAAAGCGGCAAACGCGACTCCTCCCATAAGTCCTTTAAATTCATTCGTGGACCGTCAACATTGTTTCTTCCGGCGAAAGCAGGCCCCCTCTCCCTGAAGGAGAAGAAAAAAACTGCAACCTGAACATTCAAAGTTGACAGTCCATTAGTGCTGATTGAGGAAGATAGCTCCATAAGCGCCGGACGGAGACCCAGCATGCCTCTAGAGGCTTAAGCCGAGCAGAAGAAAATGTAAGCTCATAGAGGAAAAAGTCAAGGCGAGCGCCCTCTCGGATAGATTCCATCGTTCCGGATGCCGGATAAAGACCGGGCAGGCATGAGCCTGAGGATTGCATCCCGCATCCGGAATCAAGCATCAAGCTGCCGGCATCCAGCATCATTCTTACTGGCGCCGGACTTACGCCTAGGGCGACTAGGTCAAATCGATTGTCCGGATATTCTTGCACACATCGCTTTCATGGGCGCCGCCGTTGCCTGCTCTCCCACCAGTCCTTTGCCGTTCTCGCACTTCATCGACAAATCTGTTCAGCTCTTCACCCTCCATCACTTCCTTCTCCAGAAGAATTCCCGCTAGACAGATCAGGAAATCTTTTTGTTCTTCAAGGATAGCGCGAGCATTCTGATGCGTTTGAGTTATGATCCTGGTCACTTCTTCATCGATTTCCTGCGCGGTCCGTTCACTGTACTCTCTTTCCCGGCCTCGAAGACCCAGATCCAGGGCCGTCGAACGCGGGTCTCTAACATAGGTGAGAGGCCCCAGGCGATCGCTCATGCCATATTCCGTCACCATCGTCCTTGCGATATCGGTTGCGCGCTGAAGATCGTTCTGTGCTCCGGTAGAAATATCGCCAAAAATGATCTCTTCAGCCACTCTGCCGCCAAGCAGCACGAGAAGGCGCCCCATGAGCTCTTCTCTGGTCATGAGATATCTATCCTCGATCGGAAGCTGTTGCGTATACCCCAGTGCGGCAATGCCTCTTGGAATGATGGAAACCTTATGAACCGGATCGGCATGGGGAACCACGATAGCCACCAGCGCATGACCCGACTCGTGGTAGGCCACAATTTCCTTCTCTTTCGGGTTCATGGCCCTGTTCTTCTTTTCGAGCCCTCCAATGATGCGGTCTGCGGCCTCCTGAAAGTCGCTCATGGTCACGTGGATTCGATTCTTCCTGGCTGCAACCAGCGCCGATTCGTTGACAAGGTTCGCGAGATCGGCCCCGACGAATCCGGGGGTCATTGAGGCGATTTTTTTCAAGTCGATATCCGGTCCCAATTTGACTTCTTTGGTGTGGATATGGAGGATGGCTTCGCGGCCACGGATGTCGGGCTTATCGATGGCGACGTGACGATCGAACCTGCCGGGCCGAAGAAGTGCGGGATCCAGTATTTCTGGTCGGTTAGTCGCCGCCATGATTATGACTCCGGCTCTCGGGTCGAAGCCGTCCATTTCGACCAGGAGTTGATTGAGCGTCTGCTCACGTTCGTCATGTCCCGCCATGGGATTCATGCCGCGGGCCTTTCCCAAGGCATCCAACTCATCGACAAAAATGATGCAGGGAGCATGCCCCTTTGCCTGTCCAAATAAATCCCGTACGCGCGCCGCGCCGACCCCCACAAACATTTCTACAAACTCGGAGCCGCTCATGCTGAAGAAGGGCACTCCGGCTTCGCCGGCAACCGCTTTCGCCAGAAGCGTTTTGCCCGTTCCAGGCGCTCCCACGAGCAAGACTCCTTTGGGAATCTTACCTCCCAGTCTCTGGAATTTTTCGGGAGTCTTCAGAAATTCGACAATCTCCTGAAGCTCTGATTTGGCTTCATCAATTCCGGCAACATCATCGAAGGTGATTCCAATTTCTTTCTCGGCAAATATTTTCACCTTCGCTTTCCCAACTGACAGGACTCCCTGAGGACCGCCGCTCATTCGCCGCAAGAGAAAGCTCCAGAAGAAGATGAATATCGCCAAGGGAAGCAGCCAGGAAAGGAGCACGCCAATCCATTTATTCTCAAGCAATCCGCTGTACTTGACGCCCTTTTCATCGAGCATTTTTGTAAGGTCGGGATCTTCCACTCTAATGGTGGTGAACGGTTTGCTCTGACCATTCGCATCTTTGATCTCACCGCGGATTCGATCCGGACCCAGAACGAGATTCTCGACTCTTCCTTCGGCCACCCACTTTTTGAATTCGGAATAGGGAGCTCTATCACTTTGAGGCTCTACGAAAAGCCCCTGGAGAAGTGATATTACCAACAAAACTGCAACAAAATACCAGATGGAAAAATGCACTTTTTTCTGGGAGGGATCGTTCTTTCCGGGTCCCCCTTCTCCGGGACCGCTCCTCAGTCGCTCCATAATCTTATCCATCGGATTTGAACTTCCATCACTCTTTTTCGCCATTATCCCGCTCCTTCTATTGATGATTAGAGCTCATTCTCTTCCAACGGCAGCCCGGCTACCCCTGTCGATCCAGAAAAAACGCTGCATATCCGGCATATTGATTATACATTTCAGTCCGCATACATAGACGACCCCTCCTATGAACTTTTTCTTAATATATTACCGCTTTCACGCAATGCAAAGATATCAGACAAGACAAATACATTGATTCGCAGCCCAATAGCTCTCCAGTTGCGTTCTTGAAGCTTCTCGACTACCTGGCCGCTATATGAGGATAGCAATGCCTTAAGCGATATAGACATACGCATCGCGGTAAATTTGTTCTCATTCACAAGTGACCATGTGTACGAGATCTTATGCCCTGCACTCCGCTCCCAAATGCTTCACGTGATAGCCCTAAAGTTTACGCAGTTTTGCCTGTAATGCATTCTTTTACTGGATTCTTTTCTCAACTAACCTTGTAAGTATAGTATGTTAGAATGAAAGTCCCTGTCATTTGATAATTTGGATTCATCGCTTTAGATGTTCACAGTCTCCTTTGAAGTCGAATATCCCAGAAGGTTTAAGACGGCCGTGAGGTCAGCGCCCTGCCGCGGCAAAGTCGTTGCGTATAGATGTCGCACATCAAACAATCCTGCATGAAGCCAAGGCCTGCCCCTTTACAGGCGATTCAATCGCTTGCAGCCGACACCCGGTCGATCTAACAGGACTACTATCTTGAAAACTGCTGAAGGTTATGCCTGCATGCATTAAGTAATATTAGAGACAACGGCTATTTCTTGAGTACGAAGAACTCGACTAAGACCGTAATGAGAGCCAGGAGGCCAATTCCGGTTAGAGCGGCCGCCACAAATAGCCCGAGTGGCTGTTTGGGTCTGTAGGGGTCGTCTTCGAGGTGGAGCTCTTTAAGGATCTTGATGTGCTGTACCGTTGCGCCACCCACAGCGAATATTCCGAGCAGTATAAAACACAAGCCCAGCAGCACTGTCATAGGATGCCGTCGGGCTCCAGCTTCCGAGAATGCCTGCACTATCTTATAGATGGCAAACCCAAAGCTTATGAGGGATAGAGATGTTCGTATCCAGGCCAAGAGCGTTCTTTCCGCCGCCTCCCGGTTACGCTCCTTGGCAAGCAGATTTGATAGGCTTGTCTGTTCCTGTCTCCCTGGAATTTGTTCGCTCATCCTCTCCCCTCCACACATAGAAAAGCCACAGCCTATAAACCCGCAAATAATAAACAAAACGCCTGCAATGCTCTTTTGGTCATTGTCAGACTCATTCTCTATTCAATAAAGGGATATCTCACCCTTCCCGGGACAACTGTTCTCTCCGAAGGATAATGTAACGCTTCTTCAAACTGCGGGCAAAGGACTGAAATGGAAAGTCATGGAGAGGTCTGTAGCGTATAGACATTCAGCAGAGATCCAGAGAATGTTGCTCTTGAAGACCACTAACTTACACTATAGGAATCTCCATTTTGCGTTCAGGCTTCGGGCTTTGCATCGAAAGTGACGCGAAAACCGAGTCCAAAGCTAAGAAAGATTTGCCCCGGACAGCCAAACTTCCATTTTATGTCATGTATCGGCAAAAATTATGAAGGCTGTAAGGGAGTCTCAACCGAGGCGGATGCGGTAATTTCCGGAATCCTGCTCTCTCCAAACCGGAGAGACAAGTTGACGAAGTAGAGAGCCATTCTTACCCTTTTAGAAAGAAAGCCCATAAACCCTACAAATAAGACGCGCCCGCGGTTCAATCATCGGGAGATAGAAAACATCATGAAGACCGTCAATCTTTTTGTTGTATGGTCGCTGACCGCTTTTGTCACTCTGTTCTTTTGCGGCCCTCTTCAAGCTCAGAAAGTATTGGCGAAGAGCCGAGTTACTCTTGCCATCGCGGAACAGAATGGCGAATCCTCCAAAGCTATCAACCAAACATCTGTGGCCTTTCCCCAGGCGACTGCCTCACTTGGCCTTCCACTCCGTTTGAGAGTCTTCGCTCAAGATCTGAACATCCTTTCATATAAGCCCGATTCCCGCCGTATGAGTATTCTACGAATATAAGAGCAAAACAAGATAGCCAAGGCCTCAACCGTTGGCGGCAAGTATTCCTTTTCATGGACCATTGAAGCGCCCCCTTTACTATTTCTCTCTCATGCTGAGCGTCAATGACGTCCGGAGGGGAAAAATACCCTAATAGACCAATCACATTAGCCGTTTGCGCCTGCATACCCCAGAGGCAGTCTTTGGGAGATCGAGGATGTACACGTTCCCATTCGCGCTGGTGCGCCAGGTCAGGGGCAATGATGGGGAGATTCCCGGCCCAGCGGACTCTGGAGTCTCCTACAACCGGGCGCCCTTCCACATGATCGCCAACGACGGCAACATCATGGAGCATGCGGTTCCCTTCGATGGATCCATGGATCTGGACCGTGACGGCGATCTCCTCGAACACAAAGGGGTGCTCCCCACCATCGGTATTGCGGAGCGCTACGACATTGTGGTTGATTTCAGCAAGCACGGCATTCAGCCGGGCGACAAGCTCTACATGGTTAACATGCTCGAGCGCCAGACCGGGAGAAAACCCAGCAAGAGGATCCCTCTGGAGGAGATCCTTTCCGGGCAATACAACCCCCGGATGCAGGATAATGACAATGACGGCGCGGCCGACCGCTGGGTCGGCGGCGACCCGGCTGTGGGAAGGTTCCTGGAGTTTCGGGTGCACTCTTATGCGGGCAGGGACATGAGCATGGACCCGGTCGATTTCGAGCCGGGGAAAAAGAAGATGATCCCGCTACCCATCAACCGCGACGACCCGGCCGATCAGGCGCTGCTGGCCAATGCCCGCCACCGCACCTTCGAGTTCGTTCGCTCCTCTGGAACCGATGAGGCCCCCTGGACCATCAAGACGGATGGAGAAGACGCCTTCCCCATGGACCCAAGACGAATCTCGGCGGCCCCTCAACTCGCCAACGGACCCACGGAAGCAGGCTTCAGCGGGCAGGGCACACTCGAGATCTGGAGCATAGAGGGCAACGGCGGGTGGAGCCATCCGGTCCACGTGCACTTCGAGGAGGGAGTCATTCTCAGCCGCGACGGGAAAGCTCCCCCCCGAGTGGGAGAAGTGGGCAAGGAAGGATGTCTACCGGGTGGGTCCCGAGGAGGACAGTTCCCATAGCCTCGAGATGGCTATCCGGTTCCGGGAGTTCGCCGGGACCTACATGGAGCACTGCCACAACACCCAGCACGAGGACCACTCCATGCTGTTGCGCTGGGACGTGGAGCATCCGGGCCAGGTCGAGTTGATGCCCACGCCCATGCCCACCTGGGATGGGGTGGAGTACGTCGACTCCGCCGCCCTTCCAACGTTCAGAACCGGAGATGGGATCGGCCCATCGTCCGAAAATGGTGGAAGCAACAGTGGCAGTGGCGGAGGAGGAAGTAGCGGTGCGAGAGGCGAAAGGAGCGGCGGCTCTTGACGGCCGCGCCCCTTATGATTAGCCAAAGAGCCGTAGATGACGGCTCTTTGGCTGGTGCAAACCTTGAGATCAAAGAAGGAGTAATCATGCATAGGGCTCACTGGAAGCGTATTCTTGCTCTGTTCATTGGAATCGGACTGATGGCGCAGGGGTGGAATGCCACGGCTGCAGGCAGCGCCGCATCAATCTGGGGAGCCGACTACTTCCCGAACATCCCGCTTGTAACCCAGGAGGGAAAGCAGGTTCGCTTCTTCGACGATCTCATAAAAGACAAAGTTGTGGTGATCAACTTCATTTTTACCCGCTGCCCCGATGCGTGCCCGCTCGAGACCGCGCGTCTGCGCGAGCTCCAAAAAATCCTTGGCGATCGAGTGGGCCAAGATGTCTTCATGTACTCGATTACTATCGACCCAAAGCACGATACGCCGGAAGTGCTCAAAAACTATACTGAAAAATTCCAGGTCGCCCCCGGATGGCTCTTCCTTACGGGAAAAGAACAGGACATAAAGCTGCTGCGAAAAAAGCTCGGGCTCTACAATGAGGAAGAGGAGAAAACCGGCAGCCTCTCGGCTCATACGCTGAGCATGCTCATAGGAAACCAGAAAACAGGGCAGTGGAAGAAGGCCTCCCCATTTGAAAACCCGTATGTCCTTGCAGGACAAGTGGGCGGCTGGCTCCATAACTGGAAGCTTCCGCCAAAAGAAAAGCGTGAATATGCCGATGCCCCCGAGGTGCGCAACATCTCCAAGGGAGAAGGCCTTTTTCGCACCCGGTGCAGCGCCTGTCACACGATAGGAGCGCGGGAGGAAGTGCGGTCGAAGGCTCCCGATATCGGCCCCGATCTTTTGAACGTGACCCGCAAGCGGGACCCGGCGTGGCTTAGCCGTTTCATTGCGGAACCGGACAAGATGCTTGCGGAAAAAGATCCCCTGGCCATGGCCCTTCTGGCGCAATACAACAACATTCCCATGCCGAATCTGCGGCTGAATAATGAGGAAGTCGAAGCCCTTATCACCTATATCGAGGAAGAGAGCCGTAGAATGGAGCATCAGCATCATGATCACGGCAAAGAACATCAGAGCCAAGGCGCTCAAAGCCAGTGAATCAGCGCCTCTGAGCGATGCCTCAAGCTCGTCCCGAAGCGGGTGAGTTGGAGGTGGAGGAGCAAAGGATAAGATGAATGGAATGGAAGCTTACCTTGCGGGACCCGCGGTTGCTGCTATCGGTGCGGCCTTTGCGGGGGGAGTGCTCGCCAGCCTTGCCCCTTGCACTTACCCCATGATCCCCATTGTTTCAGCCTATGTTGGCTCCAAAGCCTCCGGGGAGAAGACCCGGATGAGATCTTTTCTACTCTCGCTCGGGTATGTCGTGGGGATGGCCGCGGTCTATTCGCTCCTGGGCATGGTGGCTGCCCTGACGGGCGGTTTTTTTGGAAAGATCAGCACCAACCCCTGGGCTATGTTCGTTGTTGCAAATATACTCATTCTGATTGGCCTCAATATTCTGGAGGTGATTCCGTTTCCCACATGGTTTTCTTCGGGAAAACCCTGGGAACCCGCCGCAGGAGGAGTGGTCGGAGCTTTCCTCGTTGGAGCAGCCTCGGGGCTTGTCGCTTCTCCATGCACTTCGCCGGTGCTCCTTGGTCTTTTGACTTACGTTGCGACAACCCAGAGCGTCTTTTACGGGGGCTTGCTCGTTTTTACCTTCTCCATGGGGATGGGCGTCCTGCTCATTGTGATCGGGACATTCTCAGGGCTGGCCGCGGCGCTGCCCAAGCCGGGCTATTGGATGGTCGCCACGAAGAAAGTCCTCGGGGTGCTGATGCTCTTTCTTGCGGAATACTATCTCATCAGTGCGGGTCAGGCATGGCTATAATGATGCTCAACATGACTCGAATCGCGACAATTCCACTTGTGGCGCTGTTGCTCCAGTGGTCCATGGCTTTGCCCGGTTGGGGTGTCGAAGTGGGCGAGCCATTTCCCGATTTTTCCATTGAAACCTTTGAGGGTAATAATATCTCTTACGCCAGCGTGGAGGGAAAACCTCTACTGCTGATTTTCTGGAATCCCTGGTGTCCCAACTGCATGCGGGAGCTTCCCGAAATCAGCCGCTTGTGTGAGAAGTTCGGCCCTTATCGCTACCACTTTCAAGATGAGCGAAGTCGGCTCATATTCCGGTATGATAACACACAACACTTTCCCGGGTTGAAGCACTTCCCTCATCATAAACATTTGGAGAGTGAAGTTACGGACTGCGAAAGGCCATCCATTCCTGAAGTAATCGAAGAGGCAAGACGGTGGCTTGCGGCGTGAGGTGTCTAGAATCCTGCTGGTCTCGGCACTGTGCTCCCTCTCAGCCTTAGTCCATAGTATCTTTCATGGCATTCATCTACAGACACAATCCCGCGCATCGATTTGACTCCAAAAAAAAAGATGAGCTCTACGGGCACAATTCCATACATGTTTGAGTGGCGCTCCATTAACTGGAGGAAGACATTCATGCGTGTACGGTCGTCTTCAAGTTCGTATCGCGAAGGCAGTGCGGGAAGGAAAACGCGGAAAGGCGCATGCCTTGAGACGGATTCTTACCCGATCCTTGAGTGCAGCCTTGGTGGCTGTATGGAGAGTAACGGAAAACAAGGGCAAAGAACCTCAAGCTCCTACATCCTGAATGTCACAGGAAACTGCATGCCCGGAAAGATCGTTACCATTGTAGGCTTTCGAGAGAGGGCTTTTGAGAGGCTTGAGCGACTTGACGGGGGAAACTGTCATGAGTCGTTCTTAGGGGAGCGTGTGGACTGGTAACAGTCCTTTGGGCCGGCAAAGGCCCCGCTTACCCGACGCTTCTTCGGGGCTGCTTGTTACAGGAAAAGTCCGGTATCATTCCTTTCATGCAGTTCACGAGTGATGCGGAAAACCTCCTTGTCCTGGCAGGAAGCGAAAAAGCCTACAGCTAACCAGTTCATGCTCGCTCCAGTGGGCAGCATTGTCCTTGCATGTCATCTTTCTCGCCAAGTTCCATGCTCCCGAAGCCATCCAGCTAATTCCTCTGGCTGAACCTCGCCTTTGCCGAGCCGTTCAAAGAGGATGACTCTATCCGGTCCTGGAGCTTTGATCTCCAAGCCATGAAGCCGCAAGAACAGCATGCAAACCACATAGGCCGTCCGCTTGTTTCCGTCCACGAACGAATGATTCCGCGCTATTCCATAAGCGTAGGCTGCGGCCAAGTCAAAAGCATCCGGGTCGCCGTATGCTTCCAGTTGCACCGGACGGGCCAGAGCGCTTTCCAGGAGTCCCATATCCCTGACACCGCCCATGCCTCCATGCTCGGCAATCTGCTGGTCATGGATGGCCAGGACTACGGCCGGATCGATCCATGTCCAGTTCATCGGTTGGCGAGCTCGCGGAGCACGTCCCGATCCTCACGCATGATAGCCTCGGCTGCCGCTATCTGCTCGGCAAACTCCGCATTCATGGGCGTAATCCGATACCCATCCGGGGCATCGGTCAGGTATATCGTGTCACCTTCCTCGACTTTGAGCCGTGCCAGGACTTCTTTAGGGAGAACCAACCCAAGTGAATTTCCAACTTTCCGAATTCTCAACGCCTGCATCGTATCCGCCTCCGTATCGCGATGAACCCAATGTTGACACAGAAGTTATAACTATGTCGATACGTGAGCGTCAAGTTTTAATGCCAATGAGCATTTTGGGTTGGGCGAGATGCCCCTGTCCCGATCCAAAACTCAACACCTCTTGCCAAAGTGGCGAATTTTGGTTCGAGAAAGATAGGTTAAATATTGGAGATCATACCTTCAATGACAGAGCGGGAGTTGAAAAACACGACATATTTTCTACTTATCCGGATTTCATAAGCGAATCTCCTAACAGAGTATGGCTGCTACCTCACTGAACAGGCTCTTTCCGACTTCTAAACGGACGATCTGGCTCAGATCACGTAGCGCTATAGTGTACCCCAATCTACACGGCTGGCAGGCAACGGCATGTAGTTGTGGCGGCAAACTCCTCCGAGAGAAGACTGGTCATCATCACAACTTATGAACCTGATTCTCTCAAATGGACAGATGGTTTTTCGAGGAGGCTCTGATGAAGTGTGCAATTTGCCAAAATGGTGTAACTGCGGAAGGATACGTAACCATCGTTTTGGAAAGGGATCAGACGACATTGGTTTTCAAGCGTGTCCCAGCTCAGATCTGCGATAATTGCGGTGAAGAATACATTTCTGCAGAGGTCAACAAAGTACTTCTTAGTCGTGCCCGGGAGGAGTTGCGACGGGGCGTAGTTCTGGAAATGCTGAACTTTGCTTCACAAAAAATGCGTACAACATTTACTGGGTCAATGTATCTGGTGACTTTAGCTGAAAAGGACGAGCCCGGCAGGGTGTGCGCGTCTTTAGGTTCCCGCCATTCATGCCGGTTCTGGGGAACGGTGGGCAGGAAAAAACTCTGCCCACCCTACGATATAGCTACGATATAGCAGCTATCAGGTTCAAAATGAGGCCTGCTGCATCATCAAGGGTTTTGCTTGCTTAGTTTCTGTATAGTGTTAGAATGCCCAGATAAGTGGGAGGGGCTGAATTTGTAATACCCATTGGCTGACGCCCGGCAATGAGATTCAACTGAAGAGGAGGCAAATGAATGACGAAAACAAAAAAGACGCTCGAGGTCGCTGCTATTTATCTGGCAATTGCTTTTCTGTTATCAACTCTCGGTCTCGTAGACGATTTGAATAGCCGTTTTTCTCCAGCAAACATGGCATTCGCAGCACAAACATCACATGAAGAAAAAGACCCTTTCGAAGTCGAGGAACAGCATATTGCTGACCCGCTTGAATCTGTCAACAGGGCATTCTTCCATTTCAACGATAAGCTTTACTTCTGGGTTTTGAAGCCAACCGCGAAAGTGTACGCAGCATTTGTGCCGGAAGGGATTCGGATTGGCATCAGAAATGCCTACGAGAACTTTCTCGTTCCAGTGCGAGTGGTGAACAATTCTCTTCAGGGCAAATTTCCGGAGGCGGGCGGGGAAATAGCCCGGTTCATGATCAACTCGACCTTGGGCTTCATTGGCATGGTCGATGTAGCCAACCGCGATTTCGGTCTTGCCCCTCAAGACGAAGACTTAGGACAAACGCTCGGCGTTTGGGGCTTGAGGCCTATCATTTATTTCAACTGGCCATTCCTTGGGCCATCCAGTTTAAGAGACACGATCGGAACAGCCGGAGACAGTTTCCTGAACCCTCTCTTCTGGATTGCCCCCGATGAGCTCGCAGTCAGCGCCGGAGTTCGGGCAGGGGTGATGTTGAACAACACTTCGCTCCTGATAGGGGAATACGAAGATTTAAAAAAATCCGCCTTAGATCCTTACGTGGCGGTACGAGACGCTTACCTGCAAAACAGAGCAAAGAAGATCAAAGAATAGCTCGCTGCAGGCCTTTGAAGCTCTCCAGACAAGCTTGCAGCTTTCTTCCTTGCCGGGGGCGCGATCCCGTTCATCGCGCCCCCGGGCCTTTTATGCTTTCCCCTCAAAATAAGAGCAAATTGCCTCAACAAGCCCGGGTATGGTGTATTCGGAAGGCATTATTTCCGTCTTGAGTCCATATTCTTCCGCAGTCTGGGCCGTAATAGGCCCGATGCAGGCGATTGCCGCCTTCGACATGAACGAAAGGATCTGATCTTTTGCAAACAAGCTAAAAAAATTGGAAACCGTAGACGATGATGTAAAAGTCAGGCAATCGATTTCGCCATTTTTTAGGAGATCCAATATCTCTGCGCTCCGACTGTCAGGGAGAACGGTTTGATAGGCGGGAGCCACATCCACCGTCGCTCCGCGCTTCCGAAGAGTTTCAGGCAGAATGTCACGCGCGATCATGGCTCTCGGCATCAAAACTCGCTTTCCTTCAAGATTCTCGCCCGCCAGGCTTTCGAGTACAGACTCGGCGCGATACTCTTTCGGAATCAAGTCCGGTCGAAGACCAAACTTCCTGAGCTCGTCAGCCGTTCTGGGTCCAATCGCCCCAAGTAGAACGCCTTTGAGCTCTCTGACATCGAGATCGGCGGCCCAGAGTCTCTGCATGAAAAGCCTTACTCCATTCACGCTCGTAAAGATCGCCCAGTCATAAGTCGACAATCGGGAGATTGCATCATCGAGCGGCTGCCATGAAGGCGGGGGCTCAATCTCTATGGTTGGGAACTCTATACAGTCGGCGCCCAGCTCAGATAAGGCCGACTTGAAGTCGCTCGCCTGCTCGCGGGCTCGCGTCACCACAATGCGCCTCCCGAACAGCGGGCGGCTCTCGAACCAATTCAGTTCATCCCTCAACTGGACGACTTCTCCCACCACCGTCAGGGCAGGCGGCTTCAAATTGGCCTCCCGGACCTTTTCGGCAATGTTCTCGAGCGTTCCCACAACGGTCTTCTGCTTTGACGTAGTTCCCCAACGGATGACCGCAACAGGGGTGCTTGCAGGCCTTCCGTGCTTCATAAGGCTTTTGCAGATTTCCGGCAGGTTCTTTACTCCCATGAAGAAAACCAGAGTGCCGATTCCGGTAGCGAGCTTATCCCAGGCTATCTTGGTTTCACCAGGCTGGTCTTCTCTTTCATGGCCCGTCACAAACGCCATGTTTGCCGTAAAATCTCGATGCGAAAGAGGGATGCCGGCGTAGGCGGGAACAGCTACAGCCGCCGTGACTCCCGGAACCACCTCAAAAGGGATGCCTGCAGCGACAAGCAT
The DNA here is from genome assembly GCA_964578835.1 of uncultured Syntrophobacteraceae bacterium. Lineage (GTDB taxonomy): Bacteria > Desulfobacterota > Syntrophobacteria > Syntrophobacterales > Syntrophobacteraceae > CAZOEL01. Next base: position 32,855 of record CAZOEL010000059.1, on the reverse strand, counting down.
TTGAGCCTCCTCCCCGCCTCGTCCGAATACGAACGGGTCTCCCCCTTTGAGCCGCACAACAATATGCTCCCTGCCCTTTTCGATGAGAAGATCGTTTATGCCCTGCTGACTCAGCGTATGGTCTCCGCCCTTTTTTCCCACATAGATGATCTCCGCCTCGGCAGGGGCATATTTGAGAAATTCTTCATTGGCCAGATAGTCATATATCACGACTTCAGCCCGCTCCAGCAGATCCCGCCCTTTTATCGTCAAAAGCCCCGGATCCCCGGGTCCCGCGCCTACGAGATAGACTTTTCCTCTTGCCACGCGCCATCCTTATTCTGAATAACAGTAAATTAGTGAGTTGGAGAAAGCGTAAATGAGCGTAAGAAATCAGATCAGTCACACTGAGAGCCGGCGTAAATCTCTTCCAGCAAGCTCTTCGCTCCTGATTCCAGAAGCTCTTGCGCGAGAGCGCGTCCCAGGTCTTCAGCTTCATTTCTGGGAGCGGACTTCGCAGCGCGAAAGATTTTCCGGCCATCCAAGGAAGCAACCAGCCCAAGGAGCTCTACGGAATCGCCATGCGCCCGAGCATATCCACCTATGGGAGTCTGGCAGCCGCCTTCAAGCTCACGAAGAAAACTTCGCTCCGCCACCACCGCATCGGCGGTGTCCGGGTCGTGCATAGGCGCCAGCAGTCGCCGCATCTCCGAGTCGTTGGCGCGAAATTCGAGCCCCAGAGATCCCTGGCCTATGGCCGGCACGAATTCATCGATTTCAAAATAAGCCGTGATGCGGTCTCGCCAACCCATTCGATGCAATCCGGCCGCAGCAAGCACTATGGCTTCGTAATCTCCGTCTTGAAGCTTACGAAGCCGGGTGTCGAGATTGCCTCGCAACGTGAGAATTTCGAGATCCGGACGCATCCTCTTGATCTGAGCCGCCCGGCGCAAACTGCTGCTTCCCACTCTGGCGCCGGCTGGAAGATCCCGAAGCCCTTCGCCGTTCCGGGAAATCAACACATCTCTTGGGTCTTCCCTTGCGGGTATGATTCCCACCTCGAGGCCGTCCGGAAGAACGGAAGGAACATCCTTCATGCTATGGACCGCAAGATCTACCGACTCAGCAAGCAGAGCGTCTTCGATTTCTTTGACGAAGAGCCCCTTGCCTCCAACTTTTGCAAGCGGCACATCCACAATCTTGTCGCCCGTGGTTTTGATGATCGTGAGCTCCACTTGCAGGCCCGTCCAGAGACCTTCAATAGAGGCCTTTATAGCTTTACTCTGCGTCAAAGCGAGAAGGCTGCCTCGAGTTCCTATACGAATTATTCTATCCGCCAAATGTTCCCTCGATTACTATCCAGAATTCATAGGAGAATACAAGGATCGGACGTTGGGTGGCAGAGCTAACGTAAGGCCTTACCCGATATATCTCTCAGACTCTCTGCCGTCCCTTTCAAGTCATGGGGGTTAATGACATGAGCTACAGTTGCCGCTTGTGCACCCACTGCATGAGGAAGAGCCCGAGCCCATTCTACTGCTTGCAGATCCCTTGTCGCCACCGCTTTTGAATCCGCAAACCGACATCACCCGACTCACATCGCCAGAATCGCACTTGGGACAGCTTACCGCTTCATCGCTTCGAAAAACCAGTCGTTCGAACTTTTCACAACAGTTGCAGCATTCATATTCATAGATGGGCATCTAAAAAAACCTCCTGCATTTTTATTGTAATCCACGCAAACAGCAATTTCCATCACTTCGCCGCAGCAGAGCGCAATCTACTTCTCCACGTCCAGATTTTCCAGAACCGCCGCCATAAGCAGTGGAAACATGATTTCGTGATGACCGGTCAACGAAATCCCGGTCCCGCCTCCAGCCGTGGGGCGCTCGACCACGTTCGTCTGCGAGCGGTACTGACGTTGGAAATCCATATTGATGGTTGTGAGGCCATCGAGAGGAAATCCCATGTTCCGCGCCACACTGACGGCTTTGAGAAACACCTCCGGTAGAATCACCGCCGAGCCGAGGTTGATGTAGACTCCACTCTGGAGGGAGCCGACCAGTCGGCAGAAGAGCTTGAAGTCCAAATGGCTGAGAGCGCCCATAGCCGCTCCATCCATGGATGAGTGCATGTGAATGATATCCGTCCCGATAGCCACGTGCGCCGTCAGCGGAATATCATATTTTGCAGCCATGGCGAGTATGCTTAGATGAGCGTACGGAGCATTTTCTTCCAGAAGTCGAACGCCGACCGCCCGGCCTAATCCCATACCACCTTTTCTGTATGCTTCAGCAACCGCTCCATGAATGAGCTCGGCCGTCTCTCGAGCAGTTCCGAAGTGGCCGCAGCCAAGATGCGCTGCAACATCTTCAGAGGTCTTGCCGGCGATGGCGATTTCGACATCGTGGATTATTCCCGCGCCGTTGAATGCAACGCCTGTAAACAATCCCCTTTGGATGGCGTCCACGATGACGGGGTTCAAGCCGACCTTGATGGGATGGGCGCCCATGCCCAAAATAATAGTGCGCTCATTTCTGAACGCCTCAGCTATGGCGCTCGCCGCCTGCCGAAACAGACTCGCGGCGAGAATATCCGGAAGCGTTTCTAAAAAAGCGGCGAAAGACCCTCCGCGCGTCCAAGGCCGCCCGAAGTCCTCGAGCCGTACTTTGCTGGCGCGGTCTTTGAGACTCGTCGTTTGGAGTCCTTCAAAGTCGAGCGGTTTCCATTCCGTGTCCCGCTTTCTCATTCCTCATTCTCCATATTGCCGAAAAGAATTTCGTCGACCAAGGCGCACAGAATATGGGCGGCCGTAATATGACACTCCTGAATGCGCGCAGTGACCTGCGAAGGCGCATGCAAAAGGAGGTCACAGTAGATATCCATTTCACCCCGAGCGGCGCCGGCCATCCCGAGAGTATGGAGACCATGCTCGCGAGCCCATTTCAAGGCCTTTACCACATTGGGCGATCGCCCGCTCGTGGAAATGCCCAAGGCCGCATCTCCCTGCTGAGCCAAAGCCATGAGCTGCTTTGCAAAGACATCATCGAACTGGAAGTCGTTACTGATGCTGGTCAAGATAGATGTGTCCACGGTCAAAGCAATAGCCGGCAAAGGCGGCCGCTCGCGCTGGAAACGATTGACAAATTCGGCTGCCAAATGCTGAGCGTCTGCGGCGCTGCCTCCGTTTCCGAAAAGAAAAAGCTTGTGCCTTCCTCGAAAGCACATGCTGACAATCTGAGCCATCTCGGGAATAACATCTATTGCCGTATGCACAAAATCCTCTTTGACCCGAATGCTTTCGCGCAGCATATCTTCGGCGGCGTCACGGCTCTTTTGACGCAGGCTTTCCTCCATTCATCAGACTCCTCGTTGCCTTGCCAATATAAAGGCTTTTAAATCTTTACCGTCGTCAACATCTCGGCGTTGTTTCGCATATCATCTCGAAGCATCGACAGGAATTTTTTCGAAAATGGCCCTGGCTTTCCATCGCCGATAATATGGCCGTCATATTCGACTACCGGCAGCACATCGAAGGATGTGCCGAAGAGCATTATTTCCTTAGCCTTGTAGGCCTCTTCCGGCGTAAGATCAACCTCTGCAACCCTTTTCAGGTCGCCTGCCGAGGCCAGAGATTCAGCAAGCTCCATCAGGCGCGATATCGTTATACCACGAAGAATCCGCTCGAATCCAGGTACGAGAAACTCCCCGCCTTGGGTTATGATCCCCACATTCTCCGTTGCCCCTTCGCCAAGGCAGCCTCGATCGTCGATAGAAATCGTGAAATCCACCCCCAGATCATGAGCTTCCTTTTTCATTAGAACATTGGGGAGATAGTTGCAGCTTTTGAGGTTTGCAAAATAATCCTTTTTAGCCGGCGTCGAGCTGCTCCTGAGCGTTACCCCCTGCTCGTACTTCTCCTCGGGTGGCAAAGGCGCGTCCGCCACTACAATATAGAGCTGGCTTTCCGGACACTCGTAAGGATCGACGGAAAACCCTCCGGGGCCCCTGGAAACAAATATCCTTACGACGCATTCTAAAGCGTTTGCAGCCCTGACCGTCTCGATTACAGCGCTTGCCAGGTCGGAGCGGCTTAGGGGCATGTTCAGAGACAGGCCTTGGGCGGAAAGCTCAAGGCGATTCAAGTGTCGATTGAGAGCATAGATGTTTCCATCCATGCATCTGAACGCTTCGAAAATGCCGTCTCCCCGATGCACCAGATGATCGTCGACTGGAACCATCATGAGCGCTGGATCGGTGATAATTCCGCCATACCAGCTGGAGTACATCGCCAAATATTGCTTCTGATAAGGTTTGCTCGTAGCAATCAGACGATCTATGATTTCATCAAAGCTCAACCTGCGAATCGATTCCGACATGCTCGCACCCCTTGCTCCAAGGCAATCGAGGAATGCCTTGCCCGTTTGTATTTATCGGAATATGATATTTCATCTAGCGTCTATGGCGGAACAATCGATAAGGATAATCAACAGGACCTGCTTCCGCAAGGGAAAAGGCGACATAGGCGGTCTGGGTCTCGAAGCGAATGGATCTGAGGCCGCCCCACGGGTTCTATTGAATGAGTATATTTATAGCAGAGGATGAGACAGGGTGTGGAAGATGATTTTACCGGCCAAATTCAGCTCGGTTGTATTCGACTTCGACGGGACTCTGGCAGAGTTGCGCCTGGACTTCGGTGAAATGAGACGGCGACTCCACGCTCTTGCAGGCGACTTTCTCGAGCCGCATCCCGACGCGTCCCTGCCCGTTTTGGAATGGATGGAGCTCATGGTGACTTCCCTGCGTAAATCGGATGCGTCGATGGCGGAGGAGCTCGACCGCAGATCGAAATCGCTCATATGTGAAATGGAAATCGAATCTGCTCGGGAAGGATCTCTTTTTTCCTATACAAAACCAATACTGATCGGGCTCAAGCAAAAGGGAATCAAGGCGGCCGTCATCACCCGTAATTGTGAGGAAGCTGTCCGTCTGGTTTTTCCCGACATCGACAGCTTCTGCTCCGGTTTTCTCTCCCGGGACCATGTTCCGCGTGTGAAGCCGGACCCGGATCATCTGCTGCGAGCCTTGTACACACTGAATGCTGCGCCTGAAGAAGCGCTCATGGTGGGAGACCATCCGCTGGACATCTTAACCGGGAAGCGAGCAGGAGTGCGAACCGCAGGAGTATTCAGCGGAAATGCGTCTAAAGGCGATCTGGTCCGGAGCGGGGCTAACTGGACCGCCGGCAACTGCGAGGATCTCTTTGAGTTGCTCGCAGCGGAGGAACTGATTTGAGGCGCGGACGCCATCCCCATGGGAACCTGAAATAGAGGTGGAATGTAATGAACATCGAGATCCTCTCCAAAAGCTTCCAGGCGAGCAAAGCTGTGCTTGGATTTACCGGATGGCCCGATGCGGGCGGAACCATCGAAGGCGTTATGGCGGAGATCAGTGGGTTGACCGGCGCTAAGCCTGTTGCGAATTGGGACATGGATGGCTTTTGGCGCGCGGATTCTTCGTCTCGGCCTCGAGTCCACGTAAAGCACGGTCAGATTCAGAAGATGGAATGGCCTGCCTTCAGATTTTTCTCTGTCGACTCCTCTTCTTCCGAACCGGTATTGCTCGGCGTCGGACCCGAACCGACAATCCACTGGAGAGCTTTCACAAGAGAACTCCTGCAATTGCTGAGAGCATGGAAATGCGAGGAGATTATTCTTCTCGGCAGCGTCTACGAAGAGATTTTTCACGATGAAATTCTCATATCGAGCGTCGTTCAAGATGCTCGCAGCTACAATCTCGTTCGAGAGATGGGCTGTATGTATATCGACTATGAGGGACCGTCCTCCATCCACTCAGCCATCATGGAAGGCGTTCGCGACGAGGACATCCACTGTCTTAGCTTTTGGGCGCATACCCCATACTATATCAAAGGTCCGCATGAGATGATGATGGCCCACTGTCTCAAGATGCTTGAAAAATTGACCGGCATGGCATTCAAAGTAGATCATCTCATGAGAAGATGGCGCGACAGGGAAAATGAGCTCACGAATCTGGTCGAGCAAAATCAGGAATTGCAGATGACTTTGGAGTCTATTAGAAGACGGAATGCTTTGCGTGATGCTTCTTCAGAATCTTCAAAAGTTGTCCGGCTGGATGATTTTATCAGAAGGCGCTTCGAACCCAACCTGGAGGATGAGTAGCAAGGGCAACGGGTAGCCAAAGCAAATCAAACGCGCTCACAACCGTCGAGGGCGCTCAAAATGGAGGGAAGCCGCACTATGATTGGAGAACAAATGACCGAAGAGCAAAAATCCTTTTTGACTTACACGGTTTTGCATTTTCAGGAAGTAGCCAGGCAAAATAGGTTTGCCGAAAACGGCTCTATTGAGCATGACAGGGCTCGTTGCGCTATTTGCCATCCGGAGCTGCTGTCCATGGATCCCTTCGAGATCTACCTGGAAGTGGCGACACAATCGGTGAAAGTCAGGCGCCCGCGATTGGATGATGAGCTAATCAATGAAATAAATAGTGATCTGGCGTTACTGGGAGATTCATATCAGCTTGAGCTCGAATCGCTTCTCAACAAAGACCCTCAGGCTCATGAATGCTGGTCGCAATGGCTAAAAGACGCCCTGTCTACAGGTCTCGGCCTTCTTTCAATTCATAGCCCGACCGGTTATGAGTTTTCGTTGGACGATCCGCAATCGGGCGAACAGACAGAGCTGATCGATAGCAAGGTCCTGGAATTGATGGAATATCAACTGGCGAACCGGTAATTTTTGGATAGCTTTAAAAGGAAAAGCCAGGTCTCACAGAATCTTGGCTATGATCCCTCCGATGATGAGTGAGCCGGCGATCGCTACAGCCCATGGGAGCCAGCTTCTGAAGGCGTCAAAATTGTTGTCGCCGCGGATGTTCCCTTCCCACTCACAATCCAGGTTTCGGCAACGATATCGCTTTAAGGGGACAAAGAGACTTTGCACTTTATCAATTGTACGCCTGTGAACCAATCTTAGCTTGCCGTTACAGGCTGGGCACGTCGGCATGTGGATCTCCTCTCCTGGCGTCGAGCTCTCAAGGCTCCGGCCGGGAAAAACGGGTTAAGTCAAGCCAGCTTACATAAAGGCTGATGAGGCTCAATTGTTAGAAGCCCATCTCGCTCTCAGATGAAAGCTTATAGCATTGTTTTTCGAATTTTTCAGCTGGGAGATGCTCATTGGGGCGTCCACTGACTCCGAGCCCATAACTTAGGAGTCTCATTTGAGTGTTGCAAAAGGCGTGGTTTCAACTTAGACATTCTCTGAGACTAGAAATCGGGGCTTCGTTGCATTCGAGCCATTCAAGAATTCTCATTCAGGGTAAACGACCAAAATGCGATCTTTGATGACGACGATTTGGGCGCTTTTCTTTGGTTTCCTTCAGGTGTTCGCACATGCGGAGGAGATCCCGGCAGGCGTTTTCAATCCGGGCCAAATCACCATTCAGAAGGAATCCCCGTCGCTCCTTGTGCTCGAGGATGCCTTCGACTTCGGTGAAATTTCCCGGGATAAAGAGCTCGCCCATGACTTCGAAGTGAGAAACATCGGGGAGAAAGCTTTTGATATCGTGAAGGTAGCCGTCAGCTGAGGCTGCACCGCCCGACATGATCGGGAAATCCCTCCCGGAGGAGAGGGAAAGATAACACTCATTCTGGACCCGACACATTGCGAGGGGATGACGAAAAAATCCGCACTCGTCTACACCACTGATCCACTTAATCCATCTTTTTGGCTCAATCTGACATGGAAGGTGAAGTAGTATTAGCCAACGCTGACAAGATCCTCGAGCGCCGCCTGCAACCGGGGATAGTTGAATTCAAAACCCTCATCGGAAAGCCTCTTGGGCGTAGCTCTCTGGCCTTCCAAGACCACGCTGCCAAACTCGCCAAGAAGCAGCCTAAGTATAAAACCTGGAACAGCTGGCATAAATACCGGCCGGCCAAGAGCCTTCCCGAGGCTGAGAGTAAGCTCTTTGTTCGTTACCGGAGACGGCGCCACGCAATTAACCGGACCCGAAATATTTTTCTTTTCCACCACGAACAGAATGATTCTAAATAGATCCTCCTCGTGGATCCACGGGATCCATTGTCGTCCGCTTCCAAGCGGACCACCGAGGCAGTATTTGAAGGGAGGAATCATTTTGCCGAGCGCTCCTCCTCCCCTGCCCAAGACGATGCCGAAACGGCAGAGGACGACGCGAACCCCAAATTCCACTGCCCTCGCGGCTTCGGCTTCCCACTTTATTGCCACCTCAGAAAGGAAGTCGTCTCCCGCGGGTGAGGACTCATCGAGAATTGCATCGTCCTTGCGCCCACCATAAAAGCCGACCGCGGATGCATTGACCAGAACGACATCCTTCCCAGACTTTTTCAAAGCATCGACAACATTGCGCGTCGTCGCTGTGCGACTGCTCAAGATGTCTCGACGGGCTTTCTTCGTCCATGGGGTAAAGATGGACGCCCCGGCAAGATTGATAACGACATCATGCTCAGAGACGCGATCCTGCCATGGCCCGGAAACCATGGGATTGCCTTCTATAGCGGATGCGCCCGGAGGAAGAGAGGCAGCTTTCGCAGCGGACCTCGTGAGCACCGAGACCTCATGTCCCAGTTCAGCAAGCCTTTTCGTCATGAACTGCCCTACAAAACCGGTTCCACCTGTAATGAAGACCTTCATGTTTTCATCCCCTTCCCAACGCCCGAGCCGCCAAATCGCAAACTCTGAGTCGTTTTAATGCTCCAAGCTCGAAGAGATCAATTTCCGCATAATCGTTGGAAAGCGCTTCCAACTCGTCCTGATGCGCCATTTCAGGGATAAAGCTCAACGCCCATGCGGCAAGCCCTCTGTGGATGGGGTCGTCGGATTTGAGGTAGAGGCCAATAGCGGCAACGGCATCCATTAGTAGATGAGATCTCGCTTGCGCAAGCCTTCCCAAACCCCAAAGCACTCCCCTCTCCAACAATGGATTCTCGAGGTGATTGCCATCCTCTTTGATATACGACTTCAAGATGCTGCAATATTCATCCGCAAGGTCCTCATGCAACGCCATGATCTCACCCATGGCTTCCGGAGAGCCCCACCCGATGCCGCCCGATTCATCGTTCAAATTCCAGATAAAACGGCGCATGATATTTCTCGCAGCCTCCATCTCTTTGTCGGCGAGCGCAGCCACAACCACTCCCACGGCCTGCACCGATCTCCACTTGAGGAGATCCTTCGGGCTGCAGAGCATCGCAAAAAGGTAGTTTATCGCCTGCTTACCGGGAAGAAGGGAGAATTGCCGCAAACTAAGCTCAAAATCCTCCGATTGTAGAAGAGCGTCCACAGTTCGCTTTAGACTGCCGCCTCTCGTTTTTGCTTCATTCAAGCTCTTTCTCTCCCCCCTCTCTTCAAAAAACCCGCTATACCACCACGGCAGAAACCCTGGCAGCTTTTATTCAGATTCATTCTCGCTCGAATCTTCCCAAGAAATGCAATCTGCCGGGCAATACTTCATGGCCTCGAGAACACACTCTTCAGGATAGGAAGAAAGCACCGCCACCTCAAACGTTCCAGCCTCATTCCTTCTGAACACCTCGGGGCAAACTTCCAAACAGCCCTCACAACCCGTACACTCGCTCAAATCCAAAACTGGAGTTCTACTTTTGCCCATCGTCTCTCTCGCACCGCTCCCTTTTTGTTTGCATCTCTCACAGGTGAGGAGCTCTCTTGTATTTTTTGCCTCCAACGGCGATTCAGAGTCACGCAAAGCGCACATCGGGATAGGCTGGTTCGGGGATTTCCCCTTGCAGGGCGGCCCATGGAGCCTCCGAGCATTGATGATCAACTCAGGCTCCACGGGCTTTCCCAAAACAGAAGGTTATTGGACAGGTCGCGCCGCGTATGGGCGGAAAAGGTCGAGACATACTAATCAACGGGCCAAGCGGACCAGCTGTATTGCTAACCGCTTCAGATGCTCCCGTTCTTCTTTTATAAGAATATTAATAAGATCTTGAGCTTTCTTTCCATAGGTGGCTTCCTGCAGAGTCAAAAAAAACAGGATGGAATCTTTCTCAAATTCAATGGCTAGCTTCACCGCATCGTGGACGTTCTTGACCTTGGCCAGTCTTTCCTCCGCATTGGCGCTCCGCGCAAATACGTGTTGATCTGCAGTCAGCTTGATGTATTGGCTGAGATCGTTATCCGGGTCCCACACCGTGGGAGTTGCCGCCTCTGGCGGGAGGTCCGCTTTCAGCATTTCAAATCTTGTCTTATGCTCCATTTCCTGTTGGGCAAGCTCCGAAAACAGCTCTTTAACCTCGGAATCCCCAAAGAGGCTCTGGCTTCGCTCGTAGAAGCTCCTCCCATTCTCCTCTATTTCTATTGCAATTTCAAATACTTCTAAGGCATTGAAATGGAAAGTCATTAGACCGGCTCCTGGTGAATCGCCTTTCTACTCTTTCTCAAAATCGCTTTTCGATGCGCCGCATACAGGACAAACCCAGCTGTCAGGCAAATCTTCGAATTTGGTTCCGGGAGCGACTCCATTGTCGGGGTCTCCCGCAGAGGGATCATACACATACCCGCATATTTGACATACATAACGATCCATTCTCTACTCTCCTCTACGATTGTCGATGGATTCTACGCTACTATTCTTCCTTTTCGAAGTCGCTCTTCGATGCGCCGCATACAGGGCAGACCCAGTCTTCTGGAAGATCGTCAAATTTGGTTCCAGGCGCCACTCCATTATCCGGATCTCCCTTGTCAGGCTCATACACGTAACCACATACAGTACACACGTACTTATCCATCTGTAACCCTCCTCCCTTTATTGGATTGGCCAACGCGAAACAAAGATACTGCGCCTTCGAAGTATAAGCTCGGAAGCGCAACGACGCAATAATACTTCATCCATGCAAACAGTAAGAAATGCATCAGACTGGTGAATAAGTCTTCATGTCCAAAGGAGCGCCAGATCTCGAACAGATCAACAAGCAAACGAACAGGCCCATCCATTCACCTATTCACTTATTCACCTATTCTGCCTCGCCCAAAGCCGGCGCAACCTGAGAGCGTTGCTAACGACCGATACTGAGCTCATAGCCATGGCGGCGGCCGCAAACATGGGATTCAGCAGAATGCCGAAGAAAGGATACAATACTCCCGCGGCAAGGGGTATTCCCAGGGTGTTGTAGAAAAAGGCCCAAAACAGGTTCTGCTTTATCACTTTCATGGTGAGCCCGGAAAGGCGGATAGACGAGGCCACCAAGCTGAGATCATCCTTGATGAGCGTGATATCGCTGGCCTCCAAAGCCACATCGGTTCCGGCGCCAATAGCGATTCCGATATCAGCGGAGGCCAGAGCCGGAGCATCGTTTATGCCGTCTCCGACCATGGCGACAACCCTGCCTTCGCTTTGCAGACGGCGGATTTCTCCAGCTTTATCGCCCGGAAGGACTTCCGCCAGAACACGCATAATGCCCAATTCCCGAGCTATCGTTTTGGCAGTCTCTTCCCGGTCGCCAGTTATCATTGCGACTTCAAGATTCATTTCCCTGAGCCGAGAAACGGCGGATCGGGCGGATTCCTTGACCGCATCCGCAAGAGCGAGGCTTCCGATGAGCTTGCCGTCAAGAGATACAAAAACGCCCGTCATCCCGGAAGATTCGGATCCGACGTCCTTTCTCTCGACACTCACGCCTTGCTCCCTCAAGAGTCTTTCGTTGCCAATCAGTACGCTACGCCCTCCAACGACTCCACGAGCCCCAAGGCCCGAAATAGCTTCGAAGCCTTCGACGCTTTCCACCTCAATCTCTTCTGCTCTCGCTTTTTCGACAATGGCCTTAGCCAATGGGTGCTCGGAGAGTGCTTCTATGGAGGCTGCCATTTTGAGCAACAGCCTCCGGTCTACGCCCTGTGCGGCGCGGACAGCCGTCACTTCGGGAGCGCCTTTGGTGAGAGTTCCCGTTTTGTCAAAAACAACGGTATCAAGCTGATAGGCTTTTTCCAGGCTTTCACCGCCTTTTATGAGAATGCCGCTCTCGGCCCCGACTCCCGTTCCAACCATCACCGCAGTGGGAGTAGCAAGCCCCATCGCGCATGGACAGGCAATGATCATAACGGATACGAAATTGAGAAGCGCACGGCTGAAATTATGTCCCGGAACCGCATAAAACCAGATTAAAAAGGTCGCCACAGCAATAAGCATAACCACGGGAACAAAAATAGAAGCCACTTTGTCTGCAAAACGCTGAATAGGCGCCTTCGATCCCTGAGCTTCCTCCACCAAGCGAATAATCTGGGCGAGAGCAGTTTCGGAGCCTACTTTGGTTGCGCCAAAAGTGAAGCTTCCACTCTGATTGATGGTTCCAGCGAAAATCTCACTCCCGGTTTCCTTCGAAACGGGAAGACTCTCTCCGGTGAGCATGGACTCATCAACCGAGGAGCGCCCCGACTGCACAACGCCATCGGTCGGAATTCTCTCGCCAGGCCTTACCAGTATCAAGTCCCCCTTTACCACTTCTTCGATGGCAATATCGATTTCGTTGCCGTTCCGAAGAACGCGAGCCGTCTTTGGAGTGAGCTTCATGAGCCTTTTTATGGCTTCGGAAGTTCTCCCCCGAGCCTTGATCTCGAGAAAACGACCGAGAAGCACCAGGGTGATGATCATTGCGGCGCCGTCGTAATAGACGTGGAGCTCGAAGCCAGCTCCGGTGAAGAACTCAGGCCAGAAAGTGGCGAGCGCGGAATAACAATAGGCGGACAAAGAGCCTATGGCAACGAGAGTGTTCATGTCCGCGGTCTTCTGTTTTGCCGCTTTCAGAGCGCCGGAAACAAAACGGCTTCCCACCCAGAGAACAACAGGAGTGGTAAGCAAGAAGAGAATAAAAAGCATCACCCTTTGCGGCACGGCGTGAAGGAAAGGAAACCAGTGCGGCATGCTTCCCGCCATGATGAAGACGTTCAGAACGCCGCCCGCGATGAGCTTCCGCTTAAGTTCCTTTATTTCACGATTTCTGGCCGCTTCGACAGGATCATCGGCGGCCTCGTCAAGGAGTCCAAGGTATTCGTACCCCGTATCTTCAACGGTTTTTCTGAGGCTGGAGAGTTCGGTCTCTTGCGGATCGAATACAACTGTCGCTCTCGATGCGGCAAGATTTACCGATGCGTCCTTTACGCCCTCAATTGCGCCAAGAGCCGCTTCAACTCGCCGAACGCAGGCCGCGCAAGTCATTCCGCCGACCAGGAGCGTCGTTTTCTTGAGTCCCTTAAGACGATCCGCCTCGGGCTCGATTACTTCGTAACCGATTTTCTCGATCGCATCCTTTATGGCCTTCTCGTCCAGAACCTCGGGATCATACTCCACGGTGGCTTTGGATGTTGCAAGATTGACAGCGGCGTCTGAAACTCCCGCCAGATCCTTAATCCCTCTCTCAACTCTCGCAACACACGCCGCACAGCTCATCCCTTGAATGTGAACAATCTTTTTAGCCAATCTCAAAACCCGCCTTCTTTATTTTCTCTTTCAGAATTTCGCCGTCCACCGGCTTCGTTTCATCAAAGCTCGCCTCGCCCTGAGACAAATCCACTTTAACATCCTTGACACCGTCAATTTCGCTCAGCGCTTTGGTCACAGCCTTAACACAATGCTGACAAGACATTCCCTTAACCTTGATCGTTCTCATGGCCGTTTTCTCCTTAAGAATTCTCGGTTTTTGAATTTCAACCCATGAAGATTCGAGCCCTTATCGCTCCCCAAGCTCACCGTTACCTTTAATCATTCTTTTCCAGAAAGCCAGAATTCCGTCCTTCCCGAAGGCAATGTGGACAAGCTCCCAGCCCTCGCCCCCATGTTCATTGAGTAAACTTTGTATTCGCTCGATCTGGTTGGATGATATACTTTCCAGATTACAGGAGCCATCCTTCGAACAGAAATAGACTATTTCCCTGAAGGCGTCGGCCGGATAGCTCGTAATCTCGTATTCAAACCGCATCATGGTGTCGCAGCTCCTGATGTAAGAAGTCATTCACAGAAGAGAGCCAAACAGCGCGTTCAAATAGCCTTAATTGGCAATAACGCAAAAGTCACCTTTTCTTTAGACCACGAAAAGCACGAAATTTCATAAAGCGGAATGCCTCTCTTTCCAATTGTTGATCATACTTTTCGTGTCTTTCGTGTTTTTCGTGGTTCAAAAAGGGCTCAGCCGGGTGAGTTTTGCGCTATTGCCTTAATTGAATAATACAGACCTTAGATAGCCGCAAGAGGAAGGGCCCAAGCGTCAAAGAGGCGGAAGAAAGCCCGCCTCTTACTACTCTACTATACGGCGAAAGCTCTTAACAGGCGTCCGATCCTGAGCCAAGGGAACAGGTGGACGCCTTAAGACTCAAGACACGGATCAGCCGCCTATCTTCTTGCATAATTCGGCCACACGAATTCCAAGCTTCTTTCCATTCTCGGTCGCCGTCGCATCAGGCGCTCCAACGCAAGCCACGCCATAATGTCCCGTGGCGCTCATCGGGTCTCCAACGATGATCATGCCATAGATGAGCAGGCACTGGATGATGGACATCATCGTGGTCTCTTTGCCGCCCGTAGCGTCCCCCGACGTAGTGAAGACGGCTCCGACCTTGTTTTCCATCTTCTTGCGGACGCTTACGGAGTCGTCAAAGAACCGCTTCAAATCAGCCGCCATTCCGCCAAAGTATACCGGGGAACCGACAATAACGCCGGCTGAATTGGCAAAATCCTCTTTGGTCACATCCTGCGTGTTTTTCAACACCGATGTAGCGCCTTCCACAGAATCGACTCCGCTTGCGATGGCTTCAGCGAGCTTACGCGTATTTCCGCCTTTGGAATAATAGAGAACCAATACCTGCATATCTATCCTTTCTTGATAGAAGACAATGAGCGCCATGGATGCAGCCGCAAGAGTCCTCCCCGCAGATGCTCGCCGCCAGGAATTCCCCGCGCCGCATCGAGCCAAAATCTACTGAAAGTCCACAACTTCAAAGCTTTTGTTAATATAATATCCGCATGTTGTCGAGCTTCAAATAGGCGGCGCCTAATGACTATACTCTAAAGGATTTAGAAATGGCTTTGCCTCCGAAGTCTATGATGTTCATGAGGTCTTGCGCATGATCCGCCTCTCGCTACGCCAGGATTGCCATGAGTAGAAGGCAGAGTAGAGGAGAAAAGAAGCTGTCAGCACGGCAATCACACGGCTGACACTGCCTATCTGACAATGGTGGGACACTGCATAGCTCACCCTTGCCCCTTGCTTATTTTTTATTTGAAAATATACCACCTCGGTAGCGGATAGAAGCTGTAAATGCATCATTGTATGGCGGAGGAGTGAAGATGAGGGCGAGGAAGACCCCAAAGCCCAGCGCGTATTGGTGCGCTGAGCTTTGAGCAGGCAGGGTTTAGTCTTCCGGCCTTTTCTGATGGTTATGTCTAACCCTTTTTCTTGCCTTTGCCGGGATATTTTGCAAGGATTGTATCGCTACCCTCCATCACAGTCCCATTCTCCAACGTGACGACAAAGAGAAGGGCTATCTCCTCCTCCTGGCCATTTCCAATACTTACGCTCGCATCCTCATCGAGAGCAGTCTTCAGATCCTGAGTCTTGTACTTGAGCTGGATTTGCTCAGCGCCTATTTTTGACTTCATCTTTACATATGCCAATTCCGCAAGAAGAATACTATCCGGAGGCTCACTCATAGAATCAGGCGGCAGATAATACACTTCCACGGTGTCGATTGGGCTTTCAAGCCCCTGCTCAAGATGGATGACAATAGGCACAACTCCTTTGCTCTTGAAGTTTACTGTTGCAGGCTTGATGTCCACTGTAACTGAAAGGGGACCTTGAGCCAGAGTAATACTGCAGGGAATCAGGATCATAGCCATTAATGCGAATACAAAGAACTTCCTCGTCATTCTTCCACCTCCCGGGTAAAGTCTGCGTTCAATTAAATCAACAGTCATTCGCTCCGTTCCAGATCTTGCGAAGCCCTCCTACATCTTGATCATCATCAATGTCGTATATACAAAGAGGTGCAAGCAATATACTTGCCATCTTACCTCATGGACTCTTCCCATCCAAGGCCACAGCAACCACAGAAGGCATAGGTTATAAGTGTGACTTTCTTGGGCAGCCTAATGACAATTATGGTCAGCCCAAGGACAGAATTTGTCAACCATGCGGGCGCTACAGACGGTCAATCAGATGGCGACCATGTGTGGATCGGATTGTAATCCCCCTGGCCGAGCTTTCATTATTTGGCAATAGCGCAAAACTCACCCGGCTGAGCCCTTTTTGAACAACGAAAAACACGAAAGGAGCGAAATTTCATGAAGCTGAACGCCTCTCTTTCAATTGTTCATCATACTTTTCGTGTCTCTCGTGGTCCAAAGAAAAGGTGACTTTTGCGTTATTTCGTTATTTGTTATCGAAAGAGTCCAACAGCATCTGAATGGCTCTTTTGATCTCATTCGGGTGTAAGTCCGCTTCTTCCATATATGATTGAATCTCACTGGTCGTTACCTGAGCGCCCATATGCTGGAAGCAAAGGCGGACATTATTGATGAGCTCTTTTCTTTTCGCCGCATCTTTCCTCTCCAATACATCCATATCTACAAGAGCCTCCAGAGTCTTGAGGGAATAGTAGAAAACGGAGCACCGGGCATTGAGCGCCTTTTCCATGAGAGCTTCCGATTCATAAGAGCCCATCAAGTATCCCGTAAGCCTGGCGACATATCCATCGTCTGTAGGGACCGCATCGCACGCCTCGCTCCAGATTCCGTCCCTGATGATGGTTGAAAGCTTTTGATAAAGCTTGCCGCAGAATGTCTTCAAGAGCATTTGTGTTAGCAGAAGCGAGGTAATCTTGCCTGTCCAAAGGTTTAGCTTCCTTTTCTTTCTTTTGATGAATTCATGCAGATCGTTTCCCAGCACCGACCAACACACCGCCGGCTCCATAATCGACAGAATGCCGAGGATGAGCTCTACTTCAATTAAGGAGAGGTTATGGATTTCAGCAGGAGGCGGGGAAGAAGACAAGCCTACGGCGCGATAGCCTATAATGCGTCTCATGAAAGCATTCTTAGTAACGATAAAGGTGACTCCAGCCTGATAATAACAGACCTCATCCCTGGTTTCACAAAGCAATGTGATTGTGTCTTTCAGAGTCCAAAACACCTGTCCTGCCCTGTCATAGCGTTGGCTATAGTCGAACTGGAGCAGATTCTTTGGACGATCCCTATCGATTATTTCCAAGAGGTCCTTGATTCTGGGAGGGGTGGCTATTTCGGAGTCCGGCATGGCGCGATTGTTGCATCTTGCATTTTTAAGGACATTCTCTGGCTGGGAAAATCTCTTCGGGATCAGCGCCCTCCAATTGAGGATATTCTTCATGGCAAGCTCCCTGGCAACCCTGCCGCCATATCCCGTTGCTGGGACTTAGGCCAGTGGCTTTGCGTCACATCCTTTCGGATGTTTTGCCATTTACAGGTCAAAACTCATTGTGCAAAAAGAGACGAAACTCCTCTCGTTGCGTTATATCGGCAAAGCGGAGGATTAACCTGAAAGAATTTTTCATGAAGCAGGCTGTGATAAGGAGCGGATAGCTCTATTTCAGATTCTGATTCTGGTTTGCACTCACAAGGCTCATTTCATGTCCGTCTTTTCTTCCCTTCCAAAGCCGCGCAGCCTTTCTCTTGGTTTGAACCTCGCAGTCAAAAAAGTGTTTCTTTTGGCATTTTAGCATCTTCCACCTCAATAAACGCGTCTGCGCGCTGTTTTACTCCTTGCTTCTCATTATTGAAACATCCTCAAGCTCTTTATTTCAGGCGTAAGCGCGCATTTACATTTCCATTCCATTGATTGACATCGGAGAGGTCGTTTCTTAATTTGGTCCTTGTTAATTTTGACATTCTCTAGAGATTGACTTCGGCGAAAGAGGCTTCTCCTGCATAAGCGTTAAATGAGCGTAAGCACGGCAGAAGCGCAAGCGTTTGAATTTGCCTTCATGCCGCATAGAGTGGAGGTGTGGGTGAGGAGTGTATCCGCCGAGCTTCCGATCCCGTAGAGCTGTTTTATCCAAAACAAAAGGAGGAAAAGTATGTCTAAGACTGAAAAGAACCTGAAAGAAGCCTTTGCAGGCGAGTCCCAGGCAAATCGCAAGTACCTCGCTTTCGCCCAAAAGGCGGAAGATGAATCCTTACAGGGAATCGCAAAGCTCTTCCGGGCGGTCGCGGCAGCCGAGACCATTCACGCTCATAAGCACTTCAAGGTTTTGGGGGGAGTGAAGGGTACAAAGGAAAACATCGAGGAGGCCCTCTCGGGTGAAGTGCATGAAGTCAAGAACATGTATCCGCAGATGATAGAAGACGCTAGAGAAGAAGGTCAAAAGTCGGCGGAGATCAGCTTCAACTATGCGAACGAAGTCGAAAAGATCCATGCCGAGCTTTACAGGAAAGCATTGGAAGATCCACAGAGCTACCCGGTGCAGGATTATTATGTATGTAAAATATGCGGCTACACCATCGGAGAAGCGCCTCCGGATGCATGCCCCGTTTGCGGCTCCAACAAAAAGGCGTTCTTCAAAGTTGAGTAAGTAACGGAACAAAGGCCGGAAAGGCGCATCAAGCGCCTTCGGCCACTGGCCATTGCTTTCCGCAAAGCTCGATGTAGAAAGCGCCGGTTTGAGCATCCTCTGCGATCCATTCAGCAAGCTGGTAGTAGGCGGGTCTTGAAAAACGCGCAACAAAACGGCCGTTCCGCACGCGGCAATAGAGCACGTTGTCCTTCCCGACATAGAGTGTCGCGGGATCGAGGACTTCAGTTTCCGGAACATATTTGAGCCTCAACAAGATGACATCGTCAGAAAGGCTGCTCGAGATCCGTCGGTCGACCCGGGCTATGACAAACGGCGTATCGGCAGCCTCCAAAAGACAGCGGCTTCGATTCCAGTCTATCATTAGCTTTCCGTTGTCAAATGGATGAAGGTTTTCCAGGAAGAGCCGAATAATGTCTTCTCTATGGATTTTGTTTCCCTTGTAAAACCAATCTCCCTCTTCATCCACAAAGATCCCGCAGAGCGGTATTTCATCCGTTCCGCTCTCCACGGACGCATTCATGAAATCCTTCGGCTCCATTTATCCTCCTCTCGATACTCTCGTTGTCAAAAATTCTTTCTGCTATCCAGAAGCAGCGTAACCGGGCCATCGTTGATGAGATGGACTTGCATCATTTCCTGAAATCTTCCGGTTTGGACACCGGGCGCATAGCGGCGCAGTTCTTCAACGAAGAGCTCATAGAGCTTTCGAGCCAGATCGGGAGGGGCGGCGCCCGCATAGGAAGGCCGTCTTCCCTTCCGGCAATCTCCAAAAAGAGTAAACTGCGACACCACCAGGACGCCTCCGCCGATGTCGAGCACCGATAGATTCATTTTGTCCCGCTCATCTGAAAATATGCGAAGATGGGCCGTCTTCTCAGCCAGATAGCGAACATCCTCTTCTTCATCCTCCGGACCGACGCCGAGAAGGACGAGAATTCCTCTACCGATTCTCCCAACCTCTTGACCGTTGATTCGGACAAAAGCTTCCGAAACCCGCTGTATGACAGCACGCATGATAGATGACGCCCCCTTGGATTTGACCAGCCACTCCGCACGCGCTATAAGAAACGGCGCAGAAGGCTCTTTATAATGTTTTTACGTTCAGAATCCAAGAATAGCTTTTGAAGTGAGATTCCATGGCGAAGGCGCCCTTTGTTCTTCTTGTCAATCCGTGGATTACGGATTTTGCCGCATTTGATATGTGGGCAAAACCCCTGGGGCTCCTGCAACTGGCTTCTCTCCTCAGAGAAGGCGGTTGCGGCGTGGCCCTCGTTGATTGCCTCGACCGGCACGATATGCGCACGAACGGCAGCCCGGATATAATTCCCGGGAGAGATCGGCCTTACGGCGCCGGGAAATTTCCCAGGATGCAGAGTCCCAAGCCCAAGGCCTATCGAGACGTCCCGAGGCGGTACTATCGACACGGCATTCATCCGGAAAGCCTTAAGAAGCGGCTTAAAGAGACTCCCGAGCCGGATCTTATATGGGTGACCTCCATCATGACCTACTGGTATCCAGGAGTTTGCGACACCGTGTCGGTCCTGCGGGAAATCTTTCCCCAGACGCCCATATGGCTGGGCGGAATATACGCGCGCCTCTGCTCCGATCACGCGCGGAGAAATATCGGCGTAAGCGAGGTCGTTACGCTTTCCAACGCGGATCTTTGCACGAAATTGGAATCGGCTACGGGATTCAATCTAAAGAACAAGCAGCAATGGAGCCGCTTTGCCGCTCTTCCGCCTCCCGCCCTCGATCTTCTCCAGCATATTGACTATGCGCCTCTGATGACGAGCCGCGGGTGCCCCTTTCGATGTCCTTACTGCGCATCCGGGATACTCCAGCCCGACTGGAAAAGAAAAGCCGCCGGCGCCATCTTCGAGGAGATTGCAAAATGGAGCCGGGAATACGGAATCGTCGATTTCGCTTTCTATGACGACGCTCTCTTGTTAGAGGCGGAACAAACCCTGAAGCCCGCTCTAAAGAGGGTAATCGAAGAAAAGCTCTCCGTGCGCTTCCATACTCCCAACGCCCTCCACATAAGGGCTCTCACTCCAGACTGGTGCAGCCTTCTTCATGAGAGCGGCTTCGTTACTTTGCGCCTCGGCCTTGAAACGACTCGACCAGACAGACAACGGGAGCTTGGCGGCAAAGTAGAAATGGAGATGTTCTTTTCGGCTGTGGAAAATCTACAGAAGGCGGGCTTTTCTTCCGGGCAGATCGGCGTTTACTTGCTTTGCGGGCTTCCCGGTCAAAGCCCGCAAGAGGTAGAGGAAGCTATTTACATTGTTGAAAAGGCCGGGGCGCAGCCCTTTCTCGCCGAATATTCGCCGCTCCCCGGAACCGTTTTGTGGCGGGAAGCATGCCAATCCTCCCAATTCGATCTCGCGGGAGAGCCCCTCTATCACAACAATACATTCTTTGCATGCAGAAGATCCGACTTTTCCACCTCGGATCTCCAATGTCTCAAGGATCTTGCCCGCCGGACTCGTGTTGCAAGCTCGAGCGCAAACCGGCAGGAAATTCCGCAGCAAAAGATTTGTTGGCGCGCATAAGGGTTCGGGTGTGCCGTTCGCCCTGAAGTATCGAAGGGCGAACATCCCCGATCATGCTTCGATACCTCAGCACGATCGGATGGCTTATCCCAGAACATCCCCGATCATGCTGAGGTATCGAAGCACGATCGGGTGGCGTATCCCAACCCTTATGCGCGCCAACAAAGATTTCGTCTAAACCGCTATTACCTTTATGACTTGCCTGTTCACACAACCATAGATATCTTCATCCGTCCCGTAGATCTCAACGATCGATTTGTGGTCGATTAACTTTTCAATGATGAATGAGGTTACGTAGATGCTGATGAAATTGGGCCGGGGGACTAAAGACCTCAAGTTGGCGGTTTGATACTGTACATCAAATTCGTCTGCGGAGAGAAGGGTTTCGAGAGCAAAATGGATTTGTCTATCCAAGTCGTCTTTGCTCGTCGTCTCGATCAATCTCTCTTCGATGAGCTTCATGGAGATTCGATCGCTCAGTTCTTCGATATTCTGCCTCAGCAGGCTCAGTGCGTTGTATCTCTGGGACTCCTTCGCATGATCGAGCCTTGAAATAACTGCAGATTCCCTTGCATTAGGCCGATATTCTCGCGCCATCGCCAGTCTCCTCTCATATCTTCACGCAACAACGGATCGCGTCGTTGACATATGTTTGGCCCGACCTGAACCGTTCCAACATCATTTGAAAACTTGCCTCCACATCAACAAGACCGCAGTTGGTCGGCCAGAAAGCCTGATAGCCCACATCGGTCCAGTTGTCAATCACCTCGGATAGCGTAATATCATTTTAAGACCAATTAATGTTTTACAAACCCTCTGACGAATAAAATCCAGCGTCAACAAGAACATCCACAATGAGCTCCACATGTTTTGCGGTAACGCCGCCAAGCTCTCTCAGCGCCGACATGGCATTCTCACCATGCACATGAAGATCTTGGAGCCGCTCGAGCCAGGACTTCCAGTGATCGAGCAGTTCTTTTGAGCTCTGAACGGTGAAGCTGCCTCCAGCGCTTTGTAAAACCTTATGTTCTCTTAAAACCTTCTGCAAGTGCGGGCCGTAAAAAACAGGCTTTTTCCAGGCGGCCGGCTCCAGTATATTATGGCCTCCTATGGGTTCCAGAGTGCCGCCACAAAATATGAGCTCTCCCAGGGAATAAAGATCGAATAAGATTCCGATGCGATCGACAAGAACCAGAGGCGCCGTTCTCGATTCTTTCCCTTGCTCGATTTGGGAAAGAAATTGAAAGGCAATCTTCTTCTCAGCCAGCCAGCGGGCCATTTCGGGTACGCGCTCCAAATGTCTTGGAACAAAAACGCCGAGCAGACGCGGCTCTAATGAAGCAAGCTCATGGAATACCTCGAGGAGCGCCAAGCACTCGGAGCCGCGCAAGCTTCCACCCACAACAACCGGAAGTCCTTCCGGGATGGCGAGCATACGACGCCAGAAAGCTTCTTTCTCGGGACGGGCCTTCACAAGGAGTCCATCGTACTTGGAACTGCCAAGGACTGTCGTTCGCGCGGGCTCGACTCCAAGCTTGAGCGCGTTCTCCCTATCTTCTTCGGAAAGCATTGCAAGGCGCCTGAACTGTCTGAAAACAGGCTGGAACAGAGGCTTCATGAGCGCATAGCGCTCGGCGGAGCGTTTGGAGAGCCTTCCATTCAGCAAAAGCGCGGGAATCCGCCGGCGCTCCAGACAATGGAAGAGATTCGGCCAGAATTCGCTCTCAAAAGAGACATAGAGGTCTGGCTGCAGCTTATCGATCGCTCGTCTCAGAACCCACGGAAAATCGAGAGGAAACGGCAAAACGCGTATTCCTTCGGGAGCTTGCGCGCAGGCGAACCGGAACCCGGCCGGAGTGCCGACGCTAAGATAGAGGCTCGAATGGGGAAGCCGTTCCTTCAATGCGTACAAAGTGGGTATAGCGCCGGTCACTTCTCCGACGGAAGCGGCGTGAAGCCACAAGCGAGGCCGCTTGTCACGGGAAAAATCATATTCATAGCGACCCGACCGCCCTCTCCGGAAGATCGGGTCTTCAGGCGATTTGTGCGAAAGAGCTTTAACCGCCCCGTAGCCTGCAGCGCATAAGATCAAATTGTACGCCAAACGAGCAGAAAACAAATATCACGCTCCTAGAGCCCACCGCAGCGGCGGCGGGCGTCCTTATCTATCCTGTGCGAATCCATTTCAGGCCATAAGCTTTAGAACATCCTTATAAGTCACCGCCAGAGTAAAAATGAGAAACAGCGCAAGACCGACGGCCGTAGCCAGTTGATAGGCTTTGGGGCTGAGAGGCTTTCTCCTGACCGACTCTATGAATAGCATGACCAATTGGCCGCCATCGAGCGCCGGCAGAGGAAGCAGATTCATGACGCCAAGGCTGATGCTCAATATGCCCGTGAAATAGCAAAGACTTAGAAGCCCTTTGCCCGCAGCCTGCCCAGCCATTGCGGCAATCCCGACAGGACCGGATACTCCTTCCATCGAGCCTTGGCCCGTAAACAGGTTCATCAGGAACAGGATCGTTCCGGAGATAATTTCCCACACCGTCTTTGCGCTCAAAAACAGCGCGTCAGCTGGATCAAGACCTTTTCCAGCGACAAAAGCCAGCGCGAGCATGATGATGCCGAATCCAATGTTGAAGAGAGAACCTGCTGAAAGGATAAGCGCTCTTTTAGCATGAGAGGCCTCGAGCAGTTCCGTATCGTCTTCTCCGCCGTCTTGTGAAAAGCTCACAAACCCGCCCAGCGGAAGCAACCTTACGGTGAACTCCGTTTCTTTCTGACGGAAAAGCGTGAACAAGCGCGGGCTGAACGGAAACCCTATTGAAAATTCGTAGACTTTTACCCCACTCTTTCTGGCGGTCCAAAAGTGACCGAATTCATGTACGAGCACAACTGCCGTAAATACCGTCATAAAGGCTAACAAAGAAAACAGCATTCTTGTATCCCTCCATATATCGAGTCAATTTCATACGCTCAACACACTCTCTCTCGCACCCATCATAGCGCATCATGGACCATTTACAGTGATTCAGAGAAATTAACAATACGAAATAGACGCCAGAAGTTATCAGAACACGGAACCGAAAGCATGGTTCGGCAAATTCTTATCCAACATCCGGAATCCAAGATCCAGCATCTAGCATCAACATCCCCTACATACTGAAGAAAACCTTCTGGAGCACTTTGGGCGTTACGCCCGCAAGGTCCAGGTACATGGTCAAGCCGCCCATGAAGAATGGCCAGCCGGCGCCCATGATCATGGCGAGGTCAATGTCCATGGAGCTTCGGACGACATTTTCCTTCAATATGAGGTCGGCTTCCCTGGCCAGATTGCTCAAAACCCTCTCTCTGATTTCTTCCAGCTGAAAATCGCGGCCTCCTGTTCTCTTCCAAAGCGCTTCTACTTCCGGGTCTATTTGTTTATCGGACGAGTCAGAAAGATAGATTCCAGTTTTTTTCGCTTCGACGATTTTTTTGAGATTTCCAGAAGCAGGAAATCGCTCCGGACCATAGGCCTGATTGAGCGTCTCGAGCACATGCAGAGCGACCGGGGGGCCGACAAGAGCGAGGAGATCGAAAGGCGCCATGGGAAGACCAAGGGAGAGCATCGCTTCATCCACCTGATTGAAGCTCGCTCCTTCTTCGACAAGCGCAAGACAGTCGACAAGCATTTTCGTGAGGATCCTGTTGACGAGGAAAGCCGGAGAATCTTTTACCAGAACCCCAGTTTTCTTGAGCTTCTTAGAAAGCTGAAAAGCAGTTGCAAGCGCAGCATCACTCGTCTTTTCCGCTCTTATGATTTCAACCAGCGGCAGGACCGCCACGGGATTGAAGAAATGAAAGCCAAGAACCCTCTCGGGATGTTTCAGGCCTGAAGCCATTTCGGTTACGCTGAGAGACGACGTATTGGTGGCCAGAATGGCGTCCGGGCGGATATGCTCTTCGGCATCGGCAAAGACTTGCTTCTTCACATCCATTCGCTCAAAAACGGCTTCTATAACCAAGTCGCAATCCGAAAAATCCCCGTAGTCGAGCGTGCCGGTAAGCAAGCTTGCAAGATATCTCGCTCGAGGCTGGGAAAGCTTTCCTTTCTCCGCCATTTTTCCGAATTCTTGCTGCGCATAAGCTTGCGCTCTATCGACTATCTCCTGTTTGATATCCTTAATGACCACCGGAACGCCCAACCTGTAGATAAAGAGCTGCGCCAGTTGAGAAGCCATGAGGCCCGCGCCGATGACGCCGATCTTTCCAATTTGCTTTGGAGCCGCCTCCGGAAATCCTTTCGGCTTTCTCGCGTAGCGATTCACAAGATCGAAGGAATAGATGGAAGCCTTGCATTGACGAGACTTTATAAGATCTCCCAGAGCCTTGTTCTCTTCCTCGAAGCTCTGGTCGATATCGAGGACTCCGGCGCCGGCGATAAGCTCCAGCGCGCGATAAGGCGCAGGAGCAGCGCCATGGACCTTGGCGTCTATGAAAACTTTTGCCTTGGCCATGAGAAGCTCAATGTCTTCATCGGCAATCACAGGCTTTTCAGCATCTTCTCTTCCGGAGATAACATCGAGAAGAAATCCGAGAGATTCATCCAGGAATTCAGCCCCGTCGAAGAGACGGTCGGCAAGCCCCAACTCGAAAGCCTGTTTGCCGTTTATCATCCGGTTCTGATTGAGGGCGTTATAGATGATCAGCTTGACGGCCTTTTCGGCGCCCAGCAGTTTTGTTCCCAGTGTGCAACCTCCCCAACCGGGAACGAGTCCAAGGAAGCATTCCGGAAAACCTATTCCTTGAACGCTCTTCGCCACGGTTCGGTATCGACAGTAAAGAGCTATCTCGAGTCCTCCGCCCAACGCCACGCCGTTGATTGCAGCCACGGACGGAAAGGGAAGCTCCATGATTCGCTTCATGGTATCGTGCCCGAGCTTTGCAGCCTTGTAGCCCTGATCGTAGGTATTTATGAAGGGAATCCTGGTCAGATCCGCTCCTGCGGCAAAGATGTAAGGCTTCCCGGTAATGAGCAATCCCTTCACACCACCATCTTTGAGAACGGTGTCTAAAGCCTCGTTCAAGGAAATGACCGAAGCTTCGCTTAAAGTATTGGGCTTTTTGTAATCATGACCGTTGTCCATCGTCATGATTGCGATTTTTCCCTGAGGCGATTCATAAAAACGGGTATAAAAGCGGGTTACAGGCTCAGCCATAACTTTCCCCTTCTTTCATCTTTCCAAAGCCCTTGCTTCATCTTTGCATATTCTCCCAGATGGCGGACCCGCCCTGGCCCAATCCCACGCAGAGAGCCGTCAAGCCGTATCGCACATCGGGGCGCTCCGCAAACAGCGTCATGAGATGGAGAAGGAGCCTCGGGCCTGAAGCCGCCAGAGGATGTCCGAAAGAGATGGCCCCTCCAAGTCGATTGAGCCTTTCGTCTTCGGGGAGTTTGAGCCCGAACTCCTTCATGAAGATGATGCATTGCACGGAGAAGGCTTCGTTGAGCTCGATAAGACCCATATCATCCATGGTGAGCCCGGTCTTCTCGAAAACCTTCTTTGTGGATGGGATCGGCCCATAGCCCATGATTTCAGGCTTGACTCCGGCGAAGGCGTACCCCTTGAGCCGCATCTTTGGAACAAGGCCCAACTCTCTCGCTTTCTCTGCGCTGGCAAGAAGCACTCCCGCCGCTCCGTCGTTCAGGCCGGATGAATTTCCCGCAGTCACCTTCCCTTTCACTCTAAACGGAGTCTTGAGCCCTCTCAGCTGTTCCATGGTCGTATCGGGCCGGGGCTGCTGATCCAGATCCGCCACAGTCCAGCCTTCCTTTGTATAGACGCTCATGGGAACGATCATCTTCTGGATTTTGCCTTCCGCGTAGGCTTTCGCCGTCCTCATCTGTGAGTAGTACGCATACTCGTCGGCCATCTCCCGCGTAATCTCCGGGTATAAGTCGTGGAGATTTTCGGCGGTTTTTCCCATGACGAGAGCGTCTTCCGAGACAAGCCTTTCCGAGAGAAAACGGGGGTTGGGGTCCGCAGTGGCGCCCATGGGGTGATGGCCCATGTGCTCGACTCCGCCCGCTATGGCGATGTCGCAGGCGCCGAGAGCAATCTCGGAAGCAGCGCTCGTAATGGCCGTAAGCCCACCCGCACACATTCTATCCACGGAAAAGCCCGAGCACGATGCAGGCAATCCCGCAAGCATCGCGGCCGTTCGGCCAATATTGATTCCCTGATCCCCTTCCTGCGTCGTGGCGCCCCATGCGCTCTCTTCCACCATCTCGGGTTTTACCTGCGGATTCCTCCTGAGGAGCTCCCGTATAATTTTGACCACCATATCATCGGCGCGGGTGAGCCAGAACCAGCCTTTTTCTCCGGCTCTCCCGAACGCGGTTCTCACGCCATCTATCACGTATACATCTCTCACCCTCATCTATGCCTCCTGCAACTTTCCAATGAAGCAACCTCATTGAGATTGACAAATTGCCGCAACTGATACCTATACTAAGCACACTCCCTAAAATGAGCCATTGCTTTTGAACAATCTGGATAGAAAGGTCTTTATGAGAATTAACTGCTTAGGCGCGGCCGGGTGCGTCACGGGCTCCTGCTTTCTGCTGGATAACGATGAAAAATTCCTGATAGATTGCGGCCTTTTCCAAGGCGGAAAGAGCATGGAGGCGCTCAATCGCCAGGAATGGGGATTCAGGCCCCAAGAAGTTTCGGCTCTATTCCTCACCCACGCTCACATAGACCACAGCGGGCGCATTCCGAAACTGGTAAAGGATGGATTCAGGGGAAAAATATACGGCACGGCGCCCACAATCGAGCTCTGTAAAATCCTGCTTTTGGACTCCGCCCACATTCAAGAGATGGAAGCCGAATGGCAGACTCGCAAGAATCGAATGCGGGGAAAAGGCGATGTGGCGCCTCTCTACACGGTGCATGATGCAGAGCAGTGCTTTCCTCTGTTCGAGGCGGTCCCGCGCAACGAGGCAATATCCATTTCTGCGGATATAAAGATTTGCTTTAGAAACTCGGGCCACATCCTCGGCTCGTCCATACTGGAGATATGGGTCGGAGGAGGCTCCGAATCCAAGCCGCACAAGGTGGTGTTCTCGGGAGACCTTGGGCGTAAGAATCAGCTGATAATAGAAGATCCCCAGTCGATCTTCGCCGCCGACAGTCTTTTTATTGAGTCCACCTATGGAAATCGCGATCACAAGTCTTTCGAAGAGAGCGAAAAGGAGCTTTTGGAAGCCATCAACTACAGCTACCAATTCAAGGAAAAGGTGATCATTCCCGCCTTCGCCATAGCGCGCACCCAGGAGCTCCTTTATATCTTAAGCCGCTTCTTTCGCGAAAAGC
The DNA here is from genome assembly GCA_964578835.1 of uncultured Syntrophobacteraceae bacterium. Classification (GTDB taxonomy): domain Bacteria; phylum Desulfobacterota; class Syntrophobacteria; order Syntrophobacterales; family Syntrophobacteraceae; genus CAZOEL01. Next base: position 4,328 of record CAZOEL010000059.1, on the reverse strand, counting down.
TCATCCCACCAATGCCCGTTTATCTCGACAGTCCCCTCGCCATAGCCGCCACACAGATATTTCGGCGCATGAGAGAATACTACGACGAGGACCTGTTGGAGCTTCTAAGCAACGGACATGACCCCTTCGACTTCCCACAGCTCATCCTTTCTCATTCCGCTCAAGACTCCATAGCCATAAACCAAACGCCCGGACCGGCTATAGTCATAGCGGGAAACGGCATGTGCACGGCTGGGAGAATAAAACATCACCTCAAGCACAACCTATGGCGCCAGGGATGCTCGCTTGTAATCGTCGGCTTCCAGGCGGCGGGAACAATCGGGAGGAAGATCGTCGAAGGCGCGAGGACGCTGAAAGTCTTGGGAGAAAAAGTCATGGTGAGAGCCAGAGTCTTCACCATCGGAGGTTTTTCGGCGCACGCGGGCCGCTCGGATCTTCTGGAATGGCTGAGCCATTTTGAAAATCCGGATATGCATGTTTACGTGATCCATGGAGAACATAGCGCCAGCGAGAGCTTCGCAACGACTATCCGCGAGAGATATAAGCTCCGCACCTATGTTCCGCAGATAGGCGATGCGGTTACATTAATGCCTGAAGCAGCCGGAGCCGCGATGGAGATTGGAGGACCGGCATGGCGAGAACAGCTCTCGAAGATCCTCGAAAAAGCCGAGGGCCTGAGAGATCTCTATGCGAGACAACCTCAGGCGCTATCGCCCGAGTCGATCCAAGAGATGGAAATGGAGCTCGCGAATACGGAAAGACTTTTGGATTCCCTTCTGCTCAAAGCGAAAGGAGGAGGAGAAAAACGGTAACCGGGCCTTTCCCGTTGATCCATATGGCGGGCCTTGGATTCGGAGAGATTACGCCACAGGGCGGATGGTCCTCCGCCCTGTGGCGTTTGCCGTTCTTTCAAATCTGTTGGAAGCTATTGCTCTTTTATATACATGAGGATCGATGAATGCGCGTCTTTCGGGACGGCGAGCAAATGCTCATCGATCTTTCGGCCTTCGAGGTACTCGCTCAGATGAAACTCCGAGCCGTCCATCTTGTAAATTCTCCCGCCCGCCGCTTTGAGAATAATCTGGGCCGCTGCAAGATCCTGATAAGAAACGTGGGCGAGCAAAGCGCCTTCCGCGCGTCCTCTGGCCACATAGCATATGTGAGCGCCGGTTGAGCCGAGATTCCTTATTTTCCCGGGAAAAGTCGACCTGTAATGATTATGAAACCTGGAGTAAGTCAGTAGAACGCTTTCATTGCTGATTTCGCCGGGATCGGGAATTTGCATCGCTTCGTCGCCCCAGTAAGCCTTCTGTCCCGCATGAGCGCAAAACATGTCTCCGGTGACCGGCATGTAAAAAACCCCAAATATCGGCCAGTAGTTGTCCAACAAAGCCAGGGAAATACCCCATACGGGAATGCCGGCTTGAAAGTTGGCGACTCCGTCAAGCGCATCATAAATCCAGAGGTAGCCTTTCCCGCCATGCACATAATCCTTGGAAGGCGATGCATCTCCGAAGATCCCATGATCGGGATACTGCGAATGCAGCCTGTCCCTGAAAAAATCAACGAGATGAAGCTCGGCTTCTGTAACCAGCTGTGAATCGAATTTCGTCTCGGGATCGCCCTTTCCGTAATATTTCAGAGCCTCCTCCCCCGCCAATCGCACGGTTTCCTTTGCAAAGCTCGTAAGCTCTTCTATGCCCGGACCCTCTAATTGCGCCATGTTCACTCCTCTTTGGGAAAGTCTCCATCCAACCTTTTTTTGATCACCGCCCGGCGATCGGAAACCTCTGCACACGCAGTCACAATGTTAGCAGAGCGCTTACATATCACCAAGCTAAAATCCAATTATTTCCGGGAAAACAAAGGAGCTTCCGGTCGGAGAAGCCATTCTAAACTTGGCCATTCTGGAGAAAAGGGGAATGAGCTCCGTTCGTCATTCCGGAAGTCTTCAAGCCGGAATCCAGAAGCTGAGAGCCTGACGCGGGGCTGGATTCCGGCCAGAAACATGCCGGAATGACGAACTTATCTGATTTCTGAGGAGAATAATCCGAACTGATCTCTAAATCTGGAATTGCTGCGCTCTGCAAGCGCTTATTTGCCATTAGGCCTCATGTCCTTATATTATCTCTATATAATCAAAGACAATAAATTTGCTCAGCGTCACAATTGATTTCAGAAAGCTTTCAAACGCATTCCGCGCGTTCCTTCTCGTGACTGTTTTCGCGCTCTTCAGCGGCTTTTGCGCGCTTGCTGGCGCCATTAGAAAAGACGCGCCACGTGTGAGAATCACTGAAAGCGACATAGCCCAATAGGAGTTGATTCAAATGGAATTCACCAAGAAAAAATCTTCAAACGCCATTCTGGTGGAGAGGACGACAACCATAGACAAGCCGGCCGAGGAGCTCTACCCCTTTTGGAGAAACATGGAAAACATCCCTCAAATAATGGATCATCTGGAATCGGTAAAAATGATCGATCCAAACCGATATCACTGGGTCGCGAAAGGGCCTGCGGGTAAGAAGATGAAATGGACAGCCGAAATCACAAAGGAGGTCCCGAATGAGCTGCTCAGCTGGAAATCCGTTGAAGGCTCCGATGTCATTACATCTGCTACGATTCAGTTCACGAAAGCTCCCGGCAACCGCGGCACGGAAGTAAAGCTCATGATTCGTTACGATCCTCCCGGAGGCATTATCGGGGCGACAATTGTAAAGCTCCTTGGCGACGACCCATCCAAAGAGCTGAGAGAAGGCCTGAGGCGATTCAAGCAATTGTTCGAGGCGGGAGAAATTCCCACAATCAAAGGACAGCCCTCCGGTCGCGCTCAGGATCTGGATGAAAGTCATAAGGCGGCCTGATGCTAAACCGCGTTTCGCTTCCAGGAAGGATAAATCTATGAAAGCAATTGCTTGGTACGGTAAAGGCGACGTTCGAGTCCAGGAGGTCCCTGATCCCAAAATATTGAATCCTCGCGACGCCATTATCAAAATCACTCTTACGGCCATCTGCGGGTCGGATCTTCATCTCTATGGCGGCTACATACCCACCATGGAAAAAGGCGACATCCTGGGCCACGAGTTCATGGGCGAGGTGGTTGAAGTCGGCAGAGAAAACGGCCTAAAAGTCGGCGACCGGGTGGTCGTACCTTTCACAATTTCATGCGGTCGCTGTTTCTACTGCAAGAAAGAACTTTGGTCCTTGTGCGATAACGCCAATCCCAATGCATGGATGGCGGAGGGAATGAACGGCTACTCGGGAGCCGCAATTTACGGCTACTCACATTTGTACGGCGGATACGCGGGAGGCCAGGCCGAATACGCGCGAATACCCTTCGCAGATTCCGGTCCCATCAAAATCCCGGACGGCATTCCAGATGATAAGGTTCTGTTTCTATCAGATATTTTCCCGACGGGCTATATGGCGGCGGAAAACTGCAATATACAGCCGGGCGATGTCGTAGCGGTCTGGGGTTGCGGACCGGTCGGGCTTTTCGCGATGAAGAGCGCTTACCTGCTCGGCGCCGAGCTGGTCATAGGGATAGACAGATTTCCCGAACGTCTCAGGATGGCTGAAGAATTCGCAGGCGCGCGGACTCTTAATTACGAGGAAAACGAAGACATAGTCGAAGCGCTCAAGCAGATGACTGGCGGGCGCGGCCCGGATTCATGCATAGATGCCGTCGGCATGGAGGCGCACGAAACAAGCGTTGGAGGCGTCTATGACAGGGTGAAGCAGGCAGTGCGGCTCGAAACAGATCGCCCTCAAGCGCTCCGCGAAGCGATTCAAGCATGCCGCAAAGGCGGTACAGTTTCCATTCCGGGCGTCTACGCCGGCTTCGTGGACAAGATTCCCATGGGAGCCGCTTTCGCTAAAGGATTGACCTTCAAGATGGGACAGACGCATGTCCAGAAGTATATGCGCCCTCTTTTGGAGCGGATCATCCAAGGCGAAATCGACCCTTCGCTCATTATTTCCCATCGCCTTAAGCTTAGTGACGCCCCATCGGCTTACAGCGCCTTCAGGGAAAAAGAGGACAGCTGCATAAAAGTCGTCTTGAAGCCCTGATGGGCCAAAGACCTTTAGTGAATCAAGCAGCAAACTCGAAGCTTGCACTTCAAATGCTGTCAGATAGAAAAAGCCGCACGGAGCGGCCTGCTTGAGATCCGAACATCGGATCTCGAGCAGGCCTGCATCATGTGAGGAAACAGGGGAAGATCTTTACTTTTTTGTTTTTCCATGAAAAGCGATGCAATCCGCTGATCTCTATTCTTTCGATTTGGCCTCGAAAGCGGGCTCCGGGGACTTCAGGGCTTCTGTCAGAACGT
>CAZOEL010000058.1:0-46528 GCA_964578835.1 uncultured Syntrophobacteraceae bacterium | reverse complement strand
AGTGGTTATCTCGCCCTTACAGGGCTTGGAGAAGAGTATGGCGGGATCCCTACCCAGGGCGATGCCCTGGGCTATGGTATTTCGCCCCTTCAGGGCTGATTCCAACAGCAGAAGTGACTGGAATAGAGGCTAACCGGGCGTTACGATTGTTCAATCATCACAGAACAAGATAGCCCTGCAAGAGGCTCTGGTTGACTTTTTGCCTTCAAATGAGGATAGTATAATACCAAACCTTTGGAAGAGCGGCGGAAATGAGAATAAGCGGCGCTTACATCCTATCTACCGACCGCTCTCGAACGTTCGCATTTAACGAGGAGCTTTAGAAGGCATTATCCCCATGGGCCGTAGTTATTATGATGAATGAGAAACTTCGAGTCCTTATTGTCGAAGACCACCCAATATTCAGAGAAGGATTGAGAGCTTTGCTCTCCTCGACGCTTGAACTGGATGTTGTGGGAGAAGCAGGGGATGGAGTCGAAGCTGTCCGCATGGTTGAGGAGTTGGCTCCGGCTTTGGTGCTGATGGATCTTTCACTGCCTCGAATGAATGGCGTTGAAGCCATTGAGCGGATAAAGGAGCGGATTCCAGATGTCAAAATTCTCGCGTTGACGGTTCATATGGATGAGGAATACATTCTAGCCGCTTTTCAGGCCGGAGCTGACGGCTATGTTCTGAAAGACGCGACGCGAGCCGAGCTGGTGACGGCCATAGAAACGGTAATCTCGGGGAAAAATTACCTCTCGCCGGGAATTTCTGAAAAAGTGATCAAAGGGTTCATCAAGGGGGTCAAAACGCAAAAGGTTGAACCTGTCGATACCGGACTCACTCAGCGGGAAGTGGAGGTCCTTAAACTGGTAGCCGAAGGATACACTAACAAGATGATTGCGGATCGGCTCTTTATAAGCGTCAAGACGGTTGAAAGGCATCGAGCCAATGTGATGGCGAAACTGGACCTTCATACGCCGCAAGCTCTCACGGCCTATGCTTTCGAAAAAGGGCTGATCAGTCTCTAGCTTGTATTTTTTCCCACATCCAGGAGGATTTGACTTCCGTGCCGGTTTGAGCTGAAGACTTTATCGAGAATGTTCCGCCTGAAAGCTCGGTCCTTTCTCTCATGCTGGTCAGGCCTGCTCCGCTTTTCGACCCCGCGGAAAGCGTCTTTTCGACATCAAACCCCGAGCCGTTATCTTCTATGGCAAGTTCTAATCCATGCTCTGTTTTTGTGAGCGAGAGACGCGCAAGATCCGCTTTGCTGTGCTTGGCCACATTATTCATAGCCTCCTGCATGATTCTATAAATTGTCGTTTTCAACTCTTCGGGCGCGTTGTCTTCGTGGATCTCAATTTCCTTTTCAATGCGAATGCCGGAATAAATCGTCTGAAAGTCTCTGCAGAACCATGAGATCGTGGCGATAATGCCCAAATCGTCCAACATGGAAGGACGCAGGCTTTTCTGCATTCTTCTCACTTCGTCCACAACCTGCTGAATCAAAGGAACGGCAGCTTCCAGGCGCTTGACGTTGTGATCGGCGCCATTTTGCTCCATTTGCTCCAGAGTCTCCTCGATGCTGTATTTTATTGCGCTCAGAGACTGCCCGATGCTGTCGTGAAGTTGGCGCGCCACACGCTTTCTTTCCATCTCCTGAGCCGATATCAACTGCGCTGAAAGATGCCGCAACCGGTCTTCAGAGTCTCTCAAAGCGCCTCTGGAGCGTCTGCGAACCTCTTCCACGCCGACTGCCGCGGCGATGATCCCCAGGAATTTCTTTTCTTCCTCTCCGGGAGCGCAGTCATCCTTGTACACCGCGCAGAGAGAGCCAACCACCTCATCTCCCAGCCTTACGGCCTGCCCTATGTATGTCTTCAGACCGTACCGCAGCACGGAAGGATCGGCGCCGGCATACTTGCTCTGCTGAAGATCGGGTATTACCAGGGCTCTCTCATCGCCATGCTGTATCACGTCATAGCAGGCGCATCCTTCGGGGGATCTTGCAGTAGTGAAATCAGCAGGCGGATTCCATTGCCCCCACGAGCACAGCAGATCCTGCTCGAGTCGATTATAGAAAGCGGCCGTTGCTCCCAGCAATTCTCCGCATAGAGCGGTGAGACGGTTGATATTATCTTCCGGATCGGGTCCAAAGGCCAAGAAACACTCGTTCATTCTAGCAAGCTTTTCCTCGGCCCTCTCCACCTTATTGATCATGATCTGAGCGTAAAAGCCAAAAGCAATGAGAAGTCCTGAAGCCAAAGAGCGCATCATCATCTCATTCAAGTCGGGCGAGAGCGCTCTTTCGATAAATGGACCAAGATCATGTACGTGCGTATCTATTATGGATTCGATTATCCAGTAGGAAATGCCAAGCGCAACCCCGGCGTAGGCTGCCTTTCGTTGATCCCTGCGATTAGTGGCGAAGTCTTTCATAGGATTCTCCCACTCAAGCATTTGACTTCCGGCGGGCGCGCGTCTGCGTTCAAAGGGAATGGAATAAGAGGACGATCTTTACTGCTTCGATAATTGGGAGCCGGTATTCCCGCTGTGGACCCTCGGCTTTATGAATGTGCTGTAAAAAAGAAAGGCGCCCAGAGCCAAAAAAATGGAATCTCGGACCAAATACCATCCCATGGGGGGGCGTCCACTGGTGTTCGTGCTGAAACAACCACAATGCACATCCAGCCCGCGCGCCATATTGAAGACCAAAGTGGTCCAGAACAATATCAAAAGCATATTGGCAAGCAATGAAGCTCCATGCATCCAGAGTCCTGTGATGAGCATGCCTCCCAGGAGCAGTTCAAGCCATGGCAAGATCACGGCGGCTGCGCCAATGAAGGCGTCCGGCAAGATCTGGTAATTATAAATTATTTTGGCGAATGCCTCGGGATGTAAAAGCTTATCAAGGCCTGCAAAGGCAAATATCAATCCCAAAACAATCCTAACCCAAAATATGAGCGGCTTATTGAGTGAAAGCTTTCCGGCGGACAGATTCGTTACGACCATCAGGCTAATGATTATCCATAAGGGGAGAATCGGATTGCGATTCCCGAGTGGTTGACAATGTAAACCTTGTTTATTGACTTTCGATGGGGTAACTGGCGGCGTGGGCGCTCTGATAGGACATTTACCATCCGCAATAACCTCCATTGAAGTAATATCCATACCCGTAGTAACCGTAAGGATAACCATTCCATGCGTGTCCTCACAACCCTATGATATGCTCATTTGATAATGAAGAGAAACATATTTTCTTCGGGCGGCAAGATGGTATAAAGCGAGAGTTGCAACTTTAAGGACCGCTTTCCCCAACCTGTCCGGGAAAAAATGCAAGGCCTTTATGCCGGATGAGTTTCGCCTTAGATTTTTGTTATGAAATAAAAGATTGCGAATTGCCGGAATGATATGGATAGAATTGGAGGATCTCCATGCAGCAAGTCGAGAGTAAACTGATTCCCATCATCAGGGAGGGAATCGACGTTGTTAAGATGATATTTTTTAAGAAGCTGAAGGTTTATCTCGCCGCAAAGTATCCCGAGCGTGATGCGCCACATATCAACAAACTTGCGGGAGCTATCATCAACGATCTCTTTGGAAGTCCCAACGAGGAGATTTCTTTCGCGCTGTTCGCCGCGGAAAATAAGGCATGTATTGAAGCGGAGCTGCTTGGCGTCTCGAAGGAGCTCAGTGAAATGCTCATTCCTCTGACGGATGCACTCCGTATGCAAACTCTCTGTGACTATCAGGAAGGGGTCGATAGCTCATCGGTTCTTGTTCGAGCTAAAGAGCTCGGTATTCTGATCGCGGATCGTGAAGCGCCCTTGCCCGCGCCTTTTGTGAGCCTCGTACGCAGATTGGGCGGAGCTTTCCATATCCTGAACAATTGACCCATGCGGCCTTTGGCGGAAGAGGAAAAGCGCCGTTCTTTGCGCAACTCCAAACGGGCGCCTTCTTTGTCATTCCCACGCTTATCGGCCATTGAGCCGCCAAGAGGGGATGCCCCCCTTATGCGGCTCTTCATTGCCTGATTCTAGGTTGATTTGCGTTGTTCCTCGCGGAAAATGAATACATATTCCTCATCATTTATATTCACTGTAAGCTCAGCCTTGTTCCCTTCCGCGAAGGCAACCCAGCTCGGTTCGCCCTCCAGACAGCACTCGCCGCGAGGAAAGTGGCTCTGACTATTCTTGTCGTACCAACTCAGCAATTCTGGAGTATTGCAGTATTGTTCGGCTCTGTCATATGCGGCCGCGAAGGCGCAATCGAAATCGCAGTTGGGATCTTCAATCTGCAGATGAACCACTGGAGACGGCAATAAATCTTCATTGGGGATTTCACATGATAACATCCGCGTCACCTCGCTTTCTTTTATGCTGACAAGTATTTAAGTGGAAGCCTCTATTATGATAATCATTGACTGTTGCTGCGCAAAAGACTGCGTTTTGGGAGAAAGCAGCTTAGAGCGAAAGGAGTTCTCGAAGAGCGGAAGGCCGGCGCGTGGACGGTGCTGGGCGCCCGTGCTTTTTGGCCTTGTTATGTCCGCCGCTCCTGGCCTGCGAGACTCCCTCCCAGGACCAGGCTTGCAGCCGCATATTGGAAGAAAGTCAACTGCTCATTGAGTATGAGCCACCCGATGAGCATGGAAAAAACGGGAATGAGATTGACGTATGGAGAGACCTGACTCGCAGGGATGCGGCTTAAGGCATAGTTGTAGAGGAAGTAGGCCAATACGTTCACGACGGCTCCCAGATAGACGATGGGAGCCAGGGCTTTCCAGGTGAGCTGCGCCGGGATGGTCATATTGGGAAAAAGCGCCGCGGGCATGAAGAATATGCTGCCTACGAAGGCTTGAACGGCTGTCAAAAAGAAAGCGGAGTAACGACCGGCAAGATGTCTGCTCATTATCGTATAGCCGGTTGCGCAGACCATGGAAATCAATTCGAGAAAATTTCCCAGTAGAGGGTGAGGCGCTCTCTCCGATGGCTCACTGCACAGAGTAATCCCCATCACGCCGAATAAGGCGATAAATAACCCGATGAGAGACTTCTTTGTGATTCTTTCGCCCAAAACGAGCCAGGCGGCCAGCGCCGTCATCAAGGGAAGCAGAGATGTGATCATCGAGGCTTCGGAGGCGGAAGTGAACTTCAGGGCTTGCGTTTCAAAAGAAAAATAGAGGCAAGGCTCGCAGAGAGCCATGAAGCCAAGCAGCCTCCAATCTCCTTTTCTGTATTCGATTTTCCCAAAGCGCTTTCTGAAAGCCAAAAAAATCGACGCCGCCACAGACATTCTGCCAAGCATTACGATTGGCGCATCAAAATTGGACAGAGCAATTTTCATCGCAATGAAAGAGCTTCCCCAGAAGAGCATAGCCACGACCAAGCCGAGGACTGGCAGGTAAAAATCGGCCCTAGTATTTTGTTCCACCTCGAATACTCTCTATTTAGATCCTCTCTCAATCTCCATCATAAAGGTTCTAACTGAACATAGCGCGCTATGACCGTCAAGTGGCTAATCGTGACGAGGGCGGTTGAAAAATGCTTGAAAAGGCAGGCTGAGAAGACCTCGCTCGAGCCTCTGTGCGGTTGAGGGATAAAGCTTTCTGTGACTTTTAATATGCTTGCGTTGTATACGGTAGTACCATGGTCGACGTGATGTAGTGCTAGCGCCGGTTGTTTGCCTTACGTCCGATTGCGCGCGCAGTCTTCAGAAGGAATTCTCCCGGGATTAGTCGTGACTGGGCAACGATATCAGAAGCCTCACTGTCTCGAGGAAGGGGGTAGTCTGGTCATTGAAGCAAAACAGCTCATCGAATTGTCTTGATTGAATCAAGCCAAGGAAGGAAAAATGAAATGAAGTCAAGAAATCTCGCTTTGTCTATTCTGGTGCTGTTCGCAATGTGCAGATTGGTCTCGGCGGCTACTACTCTATCCACAGTCGAGCTTCAAGTTGTCAATGAGTCGGGCGCGCCGGAAGTAAATCTCAACCCGCCCGTGGCTTTTGCATCGGATAACGAAACCGCGTTTCTGGGAGTGAGGCACAACGAGGCCTTTCTGAGTGATATTCCAGAAGGATTTACCCTTGCACTCGAACCTGGAGTCCATATCTTCAATCTTTTTGCTAATGGTGCTTTCTCTGAGCATGGCTACTTTGGGGTCACACTCACTTTAACGGATGGAGCAACGGAGACAGAGCTCTCGGCGTTCAACGCCAATGCCTCTTTGGCTTCTTCCTTCCTGCCCGCCGATGCAAGCAATCCTTTCATCGTTGTGGGTGGAAACAAAGTGGAGGTTTTGAGCTTTGCTGTCAGTTCGGTGGATTGCGCAGTTGTCAAGACGGATTTTGTTAGCGCCGGCGAAGTCGGTTCAGACAGCGTTGGCGATACGACCGCAAAGCTTGTTCTGCTGGTGACGCCGCAGTCTGCCGAGCCGAATGTTCAGCTTGATGTCAAACCGGGAAGCGACGTGAATCCCTTCAATTATAAATCGCGCGGCAAACTGCCCGTGGCTTTGCTCTGTTTTGGGGATTCTGAGGCTGAAACAATTGATGTTGACGCCATCACTATTAATACTACCGCCATGGAGGGCGCCCGCCCGGTGAAGTCCTCGCTGGTGGATGTGAATGGTGACGGCGTTATGGACTTGATGCTTCACTTCAGCACTCGGGATCTTGCGCCTGCAATAGAGGATTTGGCTGCTGGCGGCGCTACTACGGCCACTTTGACCTTGATTGGCGCCACTACCGATGGCGTTGCCTTTGAAGCTTCGGATACTGTGACCATCGTTCCTAAGAAATACAAGGAACATAAACAGCATAAGGAGCACAAACAGCACAAGGAGCACAAAAAGTAATCCGGAGCGTGCAAGGAAGAAGGCAGCTCAAGCTCGAGTCTGCTTGCATGTCGGCCGGGGTCAATGCTTTTCAAAAGCGGTTCGCAGCAGTGATTCCCGGCTGATCAAACCTTTGAACTTGCCTTCTGAGCTCAGAACCGGCACGCTCTTGAGCCCCTTCTCGGTCATCAGCCTGATCGCTTCATCGATGCCGGCGTCTTTTTTGACGGTTGCAGTATGAACGTTCATGACCTCGGCAGCGTTCTTCCCCTGAAGATGACTGCCGATTTCGCCTTATTCCAACCATCTTTCCACAAACGGCATTTTGCTCATGAGGCAATCCAGCATCCCCGGATGTGGCTCCGAAAAAGCGGCAAGGAGATCTCTGTCCGAAATAACGCCCAGGAAGCGCCCTTCACCATCCACGACCGGCTGCGCGCAGGAGGTCGTTTTAATCAATGATTCCTATTGCCTCTTTGATGGATGTCTCTGGGATAACTGTGTGAACGTATCTTCTCATAATATCCGGTACGGCTTTGTCATCTTGGGCGAAAACATCTTCTTATTTTAGGCGGCCCGTCCATATGCCCAGAATGACGAGTATCGAACCCAGTATGTTGTTTGAAAGGAAGTTCAATAAAGCGGTGAGGTTGGCGCCGGCTCTCACTGGATTGACGCTTTCCAGGGCAAAGGTAGAGAAAGTCGTGAGGGCTCCCAGGAAACCCGTGGCGAAGAAAAGCCGCGCGGAAGGGGACATCAAATTGCTGCCCCGCTCCGCCATCGAGAAGGATAGACCGATTAGAAAACAGCCCGATAGATTGACAATCAGCGTGCCCCAGGGAAATCCAGCTCCAAAGAGCCTCGCGGCAAGCAGAGACGCCCCATAGCGTAGCAGAGCGCCGAGACTTCCGCCCGACAATACGAGGACTATCTTCATCATCAGAAGGCCTTCAATCAGTTAAGCTCGCATGGATTTGGCCTGAATAGCTGTCAAAACAAAACCTTTTTTCAAAGCATTCATTTCATGCATTGAGGCGAGATGTCAAGTCTGAACGAAGACCCAGAGCCAATGCGCTCGGAAGGAGGGGAATCGGTAGCGCGAATTTCAGGAGAGAAAAAAAGGGCCTAACCTCATCGGCCAAGCCCTTGAATTTTCTGGAGGCGGCAACCAGATTTGAACTGGTGAATAACGGTTTTGCAGACCGCTGCCTTACCACTTGGCTATGCCGCCTCGTCCAAAACAATTAACGTTTACATAAAAAACGAATCCTTGTCAAGCCGTAGGTCGCTGCAGGCAGGAAAAAATCTACCATTGCCTGCGGAGTTGGCGCGGAGCCTATTTCTTGAAAGCTGCCAAACCGGCGTAGCATGCGGATTTATCCAATTCCTCTTCGATACGGAGCAGTCGATTGTACTTGGCTATGCGATCGGTTCTGGAAAGCGAGCCCGTTTTGATCTGGCCGGCGCCGGAAGCTACGGAAAGATCGGCTATGGTTGTGTCTTCAGTCTCGCCTGACCTGTGAGAGATTATAGCCGTATAGCCCGCCTTCATGGCCATGTTGATTGCAGCGATGGTTTCCGTCACCGTGCCTATCTGGTTCAGTTTGATGAGTATGGAGTTGGCTACGCCTTCAGCTATTCCCTTTGACAGGATTTTGGTGTTGGTCACAAACAGGTCATCGCCCACGATCTGGACCTTCTTCCCCAGTTTTTGAGTCAGAGCATGCCAGCCCTGCCAGTCGCCTTCCGACATGCCGTCCTCGAGCGAGATCAAAGGATAGCGAGATGCCCACGCTTCATAGAACTCGACCAGCTCTTCGGCGCTTTTTTGGGGTTTTTGCTCAGCGGCAAGTTGATAGCATCCGTCCTTGTAGAATTCGCTTGCTGCGGCGTCGAGAGCGATGAAAATGTCTTTTCCCGGCGAATAGCCCGCAGCTTCGATGGCCTGCATGAGCACTTCCATGGCTTCTTCGTTGGAGCGAAGATTCGGAGCGAACCCTCCCTCGTCGCCCACCGCCGTATTCAGGCCTTTGGATTTGAGCACCTTTTTGAGGTGATGGAAGGTTTCCGCTCCCATTCTGAGCGCTTCACGGAATGTAGGCGCTCCGACGGGAACAATCATGAATTCCTGGATGTCCAGATTGTTGTCGGCATGGGCGCCGCCGTTCAGGACGTTCATGAGCGGAACCGGCAGAAGATAGGTTGAGACTCCACCAAGATAACGGTAAAGAGGAAGGTCGGCCTCGGCAGCCGAAGCCTTCGCCGCCGCCATGCTGACTGCCAGGATGGCGTTGGCCCCAAGCTTTTCCTTGTTCTCCGTGCCATCGAGCTCGATCAGGATCTGATCCAGACCCACTTGGTCTCTGGCGTCAAATCCCATCAATTCTGGGGCGATTACTTCGTTTACGTTTTCGACCGCCTTGAGCACTCCCTTGCCGAGATAGCGCCCGGAATCCCCGTCCCGCAGCTCGAGAGCCTCTCTGGAGCCCGTGGATGCGCCTGAAGGAACGGCGGCTGAGCCCATAAAGCCGGTGTCCAGCATCACATCCGCTTCCACGGTTGGATTGCCGCGAGAATCGATTATCTCCCTTGCCTTGACTCCGATTATTTCGCCCATGGTTTCTTGTCTCCTTTTCAAGTGAAGTTACGATTTATGCCAGGGACCCGTTTTGAATTCCACTGAAGATCTCCGGGTGAAAAACGCCAGCCTCCATTCCCCAGACCCGCGCGCAACAGACATAAATGAACCCGACCAGATGTGATGCCGGATTGAAGTAGCTTGACCCACCCAAGTCAGTCCTATTACAATAAGGAATTTAACTTTGGTAATCAATGCGAAAGAAAGGATGGGAATATGGGAACGACGCTTACTGCAGGCGAATTGCGCAAAGGCTTGAAGCTGGAAATAGATGGCGAGCCTTATCTTATTGTTGACTTTGAATTTTCAAAACCGGGCAAAGGCCAGGCGCTCTATCGTTGCCGCCTGAGAAATATGATCACCGGCTCTCAGTTCGACCGCACCTATCGCTCGGGCGACAAGTTCAACTCCGCCGACCTCGAAGAACAGGATATGCAGTTTCTCTACGAGCAGGGAAGCAGCTATCATTTCATGAACACCAGCTCTTACGAGCAATTTGAGCTGAGCGTGGATCAGGTTGGAGACGCCAGAAATTACCTTACTGAAAACCTCGTGGTGAGCATGCTCCTTTTTCAGGAACGGCCAATCGGCATCAATCTTCCCAACTTTGTGGAGTTGAAAGTCGTTCGCGCCGATCCGTGGGTGAAAGGCGACACGGCGGCCGGCGCAACCAAGCCGGTGACTCTCGAAACGGGTTATGTCGTTCAAGTGCCTCTTTTCATTGAAGAGGGAGAAGTTCTCAAGCTCGATACCCGATCCGGGGCTTACGTGGAAAGGGTTAAGTACTAAACAAATGGACGAGCGGGAGGAATTGGCGGCAAAGCGCCCGTTTTTGGAGCTTCGCTGTCGTATTGTGCGGGCAATTCGCGCTTTTTTTGAAAAAGAGGGCTTCCTCGAGGTTCAAACTCCCTGCCTTACCGCGGCGCCGGCTCCGGAACTGCATATCGATGCGGTCCCAGCCGGCAGCGGCCGTTTTCTGATAACCAGCCCCGAGCTTTATATGAAACGCCTGCTGGCGGCTGGCTATCCCAGGATTTTTCAAATTTCACCCGTTTTTCGGCAGGGGGAGCAGGGGCGACGCCATCACCCGGAGTTCACGCTCCTCGAGTGGTACCGCTTGAACGCCGACTACAAGGCCCTGCAGGAAGACTGCCGGAATCTTTTCCTGAGCGTATGCGAGGCTTCCAATTTCATGCCCGGACGTCACTATCAGGGGCAATGGCTTGAAGTCGCGGGCGATTGGCAATACTACACAGTTCGAGAGGCTTTCCTTGCATTTGCAGGCTGGGAGCCTGAAGACGGCGTGGACCAGGATCGCTTCGATTTGGCTTTGGTCGAACAGATAGAGCCCCGCCTCGGCTTTCCGAGCCCCTGCATCTTGGCCGATTATCCTGCAAGCCAGGCCGCTCTCTCCCGCCTCAAGCCCGGATTCCCAACCGTCGCCGAGCGCTTCGAGCTCTATTGGGCGGGCATCGAGCTTGCCAACGGCTTCAGCGAGCTCACGGACCCATCCGAGCAGCGGCAACGCTTCGAATCTGTTATGGAGATGCGAAAGTTGCAGGGCCTTCAGGCTTATCCCATGCCGGAGACCTTCCTGAAAAGCATTGAACGACTGCAGCCATGCGCCGGGATAGCCCTGGGCATAGACCGCCTTGTCATGCTGCTCTCCGGCGCCACGCACATAGACGATGTTGCGGCGTTTCCGCCGCCCCTCGATTCTCCTTAGCGGAAGCTTGCGCCAGATTATCCAGCATCAAGAATCAGGCGTCCCTTGATAACCTCTGCAACCGCTCCTCTACTCATAGAAAGCCATGGAGGCAAAAGTGACAAATGAATTATGCTCATCTACTGTAGCATGCCTGTGCTGGAGCAATTTCCCCGAAGCCCTGCCCTCGAGAATCTTGGCCAGCATGTAGAGTGGCGCCATGCCGCAAATGCGTCGTTTGTTTCTCTCCCGTTCGAGAATTCCGATAAACTCCCGGGCGTCGCATTTTTCCAGCGCGTCGAGAAGGCGCCTGTCCGATGTCATGTGATCCGTTATGACTCCCTGGTCGGGGAAGAACCGATCTCCATATCTTGGCCCGATATGCGCCAGATCGACGCTGGCAATGAACCCGACGGTTCCGCCGCAGATCGCTTCGAGGTTGCCGAGTAGGGAGGCTGTCTCGTCAATATATTGCCCGTCTGCTTCCCAGTCTTCTAAGGAAAAGGAGCAAAGCAGAGGCACAATGCTTGATTCGGGCAGCAGATGAGCGATGAAGACGGTCTGAAATTCCACCGAGTGCTCTCTGCGGTGGCCATACTCGCCGGCGAGTATATTTTTAGGGATCTTTCGGATCAGCTCTTCGCAGCATTCCCGATCGCAGCTCACGGTCCCTAGGGGCGTTTCAAAGTCCTTGTCAGTGATCGCAAAGTAGTTTTCCACGAGCTCGTGCCCTGTACCCAAGATCACCCAGACATCAGGCGAAACAGCTTCGAAGGCTGCTTTATACGCATGAGCGAAGCACGGCCCCCCGGATCTCAAGTCGATATGCGGCGCAACCAAACCGACCAGCCGACGTTTGTCTTTTTCCTTTTCCGGAAAGCCGGGACCATCCGCTTCGAGCGAAAAAAAACCATCGAGATGCCGTCTGAGAGCATCGGCTTCGGCTGGATAGCTGATCCCGGAATGCTGCGCTTTCCGTACCGGATCCTTCCTGAAACGGACGGCTTCTTCGGCAAAAAACCTTAGAAACCGCTCGTTGTCTAAAAAAAGATGCTCATCAAGCTTTGCCAGAATTCCCTCCAGGTTTTCCATATAGAGAATTTGCCCCGTTCTGCGCATGAAAAGCGCCTGAAGATCTCGAAGGGAATTCTCTCCATTCATGTGCATGAGGAGCTCCGCAACCGGTTGAGCGACGAGCAGAGATTCTTTGGAAAACCCGAGCCTGTCTGTAATGAGAACCATCCGCTGGTTCTCATGCTCGAAGGGCATGGCCTCAAGGCCGTAACGCAATCTGGGATAATCGGACATGTTTTTCTCTTTCCGCAACTTAGTGTGTTTTTGCGCTCTAGGATCTCGTCGAGCATCAGCAGCAACCCATCGCCGGTTCCAACAAAATATTATCGATGAATCCCATGCGGCATTCAACGTGATCCTTATTATACAGCACAGATCTATGAATCGTCTTCCATCAAAGAGCGGAGAGCTAAGTCATTTCTTATGAAAAATACAAGACTTCGCGCATTTTTGCCTGAAGATGATCGATGTTTGGATTGCATGCCATCCCTGCATACTTATAAAAGAAAGTCTGAACGGAATGCTGATGCTTAATCCCGGGTGCGGCAGTTTTTTTTGCTCTTTCGGTTGGCGCGAAAAGAAGCGTCCGCTCTGCGCGCCTTTGTCCAGCTCAAAATGAGAACCGCTTTCGATGAAGGCTAAGGCGTTGACTCCCTGCAAGAAATGTGATAGTGCAGCACAGTTTATTATCTTGTTTTTAATAACGTTTTCTGCTCTGTAGTGCAAGGATTGCGTTTCCTATGAATGTCTTCCTCTCCGCCTTTGTTGGCTCGTTGCTGTTGCTCGTAGGTGGTTGCGCTCATAATGGCGTCCACCCGGCTACCTTCATAGATGATTCTCCTGTTCTTCGCTTGGGCGAATCGCTTCCACGCGCGGGAAGCTACTATGATTATTTGTCCGCGCAGTACGCCATGCGCAGCAACGATATAGAAAAGGCCATAGAGGCCTATAACGAAGCCCTGCAAACAGAGCCTCGCTCCTCGATGCTGCTTACGGAGCTATCCATTTTGTATGTCAGGCAGGGAAAAATTGAGAATGCGCTCAAACTCGCCCAAAGCGCCACCACAAACACTCCCGATTATAAGCCCGCCTACATGCTGCTCGGCCAGATCTATGCCGGATTGGGTCAAAACGACAAAGCGATAGAGTCCTACGAGCGAGTCATCGAAATTGACCCCTCGGAAGAAGACGCCTATCTCCTTCTCGGGGCGCTGTATGCTCAGGAGAATCGCTTTGAAGAGGCGGTAGGCGTCTTCGACCGGCTGCGAGCGCTGGCGCCCGATAATCCCGTGGCGCTCTATTACAAGGCTCGAGTATATCTGGATATGAAGGCCTACAACCAGGCCGAAGCCATTTATCTGGAAGTGCTTTCTCTCGATCCCACATTGGAGAACGCATTATTGGACCTTGCCTATATCCACGAAGTAACCGACAGGAATCAGGAAGCTGAAAAGATCTATCTGAGAATCCTCTCCTTCAATTCCTCTAGCGTGCAGGCCCATACCCGTCTCGGGAACCTCTTCATGCGTCAGGGCAAGTCGGAGGAAGCTCTACAGCAGTTCAGACAGTTGTTGAAGTTGAACCGCAAGGATCTGGAAAGCCAGCTCAAGATTGGCATCATACATCTCCAGCAGAAGGATTATGAAGCTGCAATTCAGGACTTCACGCGGCTTCTGAAAGATCAGCCCCAGTACGATCAAGCTTCGTATTACCTGGGCACTACATACGAAGAGAAAGGCGATCTCGATCAGGCCATTCTGAGCTTTCGCCTGATCTCCCGAAACAGCGCGTTGTGGACGACGGCTCAGGTCCGCCTTGCTCTAATATTTGCGAAAATGAAGGACCATCGGAGCTCGCTAGATGTCTTGCAGGAAGCTATAAGCAAGCAACCCGATGCTGCTGAGCTTTATCTTTATCTCGGAATTCTCTATGAAGAGCAGGAGCAGTATGAAAAGGCTCTTGAGGCGCTGGAAACGGGCATTACAAAATCAGCCGAGGATACCGAGCTGCTTTTTCGCAAAGGGATAATTCTCGACAAGCTTGATCGCAAAAAGGAAGCCATTGAGGCGATGCAGAGGCTGCTGGCTATCGATCCGCGCAATGCCAATGCTCTCAATTATGTCGGCTACACTTATGCCGAAATGGGCGTCAACCTCATTGAAGCAAAACAATTAGTCAAGGCGGCTCTGGAATTGGAGCCCGAAGATGGTTACATCATGGACAGTATGGCTTGGGTATATTTCAAAATGGGCAACTCCAGGAAAGCCCTTGAAGTCATACTTGAAGCCATAAAGAGAGTGCCCGGCGATCCGGTGATTCATGAGCATCTGGGTGATATTTATCAAAGCCTCGGCAGGAAGAGCAAAGCTCTGGAGGCTTACCAGAAGGCGCTGCAGCTTCAACATACAGAGCCCGATAAGGTTCAAAGAAAAATCAAACATCTGCAATGAGACTTTATACTTTTGCATTTCTTAGTCTGTTTGCTTTGACGCTCCTTCTAGGCGGATGCGCGGTGCGCCCGACGGCCGTCGAGCCTCTTCTCCCGGAAGTGCGGGATGAACTGCTGCCGATGCTTCGAAATCGGACTCTGTATTGGAGCCGTTACACGGCGCAAGTGCGCATCAATGCGGAAAGCACAAAGGGTAAGTTTCGTCGCGTGCAGGCGGTGGCGCTGGCTGCTCCTCCAGACCATTTTCGACTGGAAGCATTCAGTTTATGGGGGCAGACAGTAGGGGCCATTGCTGCGGATGAAAGCGGATCTAGCCTTTGGATACCTTCGGAGAAAGTTGTTTTCTCGGCCGGCCGGGCCGAGACGCTGATCGAGCAATTTATCGGAGTCCCCATCCCGATCGAGACGCTTCTTTACAGCTTGGCCGCCACTATTCCTCACGATCAATTGGACGGGATACGGATTGAGGAATCTAAATCCGGATGGGTTGCCCGAGCCAAGGATAACAAGAGGAATTGGAGCTTTGCGTGGGAGATCAGCCGAAAGCCGCTCGCGCTCCAATCCCTTCAAGTGCGCGAAGGCCCATGGAGCTATAAAATTTCTTACGATCCGCCGGTCGGGCTCGGCCCACAGCAAAGCCCCAAAAGGATTAGCTTCGTTTCATCGCAGTGGAAGATGGAGGTCGCAGTCGATCGGATGGCGGCTTCTCCAGACCTCCAGGCTTCGTCTTTTCGCAAGGGCTTTCCGGCCGATATTCGGACGATCGATTTGGACAGCGTTCAATGGAAGGCCAACAATCCTTAGAGAAGCGTTTTATTGTTGACAATATGCTGGGGAAGCTGGCGAAATGGCTTCGCATCCTGGGCTTTGACGCCCATTGCGAGCGATTTGAGCGAGAGGAGCAGCTTGATGGTTACAGACGAAGAGGACTTCTTCTGATCACGCGGAATCAACGCTGGCTCGGTCAGGCGCAAGTGATTCATCTTACTGCAAACAAGCCCATGGAACAACTCGTTGAGTTGATCTCTCTCCTATCGATCTCTCAAAATGAGATTCGTCCCTTGCGCCGCTGTATTCAATGCAATCAACCTCTAGAGAATGTCTCGCGAAGCGAGGCCTTCGGCTTTGTCCCAGATTATATTTTTGAGATCCATACGGTGTTTCGCCGCTGCCCTTCTTGCCATAGGCTCTTTTGGCAGGGCAGCCATCCCGTTCGCATTCAGGAGAGATTACAGTCTGTGCTTGGCTGGCGACTTTAGCTTAGGCCTGGATGCTTGTGTTGCTCTGCATCTAACGCACATCTGAAAAAAGGAGGAGAAGATGAAAGGAGTGGTAGCGCAGCTTTTGAATTTTCTAAAGAAGATGGGTTACTATATTTTGGAATACGCTTACATTTGCTTTTTCTGGAAATTGCGCTTTTTCAAGGTTCAGCTCCAGAAGATGAAGAAATGCGGAATTCACAAGAGAATGGATAAAGCGCATACGGAACTGGGCGCTGTGGTCTACGGACTCTACAGGCAAGGCGCAGGCGACTGGCAGAACATGCCCTCGGTTAGAGAGCAGCTGAGCCAGGCTGAAGAAGTCGAAGCCGATATCTTCAGAGTAGACCGGACAATCGAAGAAATCAACGCGGAGTATGAGCGAAAGAAAGCTGAGACCAAAGAACGATTCGCCTTGAAGCGGTCCGAAATAGGCAAGAATGACCCTGAAAGCATTGATCTTTAAGGTGCGGACCAACCAATAGTCTCCCATCCTTTATGACGGAGCGGAGAGGAGGATCTGACGCAAAGATGGTCATTCTTCCTCTCCACATTTCCTTGGAGACTTCCGCAGTCGTATTCTCAACCGCTATCCTATCGGACTGCGCAGTCGGCGGGGTCTCCCTGGATTTTGCCCAAAGCATGGGGCAGGGCGGGTAGAACGACTTCCAGGTTTTCTAAGGCCCCTTTGGGGCTTCCCGGAAGATTTATAATGAGCGTAGCGCCCCGGATGCCTACGACAGCGCGCGAAATCATAGCGTGAGGAGTTTTGAGAAGACTGGACGCCCTCATGGCTTCCGCCATTCCCGGCAATGTGCGCTCCACCACGCGCAGGGTCGCCTCCGGAGTCACATCCCTTGGCGAGACGCCAGTCCCGCCCGTGGTCACGATAAGCGCAAATTGTTCCTTGTCGCTGAGAGCAATGAGCGTATCCGAAATAATGTCTGCTTCATCGGGGATTATTGCGCGATGAAGAACGGTAAATCCCTCTTTGCGCAAACGTTCTTCAATCTTGTCTCCGGAGACATCCTCCCGCTCTCCCTTTGAGCCTCGATCGCTTATCGTTACTATTGCCGAGGTCATGCTGCATATGATCCTATCCGCTTTTGATTCTGAGCGCTCAGTCATTTCGATTCCTGTTTTGCTGTAACAAGCTTTCTGGCGGCCTGGGCGATGGACGCCGAAACGGCTTTGCTCTTTGCGATCATCCTCAGATCCTGGAACATTAAGGTCGAAACCAGCTTCATGGCGATGGGAAGCGGTGTTTTGGGATTGGTCGTAAGAGCCATCCGGATCGGATAGAGCTTCATCCACTCGCGATTGGCGGCAATCTTCCTCAATACTTCCTCGTCCACCTGTTTCGAATGGGCGAGGACGGCGACTTCACCATCGGTTATCCTGGGATTGTTTATGATTGCATACTGTACGAGCTTGCTCGGCTCCCGCATGAGAAGGCCTCTGGCCTCCTTGTCTCCTCTCATTGCAAGGCGCATCTTCTCGACAACCTTCATCTTCTGCACTTTTTGGTAAAGAGATTCCTCCACCTCTTCTTCGTCCTCGTCCTTGGCTCCTCCTGCTTCATCGCGCCTGCGCATGGCTTCAAAGAGGAGCGCATCCCATGGGGTTGAGATGGTGGCCTCCTCCTCCCCTTTATAAGCGTTCACCACAAAAGAGCCGCTCGGCCATTGGAGAATCTCAAATAGAGCATCTTCGCCCTGAAGGTCTCCAACAAGCGCATGTCTTACTTGTCCGGATTGGATGTAAAGCCGGCCGGTTTTCTCTTCTGAGCTTACCTCAATCAATCGATCCATTGGAGCGATGCACGCAAGCTGAATAAGATCGCTGAGTTGAAGATTTCGAATAACGCCGCTGAATCCATAAGATGGATCCAGAGAGAGCGCGCCTTCTAATTTACCTATATTTGCGCCTCCAACCCCTAGCTCCTGTTCGCGAAGACGCATCGCTTCCAAAAGAAGGAACTCCCATCCCCTCTTTATGGAACTGGGGGCATTTTCCACAAGGGGCTGCATTTCAAAGCGGCCGCCTCTCCAGCGGAGCATCGCGAAAAGAGCGTCTTCTCCGCTCATATGTCCAGCTTCGGCGTGGGAAACCCTCCCGGACAACACCTGGATGCATCCTCTCTCGGCTGCTGATTCGACATCCAGAGAAAGCGCCATTCCGGCGAGACAAGTCAGTTGGATCAAGTCCGCCAATTGTATGAGATCGATAGATCCGGAAAACCCATCTGAGGAAACAGTGGAGTGGCTCATAGCTTCGCTTATTCTTTCCAACCCGACAAATGCTTTGCGCTACGTTAATTGGCAAACAACTTATAGAATGCTTACCTCATGAATCTGGATCAACGCAATGACGCGGACAAAGTCAAGGAAATTGCAGCAGGTGGGGAGGACGCCCGGAGCCATGAGCCTCTGCGGCTCCACTCCGGGCGTAAGTGCATGATGGGAATTATTTCTGTTCCTGTTGCTTTCCCGCCTCGATGATTTTTTCCTGCAATTGGCCCGGAACTTCTTCGAAATGCGAAAACTTCATGGTGAACATGCCGCGGCCCGCGGTCATGGCGCGTAGATCGGGAGCGTACTTGAGCACTTCCGCATGGGGAACGTTCGCCTTGATGATCTGCTTCTTGCCTTTGGTATCCATGCCGAGGACCCTGCCGCGCCGCGAGTTCAAGTCTCCAATGACATCGCCCATGCAGTCGTCGGGAACCGTTATTTCCATAAGCACGATCGGCTCCAGCAAAGTGGGCTTCGCCTCCAGTACGGCTTTCTTGAACGCCATGGAGCCTGCGATCTTGAACGCCATTTCGGAAGAATCCACGGGGTGGAAAGACCCATCGACGAGATCCACCTTGAAGTCGACCACTTGATAACCGGCAAGAGAGCCTTCGAGCGAAGCTTCTGCAATGCCTTTTTCAACCGCTGGGATGTACTGCTTGGGAATTACGCCTCCAACGATTTTATCAAAGAACTGAAAGCCGGATCCTCTCGGCAATGGCTCCATTTCGATCCAGCAATCGCCGTATTGACCGCGGCCGCCAGACTGCTTCTTGTATTTACCTTGGATGCGGGTCTTCCCCTTGATGGTCTCCTTGTAAGGGACCTTGGGAAGCTTGAGGTTTACTTCAACCCCGAATTTCCTTTTGAGCTTCTCGATGGTTGCTTCTATGTGTATTTCACCCATCCCGGAGAGAATCATCTCCTTTGTCTCTTCATTTCTGTCGAGCTTCAAAGTGAGATCTTCCTCCATGAGCCGGGAGAGGGAGGAAAAGATCTTTTCTTCATCGCCTTTGCTCTTTGGCTCGACGGAAAGGGAGTAAATGGCAGGAGGCAGTTCTACCGGCGGAAACACGATGGGATCTTTTTCAGAGCAGAGAGTATCCTGAGTGGTAGTTTCCTTGAGCTTTGCAACCGCTACAATATCTCCAGGGCCGGCGATCTGAATGGGATCCTGAGATTTGCCCTTGAGTCGAAGCAATTGGCCAAAGCGCTCTTTGGCGTCTTTTGTGGAATTATACACTGTAGAATCGGGGCTCAACGATCCGGAATAAATGCGCATGACCGAAAGTCTTCCGGCATAAGGATCGCTGATTGTCTTCACTACCCTGGCGCTGAATGCCGCATTCGGATCCGGTTCTCGCGAGACCTCGGAATCGCCGCGCGCCGCTTTGCCGGTTACCGCTCCCCGATCTATTGGCGACGGAAAGCTATCCGCAATAAGATCCATAAGAGGCTGAACGCCCACATTGGCCGCTCCGGACCCGCAGGCTATCGGAATCAGCTTGCGACTTACCACGGCGGTGCGGAATCCGTTTCTTACCTCTTCAGGCGAGAGCTCGCCTTCTTCCAGATACTTTTCGAGAAGCTCGTCGCTCGATTCCGCAACGCGCTCGGTGATTTCATCCCTATATTGGCTGATGCGATCCGCAAGCTCTTGCGGCATATCCTTCACTTCAAACTGGCCGCTGTCTCCCTTGGAGTAAAGATAGGCTTTGCCGGTCATCACATCGACAACGCCCTTGAAATTCTCGGCCGCGCCGACAGGAACCTGAACCGGCACGCAAACTTTGCCAAAGCTGTTCTGAATTTCTTCCACCCTTGCAAAAAAATCGGCGCGCTCCCGATCCATCTTGTTTACAAAGATAAGCCTCGGCTGCCCAAATTCCTCGGCAAATTCCCAGACTTTTTCGGTCTGTACGCGCACGCCGTCCACTGCGTCAGCGAGGACTATGGTTGCATCGGCGCCTTGCATCGAGGTCTTCGTTTCGGAGATGAAATTGAAGTCGCCAGGCGTGTCGATAACCGTGAGCTGATGTTTATTCCACGGAAAGGTGTTAAAGGCTGTGCTGATGGTGAGCTTGCGCTTAACCTCCTCCGGTTCGTAGTCCATGACTGAGGTGCTTTCATCAACTTTTCCCAACCGGGTTGTAACTCCCGCATCAAACAGCATGGCTTCTGCAAGAGATGTCTTTCCCGCTCCGCCATGAGAGATGATAGCGAAAGTTCGAACCTTTGCAACGTCGTCCTTCATATCTCTTCCTTTCTGCGATCATTACAGCCTAAAAAGGCCGGGCTACGCACCACTGCAAGTCTATTCGCCAACCGGCTGAAAGCAGATCGTTTTCGGCGGATCGTTCTGAAACGGACAAGCCGCCTGCGTCCCCAGCGAGCTCTTCGGCATAAGGAGCAATAGGAAAGCTTTCACAATCGGAGCCATCAATCGGGGCGCCGGCGCGCAATTGGCGAAATGAGAATTCGACCCGTCCCGGAGTATCGTTGTTACCCTTAAATATTATCACTCAACAGCCTGCCGTCTTTCCATCTTTTTTTGTCAGCAATTGGATGAAATCTAAGGCAAATACAAAAAGTTAGATTATGATAAGCTGAAGGAGAAAGTCAAGCGAAATTCCTGACCTCTGTCATGGCTGCTGAATCGTTTTCATCTTCTGTTCTTTGTGGCCGCCGATATCTGGAAGCGTTGACATTCGAAGAAGGAGCATGGTACAAAATCGCCGTATAATTTCCGACGCAATTTCATTGCATGCCGAGGTTAGAGAATTGCTGCGCGGGTTGGCGTGTTTGCCGCTCAATGGAGATAATGCGAGAAAGAAGCCGATAAGGATCAGAGTGAGCTACATTTTATTCAAGGCTGGAAGTTTTTCCAGCGCCGGTCCTTGCGGAGGCTGGCTGCTTCGACCTCCTTTTTTCCTGATTCTCCTGTCTGTGCTCCTTTTGGCGGGCTGCGAGGAAAAGCGCGCAAGCAACGCCTCACAAAACCATGGAGGCGTTCAGCTCATCGAGAACAAAGGCTCCGATACTCTTGTGAATCTTGCGCTCGCGTGGGCTGAAGTTTACATGCGCCTTCATCCCGAAGTGCGCCTTTCGGTAACCGGAGGCGGTTCGGGAACCGGCATCGCCGCCATGATCAACGGAACGGTGAGCATCGCCAACGCCTCCCGAGAGATGAAGCCTGAAGAAATCTCGGCGGCAAAGGCCAACGGAGCCGCTCCGATCGAATTTGTCGTCGCAAGGGACGCCATCGCAGTTGTCGTCAATCCGTCGAACCCTGTCAACGGACTCACTTTACAGCAGATCTCGGATATCTATACCGGTAAGATTGCGAACTGGAGAGATGTTGGGGGAGAGAATCGCCCTATCGTGCTTCTGTCTCGCGAATCGAACTCCGGCACTTATGTCTATTTCCTTGAAAATGTCATTCGACTGGGAAATAAAAGCAATTTACTCTTTTCTCCCGATACGCTTCTGATGCCGTCTTCGGAAGGAATCAGCACGGAGGTGCGCCAAAATCCGAATGCCATCGGTTACGATGGCCTGGGCTATGTGACTCCCGACCAAAAGATGCTGTCGGTGGTGAAGGATGCCGGCGGGGCATATGTCCTTCCCTCCATCGCGACGGTGAACGATGGCTCGTATCCAATATCGAGACCTCTCTACATGTACACGGCCGGCGAGCCCACGGGCCTGGTAAAGGCTTATCTGCAGTGGATTATGGGGGATGGTCAGAACCTCGTGGCCAAGCTCGGCTTCGTGCCTCTGAATCGTGAAGATAAGAAATGATGATTCGTACGGAGAATACAGCAAACCTTCGGGGAAATCGCCTTGAATTCGTCATTGAAGCTCTCATTCGAGTGCTCGGCTTCTCCACTATTGGCTTTGTGCTGCTCATCTTCATTTTTCTGCTTCGAGAGGGGATTCCCGTAGTCTTTGAGGTCCCTCCCGGCAATCTTTTCGGAACACAATGGTATCCCACCTTCAACTTTTTCGGAACTCTGCCTCTGATCCTGGGATCGATTTTGGTTACAGTGAGCGCGATTGTCATCGCCCTGCCTCTTGGCGTCGCAACGGCCGTATTCGTGCGCGAGGTGGCGCCGGAATGGGCTCGAGAAGTCCTGAAGCCCATGATCGAGGTGCTGGCCGGCATCCCATCCGTTGTTCTGGGCTTTTTCGGAATGCACCTTGTAGCGCCTTTTATCCGCGAAACTCTTGATGTCCCAACGGGGCTCACCGTTTTTACCGGATCCGTCGTCCTGGCTTACATGGCTCTGCCGACAATTATCAGCGTTGCGGAGGATGCCTTGGACACCGTTCCGAAAAGCTACCGCGACGCGGGCCTCGCCATGGGGGCCACTCAGTGGCAGACGATCTGGCGAGTGGTGGTTCCCGCCGCCCGGTCCGGCATTGTGACTGCGGTAATGCTCGGCATGGGCCGCGCTATCGGAGAGACGATGGCGGTGATGATGGTTACGGGAAACGCCGCCAGAATGCCGCTGAGCCTCGACTCCCTGTTCAAACCCGCCCGGACCATGACTGCCACGGTGGCCGCCGAGATGGGCGAAGTCGCCCAGGGCAGCGTTCATTACCACGCTCTTTTCGGTATTGGGGTTATTCTATTCCTCCTTACTTTTCTCATAAACCTCGCCGCCGCAACAACCATCTTCAAAAAGCGGCGCAAAGGAGGGCTTCGCTAATGAACCGCTACCTACAGCAGAGAGTAGGCTTCGCCCTGTTGATTCTAATTACCGTGGTCGTGGTGGCTCCCATTTTGCTCGTTCTTGGAGTTATAGTCGCTGAGGGGATGAGCGCGATATCCTGGGAGTTTCTGACCGCCATGCCCTATGACGGGATGAGGGAGGGCGGAATTTTTCCAGCCATCGTCGGCACGCTGCTGCTCACGCTCGGAACGGCGTTAGCCGCCATTCCCGTAGGAGTTGGCGGAACGATTTACCTGGCGGAGTATGCTCGCGACACCTGGCTCACCCGCTGCATACGCCTTGCGATCGTCAATCTTGCTGGCATTCCTTCGGTCGTTTACGGCCTCTTCGGCCTGGGGCTGTTCGTCCTATTCATGGAAATGGGAACATCCATTTTGGCTGGGGCTCTGACTCTCGCCATCATGACCCTGCCTGTCATCATAAGCACGGCGGAGGAGGCGTTACGCGCCGTTCCCACCGAATTTCGAACTGTTAGCGCCAGTCTCGGCGGGACCCGCTGGCAGGGCATTCGACACATCGTTTTGCCTCAGGCGCTGCCGGGCATTATCACCGGCGTCATCCTGGGGTTGCTTCGCGCTGCGGGAGAAACCGCGCCCATCCTTTTTACAGTGGCCGCGTTTTATCTTCCACGCCTTCCGCAGTCTCCTTTCGATCAAACAATGGCGCTTCCGTACCATCTTTACGTAATAAGCACGCAGGTTCCCGGAATGCCTGCAGACGTCCAGTACGGAACCGCGCTTGTGCTCCTTGCTCTTGTGCTCTCCATGAACCTCGTGGCGACGGTCATTCGCAGCTATTTCAGGCGGAAAAGACAATGGTAGAGCCAAAGATATGCATAGAAAAAGTCGGCTACTCTTATGGCGAAAACCTTGTGCTGCGCGATATTGCGCTAGATGTGGCCGCCAATGCGATTACCGTTTTTTTTGGCCCCGCTGGAGGAGGCAAGACCACGCTTTTGCGCCTCATCAATCGCCTCAACGACCTTGTCGAGGGTACGAAGATGACCGGGCGCATCCTGATCGATGGCCAGGACATCTATGCCGCGGGGACAATTGTTTCCAGCTTGCGAAGGCGCGTCGGCATGGTGTTCGCTCTGCCTTTGCCTTTGCCCGGAACCATTCGGGAAAACATTACCTATGGTCCAAAGCTTTCCGGCATTCGCGACCATAACCAGTTGGATGAAATCGTGGAGCGGAGCCTGATTCAGGGCGCCTTGTGGGATGAGGTGAAGGATCGGCTCGACAGCCCTGCCACCGCTCTCTCCGGCGGTCAGCAACAGAGGCTTTGCATCGCCCGCAGCCTCGCTCTCGAACCGGAAATATTGCTTCTCGACGAGCCTACTTCCGGCCTTGATCCGATATCGACAAGAAAGGTGGAAGAGTCCCTTTTCGAGCTCAAACAGAGCTACACCATCATCATTGTTCCCCATAGCGTTCAGCAGGCCGCTCGCGTATCCGATTACGCCGCGTTCTTCCTCATGGGAGAATTGATCGAATACAGGCCCGGAACCGAAATATTCACTACTCCCAAGAATAGACGCACGGAAGACTACGTTACCGGTAGATTTGGATAGCGAAGCGATAGATGGAAAAAATTAAAGTCGAGCATCTGAATTTCTATTACGGAAGCAAAATTGCTTTGTCCGATATTTCTATGAACATTCAGGAGTGCCAGATCACCGCCCTGATCGGTCCGTCGGGCTGTGGCAAATCCACTTTTTTGCGCTGCCTGAACCGCATGAACGATACGATACGCGGCGCAAGAGCGGAGGGTGAAGTGCTGCTCGACGGCAACAATATATACTCACGCGGTACGGATGTAGTTGATCTGAGGCGGCGCGTCGGAATGGTCTTTCAGCGTCCCAATCCTTTTCCCCAGTCGATCTTCGATAACACTGCCTTTGGCCCGCGCGTGCTCGGGCTGCACAAGGGTAAAGAGGATCTTGCGGGCATTGTAGAAGAGAGTCTACGTGGGGCCGGCCTTTGGGATGAAGTTAAGGATAAGCTCAAGCAGGACGCTCAATCTCTTTCACTTGGCCAGCAGCAGCGGCTTTGCATCGCTCGCGCCATTGCCGTCAAGCCCGAAGTCATCCTCATGGATGAGCCCTGTTCGGCGCTCGACCCGATCGCCACGCAGGAAGTCGAGGAATTGATGCGGGAGCTCAAAGAAGACTACAGCATTGTCATCGTCACCCACAACATGCAGCAGGCTTCCCGCGTCTCAGATTGGACCGGTTTCTTCTGGATGGGAGTATTGGTTGAGTTCGACGTGACGGAAACGATTTTCACACGCCCCGGCCAAAAGCTGACCGAAGATTACATCACGGGACGAGCTGGATAGCTGTCGGTCGCAGAAATTTTTTCTTTTGCGTCCTTCTGGAATTTTCGCGGCGTTAGGCAAGAATTATATTTTGATTAAATGCGGCTTCTATTTTATGAGCCTCTTTGCCTTGGCGCGACCGTGAGGCGGTGCATCGGAACGCTCTCCGGCGCTATCGTTGGGGGCGCCTTTGAACTTGAAAAGAGAAGCTCAAGATTGTCATCATGATATGGAGTGCAAATACGGCGTATGGCGGGAAAAATCTTCGAGCAGGAATTACAGCGGATACAGGGTGAGCTTCTTGAGCTTGGGCTAATGGTGGAAAAAGCCATCTTAACGTCTGTCGAGGCGCTTAAGCAAAGGGATCTCACAGCATCGCGCCATATCGTGGATGCTGATAAGCTCTTGAACCAGAAACGATTTAGCATTGAGCACGCAGTGCTGGTGTTGATAGCCACTCAACAGCCTATGGCTGGCGACCTGCGTTTGTTAGCTGCGATTTTGGAGATTGCCTCTGAATTGGAGCGGATTGGCGATTACGGCAAGGGCATCGCCCGAATTTCCTTAAAAATCGGTTCTGCTCCACTTCTTAAGCCCCTGATTGATATCCCTCGCATGGCGGAAAAAGCTTGCGAAATGCTCCACCGGTCTCTGCATGCTTTTGTGGATCGGGACGTGGATCTCGCCAAGGCCATACCCGACGAAGATGACGAGATGGACGCAATCTACGATCAGATATTTCGTGAGCTCATGACTTACATCATCGTCGATCCCAAGGTCATCGAGCGCGCAAGCTATTTGATCTGGGTCGCTCACAATCTCGAGCGAGCTGCGGACAGAGTGATCAACATTTGTGAGCGCGTCGTTTTCACTGTGACCGGCGAAATGGTGGAGCTTGATGACAAGGAAAAGGAAATACCTGGAAGCCTGGCCTGATCTCGGCTAAGCGTCATATATCATGTAAAATTTCCGCTCTTACGAAAGACTTTTTTGTACATCTCAAGCCTCTCTCGCCCTCTATCCTTGCTCGATGGATGGGAATACTCCTTCAGTTCAAGATGGCCGGCGTTGAAGTGGACCATGCGCCTGGATAGAGATAAGGATTTGTAGTGATGATAAGTTTCAGCGTGTGGTCTTCTTGATTGAGATGATAGAACGACATGGATGAGCGATTTATGCCGTGTCAGCCAGTCAAAGGACTCCTTGTTCCGTCGAAAGACCAAAATAAGAACTGCCGGCTTTTTTTTCTTGCCTCCATCGGGGAACTCTGATAGACAAAAAAAGTTCATTTAGCGCCCGTAGCTCAGCTGGATAGAGTGCCGGACTACGAATCCGTAGGTCACAAGTTCGAATCTTGTCGGGCGCGCTAAGAAAATCAAGAGGTTAGCGGAAATTCCGCTAACCTCTTTTTTGTCCCGCCTTATTTTATCCCGCTCCTGTCCCGCTTTTTAAAAGGACGTGTTATCTCTCGTAGGGCTGTCGCATATGTCCCGCTTTGTCCCGCGGTCGTCGCCTCGTTTTTACTAATTTAAGAATCTCTTTCCGCTGATCCATAATCAATGCCATCTCGACATAAACTATTTTAGAGTTGTGCAATCCATCCTCCTCTGCTACTTATCAGGTAACCTTTACACGTTTGTTGCATCATCCTGGACTGAATTCATTGCTTTTTTTGAACGTTCCGCCCATTGAGGCTAGAGTCTTGTGAGTCGATGCCTTCAGCTCCATCTCTTAAGAAAAACATACTTGTCGCCGTTGCCGGCCAGACTCCGGCCATTATCACTGAAACGCTCCGTCCGCATGAAAATTATGCCAATGAATGAATATCCAAATATTTGCGCTGTCCGATTGGCGCTGCTGAGTTGATGGAAGAATTTCCATCGGTGCATGAAAGAGTTGAAATGGAATTGTGTCGGTGAGCAATCCCTGAAGCACCTCATTTTAGGAAGCCAATACAAGTGTCGAAAGGAGAACCGGATGCAAGACGAGTTGACTCTCGAAGTTATTGAGAGGGCCGTAGCAGGAAATGCTGCAGCATTTAGAAGTATTACAAAATCACAGCCATCTGGTGGACCGGGCAGCAAAGTTTTTCCTCCTACATACGTCGGAGGAGTATATGCGGTCGAAGATCGAAGGATTGGCGATGCCATCGTGCCCTGTGTGCTGCTCGATAGCGTTCAAAGTCAGGCCAATCGCATGGAGGAAGCTCTCTTAGACGCTTTTCTACCGACTTGGCGTGAAATGAAAGTCGATGCCAAAGCGCCAAAGTGCGATTTGCCTATAGTGGCGCTACATATCGAGAATCACGGCTGGATAACTTCACTTACAACTCCACACCGCATCCATGACGCCATTCTTCGTGATAGCCGTCTCAACGACTCAAGCTTTCGTGAATCTAACATCGGCAAGGAAATCGTCAGTGCACGACCTCACCATGCCACTGCTTTCTACAAATACTGTCCAACGGTCTTGTTGTTTGGAACGTGGGACTCTACAAGTGGCGAAGGCGCAAACGCTGCAAAAATCCCGCGTGCGGTAGTCTCAGAGATTATAGGCGTGAATATTGTCCCTGGTGTCCGCACCCGCAGTCGCATCGATCCATTAGGCATCCGAGCAGATTCAGCGAAGATCTATCGGCGTAAGGGCGGTGGATGGGCCTTGCAGGATGAAAAGGGAGGATGGATAGGAGCAGAAGAAGAGAACATCGAAATAGATGCTCAGAAGAAACATAAATTATTCGGCAAAGGAAAGCCCTCAGACATAGTCCATGGCAATGTGACGCCAGATATTGAGCGTTTTGGAGACCGTGCAGAGATACGCAAGCAGCACCTCAATCTCCTGCCCGACATCCTCAGCGGAAGAAACATTGAGGCGCATGCCATAAAGGCAGGTGGTGTCACCATGGAATACGCCATGCATACCTGGACTCTCTCCCTTGCACAGCTCCGGCGCCTGCGTTTTCCGATCAAAGACAATCACGATGATGAGCGGAACAACGCGGCGAGAACCGTGCTCGCAACGCTCGCCATATACGCCTTGGCGCTGCAGCATGAGAGTTATGGCTACTGCTTGCGCTCGCGCTGCGATCTGGTTCCAGAGAGTGCTCCTCTATTAGAGCAGATCGGAGGTTCAGGCAGTCCTGGACCCTTCATGCTCGGCAGCGCTGATGAGCTTCGTGGAATGCTCGACCAAGCAATCAAGAATGCAGAGGATAATTGCAGTCTCGGATGGCAGCGTGAGGTCATTCTTACTCAGCCATTGCCACAGTTGCTCGAATTGGTGAAACGCAGCGATGCGAGAGGCCCTGAGGAAGAGAGTGAGGAGGAACTCGATGCTGGCGCTGAGAGTTGAATATCTTACCAAGGTCTGCATGGCGACTCGACACGACGATCCTAACCGTTCGACCGCTGAGTGGCCGCCTCACCCGGACCGGCTCTATTCAGCCTTGGTTGCCGCAGCTTCAGAGTTGGCGGATGGCAGTGAGGCTCAAGGAAACCTGCCAAAGCCTGCGGAGAACGCTTTGCGATGGCTAGCCCAATGTGAGGCCCCGGAGTTGGCCTTTTCTGAAGCACAAACCCGGTCAGCGCCTTATGTGCATATGCCCTCCAATCCAGATCCAACGGAGATTCCTGTCTCTCTTGAAGCCTCGAAGGGAGCAAAAGATCCGGTCGAGGCGAAGCGCAAAAAAGAAAAAGCTGCGCTAAACCTGATACCGGTTTTCCGCAAAAGAGCGGCATTGCCTGTCCCGGCAGTTATACCTGACGACCCGGTTGTGCATTTTGTCTGGCCGAACGCTGAACCGGCCGAGCATTTAGCTGTACTCCGAAGGATTTGCAGGCATGTGACTTATCTTGGCCGTTCTCGCTCATTGGTCCAGGTGAGCATCGTGGATAATCCTCCTCCTGTCAGCTTGGCGCCGGATCCATTAGGCCAGGTTCAGCTACGAGTGCCGGAGGATGGCCGAATTGACTACCTGATCGAGAAGTATAAGCGTGACGGAGGAAAACCTGAGCCGTCTTTGCTGCGAAGGTATCGAGAAATTGCCTTTAAGCCGCAGGAAACGGAAGCTGCGAATACTATTCTCGAGCGCATGTACATCTTCAGACCGCAGCCGAGCGATCCTACTTTAGCGATAGAATCGACGCTTAAGATCACGCACGCTTTACGTAGAGCTTTGATCCGATGTGTTCATGACGAAGCCTGCGGATGCGACAACTGGCGCAATGGAATTCCAGCGCCTGAGGACGCCCGGAACTGTTACTCTAAAATACCTGCTATCATAAGCGGCCACGAACCTGACTCCTCTGTTACAAAGCGGCCGCACATAGCATTTGCCGCTCTGCCTTTTGTCCATTCCCGGGTGCGACATGCCGATGGAACGATTAAAGGAGTGGCGGTGCTCGTGCCGCGCAATCCATCTGAGGAGGCCTTGCAGTTGCTTGCGGCAGGACTGCTTCGCCTGGAAAAAAAAGGCCTCCGCATTCCAGGTATCGGCACATGGCGATTGATGGAAGTTCCGGCGGATGATCCACCGATTGCTACTCTCGATCTTTCGAGCTGGTTGGGGCCGTCGAGGATCTGGACTACGGCGACGCCCATGGTGTTTGGTCATTTTCCTAAAAAGAAAACAGGCGGCGAACCTGGAATTATCCTCGAGAGCATCCGCATGCTAGGCATTGATCCGGATTTAGTGACCGAGATCTCCTCCGATAGCCATTCGCCGCTTCACGGAGCGCCTCCGAGCTGGCAAATGAAGGCAAGAGGCGGCTCTAGGCTTAACGGAAGAACCAGCCATCTTTTGAGGCATGTGACGATACGATTTGATCGTGCCGTTCAGGGACCGGTTGCTCTTGGCTGTATGCGTTTTTTGGGTCTGGGCTTGATGAAACCGTTGAAGGAGGCATGATGTCCGAGTCGGCCGCAACGCAGTTCGCTCAATTCTTCCAGGCTGTGCATGGATACGAACCGTTCGATTGGCAGAAGGCTCTTGCCAGAGAAGTCCTTGAAACCGGAGGCTGGCCCGATGTGATCAGCGTGCCGACCGCATGCGGTAAGACCAGCATGCTCGATCTGGCGCTTTTTGAATTGTCACTCCAGGCAAGAAGAGAACCAAAACAGCGGAGCGCTGCTCGCCGCATTTGTTTTGTGGTGGATCGGCGGCTTGTAGTCGATGAAGCAGCAGAACACGCACGACTCCTCCAGCGAGCAATCCGGTCGGCAGTAAAAGGAGATCGCGTGGAACCGGCGCTTAAGGCAGTCGCGGAACGACTTTCCAGCCTTGCAGCCGATCCGGCCGAACCGCTTCTTGTTGCCAGGCTTCGCGGCGGCGTCTACCGAGATGACGGCTGGACGAACGATCCGCTTACTCCTTCCATCCTCATCTCAACTGTCGATCAGACTGGTTCACGGCTATTGTTTCGAGGCTACGGAGTGAGTCCAAGAGCTCGTCCAGTGCATGCCGCCCTGCTTGCCTTCGATACGCGAATCATACTGGACGAGGCTCATCTCTCCACGGTCTTTGCTGACACGATTGCACATATTAGGCGCTATCAGCAGAGAGCGAAGCAATCGCCTTTGCCTGAGAGTCGCCACATAAGCATTGTGCGGATGTCCGCAACGGCGGGCGATCCGACTCAACACGCGTTCGGACTTACCGATGATATGCGCAATGACAAGAGGCTTGCTCCGAGGCTGCAAGCAACCAAGCAAACACAGCTTATCGAGGTTGAAGTCAAGCCAATTACGAAGAAGGATCATCCGCGCAAAGCCCGTGAGTTGCGGCAGAAGAACCGTGAGATACTTGTATCCCGTCTTGTCGCAGAGGCAAAGAAATGGCTCAACTCGGATGAGGCTTTAATAACCTCTCCAGATAGTCTGCCGAAGGTTATAGGCATCGTTGTAAACCGTGTCGCCACAGCAAGGCTCGTATTTGACCAACTACGGAAAGGAGTTAAAGGCGATCCGCAGTACAAGACAATCCTATTAACAGGCCGTATCCGGCCCTATGACCGTGATCGCTTATTGAAGGAGTGGCTGCCACAAATCAAAGCTGGCCGAGAGAAATCGCCTGACAAGCCGTTGTTTGTCGTTGCCACTCAAACCGTAGAAGTTGGAGCGAACCTTGACTTCGATGCTCTCGTGACGGAAGCTGCGCCTCTCGATTGCCTGCGACAGCGTTTCGGTCGACTGGACCGTCTCGGAAGACGCTATGAGCAAAACCTGCCTTCTCCAGCGTGTGCCATCATCCAAAGCGATCAGGTCTTCACGGAGAAGCAACTGAGGAAGCTTGATGAAGGTGAGCCGCAGGATCCGATCTATGGCAATGCCATCGCCCACACATGGAATTGGCTCAAAGAGAATGCGATAACGGAGGCTAGCGGAAAGAAAAAATCAATGTGGATTGATTTCGGCGTCAACCAGCTGGATACGAAGCTCTCAAGAGATCACGAAGAGCTGCAGCGGATGCTGGCGCCAAAACAGGTTGCGCCTTTGCTCTTTCCGGCTCACCTTGACGCATGGGTCCAAACAAATCCTTTGCCTGCGCCGGATCCGGACATAGCGCCGTTCCTCCACGGTCAGGCCGATTCCACCGCAGACGTACTGGTTATCTGGAGGGCCGATCTCAATGAAGGAAACCATCAGGTATGGAACAGCATCGCTAGCCTTATGCCTCCGCTTATCCGTGAGGCGTTGCCGATTCCTATATACGAATTCCGCGCATGGCTGAGAAATCAAGCGAGCTCTGAAGTGGCGGACGTCGAAGGAGCCGGACTAAATATTGAAGGCGACCGCAAAGATAATGTCCGCCGCGTTCTCCGCTGGAGAGGAGCAAAAGACGCCAAAGTCCTCGGTCCAGACGATGTGTTAGACATTGAGGCGATTAAACCGGGCGACACGATAATAGTTCCCGCCGAATACGGCGGCGCCGACGAGTTCGGTTGGAATCCCGCCAGCAATACTCCTGTGGCTGATGTCGCAGAGGCATGTCTCGCTCAGCTCATTGCCTCCTATCCAGCCAATGCCTTTAGGCGCCCGAGGCTTCGCTTCCGCCTCTCCGACTCGCTCTTTGATGCGTTTGTCACTGATCAACCAATAAAGAAAAAGCTCAAGCAACTGCTCCACGGCATCCTAACAGTCTCGGAAGTGGAGAAGACAAGCCTTTTGTCTTCCATAAAAAATCTTCTATCGATTCTTCTAAAGCTCGTGGCTCAACCAGCTCTTGAAGCGGCAATCGGAGCCCTGCTGAGAGCGCCAAATCAACCTCAAATCAACTTCTATCCGCAAATGGATGGCTTGGTCATAGCTGCCGCCGCGCCGGTGCTCTTATCGGAAGAGCTGGCTGCTCCTCCAGAGGATTTGGAACAGGAGGATCCTTCCAGCAATGCTACTTCGTTCATGCCGGACAGACGTGAAGTCCTCCTTGAAGATCACAGCTTGCATACCGAAGAGATGGCGGCAAATTTCGCTTATCACTGCGGCCTCGATGAAGAGTTCCAGGATGCACTCTCTTTGGCGTCTCAGTGGCACGATGAAGGTAAATGCGACCGGCGTTTTCAGGCATGGCTGCGTGGCAGTGAGCTTAAAGCCTTGGCGGCTCTGTCAGCTGGACATGTTCTGGCTAAATCGGCCCGCAGTGGACAGGATGGCAGCCGCTATGGTTATTCTCGCGGTCTGAGGCATGAATTCGTCTCAGTTCGCTTGTTTGAGGAAGCGTACAGTGGAAACGATGGAAAAAGCATCTACGAGCTTGCCAAGCTACTCATAGGCACGCACCACGGTTTTGGACGACCTTTTGCTCCTGTAGTCCCGGAGAGTGAAGAACTGCATCCGATTCAGGTGGCTCGCAGTCATGACGGTATGCAGATCACAGTGAGCAGCGATCATCGACTGTATCGTCTCGATAGCGGCTGGACAGACCTATTCTGGCATATGATACGTCATTATGGCTGGTGGGGCCTGGCCTATCTGGAGGCAATGCTGATTACGGCCGATCATGTCGCATCAGCTAAAGAGCAGCTGACAGTATTGAAATAAGGAGTCTCACCGTGATCTCTCTCGAACTGACAGGATTAAAAGGCAATAATCCTATCGGGTTTCTTGCGGCATGCGGTCTCTTTCGAGTTGCAAACCAGGATTTCGAGTCAAAGCTGAGCTGGCGCCGGAGTGGTGGCAGTAATGGACCATGGACGGCATGCTTTTCCACGAGTTGCGTTGATACAGAGAGCTCCTTGCGCGACCGCATAATCGAGGTTGTTGCGGATTCTGCCAAGCGATACCTGGATTGCCTTGATGAGTATAGCCTCACCACAACCGAAGCCAAGGTCGAGGACTATCGGAGGATAGGCAAAGAAATCATCTGTAGACTAGGAAACAGCGCAGGAGAGCAAACAGTCGCAGAGATGCTCTCAGGCTTTGGCAGCGATCTGATCACACGTAAAAAAAAGGATCAGACGGTTATCAGCAACAGTCACCTTCTCATGACCTCCGGACAGCAGGATCTATTAAACGAAAAAGGCCGAAAACTTGCCAAGAAGTTAACGAAGCGCCAGAAAGGTGGCAAGATAGCTTCAGCGGTTCGCGAGAAGATAGAGGAAGCGCTGTTTGGTCCATGGCGGTATGAAGATGATGAACACCCGCTTGGCTGGGATCCTCAAATGCAGCGATTACATGCGCTGCGCAACAAAGAGCCTACAAACGACAATAAGAAACGCTCCGTCAGCGTCGCCGTCTACCTGGCCAGCCAGTCGCTTCCGCTGTTTCCATGTTTTGCCATTGGTGGAAGACTTCACACTGCGGGATTCCATTATGATAATAGCGGTGACTGGTTTGCATGGCCTATCTGGAGCAATCCGATCTCGCTTGATACCTTGCGCTCGTTGCTCGTTCATCCGATTAATAGTGATCTGAAACAACGCGGCGTTGAGCTTGTTTTCCGTTGTCGCCGCGTACGTACCGGCAGCTCCGAAAAAGGAAATTACCAAGTTTTCAGCCGTGCGGAAGAATGGTTGTAGCCGCATTGAACATGGCGCTTGCGTCATTGATTGGATAGTCCAGGAGGCTCTGATAAGAAATTGTGATACGTGGTTTTGAAGAATTTCTTTCTCTGACAATGACATTCAACTTGCAGTTCGATGGATTTGGCGGATAGGATAGAAGCATTCCAATTTTTCTTGCCTGCCTGCTGCGAGCGCTTATGTGGCGCCAGAAGTTGCGGCACCGCTCGCAAGCTTGTAAGCTCTTTGAAAACCAGGAGAAAGACTGAATGATTTAGAAACGTGATGAGTAATATGTGTAGGACTTGAGCTCAGGTTTAATAAGCTCTCGCAAACAATCCTGCAAAGGCTTGCATAGCAAAGCTTGGCAAAGAAGCTATTTCCGGAGCTTTTCTGCTCCGGCCTCATTGAAGCACGTAGAGCGGCTTCCCTGTCGGAGCATTCACCCAAATTTCCGGAGCTTTTCTGCTCCGGCCTCATTGAAGCAGACCCTGACCTATAAAACGCACCCATGCAAGTCCGGTATTTCCGGAGCTTTTCTGCTCCGGCCTCATTGAAGCTGCCAACCTCCGCGCTGCCAACCTCTATTCTGCCAACCTATTTCCGGAGCTTTTCTGCTCCGGCCTCATTGAAGCGATACGGAAGGCGCTGCAACATATTCCTCCCATGCCTGATTTCCGGAGCTTTTCTGCTCCGGCCTCATTGAAGCACCTTAGCCTTCGCCTCATCCAATTCCGTCTTCCCTTATTTCCGGAGCTTTTCTGCTCCGGCCTCATTGAAGCGATAAGTCGGGCGAATATGAGAGTGCCACTCGAATTGTGATTTCCGGAGCTTTTCTGCTCCGGCCTCATTGAAGGACATTGTTTGTGTTTGCAGTTGCGGCCTTAATGATGAATTTCCGGAGCTTTCTGCTCCGGCCTCATTGAAGCTCGATGCTCAGCGAAAGCTCGATCACATCCAGATCGGATTTCCGGAGCTTTTTCTGCTCCGGCCCCATTGAAGCCGGCTGTAGATCTCGATCATTTCGCCGTCTACCGAGTATTTCCGAAGCCTTTTTTGCTCCGGCCTCATTGAAGCCAGGCCTATGTCGATTTCGAGTTCCTTGAGCCTTCGAATTTCCGGAGCCTTTTCT
Source organism: uncultured Syntrophobacteraceae bacterium (assembly GCA_964578835.1). GTDB lineage: Bacteria > Desulfobacterota > Syntrophobacteria > Syntrophobacterales > Syntrophobacteraceae > CAZOEL01. The sequence continues at coordinate 11,114 of CAZOEL010000058.1, read as the reverse complement.
GCTCCGGCCTCATTGAACTTGCTGTGTGATTGTTTTATTCATAGGGTTCGCCTCATTTTTGGTTTTGCTCCGAACCGTTTCAATGCCAAAGTCTATCTTTTGCTTTGAGAAGCGGATTGACCGGATTAATAAAGAAATCTATCTGCTGCTTTAAGCTTCTTGGCTTGGCCTCGAGCAATTTTTCATCTTCATCGTCTCCAAGGATGACGTTATGGATATTGTTCTGCTGACCGCCGCATGGATCGCACGTTCTGGAATCGCTGAACTTTCCGGTTATTCGGCCGAGGATTGCCATTTGATATTTCAATTGGACTGCAGTTCTAAAAAATGAGTTCTCGCGGACCAGCGTGTTTCATCTCAACCCGCATTGCCATGATGCCTAAACGCCTTCAATCATAGTGATGAGTTCCGAGAGACTCTTTTTGCGCTTCTTAGTGGGCGGCTCTCCATCTTTGACGCTTCAGCATAAGTAACAGTGAGATCTTCCGCTATGGGCCGGAATGAGTGACATGGTAAAGAAGAGACTAAAATAGAAGTCATCTCTTGCGCTTTGTGCGAAGATCGCTTATTTTAGATCCGCGAAACTGAGGACGCCGAAAGGCAGCAGCATGTGATAATTGGAGGGCAGGGTCCGTAAGGCCTGCTGAAGTAGTGGCTCCGATTGATTCCTGACTCTCGGTTTCGCTTTTTTAATTCCGAGGCCGTTAATCGTGCCTGTAAGCCATTTTTCTCAAACAGGCTGACCACATACAAACAATCTACACGGTTTCTGTACGTCCATTTTCGACGTACAGGAGGTCTCAAAACAAGATGAGAGCCGCTTCGGCTGTGATTCACCAGCGCAAGAGAGACTGCCGGTTCATTTCTTCAATCGAGCCAGTAAATCCACACAGGCGATTTGAGCGAATTTGGCTTCCTGCTCCACCAGATGCTGGAAAGTCTTCCAGTGCATTCCTTTCGGTTTCTGCCTGATAGGATCGGCCATACACAGACTGGCGCCAAGACGCTCACGAATCTTCTGCGCCTTGTTCAGAAGCCGAAACGCTCTGCACTGCTGCTGGCTCCTGTACACCAAGCCGTAACAATGCCGGCACCTGAAGAGAGACCCGTCGGTTATCAGCGCGCCTACACGCCTACCGCAACCAGGACATAGAAACCACGGTCTTTTGCCTCCAAAATTGCACTCAGTCCATGCGAGATGGACTATTTCTTTGACGTCTCTCCGGCCATCAACAAGGCGGCGAGAGCGACGCACCAGTTCGATATGAGCGCCTGGCTGCAGCCGCCTTTCTCTATGCAGCGCCATGACGTCGAGCCGCTGATGTCCTTCTACGGTGCCTTTCTTGCTCCATCGATAGTACAATCCAGATCCTCTACCGCCCATTGCTGTTCTCCATTCTTTTTATCGAGTTCGCGAGGCAAAAGCATTCCGCTTGCTTCATCAATGCGTGGTCGGCCATAAAAAATGCACGACTGGCAAGCACTCTCCTTCATCTGTAAAGAGAATATCGGCGTAGGCAGGCTCGGTTTTTTGTACGGATGATTTTATGCTCTCCTCTATGGCCTTCTGGAGCTCCTCTCCATGAGCAAAACACGAGCTGCACAAACCAAAACCGAACATGCGCATTTTGCCTGAACTGGCTCCGTATGCTTTTTGATCGTGATAGCCTGGAACAAAAACGAAGGAAGCCTGATCCGAGATCATCCTCTTTATAGTTTGCCTGGACCCAATCAAGCGTGGAGACTCCACAAACGCTTATGAAAGGATACTGGATGGCCCGGTATCCTCCGCCTCTGGTCACCTCCTTGTAGTCTTTAGGAACATCATAAAGAACAGTCATAGTGGCCTTGAAAGTTGCATTATGGCTAGCTTCCATGGCTTTGACCCAGGGGCCGAATTCTGACAATAAGATTATTCCACCTCCTCCTTTCTCGAGAACATCGAAAAGGCCTTCTGTCGTCGCCCGCTCCGGCAGCCGTGGAGATGAGTATTTCAGCCGTTCTATCTCTTCGTCTATCTGCTTCAGCCGATCTTTTTGAACCTTATTGGCTCCTGGTTCTTGGAGAGCGAAGTCCTTCTCTGCTGTTAATTTGCGAATCTGATCTTGTATTCTATTATCGGCCAGCCAGCTATCCTCTCGGTCGCATCCTGCTGCCGGTTCTTTCCCGGCTGATGTGACTGATCGAAGCTCAGCGCTTGAGGAGTGAGCCAGCCTTTCAGGATTGATGGCAAACCAGAAAAGCCTTTGTCGGATGTTCGGAGAACCGATGCTCGCACTGCACAAATCTGCGGCTGCGAACCGATATCCCAACTCTTCCAAGTCAGCACGTACTCCGGAGAACCATACCTTGCCAGCTTTGCTCGTAACTTGTTCTCCAACAATGACTGCAGGCCTGCGCTCGTCAATGAGTCTTCGCATCTCAGGCCATAAGTGCCTTTTGTCCTCGAAGCCTTTCCGCGATCCGGCGCAACTGAACGGCTGGCACGGACAACTGCCGGACCAGACTTCCAACTCGGCTGGCCAGTTTGCGATTTGCATCGCGTATTGCCAGCCCGAGATGCCAGCGAACAAATGAACTCTACTAAATGCTTCGAGAGTTTCTGATTTGAGATCTGTAATCGAACAACCATCCACAACTCCATCCGCAATTAACCGATTGCGAATTAAACTCTTCGTCCACTTCTGACTGTTTTTATCGTTGTCGTTATAAAAGACTTTCAAACCATCCTCTTTTCGACCTACCTAAACACCTATATAGAGAAAGTCAGTTTCAGACTTTCCTCTATATAGGTTTTGACTTTGTCTGACCACTGACTTGCTTGTAATATCAATAACTTACAGAGGTTGGTCAGGCCACATGGCGTTGACTTTCTTTGACTTTCTCTAAGTTACCGGAATTACAAGCAAGTCAGTGGTCAACGTGGTAATTTTGACTTTCTTTGACCTGACTTTCTCCTCTCCGGCCGCGTCTCTTTTCGCCTTGAAAACAAAGCGGGAGAAAGTCAGACAAAGTCAGTTGACTTTCTTTGACTTTCTACTCTGACCTACTCTGACTTCAGTTTCATCCGACTTCATCCGGCACCTCTTCGATGCTCCGGCGCACAACCGTTAAAGCTGGCTTCGAGCGTTCGTTCTTCAGCATCTCTATGGAGTAGATGTATCCGTTGAAGACGGCGCCATCACCAATGGCGTCTTTGATCGATTTGATCACAGTGTTCTTTGAGCCTTCGAGTCCGTCTGTTCTCATGATCTTTCCGAGTTCGGAGACGGTCACAAAGTCCATGTAGTATTTATCGATCCGCTCAAGCATCTGGACATTCTGTTTGCGGGCTACTGTCTTCGGCGTGAACTCTGCAACTTTCAATACTCCGAGATAATCCCCGGTATCGAGCTTAACGCTTATCTTTTCGTACCAGCGGGTTTCCTTACCGGGAGGCCTCAAATTCTTTTTCGCATCGTCGATTCGCACAAACCAATCGGCCCTGTCGGGCGCAATGCCAATGGCCTCCGCTTCCTTCTCAGTCATCGGAACCAGCGTTTGCGCGATTCGGCAGGCATAGACGAGTGAGCTGGCGCCACGGGCCGAGTCCGCATCTCCGGCTCCGCTGCTTGGTCCGCTTCGCTTTCGCGTATGGTGCGCCAGAGCGCATGCGACTCCGGTTTCCTGTTCGATCCGCGAGAAGATCTGCATGACTTTATCGATAGCACCGTTGCTGTTCTCATCGACCGCGTGGGCTCGAAGGAATGGGTCCACGGCGAACGCTACGATGCCGTAATGTTTGATCGTCTCTATCGTAAGTTTAACCAGAGGCTCATTGATCACGAATTCACCTCCGGACTCGGTCAGATAGACCAGCGGATTATTGACTCCAGAGGAGATGTGGAAGTCTTTGAACAGCGACATATCGAGGCTGTATGCTTTGGCAATGGCTACGCAGCGGCGCTCTATCTCATCGAGCGGATCCTCTGTACAGTGATAAAGCGTCGGTCCTTGGATGTGGACTGGCTCTCCGGTGAGCGGAATCCCGAGTGCTATAGCGGCCATCTCGAGCATCAGCAATAAGGATTTTCCGACTCCACCGGGAGAGATGGTGACCGTTGAGTATCCGGCCAGATAGCGCGATCCGAGAATCCACCGGCGCGGCTCCAAGTCCGCTTCTCGTATATCTGCTACGCTCTTATTTTGGAGTACTATTATGCGGTTATCTCTCGGTTCCGGCGTCCAGATGTTTGCACCTGGTGCTACATCTAGCGGCGCTGCACCTGGCGTTGCACCTGGCGCGCTATTTGAAGCCGCATTCTGCAGCGCAAAGCTCTGCGCCTCCGCTGCTGAAGGCCGCACTGGCTCGGATTCAGCTCCGCGAATCGGTTCCACGCCACAAATCGGCTCTTGCGCCAAGTCGAAGCTACCGGCAAACAGATCGAGCGCTTCTGACTGCTGCGCATCCGGAGGAGCTTCTGTCTGCTCCGGATCAACAGCTTGGAGCAAAGGCGCCGGAAAGATGACGTCTGGATGCAGATGGCCTGCCTGCAGCCTTGCGTACCGGTATGCATTCTCGACTTTTATCTGCAGCTCTTCAACGCTCCAAGGAGGCTCACAGCGCTCGTTCCAATGCTCGAGCATCAATTCTATCGCGGTAACCTCTGTTACGCCAAGATTGTGTAGTTTGCATGCTACTTTGTATGCGTTGTTGTCGCCGCCTTGGCCTTCAATCGATGGTTTCGCAAACGCCTCCAAGTAGGCTTTTGCGCGTTCGATTGAATCCGGCCGATCCAGATCGATAGCAGGCTCTTTGTGCTTGGTTCTCTCGAGCGGAGCTCCAACACGGTATAAGATCCAGGGAGGGCATCCTGCTATAGGAGTGCTATTGGCCCACTTGTATTCGCCATCCGGCCTCTTTGATCCTGCCAAAACGACGTATCCTCCAGCCGACTTGATATCGACTCCAGGACCGAGAGCATTGGTCTTGGATTGACAGACGCCAAGGTAGTAATAGTGGAAGCCTCCGCTTGGTGTGATCGCTATGAGTGTGGCAGGCATGGGACCGAATTCAGCCTCAAGCTTTCTAAGCGTCTCGAGGCCTCCATTGCGTGGATCAATATCGACAACGATCTGGAATGATGCGCCAGCTGCGAGGCCAAAATTGCAGTCCGGAAATTGTTCTATCCAGGCATCGATCTGCGCCTTGTCGCTTGAGGCATTCATGTTCCAGTCTTTTATGAGCGGTGGTTTTTTATCATTGGCCGCAACAGGAAAGATCTTGAATCCTCTTTGGATGGCTTTGTAGGCTTCATCATTTTGTTTCATGGTGAGAACCTTCTATTGAAATAATAATGCTGATCTCTCCAGCTAGAAATTGACGCCTCAAGAGGATCAAGAGCGCACGAAAAAGGCGCCATTGCCGGTCTGGTGTTCTGCATTCTTGACGTTCTTTCATTGTTTGCTCTGCGCCTCCTGTGATGATTGAGGAGGTTTCGTTGATAGTATCTGCGGAAAGTGTTTCCGCAGTAAGAGCAGACATGATCGATTCGTTTGAAGAGGACAGATCGGAGATGCGTTCTCTTTGGCTTAAAGACCGTAATTGTATGTCCTGAAGATTGATATTATTGTAATTATTGATGTTATTCATAAATTCTTCTTTCAAATGGGCCAGCGGTGTCGTGTTGGCTCCTCGCTGGCCCAAGCTTTTCTTCTTAAACCTGAGTACGACCATCAGTCGGTAATCTGTAATTGCGATTTCCACCACAAAAGCAATAAATCTCGATGCACAAGGATTTTTCTTCCTTGGCGGAGAAAGATTTCTGCTGGGATTTCTCGGCGGGAACGACGGTTGTGGATGGTTCGATGTTTGAGAGCTCCACCGGTTCTTTGATCTAAGCTCACAAGCTCGAAAACCGGCGGCATTTCTTGACGGCAGGATTCGATCAGTTCATCAATTTTGCAGCAATTGCTCTGCATTTTTTATTTCTCCTCTTGTATTACTTTGATATTCATTTATGTACACGAGGAGAATAGATCGGTATATCTTTAAAATCAAAAGGTATAAAAGGATAAGATATTAAATACCTAGGTATCTATTCCTTATATATTAAATACCTGAATTTATTTTATTAGGAATTCTATACTGCGAACGGATGATATTCGGAATTTTTGTCGTTTTGTAGGAACGGGATCTTGCCGCGACGTTGCTGCTCTGTCCGCCCCATCGCGGCAAGATCCCGCTCCTACAAGAAGTCTAGGTTTTAGTCGTTCCTAGTATTACTTTGCTTTTTGCCTTTCCCGTAAACAATTGCCCTAATAGTCTCCTGTGGCATACTATATTCTTTGGACATAATCTCGAACGCTTTAGCTGAAGTATTCTTTTTATCCTTTAAATCATTGAATATACACTTTATAATAATGTCTCTGGCATCCTTACAATCGAGATTGTCTATTTTATCATGATATTTTATAATGTTCTTCATTCCAGTTATTCTCCGGCCTCGTTTCGTTTTGCCTATTCTATCGGTCTCAAATATGTCATATACACGACGCACAATATATAGAAGATCCTCTGAGTCTATTTTAAACTGCTTTGTAAGTATCCCTATTATGGCAACAAGGATACCATAGAGAGCTTTAGCTATACGTTCTAGCTTGTCATTATTCATTTCGTGTTTCCTGCTTATGATGTAGCTCCGGGCTCTATTGAGATGATATTATTATTGTCTATAGCAGATTCTTACTCGGCAATGATATTACAAGCTGATGGTCTCTTCTCTTTCAGTGAGGTAAGCCATTCATCAAACTCACCAACGTCGAGAATATACCAATCTCGCTCCATGATCGTTAGAGAGCTGTTGTAATAAGGGTCACGTCGCAGCTACGTCCATATGAGAGATTAAGACTAAAAAGAAAATAAGCAATATGCGATTATCGCGTATACTATTATAATTATTATGAAAATGGCGATTATCGCTTACCTTATCTGAATAATCTGATATGGCAGGAATAGGATAGCTAATTGTGGGGCCAATTTAGAGAACCAAGGATATTAATATCGCCTATGTGACTAGGCGATTATTGCATATAGAAGAAAAGGAAAAAAAATTCAAAACCCTGAAAAATAAAAATTATTTTCATCACAGCATTTTCTTGGGTTTTCAGAAATATTTGGTGATTTTTTTGCGTATTCGTCTCTATTTATTATTATGGAGTTCTATGATTTTCTCTTCTTGCCCGTTCACTCCATTGGCCTTTGCTGCTATGAGTCTTTTGTCGAGGTTCTTCGAAGCCCGCTGCAGCGTATGCGGCGAAAGATGGCTGTAACGCTCGGTCATCGCCATGGACTTGTGTCCCATCAATTCTTTGACCACAATGAGATCCTCTCCGCCTTCGACAAGCCATGAGGCAAAGGAATGTCGGCATGTATGGAAGCAAACCTTCAGTCGGTCGTCCGCAATGCCTTCGTTCAGTTTCAATGCATCAACAACGCGATCGAATGTATCAGACATGGCCCGACGTTGCCCACCGTTCTTATCCGGGAATATGAGATCGCTCTTTCCTTTTGGATCAATATTTAAAAGAGCCTGCCGCACTTCCTCTGTGAGATATGCGAATCTTGATTTTGCATTCTTTGGATCACGCACCAAGATAGTGTTTCTCTCAAGATCGATATCTCCATACTGAAGTCGAGCAATCTCACTGAAGCGGAGCCCACAGTGGAGACTAATCAAAGTAATGCGCCAGCTATTGAGACTCTTCTCTTTGAGCGCTTCCAGAACTAAATTGGCTTCCTCATGAGTGAGAAACCGCTGGCGCCTATTATTGATAGATGGCTTTTTGACCTTCTTTGTTGGATTCTCACCACCAAAAAGATCATGACGTATGGCGAAATTGAAGATTTGCCGGACCACGGCAAGGCAGTAGTGGATAGATCTCGGAGAAAGCTCGGCTTTGGCCATGTTGGCCTTGATTTTCTCCAGGTGAATAGGTGCAATCTCAGCAAGCGGAAGCTTACCGATGGTAGGAGAGATCCAGAGAGCGAATAGACTCTCCTCTCTATTGCAGGATTTTTTTCCATCCACCTTGCACTGGTCGATATATTTATTCCACACTTCGCAAAGCGGTATTGCCGCCTTCTCTGCTGCTGCTTTCTCACGGGCTTCCTGCTCTTTCTTGGCAAGCTCTTGTTCTCGTTTCTCTTTAAGAGATGTGTGTCCCTCACCTGTGCGTCTGTTGCTCAATATTTCAGAGAGTCGCAGTACTGCTTCCTGCTCCAGGCTGCGGCCTTTTTCTTTGGAAGGCCATTGGCTCTCCCAGCCAAGAGATTCCTCGCGATCTTTTCCGTTCAACTTGTACCGAATGGAGTAATACCGATCTTTTCTGACGCCATGCTTGCGGATAGGATGCTCTCGAAAACGGACTCCTTGATGTTTGGTTTTGATCCACACGGCCACGATCCATCCTCCTTTATAGTTGTTGCGCTGTTATATCCGCCGCTCTGTGAAGGGCATGAGCGGGATGAAATCCGTCAATCTGTAGCTCGGTCATGATGCCGAAAAGTTGTCCCGCTCCTGTCCCGCTTTTTTTGATGAAATAGCAGGATTTCGAGTGACGAATAGTAAAGATATAATAGTGGTAAGATGCTGGTATGTCAAATATTATATGAATAAATGTGAATCTGAGTGAAGTTGATATAGAGGGACTACGAATCCGTAGGTCACCAGTTCGAATCTTGTCGGGCGCGCTTGTAAAATCAATGGGTTACAGCCATGCTGTAACCCTTTTTTCTTTCTTGGGGTGCAATTTTGGGGTGCAGCCTCATCTCCAGCCCTCCATTTTCTTAATGCTTTTCGCCGCTCCGCCGCGAAGACTCTGCAGATAATTATCAGTCGTTGTCGCCCGCTCGTGCCCTAAAATCGCCTGGATGTCCGTAAGGGGCGCTCCCTCGGCGTCCAGCGTGGAAGCGGTGAAATGACGCAGACAATGGTAAGTGAACTCTTTTACGCCAGCAGCTTCACAAAGCGATCTGAGAAATTTGTCCCGATGATCGTAGGCTTTTCCGGTCTGCGGGTTGGGAAAAACCCACTCGCTCACACGAGGAATCTGCTTTAAGACGAATCGCAGATCATCGTTCATAGGAACAACGACTTCTTTTAGGTCGGAGTTTTTTGCCTTCCGGGTATAAAGAGAAACCCGACTCCGTTTAAAGTCCACATCCTCCCTTTTTAACCGGTTGACTTCCCGCATCCTTCCGGCCGTGTGAATAAGAACCAGAAGATACCACTTGTCCATACAGCCCGGAGCTTCCGCTGTTTCCAAAACCAGCCGCAAGTCTTCTTCCGGCGGAATGTACCTTTTGGCTTTGGCGACGGGAAAACGTTCGATGCCGCTGCATGGATTTCTGGTGAGCCAGCCTCTTTGGACGCCGTGGTTAAAAAGCGCCTGGATCAGTCGCAACTGTTTGTTGGCTTTGGTTTTCGATTCCCGCGCCACTTCCTTTAGATACTCCTCCACTTCGTCGCGGGTTATTTGTTTTTTTCGGCCCCACCGGGGAATGAGATGCTGTTTTATCAGGGTAAGATTTTCATTGAAGTGCTTTTCGCTTCTTTTGAGCTCCAAATCATCCAGTCGGCTTTCGCAGAGCTTTATAAAGCCCGTATTTATCGCTTCGAGATTTTCCACCGCCTCCTTCTCGTGGTTTTTGGCTTCGAGTTCGGTATCGAAAACCTGACTCCGGTAAACTCGCTTGTGATTTTGGTAAATCTCCACCCGAAACTTCTTGCCGTGTTTTACGACTCACTCTCCCGAACTTATCGTAACGGTACTCTGTGGCTCCCGAGGCGTCTTGAACCTTGGTGAGCCTGCCTTTTGGGTTGTCTGCAGCCAGACCATATAGGCTAGGTACGAATTTCTACAAGCAGTACTAGATCCGGCACAGGCCAGCGGAATGCACCATCCGAATCGTCTTATGTCGGCAAAAATGGCGGGCACGATAAAGCGTGTGCCCGCCCTACTTGGCTATCCACACAAATAAATCGAAAAAGCTTGGAAAACTTCATCATCCTCTGCTGTCTCTAAGTCATTACCACCGTCAACTAGCATCATCCTATCCTGCTCTAGAGCTTCTAGTTTTAGGGGTTCTGGCAGCAGTAGGTCGGCATTCAAGTATTTCGAGTACGCTCTGAGGCTATCATAAGCGCCATATATCACCTCATTGAATATGACTGAATAATTGTCAAACCCAGAGTAGAACAATCCATAATCGTATCCACAGAAACGGAAGTTGTTGGGCAGGAATGATGGCCTATCAAGCAGAGTCGATGATCGAATGTATAGAAGATCACAACACAGTGTCATTGAGGCCTCAATGAAGTACTGGAGAACGAACTCATACTGCTGGATTGGAGCGAGGCCATGGGAGAGCATCAGACTTTTCATTTCATCACCGATTGGCCAACATTCACCTTCTATCCCTTTGTAACGCTGAACTATCTCATCATCTGTTAGGGATAATGACGGTAATCGCCTTAGGGCGCTGTATCTACTATCAGTGAAGTAATTTATCCTTCTTACTACCAGAAGGCCTTCTATATTGGATGTCATTGGAACAATCATAGTCTCACCTTATCATTATCTCACAGGAATATGCCTATATGGCCCTATACGAATATGATCGCCACCGATCCAATGAGTGGTGCCGATATGATTCAGAGCAGGTGTAACGTTGTATTCCTGCGCCCAGTCAAGCATGATTTGAGCTTCATTTACTGTAAGTCCTGTCCGTTGAGCTTGCTTTGCTAGATCAATCAGAGCCCGACCACCACCCTGGAACTGACCGGAACCACTCACTCTCGATACCGGTGCCCCCAGCATCATTGTTAGCACCGCATCTGATAATAACCCGCTTACGTATTTGGCTCTACTGATGGCAGCATTGATGGCTGCCTTTGCTTCTGATATAGCTTCTTGGCCTTCCTCAGAGTGTACAATGCTATTGGCCGCATATCCGATTGCAGCTGTAGTTGCACCCTGCCCAAATCCTTCACCAAAGTCACCTCCATAGGCTGCACTGGGTGTCCTTTCGGCAAGGCTGAATGCATTTATTTTTAGAGCAGGCTATGATCGGC
>CAZOEL010000057.1:0-46539 GCA_964578835.1 uncultured Syntrophobacteraceae bacterium | reverse complement strand
GCCAGGTGGTGTGGGAGGAGAGGGGCCGTGAGGCCTCTCCCTATCCCGATTATACCGGCCCGGCCCGGCGCAACCGGAGTTTCGCGTCAAGTCCGGCAGTCTGAATTAAGACACACGAATGAGCTTAAACCAACTCAGCAGGAAGAAATGGCATACCGCACTCCAGCCAATGTGAAAGAAGAGTTCCGCGCCCACCCCCGGCGCGCACTCATTATTACAACCGTCGACCACGAGAGTCGTGCCGTGAAAGCTCACATTACCGAGTCAGAGATACTGAGCGGCAATAAGAGCGGGTTTTATGAGTACGGCCGCTTCTCGGATCCTGCGGGAGACTGGCTTGTCGTTCACGCCATCACAGCTCAAGGGAACACCGACGCAAGCCTCGTCGCCAGCAAGGCACATCAGGAATTCGGAAGCTTCCACGCCCAGATATTTGTCGGTGTCGCCGGGTCATTGAAGGAAGACATCCCAATCGGCAGCGTCGTCATTGGCGACTACGTCTATAACAGTCACTCTGCGAAGGTGGAAGATACAAAGATACTTAGCAGACCTCATTCGCTGGTTCCTGCACTAGTCCTTCTAGACACTGCAAGATTCCTGATTTATCTAGGTGAGTGGACAGATTTGATACGTGCCCCGCACCGCATGGAGTTGCCGAAAGTGGTGGAATACCCCTGTGCATTTCCCCCTTTGGCAGTCATCAAGGGCATCGTTTCCGGCGAAGAGGTTGTCGCTGGTGGAAAGTCAGAGCGCTACGTTTGGCTTCGTTCTCAATTCAACGATTGTGGCGCTATCGAGATGGAAGGTTGGGGCGCCATGAACGCCGCGCGTCATGAGAACACGCCGGCAATCATTGTGCGCGGTATATCGGACATGTGCGTCGGCAAGGATCACGCAAAGGATAATCTACATCAGCCTATTGCGGCCGCTCATGCCGCTGCGTTCGCGTTCAGCATTCTTTCGTTTCTGAGCAAGGTTCCAGCGACTGAAGGTCCCATGGTGGTTGGTGAAACCAAGAAGCCCGAGGCTGCAGAAGCGGCTGAGTATCCATCCTCTGAAGAGCGCCGGGTGGAGTTTGTTTTCAACTTCGAAGGTTCGAAGGAGGAATGGTCCGAAGAGAAGGTGGAACTCGTCGTCGAGCGCCTCAAGCAGGCGATTGGTGACGAGAAGTTGACGCTGGTTCGTATTGAAGTCGGGTCTGTTCGGCTCGTGATGAACGTCCGTGAAAGCGACCTTGCGGTCATAGACTTGGCAAAGCTTCGGGAAGTCGCGGCGGATAGCGGCGTCACCCTTCTTGGTGCGACGCCAGCCGAACTGGCCCGCGAAGCAGAGAAGGCCAAAGAGGCACTGGCCGCCGCTTCAGTTGATCTTCTCGCTTGGGAAAAGACGCTTCCGAACGGCAGGTGGATGGAGCGGCCCGAGCGGGACAACGTCGAAGCCCGTTTTCAGCTCGACACAAGCTCTACGGTGCTCCTGGGGGAACCTGGTTCGGGAAAATCGGCCCTCCTTTCGAAGATTGCCTCAGACCTACTAGATCAGGGCGCTACCGTCTTCGCGCTGAAGGCAGACTTCCTCTCAACACATGTCCGAACCGAGCCAGACTTGCAGCGCGAACTGCAACTGCCGGCTGCACCTAGCGAACTCATCCTTCGCTTGGCAGCACTTCAGCCAGTCTTCGTCTTCATTGATCAACTGGATGCTCTCGCGAGCCAGCTCGACCTTCGAAGCGGGCGATTGAACGTCCTCCTCAACCTGGTCCGTCGCATCGGCGGCGTCCCGAACGTTCACGTCCTACTCTCTGCACGTACCTTTGAATTCAACCACGATGTGCGGCTACGAGCGGTCGAAGCTGAGGGCGTGACGCTAGCACTTCCGCCATGGCATGAAGTGAAAGAGCGGCTCGCCGAGGTCGGGATCGACCCTGAGGCATGGCCCGAGAAGGCGCGAGATGTCGTGCGCATTCCACAGGCTTTGAAGACATTCATTGCTCTTGTTGGTACGGGTCGTAGCGAACCCTTGACTACTTATCAGGCCATGCTGGAGCAGCTCTGGCGCGACCGGATTGCGTCAGCCGACGACAGCGAGAGTCTTATCGCGCTTGCCTCAGACCTCGCCGGAAGAATGGCGGAGGAAGAGGCTCTTTGGCTGGCAGCCTCACGCTTCGACGATCGTCTGAACACCCTTAAACGCCTTGAAGCGTTGGGGTTCATTATTCGGACGGAAAACAATCTCAGCGTCGCCTTTAGCCACCAGACAATCTTTGACTACGTCCTGGCCAGGACGTTCATTGGAAACGTGGGACTGCTTTCTAAATACGTTATAGAACGCCAAGATTCCTTGTTCGTACGGGCAAAGGTCTGGTCGGCCCTAAACTACCTGCGCGAGGCCGAGGCCAAATCCTATGAACGCGAACTTCAAGAGATTTGGAAGGTCAAGGACCTAAGACGTCATCTCCGCCTCCTTCTCATTGAATTTCTTGGCCAAGTGAGGCAACCTCTCGAATTCGAGAAGACATGCATGGCCGAGGTGCTGAATACGCCTGAGCTCCGCATATTCGGGCTCAAGGCGCTTGGAAGCAGCTCAGGATGGTTTGATCATTTTGCTTCGACCGCTATTCGAGATGCAATGTCCGGCACCGATGCAGAAGCGGGCCAGGCAATGCGGATCCTTGCGCTGAATTGGAAGACAGATAGCGACCGCGTCATTCGGCTTATAAAGGAGTGCTGGCTTCCCTATGCGGAGAGGGATAGCTATTCGTGGATGGCAGCACACGAATGCCCTCTTTGGACTCACGAAGTTGAAGAGATTGCGACCACCGTCATCAAGCGTAGCCCAATTTCAATTTGGCATGTGGGCCACACCGCTATGACAGTCGCGGTAGATCAGCCGGATGTAGCAATGCGTCTCGTTCTGGCTAAGCTCGACTTCCTCCTTGCTGAGGCAAAAGGAAAGCCGGAGTCACTGCCATTTCCGGTGAACGGCACCGAGGATGAGAAGGCTTCTTGGTACATTGAACATCGTCGTTCTAAAGAATTCGACTACCTGCTGGACGCGTTGGAATGGCACGATCTTCCGTCGCTAGCAGAAGCAGCTCCCGCAGCGTTCCTACATTACCTTTGGCGTTGGTATGTCTCTGTCTTTTTAGAGATCCTCGCCCGTTCTGAGAGCCGTGGCGCAAAGCATATCTACCATGGTCAATACGTTCTCGAGATTGAATTGACTCCTTCAGAGGATAGATCGACATCGCGGGAAAAGCCGGTCATCAGTGCACTTCAAATCGCTGTCGAGGAACTTGCGGAAAAGACGCCGAATGAGTTTTCTAAGTGGGCCGATGAGAACTCAAGCCTTGAGATTCTCGCTGTTCAGCAACTGATTGCTCGAGGGTATGAAGTTGCGTCAAATAAGTTGGCGTCGAGGGCTCTCGAATGGATTCTTCTCGATCCGCGCCGGTTCCAGTTGGGCACACGCTATGGTCATCGTCACACGACGATCGACCTCGTGCAGGCGTCTGCTCCAAATTGGTCGAAAGAGCAGGTAGATCGCTTTGAGGAGGCGGTTCTCAGTTATCATCCCCCAGTTCCGGAGCACCTCACGGAGCCTAAACAGCGCAGGCTATTCGCGAATCTGGTAAGAGCAACCAAGAAGGACCTTCTTCAAGCCGTGGGCGTAGAACGACTGGCCCCCGAGAACCGCGAATTAGTGGCTACCGAGCAGCGCGCGTTGGGTGACCGTTACGAACGCACGATGAGTGAGGTCAACGTTGGCTGGATAGGTTCGCCTATGGAAGCCGCAGCCATGGCCAAGGCCAAAGATCGCGACATCCTCAAGATCTTCCGCGAGATCCCTGACAACACGAATTGGGATCATCCGACGCATTGGATGCGGGGTGGCAACATCCAGCTGTCTCGCGCTTTTGCTGAATTCGCCCGGTCTGCTCCGGATCGAGCAATCCGGATCATGGAACAGTTCGAGCCATGTCAGCAGGAGCGGGCCGCCGGTTATGCCCTCGATGCGATGGCGGATGATGCGCCGAATGATAGTTGCGTCATCGAGGCGCTCCTCGATCTCCATGCGCGCGGATTTCAGGCTGAGGAATTTAGGGAATCTGCTGCTCGTGCTGTCGAAAAGATCGCAAGCAGAAAGGCTGTGATCAGTGACGAGGTGATCGGCATCCTTATCGAGTGGCTCTGGCTTTCTCCTGCTCCCTCGGAGGGAAAAGTTGAGAAGGATGACGATCTCACATCAAGAGCAGAGGATGGGGACCTTAAAGAGGGAAGTATTCTTTGGAGCTATGGCAAAAGCATGGTCCTACCTGGCGGTAACTACAACATACTTTCTGCGCTCGCTTCGATTCTGCTGAATAGGAAGGAAGAAGGTCGCGATCGCTATCTCGCAATTCTTGATGATCATTTATCGCGCGAGCGCGAGCCGAACGTGTGGAAGGCGCTCCTCTATCGGCTCTCCAATGCCGGAGGCTCGACCCCGCAGATCGTATCGAGCTTTCTTCGTAAGTTGTTTGCCCGTTTCCCTAAAATCCTCGGGACCCAAGAGGCGGTCATCTTTCTCGCCTATGCCCAAAACTGGGACGACCAGCTTGTCTTTGACCTCATCAGCGATTGGCGCAAGTCAGACCAAGCCTTTTTGCAGCGTGCCTATGGCGAACTGGTCGGTTTGGTAGCAGTAGTGAAAGAGAAGAACGATTGGGTGAAGGCGCGGGACAAAATTATGTCCTCCGGCACCGATGACACGAAGATCGGCCTGGCTCATGCCGCTGTGAACATGTGGTCCGATGAGAAGCTGCGGCAGCATGCCAGCGAGACCCTCGTCGCCTTGCTGAAGGGCGCGAGCAAGGAACTTGTGGCTGCAGTAATGGAGGTCTTCAGGGTGACCGGCGAACTCACTCCCGACTCATCAACAGTGGAACTACTCCGCGCGTTGGCGGACGCTGGCACCGACATGTCCGCGGCTCCGTATCATTCTGTGGTGGAGCGTCTTCAGGCGCTACTGCCACACGAGTCGGAGCTTATTGCAACTATTGCCGAGAAGCTCGTTGCCGCTTGGCGGAGTGAACTCGTAGACATGCGGACTGGAACAGTCACAGCTGCCCCACAACTCACAGACCTTGCGCTTACGCTTCATCGGCTGGGCGGAGCATCACGACAGTCCGGTATCACCATTTTCGAGGCAATGATCGAAATGGATGCGTATGGAACGCGAGAGACGCTAGCTGAGATCGACGGCCGTTTTGGCCCGCACCAGGCAACTACGCGGCAGCGACTTGCGCGGCGACGCAGGCCTCGCGGTAGACGTCGATGAACAGCGTGACTCGGTTTTTTGACCATTGCCTTCGCGAGATTGAAGTGACGTCGTATAACGAGTGCCTGGAGCGGACCGGCAACCACATGTTCTTCCAAAATTTGTCGTGTAAGCTGGCTACTCGTTGGCTCTTCGGCCGGCCGCTTAGTTCCGCGTTCGGCGCGCCCCTCTAGGCGGCAGTCATTCACTGTAGGAAAACTTATGAGCCCGACAGTCTTCCTTTACAAGAATTTTCGGTTCCATTTCTTTTCCCGTGAAGAGCCGCGCATGCACATCCATGTTATTTGTGGTCATGGTGAGGCAAAGTTTTGGATGGAACCGGAAATCGAACTGGCGAGGAGCTTTGGTCTATCAGAACCTGAACTGCGGCTTTTGCGCAGTGTAATAGAGGAGCGGAAAGATGAAATCAAAAGTGCGTGGAAAGCCCATTTCGGTTGAGGTCACCAATATCTCAAAGCATGGCTTTTGGATCCTATTCGGGCAGGAGGAGCTATTCTTGCCATTTGCAGACTTTCCATGGTTTGAAGCGGCCCCTGTTTCCGCAATACTCAAGGTTGAGATGCCAGGGCCGGAGCATCTGTATTGGCCGGACCTGGATGTTGACCTGACAGTCGAGTCCATCAGGTATCCAGAGAAGTACCCGCTCGTCTCAAAATCGATGCCGAACTAGCGGTTCGAGCCGGACACCCGACCACGCGGTGACAGTCAGTAGGCGTATTCCGGGGCTTCTCGGCCGCATGGTCGCGTGCCGCTCAACCTTTTCGTTGGGCATCAGGCGTCCGGAGGAAACAAAGATAGCGAAAGTGACTGGATTCAGGGCAGAAGACGAATCGAAGTGCTCAGTCTCGTGTGACGCATTTGGCAATAACGTTGCCTTTTGTTGCCTCAGTTGTGGATACCTGGTGCTCGCTGTAATCCGTCCAAATCAGCGAGGTAACTCAAGAGCGAATCCATCCCAATGCCGTGAATGCCATGCAGAGTTTTGGTTGTTGCTCGACGTATCACAACAACTGCTGACCATCCACCGCGTAAGCTGATGTAACAGCTGGGTACTGCCTAATAGCAGCATTAAGGACGACGGCAAAGTAAGTAAAGTAAAGTGGTCCCCGAAAAGCTGTGGCAACCTGGGAACACATAATCAACGACGCAAGCATCGTCACTCCTGAGAATTTCCCCAGATGTTGCGCAGCGTGCAACTCGAGCAAAGGCGCAAAGAAGCTCGCTGATTGGCTCCGTTCGAGTTATTGTAATAAGCGTGGCATCAACAAGGACACTGTTGCGGAAGTGGTCAAAGAAGCTTTGCGGGTAAACGCCTGATGCCGTCGAGCATGTTTGCTGGCTGGCCGACAAAGGAGATACCTCAAGTATGCCGGTGGTCTTCAGGTACAAAGGATATCGATTTTTCTTCTTCTCAAATGAAGGAGATCCGCTTGAACCGATGCATGTCCATGTGCGACGTGGCGAAGTTCTGGATGTCACCGCAGATCAGCCTTGCGGAATCATACGGGATGAACTCTGCTGAGCTCCGCGAGCTCATGCATGTGGCTCAGAAGAACAGGGAGCTCATAGAAAGGCATTGGAATGAACACTTTAGCGTCTGAGCCTCGCGCCAAGAAGGTAACGTTCGATATAGACAACATGTGGGTGGAGCTTACGGACGGACGCCAGCTTGGCATTCCATTGGCTTACTTTCCCCGACTCCTCAATGCAGCCCAAGCTCAGAGGGATGACTACATCATCAGTGGTGGAGGTACTGGCCTTCATTGGGACGCGTTGGATGAGGACATATCCGTCAAGGGTCTTTTGTTGGGCATTGGTGACAGGACCAAACCTGCCAGGAAGGCATCGTGACCCCTTTGGACCTTTCTTTTGCTAACGAGTGCCTGGAGCGGTCCGGCAACCATATGTTCTTTCAACATTTTTCGTGCGAGCCGGCTACTCAGAGGTTCTTCGGCCAGCCGCTCAGGCCGGTGTTATGAGCAGGAGGCCAGTGTCAATAGTGGTATCTGAGTTGTGCAAGATGGAGAGAGTCCTTGTCGACTTTGTACACGATCCGGTGCTCATCGGTAATGCGACGAGACCAATATCCGGATAGACCATGTCTGAGGGGCTCAGGCTTTCCGGTTCCCTCAAAGGGTAAGCGTTGTATTTCCTTAATGAGCTTGTTGATGCGCTCAAGGATCTTTCGATCGGTCCGTTGCCAGTAGAGGTAATCTTCCCAGGCATGCTCGGAGAAGATGATCTTCACTCGATCAACTCCCGCTCCCTGCCGCCACCGGATTCAAGCTCAACAATGGACTCCAGGAGCCTTCGGGCGTTTTTCGGGCTTCTCAGAAGGTATGCAGTCTCTTCGAGAGCCTGGTAGTCCTCAAGGGAGATCATCACGACTGATCTCTGGCTTTTACGTGTGATGATAATAGGAGAGTGGTCGTCACAGACCTTGTCCATGGTTTTAGCGAGGTCTTGACGTGCCTGTGAGTAGGTTACCGCGTTCATCTATGGTCCTCCTGTGGTTAACGTATGTACCACTTATTGTACAACATGATGTGGCTCATAACAAGCGGTTCGAGCCGGACACCCGACCACGCGGTGACAATTTATAGCATTTCCTCAGGCTCGGTAGCCGCGTGGTCGGGTGCCCGGCTCGAACCGCAGAGTTCGGCCCCCATAAGATGTCGTTCATGCAGTAGGCGGACAGACCCTGCAGGGTGAACGATATTTTGGCAAGCCAAGAGGTTCAACCTTTTCCCTGCTCTGCTGGGCAACTATCTTGACTGTATGCTCTTAGAGCTGGTAGACACCCAAATTATCGAGGGCCTAGGAATTTCCTAACAGAACAAAGGCTGAATCGAGGGCCATGGCCATTTGGCTTCGCATCATATGGCTCCACCATTCAGTATAGCGATAGGAGAAGCTATGAATCCAGAGCAACTTAAAGCCGAGATCATGAAACTGAACCTCGATGCTCGGGCCAAACTGGCAGAAAAGATCCTTTTGAGCCTTGATGCCCCTTCGGATGAAGAGGACCTGCAGTTGTGGGTGTTAGAAGCTCATCGAAGGCTGAAGGACCTGAGAGAGGGGAAGGCGCAGGAGGCGCCTGCGGAAGAGGTATTTAGAAGAGCGCGGGCTGCAATATTATGCCGAGAATAACCTCTTGACAAGCTATGCGATTTGCTTCAATCATCGCTGCCAACCGATCCGGGCGCGCTTTCCAGAACCGCTACAAATCCATCTTATGCCAGCAAGATCCCCAGCTGCTCGAATCATTGGTGCGTTACATACACTTGATCAAAATCACCGTTGTGCTGGACACTGGTAGACCGGTATAAGAGAATATGTTCATCTTTTCGATTGTCTCTCTTCGGTTATCTTGTTCGGAGCGCTCCAACAGGTTGAAGCCAAGACCCAATGAAATGGTCCCCGTTTTTCCACCAACGGCCTTTTCCGGCGGTAGTCTATAAATAGAGGCCTGAAAACAGGAAAGACAAAAAAGGAAAATAAGGATAGCAAGCGAGGTCAGGAATGTTGTCCTCGTAGCTTTTCCTGTTAATATAGCTTCTCGTTCGTAACGCTCCCGTATGAGGGTAAGCCTGGCTACTACCTGATCACGAAACGGACCGGAAAACATCAACCGGACGTTTATATGTGGAGGGATTAACGGTGCATCCATTTTATGTGTTGCTGTTGGTCTTTGCGCTATTCACACTTGTTGCGTTTGCTTTTATGATTCGCTGGGAGAGATCTCGGTTTATTGAGAGAAGTAAAGGCCGCGGCTGGCGTCGCGTCAGAATCTCAACGATCCCGATTGCTATCTTTTCGGCCGCAATTGTAGTAGTCCCCGCACAAGCAGTTTCGGGGATGGAAGCTTTGGCCGTGTTCTACGGGTTGCTACTTACCGTGGCGCCAATATTCTGGTTCGGCGCCCACTGGCTGGTGGGCAAGTCGGCTTCCCCACCGCTCTCCTTTGGGGAGTCCGCTTCAATAGCAGCTTCACCCATCGTATTCGGGCTGGCGGCAACCTATATAGCGCATGCGTTGCAGACGCCGGCATGGCTGTTCCTTAAGCAACTCGGACTTTTGTAGCGCCTCATGGGAAAATGAATGGCTACTGCTGCGGTTGATGGCTAACAGTTCGCTCGATCGGACGGACCTGACGGGCCGCCCGCTAAGATAGCATGAGGAAAGAGTATGGCCAGAGCAAAACGGCGCTACCTGTCAGGATATGCATGGCACATCACACACAGATGCCATAAGAGGGAGTTTTTGCTCAAGTTCGGTCGGGATCGAAGAAGATGGCTTCAGTGGCTCTTTGAGGCAAAGAAACGGTATTATCTGTGTATAACCGCCGAGCGGCGAGCGGGTGCTTCTACCCGGAATCGGATCGCGAAAAGCCGCGCCCGCTGAAAACGTCGTTGGCGGCATTCTGCCCATCGTTGGTGAGGAGGCCAAGTGGAACGAGCTGTTCTTTGGCCTAAAAACCCGAAGGAGTTAGTCAAATGGCTGAGTACCTGGCCCGTGTCACGTGGGAGAGTGTTCGCAGATACCGTGAGGAGTTGCGCGGGATTGTCTTCAGCGAGAGTTCGCACCGGCTTCCTCTGACGGACCAGTACGGATCAAACCAACCCGCTCTTGACACACTCAATTTCGGAGATGGGCTCTGGCTGTTCACGGTCCCAATCTTTGGACGGGGTAGAAGCCAGCGCATGCTTCCACCGTCTGTGCTTGGGCGCATCAGCATCACCCACCAATGGAAATCGGGCGCTTCCATCATGCAGCCGGCGCCAGGGGCTCCAAGCGGTACTGCCGCTGTACGCGACACGCATATCCTTGATGTATCCAGGAAGTACCGGTATTGGCGCTGCGGCATTCCCGGCGATGCCTTGCCGATTCACAATGCCTTCTCGCTTTTCAAGAGCCTAACGTTCGAGGGCGGTGTGAAGCGAGTGAGTTCCAACTGCAAAGCATGCAATCAAGCCTACGTACCCGAACGAGGACCATTCGGACATCTCATGCAGCACTTCCAGGCTATCCGTACGCTCACGGATGAGAGCGCCGTGCGCCTCAGCAGACTCCATGATCACGTGGCAGCCCGGCGGACAGTCTTCCTGAGCCATAGGCGCCAAGAAGCCGGTCCTCTGGTAAGCGAGGTTGCGGAACACCTCAGGGACTATGCGCTTTGCTGGTGGGATGTCCAGGAGTTGCCACAGTCTCGGCTCTACGCCGATCTCGTTTTAGAAGACCTGCTGAACGATGGCATTCGTCAAGCAGGCTGGTTCGTAGCCTTCCTAACACGGGGCTACGCCGAGTCGAAGTGGACAGACGACGAATACAGGAAAGCCCAAAGGCTGTGTGCTGGTCTCCCCAGAGGGCCCAAGATGTTGCCGGTCTTGCTGGGAGGAATACTAAGAAAGGGGATGGAAGAGCGTCTGGCAATCAATGTGGGAGAGAATGCCAAGGCGATCTCCGCGGCAATTCGGGAGCGAATTGAAATGGATTCGCTATCGGCATGAATCGTCTTTTGGGTGGACGCTACGTAAAGTTGAAACCGGAAGAGGTAAGGCGGCGTCTGCGGACCGCAACCAGGGGGAGCGGGGTAATGACACCACGATGCCAAATGGGCGGAATCAAATTATCATGATGGGGCGGCTTTGCGATTCTTGTTTTGGTTGGCAACCTCTTTTTGGTGGGTGCGCGTCTGTGCCAGATACAAGGGGGGATACACGGCCGCCACAATCCAAATCAAACGGGCTAGTGGCAACCGGCAACCACGGGAGACATCGTCGAGGAAGAGCTTGTGTCGGCGGTCAAAGTTGGTGCGACAACGGCCAACGATGAGATCCCTGGACGCGATGGTTGCGCGCGCTCAGCCCATCGAACAGGTTGATGCGGGCAATAGGGGTGCTGAAAGCGCGAGGCAGGTGGCGAGTTCAGTCAAGAGCCTGGTTGAGTCGTTTCCAACGGATTCAAACCCCGTTGGAATTGCGCACGAACCGTGGTCGAGTAGGCTCTATTCCGGCAAGCAGAAAACTCGTAGGTTCACAGGCTGTTTTGTCCAGGAAGATGTATCTATTCAACAAAGGCGCGATGCATCGCCCGTGAAGCCTTCGCCAAAAAAGAATCCTGAAGTATTCAATCCTTCGAACCGCCTCTGCATCGTACCTTCCCCAATCCCGTGCGCACCGTAACGAGCCGAGACGACAGTTTCAGGCTCAAGACCGCAGGGTGGGGAGTTTTCCGGATCCATGCCACGGTCTACTGGAAGGACAACACGACGCTGAAGCTATCCCACGATCTAGTGCTCCAGTATCCGGACGGGAGATCAACGACCGCATGAATGTCGCGGGAGGAAAGTCAGATAGCGGAATGCAGTGACGTCAGGCAGAAACGGGGACGTGGTGAAATAGCGACAGTGTGCAATTGACAATCACCCGGAGCAAAGGAGGATACTGATGACAATAAAAGAGCGAGCCAACCAAATCATCATGAATGGCGAAGCGGTCAAGGCAGAGGAGCTCAGGAAGCATGTAAAGGAGCTCAAGAGCGTGCTTGAATACGGCCTTGCCAGAAAAATCCTCGAGAGGGCGTCAAAGGAGAGCCCGGAAGATGTCTGGGTCCGGCAGCAGCTTGCACTATGCACGTACAAGGACGAGGAACTGCTTCCCTTAGCCCGCTTCTCGAAAGCCTTGAACATTTTAGAAGAGCTGGGGTTGCGCGATTCGGACAAGGCGGATGCGGAAACCCTGGGACTTGGGGGGGCGATATACAAGCAAAAGTGGAAGTATGATGGTCAGATAGAAAATCTGTATCAGTCCCTCGCTTTCTACCGCACTGGTTATGAGCGATATCACGAAAAGGACAAGGGCTACTGTGGTGTCAATGCTGCCTACATTCTGGACTTGCTCGCATCCCGGGCAAAGAGTGTGGCAAGGCGAACCGGAACAACCTCCCCTGAAGCCGGAGAGCTCGAGCGGCAGGCGATCAAGCTTCGAGAACAAATGGCAAGCGAGGTTCCAAAGCTTGCAGAAACAGAGCCCGGGCTCAAGGAGGACTACTGGTTCAACGTTACAGTGGCTGAGATCCACTTCGGCCTCGGCAATTACGCTGAAGCGGGAAAGTGGCTTTATGACGCCAAAGCGCTCAATCCGCACGAATGGGAGCTGCAGACCACTTTTCGCCAGTTCGTATCGATTGCAAGGCTCCGCGGATGCGAGCCGCCCACGGAAGGCTCCGACCGGAAGTCCTGGGATGGGGCATGGCGGGCCCTGTGTGAGATGTTGGGCGATGAGACCGAATGCGCTCTTTCCTGCTACCGTGGGAAGACAGGGCTTGCCCTCTCTGGCGGAGGATTTAGGGCGTCGTTCTTTCATCTGGGTGCGTTGGCCCGCATGGCGGAAATGGATGTACTCAGGAGCATCGAAGCGCTCTCGACCGTATCGGGCGGCAGCATTGTCGGCGCCCATTACTACCTCGAGCTCCAGAAGCTGCTCCAGACTAAACCCGACAAAGCCATCGACCGAGACGACTATATCGGAATCGTGAAAGACCTGCAGAAGGATTTTCTCGACGGGGTGCAGAAGAACTTGAGGACACGAGCCTTTGCGGATTTTGCAAACAACCTCAAGATGGCATTCCTTGGAAAGTACAACCTGAGCCACCGGCTGGGTGAGCTCTACGAGAGGGAGCTCTACGCCAAAGTCCAGAAAGACGGGAGTCTTGCCGACAGTCCCAGAAAGATGAACGATCTTTTCATTACGCCAAAGGATTGGGAGAGGAATGAGCCATTCAAGCCCCGTTTCCACAACTGGCGTCGCCGCGCGAAGGTCCCAAACCTCGTTATCAATGCAACCACGCTCAATACCGGTCATGCCTGGCAGTTTACCGCAAGCTGGATGGGAGAGCCCCCGGGGCTGGTCGGGGATGAGGTCGATAAAAACGAGCGCTGCCGCCGCCTTTACTACTCACAGGCGCCCGGGGAGGAGCATCGCAATTACCCCCTCGGGTATGCCGTTGCCGCATCGGCCTGTGTGCCCGGCCTGTTCGACCCGCTGGTGATCGACGGGCTCTACCCCGATAGGACGATTCGCCTGGTCGATGGGGGAGTCAATGACAACCAGGGAGTGGGAAGCCTTCTCGACGAGCAATGCACGATGATCCTTTGCAGCGATGCTTCGGGACAGATGCAGGATTGCCCGAAGCCCCCCGGAAGCGTGGTGGGCGTGGTCACGCGCTCGGGCTCCATCCAGGGGGACCGGATCCGTGAAGCCGAATACCAGGATCTTCGCAGTCGAGTTGACACTAAAGCGTTGCAGGGCCTCTTCTTCATCCATCTGAAAAAAGACCTCCCGGTTTGCCCCGTGGACTGGATTGGGTGCGATGATCCCTCACCGGTAGCGGAGAAGAAATCCACCGGGACGCCTTACGGCATCGATGCGCCACTGCAGGCCGGCCTTGCAGCAATCCGCACCGACCTCGACTCCTTCACCGAGGTCGAGGCGAACGCCTTGATGCTGAGCGGCTACCTCATGGCCGACTGCCACTTCAAAGAGCTCCAAAAGCAATACGAGAAGGATGAAGGTAAGGGCAAATGGGGCGGATTCGACGTCGATGCGGAACGAAGGACCGATTGGCCTTTCCTGAAGCTCGAGCCCCTCATGGGCGAGTCCGAGACGAGTGATGATCCGAGGCGCGCTGAAATTGCAAAACAGCTCGCTGTTTCCAGGCATCGCGGCTTCAAGGTCTGGAGGCTCGATCCCGAACTACGAGAGCTGCGCTGGCGGCTGCTCGGCGGTGCAGCAGTATTGGGCCTCCTGCTTGCATGGGCCTTGTGGAAGACCACGGTCTTGCAGCTCACATTGGGTCAGATTGTCGTATCGGCGGTCGTCGCCCTTCTCGCAATCGGGGCGCCGTTCGCAATCAATCCGCAGCGAGGCATCCAGGATATTTTGAGCAAGCTGGCTCTCGCTTTTGTTGGCTACGTCTCGGCACTGCTCCACATCAGGTTTTTCGATAAACGCTACCTTGCGTACGGCAGCATGGAGCGTTTGCTCAACTACACCGGAGAGCCGGCAAAAGGAGCGAGCCCTCTGCGGTCCAGGTTCGATGCCCTAAGGCGCCTGCTTCGTCTTAAGACCGAAAGGAACCCGCAATGAGCCATTCCGCTACCTGCTTTATCGATATGCCCTTTGGTAAAAAGGTCGATCTTACAAGTGGAACGGAAATAGACTTCGATCACATCTACCAGGCAGCCATAAAGCCCGCCATCGAGGAGGTAGGCCTCGAACCGGTGAGGGGAGATGAGGAGCAGATCGGCGGCATCATCCATGGCGCCATGTTTGCCAGGCTGCTTCTT
This sequence comes from uncultured Syntrophobacteraceae bacterium, assembly GCA_964578835.1. Taxonomy (GTDB): domain Bacteria; phylum Desulfobacterota; class Syntrophobacteria; order Syntrophobacterales; family Syntrophobacteraceae; genus CAZOEL01. The sequence goes on along the minus strand of CAZOEL010000057.1, from coordinate 31,874 downwards.
GCCGAGTATGTGGTGGCCGATCTAACACTCGCCAACCCGAACGTGTTCTATGAGCTCGGCATCCGTCATGCGGCAAAGCCTTTCACGACGGTGCCGATTTTCGCCAATGTCCATCCTTTGCCCTTCGATGTTGCTATGATCCGCGCCCTTGTCTATCAACTCGAAGACGGGAAGCTCACGGATGAAGGACTGCAAAACCTGAAATCCGCATTAAAAAAGCGCCTGGAGCAGGCCATTCACGGGGCAGCCGTTAAAGACAGCCCTCTTTTCCAGCTCATCTCCGGCTTTCCCGGGATCGAACTGCCGCATGAGGTGACCGATGCCTTTCAGGAGCGTGTGAGGCACGAGGAGGAGTTTCGAGCGAAGCTTGCCGAGGCGAGAGCCAAGCCGAGCAATGATGAAAGGCGGAGGGCCCTTCTCGATCTCAAAGGCCGGCTCGGGGAGCTCAAAACCGTACAGCGCCAGGTGCTTGTCTCTCTGTTGCTAGCGTTTCGGGCTGTCGAAGCTTGGGATGAGATGGTTGATCTCTGTGAAGCGTTCCCTGACTACGTAAAGAGTCTTGTTATGGTGCGTCAGCAATGGGCTCTTGCGCTCAATCGCAGAAATAGGCCAGGTGATCGGGAGAGGGCTGTCGAAATCCTGGAGAAGCTTGTTCGTGAGCAAGGAGCAGACCCTGAAACTCTTGGGATTATCGGCCGCGTGCACAAAGACCGCTACCGGGAAGCAAAAGCTAAGGGCAGAGCTCTCGAAGCATCGGCCGCCTTGGACGATGCCATCACAGCGTACACGGGGGGGTTCGAATCGGACCCCCGGGACTACTATCCGGGTGTGAATGCTGTCAATCTGCTCATCCAGAAGGGAGATCCCGAGGCGCTGGAAGAGGCCCGGCGGCTGGCGCCTCTGGTGAGCTTTGCCGTTGCCCGCCGGGGTGGCGCCGCTTCGAGCGATTACTGGGACCTGGCTACAGTTCTCGAGCTGGCATGCATAGGAGAGGACTGGAAGATGGCAGCGCGGATTCTTCCAAGGGTTCTTGCTGCCGCCAGGGAATCCTGGATGCCTCGAACCACTCTGGACAATCTCGGAATGCTTCGGCAGTCGTGGGCGCAACAAGGCAAGAGCGTTGTGGAGGTGGATGAAATGATCGGCCAACTTAAAGAGTGCGCAGAGGAAATGAAGGGTGAAGAGAATGTTTCACTGACTTGAGGGAACCGAATGAATACTGCGCCGAGCATTCAAGGCCCTCTCAACCCATTGGCCTTACAGGGAAGAAAGGAGCTTTCCTGAAAGGCCCTGCAACAGAGTCTGGTGATTGTTGATAGCTTCAACCCGTCATAGAATACGCTGTGCTCCGTGGAATTCCCAGTTGGGTGAGCTCCCTGGCAGAGTTTATCGCAAATTTCCCCTCCACGACCGAAAACGCTTGTCAGTAACTGTCACTAACTGTAAGTTGTACGCCTGCATAAAGCGTGATGGGTCCGAACTTTGCCTTGAGATCAGAGAGGGCATTTGATGCAAAAAGAACCAGGCGACGTCCTGACCATCGATGAGTTGTCCGCCTACCTGAAGATACCGAAATCGACACTCTACAAGCTCGTTCGAGAGGGCAAGATCCCATGCCAGAAGATCGGCCGGCATTGGCGTTTCCGGAAAGGAGCCATTGACCAATGGCTTGAAGAAAAGCCTGCGAACGAGCCCGGTTCAGGAGGGGATCGGTAATGGCGGAGCCACTCGCCGATAGAGTCATGCGTAGCATCGGGCAGGCAGCCGAGCTGTACCATCGGCTTGTCATGCTGGTGGCCTCGGCCGGCGCCGGCAAGACCGCTGCGCTTCAGGAGGTTCATGAGCGCACGATGGCTCCTTTGGTCAATGTCAATCTCGAGTTGTCGCGGCGCATGCTCGATCTCACCGGGCGCCAAAGGGCGTTGCAGTTGCCCCGCCTTCTCTCGGAGATCGTGAGCGCATCCGCAACAGATCTGGTTTTGCTGGACAACGTCGAGGTCCTCTTCGATGTATCGCTCAAGCAGGATCCGCTTCGGCTTCTGCAGGGGCTTTCGCGGAACAGGACGGTAGTTGTGGCTTGGGGAGGCGCCATCGACGGCAGTAATATGGTCTACGCGACACCGGACCATCCTGAATACTTACGATATCCAGTGCGAGATTTCCTGGTAGTGAAGCCGGAGGCCAGTGCATGAAGACACGGAAAAAGAGCGCAGGGGGTCAGGCGATGAAATACGGAGAACTGATCCAGTTCGAGCCTATTGAATCTGTGGTGCAACTGCGAGACGCCGACGAGGCCACCGCCGCCAGGCAACTTGTTCAGACCTATGTCATCTCCGAGGAGATGGCCGAGAAGCTGGTTAACCTGGTCGTTCCTCAGCTTCAGTTCGACCAGCCCATGGACAACAAGGGACTGCTGGTCATCGGCAATTACGGCGCCGGTAAGTCGCACCTCATGTCGGTGATCTCTGCCTTGGCCGAAAACGGTGCTCTCGCAGCCCATCTGAACGCTAAGGACGTGGTTACCACCGTGGGCAAGATCAGTGGTCGCTTCAAGGTGGTTCGAACCGAGATCGGTGCGACGACCATGTCTCTGCGCGATATCCTCGTGGCAGAACTGGAGGAGCATTTGGCCGCAATGGGTGTGTCCTATTCCTTCCCGCCTGCGGACAAGGCGCCCAACAATAAACGCGCCTTCGAAGAAATGATGACCGCCTTCCATCAGGAGTATCCCGACCATGGACTGCTCCTCGTGGTGGACGAGTTGCTTGACTATCTGCGCACCCGTAAGGACCAGGAGCTGATCCTGGACCTTAATTTCCTGCGGGAGATCGGCGAAGTTTGCAAGGATCTGAAGTTCCGTTTCATCGCCGGAGTCCAGGAAGCCATCTTCGACAGCCCGCGCTTCTCTTTCGTGGCCGATAGCATTCGCCGGGTGAAGGACCGCTTCGAGCAAATCCTCATCGCCCGCAAGGACGTCAAGTTCGTCGTGGCCGAGCGTCTGCTCAAAAAGACGGCCGACCAGCAGGTCAAGATCAGGGAATATCTGACTCCTTTCGCCAAATTCTATGGCCGCATGAACGAGCGTATGGACGAATTCGTGCGCCTCTTCCCTGTACACCCGGACTACATCGATACCTTCGAGCGGGTTACCGCAGTTGAAAAGCGCGAGGTGCTCAAAACCCTGTCGTTGGCCATGAAGAAACTCCTCAGTCAGACCATTCCTGAGGACCGGCCGGGAGTTATTGCTTACGATGGCTATTGGACAACTCTGCAAGAAAACCCATCCTTCCGCGCTGTTCCGGACATCAAGGCGGTGATCGACTGCAGCCAGATACTCGAAGCCCGCATCCAACAGGCGTTCACTCGTCCTGCCTATAAACCCATGGCGGTGCGGCTCGTTCACGCGCTTTCGGTACACCGCCTCACCACCGGCGACATCTACGCCACCTTGGGTGCGACGGCGGAGGAACTGCGCGATGGTCTCTGTCTATTTCAGCCCGGCATCGAGGATCTAGGCGGCGATCCTGCCGACGACCTGCTCTCCCAGGTGGAGACCGTTCTGCGGGAAATCCATAAGACGGTAAGTGGGCAGTTCATTTCTTCCAACTCGGACAACCGACAGTACTACCTTGACCTCAAGAAGACCGACGATTTCGACGCACTTATCGAGAAGCGGGCCGAAAGCCTGGAATCTTCACAGCTCGACCGTTACTACTACGAAGCCCTAAAAAGGGTCCTGGAGTGCACCGACCAGACCTACATCACCGGCTACAAAATCTGGCAGCACGAGCTCGAATGGCTGGAGCGCAAGGCCGCTCGCCTGGGATATCTCTTCTTTGGCGCACCCAACGAACGCTCCACGGTAGTGCCGCCGCGGGATTTCTACGTCTACTTTATCCAACCTTTCGATGCGCCACACTTTAAGGATGAAAAGAAACCCGACGAGCTGTTCCTGCGCCTTACGGGCGCCGACGAGGAGCTCCGCACCGCTATTCGAAATTATGCTGCGGCTCTTGATCTTGCAGCCACCGCCTCAGGCAACGCCAAGTCCACTTACGAATCCAAGGCCTCGAACTTTTTGCGCGACCTTGTGCAATGGCTGCAAAAGAATATCTCCACAGCCTTCGAGGTCACCTATCAGGGGCGTGCTAAATCCCTGACCGAATGGGCCAAGGGTAAGTCGATCCGCGAGCTTTCCGGAATTGGCTCACATGAACGCATCAACTTCCGCGACCTGGTGAACACTATTTCCGGCATCTGTCTCGCACCCCATTTTCAGGATCAGGCTCCTGAGTACCCCTTCTTCTCAGTGCTCATCACCGGAGCAAACCGGGCCCAGGCAGCTCAGGACGCATTGCGCGCCATTGCCGGGCAGAACCGCACCAAGCAGGCAACGGCAGTGCTGGACGCGCTTGAGCTCCTCGACGGTGAACGGCTAGACCCTTACAGATCGAAGTATGCAAAGTACATCCTCGGCATCGCCAAGAAGAAGGGCCGCGGCCAAGTTGTCAACCACTCCGAGCTTATCCAGGACGTTCTTGGCGTGGCACTCTCCTTAAGCCGGAGCCGCGCAAGCTGGTGGACGACTTCATAAAAAAGCGGCTCTTGCCGGACAACCTTGAGCTGGACTTTATCCATGCTCTGCAGGAGGTGCTCTCCGGGCTTACCAAGGTCTCAGTCAAGGTCGCGGACCTGCATAAGGCTCTACTCTCGGGCGGCTCACCGGCTACCACGGTGGAGCTGAGAAAACGGTTCGAGGAATACCTGGACCACATCACTAAGGGCAAGGAAATCGGCAAGGTGCGAATCGTGATGGAATAACGAGGGGTACGGCTATGCTGCTTTATGAAATCACATTGAAGAACTTTTTGAGCTTCGGAGGTGCGTCCGAGCCCATTCAACTACGCTCCTTAAATGTTCTCATCGGACCGAACGGTTCAGGGAAATCAAATTTACTGGAAGCCATTGAGCTGCTGAGAAATTCCCCAGAGCAGTTATTGAAACCGATTCGGGAAGGTGGAGGTGTCAGAGACTGGTTATGGAAGGGCGGCAAAGCTGCGCCGACTGCCTCCTTGGATGTTGTGGTGGAATACCCAAAGAAGCGTCCAAATCTGCGATACCGATTGTTCTTTACAGAAGTCGGGCAGCGGTTTGAAATAGTGGACGAGCAGATCGAAAATGAGAAACCTGAGGGTAAGAAATATCCGCAACCCTATTTTTATTACCATTTTAACGCTGGTCGCCCAACACTAAACGTGAAGGGTGCAAAACGTTCGTTACAGCAAGAGGATGTGGATTTTGAAAAATCTATCCTTGCTCAGCGGCGCGACCCGGATCAGTATCCGGAAATAACGCACTTGGCTTTGAGCTTCGGTAAGATCCGTCTGTACCGCGAGTGGAGCTTCGGTCGCTACACTGCACCTCGTCTGCCACAAAAGGCTGATTTGCCTAACGATATGCTCGAGCCCGATGCCGGCAACCTCGGCTTGGTTTTGAATCGTTTGCGCAGAGAGCCTGAAGTCAAGATTCGCCTGCTTCAAGCCCTGCGCGAGCTTTACGAAGGCATTGACGATTACGATGTGCAGATCGAAGGCGGAACGGTTCAAGTCTTTTTACATGAGGGACGCTTCACTGTGCCAGCCACTCGCCTTTCAGACGGCACACTGCGCTATCTCTGCCTGTTGGCCATCTTGTGCCATCCCAAACCGCCTCCGCTGGTTTGCATTGAGGAACCTGAGCTTGGCCTGCACCCTGATATCCTTCCCACACTTGCAGAACTCTTAAAGGAAGCGTCCGAACGCTGCCAACTCATCGTTACCACGCATTCAGATGTTCTGGTCGATGCGATGACTGATCGGCCCGAGGCAGTTCTCGTGTGTGAAAAGGGAAGTGAAGGAACGGTCTTAAAGCGCTTGGAGGCGGATAAGCTCAAACCCTGGCTCGAAAAATATCGTTTGGGCTTGGGCGACTTGTGGACACGTGGAGAAATTGGGGGCACACGATGGTAGGGTTAAAACTCTATGTAGAGGGGGGCGGTGATACCAATCTGTTAAAAACAGCCTGCAGGAAGGGTTTTTCTGAGTTTCTGAAAAAAGCTGGGCTTGCTGGACGTTTGCCGCGGATAGTGGCCTGTGGTAGTCGCAGAAATGCATATGATTCTTTCTGCACGGCGCTTGAAAATGGCGAACGGGCGCTTTTGCTGGTGGATAGCGAAGAGGCTGTGGGTAGCGATCCGCTTCAACCATGGCAGCACCTGGGCCGGCGCACTGGCGACCAATGGCAGAAACCCTCGAGCGCTGGTGACGACGATTGCCACCTGATGGTTCAGGTTATGGAAGCCTGGTTCCTTGCCGATCGGCAAACCCTGCAAACTTTTTTCGGACAGGGATTTCAAGTTAATGCCTTGCCTGCGGCAACGAACGATATCGAGGCCATTGCCAAAGAGCAGATCTATCAATCACTCGCTAGGGCCACAAGTAACTGCAGACAAAAGCTGTCTATGGCAAAGGAGAACACTCGTTCAAACTCTTGGCGCAGATTGACCCAAACCAAGTAATACGAGCTTCCTTTTGGGCCAGACGCTTTGTCGATGAACTGAAAAAGTGAGAGGGAAAAATTTCCTCAACGTTTTCACTGCTAAAAGGTACTTGGATTGAGAGTTTTTCTCCCTTTTCCGCAGCCACAGTTCGAAGCTATTTTCCTGGAGCGACCTCAACGTTTTCTGGCGGACATGGTTTTGGCGGATGGCTCAAGAACTCTAGTACTGTTCGGCTGATTTGCCGTGCCGGTTTGGGATGGATAGGACCCGTCGGCCAGCACGTAGGAACTGGTACAGGACTTCCGCGTAGCTGTACTAGCATGGGAGGTCTTTGGGCGAAAAAATGGTTGTTCCTCGCTTGACGAACTTCGAGAAGTTCTCGCTCCGTTGACGAGTACTGCGCGTAAGGATGATCAGATAGGATGTACTGTTCTAGCAAACCCCTTTTTTTTTGATGCTGGTGTATGGATCAAAGATCTACCTGGTTGGTCCTCGAACATCGTGCGTGGGAAAATGTACGATTCGAACGAGAGCGCAGGGCGAGACATATGGCAAAAGGTCGAAGAGGCTTTGGAGTCACAGTCACTCGAAGGGGTAGAAATTGATGGAGTTCTTGTGGCCTCCGAACCGAATAAAAAGTTTGGATCTCCGGTTGCGGTCCAGCCTAGACTTGGACAATCCTCTTTTAGGGTTTTGGTCACTGATGCGTATCAGCGACGATGCGCCGTTACGGGGGAAAGGACGTTAGTGGCGCTGGAGGCGGCGCATATCGTTCCATATTCAGGAGAGGGTGGACATGATGTCCGTAACGGGCTTTTGCTTCGAGCCGACTTCCATCGACTTTTCGATGCTGGTTTGGTCAGTGTTACACCTGATCTTCGAGTAAGAATCAGCCGACGCATTAAAGAGGAATGGTTTAACGGGAAGGTCTACTATCGACTCGATAATCATCCATTATCTGTTGTGCCAATCCTTCCGTCAATGCGTCCTGATCCAGATAAATTAGATTGGCATTACCGAAATAGATTTCAAGCATAAACAGGAGGTATCATGATTTCAAGTTCTCTTCTAAATGAGATGATTGCATTTCGACGAGAGAGGAATTGGGAGCAGTTTCACACAATCCGCAATCTTAGCTCGGCTTTGTGCGTTGAAGCTGCTGAATTGCTCGACATCTTTCGATGGGCTCGAGACTTTGAGATAGCAGAAATTGCTCAGCATCAGCTACCTGAAATTGAGAGTGAAGTGGCCGATATGGCGATACTGCTTTCTTATTTATGTCACGATCTTAACATCTCTATTGAAAATGCAGTCAGAAAAAAACTTAAAGTTAACCAAGAGAGGTACCCGGTCGAGATTTCAAAAGGGATTGCTACAAAATATAACAAGCTAACATGAGTCCCAATAAAGATCGGGCTACGACCGAACGAACTGATTTATAGGCGTTGATCTCTGAACGCAAAGAAGCCGCTCACCGCATCGGACAGCTGTTGAATTGGCGCCTCAATTTATATAGGAGTTTGGAGGCTGGATGAAGAACGACAAGATGTTGGAACCTGATGAGTTCTTGGGGTGAATTTTCCTGCGTTACGAAGGTCATGCTGCTGTGCGCCGCCAGATCCACAGCTATTTTTCTATCAATTTCAGGGGGCTGCGCAACCGCCCCAAGAACAATCCGGGCTTGTGCGCCAAGGCCAAAGACCGCTGGTACGTTCCTGATCCGCATAAGGTCAGCGATCTCGAAGAGCTGCGGGAGCGAGCACTGCTCCGTGAATTCGAGAAGTACCGTGAGTCAAGCCAGAAGCGTCTGAAGGTGTTCCGTCTCGAAGCGGTGCGCAGGCTGCAAGAAGGCATGGCAGGAGCGCAATTACACCACCATTATCTCCGTGGCCAACAAGATACCCGAAAACGTCCTCCAGGAAGATCCAAAGCTCCTCATGTGGTACGACCAGGCGCTTACTCGCACCGGGGCATTGTGAGAGCAAGGATGGATGCGCCTTCCGAATAGATGGGAAATCATTCACAGGAGATCCTAATGGCAAAGATAGATGGCATCAGGATACGGAACTTTCGAGTACTACAGGATGTTACTCTAGGCAAGTTATGGAATCTGCAACAAGTCGAATCGCTGACGCCAATGACCGCTGTCATCGGGAAGAATGGAGTCGGAAAGAGCACACTTTTTGATGCTTTTGGTTTTCTGGCGGATTGCCTGAAAAGTGGCGTCGAAGAGGCATGCGATCTGCGCGGGCGTGGCGGTTTTAGCCGTATCAAGTCTCAAGGAGTAATAGGGCCTATCGAGTTCGAGGTTTACTACAAAGAAGAAGGGAATGCTCGACCCATCACGTATGAGCTTTCTATTGAAGTTGATGATACTGGACGCCCCTACGTTCAAAAGGAACGACTCAGGCAAAGGCGCAAAGGCCAGAAACATGGCTGGCCGTTCTCATTCCTTGTTTTAAATGATGGTAAAGGGGTTGCCTGGAAAGGAGAAAAAGAAGGTCGTCAGATTGATGAAGAAAAACAGCAATTAGACGTGGCAGGGCTGATCGAGTCTATCCAGACAGGGGAAGACACGAAAGAAAGCAGAGAGACCGAGATTGTAGAGCTTGAAGACAAACGTAAGCTTGGTATTGCAACGCTTGGCGCACTCAAACAACATCCACGAATTTCGGCCTTCCGCAGGTTCATAGAGGGATGGTACCTAAGCTACTTTACTCCGGATGCGGCTCGCAGCCTCCCGCTCGCCGGCCCGCAAAAACATCTGAATATCCACGGGGACAACCTGGGCAATGTGGTCCAGTTCATGGAACGAGAACACCCGAAGCGGCTTCGCGCGATACTGGACAGGATTGCCTCGAAGATTCCCGGTATCGACAAGATAGATACCGAGAAGACGCCTGATGGAAGATTGCTGCTCCGGTTCAATGATAAAGGTTTTCAGGACCCTTTCTTTGCCCAACAGATGTCCGACGGAACACTAAAAGCCTTTGCCTACCTCTTGTTGCTCGAAGATCCGTCTCCACCTCCGTTCCTATGCATCGAGGAACCCGAAAATGGATTATATCACAAGCTACTTGAGACTCTCGCTCGTGAATTCCGAGAACATGCGACTGGGAAAAAAGGGGGCTCGCAAGTATTTGTAACAACACATCAACCCTATTTTGTAGATGCCCTGGAGCCGAACGAAGTCTGGCTCCTGGAAAAGGGTAACGATGGATTCGCGTCTATCAGAAGGGCAAGTGATGACTCTATCGTGAGAAATATGGTGGCTGAAGGGCTTCCGCTTGGCGGGCTCTGGTACAGCGATTACCTGGATGCGAGGTGAGCCGATGCATTTCGAGATACTCGTCGAAGACCAGTCCGGCAAGAAGGCCCTGGAGATTCTGGTTCCAAAGATCATCGGCAGTGAGCACACTTTCAGCATCCATTCTTATAAAGGCGTGGGACGAATTCCCAAGCACATGAGGGATGTCGATGATGCCGGCAAACGCATCTTGCTCGAGAACTTGCCCAAGCTATTGAAGGGATATGGAAGAACTTTCGCCGGCTATCCTGAAACTTATCAAGCAGCGGTGATTTTGGTTTGTGACCTTGACGACAAGTGTCTGAAAGAATTTCGCAACAGCCTCCTTGCGATTCAAAATGCTTGTAATCCGTGCCCCACAACTGGCTTCTGCATTGCGGTCGAGGAAGGCGAGGCTTGGTTTTTCGGCGATATGAACGCGATCAAAAGCGCTTATCCCAAAGCCAAGGATGCCGTTCTCATTTCGTATGTGAATGACAGCATTTGCGGCACTTGGGAGAAACTGGCCGACGCCGTCTATCCGGGTGGAGCTCAGCGGCTGTCCAAACAAGGATGGCAAACGGTCGGCAGGGAAAAATCCAAGTGGGCAGAAGAAATTTCACCACATATGGATGTTGGGAACAATAGCTCGCCGAGCTTCTGCTACTTTCGAGATAAGCTTCTGCGGTTGGCTGGAGTATCTTAATGGAACAAGGGTGGTACTACAGCCCGGACCACCGGCAGCTTTGTCAGGTCATCGAAGCCCAGACACTTTGGGGTGTGACGACTTGCCGCGTCTGGCTACCCGGACGTGACTCGGTCGTCCGCATCCCTGCTTCCAGGCTCAAGCACCTGGAGAACGCCGCCATCTGCTCGGCGGATGAAATCTCCTAATTGGGTCGAGCGCATGACGGTCAGCTACCTGAAGGCTCATGGTGGCCAAGCCGAGAGGAAAAGCCAGAGCTGGAATCTCACCTGGCCTGACGGCGAAACGTACGAGAACGTGGTCTTCACTGGCAAGCAAGCCGACAGGTTCCCTGCCGCCCGGCGCCTTACTCTAGAAGAGCCGAAGATCCGCGGCCTGGCCATGCGGCTTCCCAGGTTTGCGCCTGGTCAGCCAATCCCTTTGGTAATAATCCCTGGCCTTTCGGGGGAAATCCAAGGCTTTTGGTCCTTGTGGCGAATTGCTATTGCCAGTATGGAGTGGAACCGTCGAAGGATTATGCCTCTCTTCCTGACGGACGACGGCCTGGTCTACATGGCGACAGCCAGACACGGATGGGACCAACTTCTCACGGTAAAAACTCAGATTCGATCCATTCTTGACGCCTCGCTCTCGCAATCCATTTTCGAAAAGCTGCAGAACGCTGCGGAGGAACACGGAAAGGGCATCTATGAGACACTTGTACAGGAGCACCTGGCGCGGATTGTACGCGAGCGAGAGAAGGCGGACTACGCCTTTTCGGCAAGGCGCAAGACCATCGAGAGGATCGGCTTGCCGCAGGTCCGCAACTATCGACTGAACCTTCTTATGCAAGGAGGAGCGGAGCTTCCAGGAACAGCTTGACCAAAAGGCCCACGCGTATCCTGAAATGGCGCCGCTAATAATGCTGCGTGTGGAAGGGAACCGCGAATGAACGCGAATAGACGCGAATTAATAGAAAAAGAATTGACATTCAGGGTGGTTGGATGCGCCATGGCGGTGTTGAACGGACTCGGGCATGGTCTTCGGGAGAAGACATACGAGCGGGCATTGTGCGTAGAATTCCAGCATCAAGGTATTCACTTTCAGCAACAACAACTCTACCCGGCTTTCTATAGGGGTGAACATGTAGATGATTATATCCCGGACCTTGAGGTAGAAGGGCGGTTGATCGTGGAAATCAAAACGGTTGACAATATTGTTGAGGAACATCTTGGGCAGGTTTTGAACTACCTGCGAATCACGGGGATCCAGGCAGGGGTTATTTTGAATTTCAAGCACCCGAAACTGGAGTGGAAAAAGGCGGTATTACAGGAAGGAAGGCCCCTATGATATCCCCTTCCCATTTGCGTTCATTCGCGTCCATTCGCGGTTGGATTGTTTTATGAGTAGCTGGCGTGACCAAATTCTCAAGGAGTTCACCCCAAAGGTGGCCCGGCTCACCCTGGTAGCCGACCCGGATGGGCTTTTGCTCGAAGAAGGGATTCTTGAAGGTATACGAGAACGGGGCTTCGAGCTGATTCCATTCGATGACCATATCGCGTTTCGCTATGCCTATGAGTCGAAGTTCCGGTCCCGCTGGGACCGGGGCGAGCACACAGATCTCGTGGTTGTTTTGCGCTCCCAGGCCAGCGATCTCGGAGGCCTGCCATTTGATCTGCTTCAGGCTGGCCGCAAGCTTTCGTTCAGTCTCGCCGACATCTTTCCGAACCTCAGCTATCCGGTCGTTACCGCACTGGATCGCGGAGACCTCGATGTCTTGTACGAAGCCCAGAGAAAGCACGCCCCAGGACAGCTGGGGGACAATGCCACCAAAGAGTTCGTTCTCCGGCATGTCTTTGAAATCGCACCAGAGCTGATCAAACAGCCATCTGCCCTTTTGCGAGTGCTGTTGCGCCGCCATTACCGCAGCCAGCGCATCCCGATGGCGCTGGATGAGCGATTCATCCAAATTCTGCGTCAGAATGCTCACTTCGACCAGTGGCCGCTGGAGATACTGGTGGCGGATCGGGAGGCCTTCTTCATGTTCCTCCAGGAGCGATGGCCCATATTCCTTGACCACTACGCGGCCAGGGAAGTGCGAGGTGCGAAGTCCGAAGTGCGGGAATCAGCCTCCGAGGGCTTGGCAGATAAATCGCACCACGCACTCCGCCCTCCGCACTTGTTGCCTTTCGACCACCATGACGTTCGCGTCTACATCGACAACCTCTTCGTGGAGGGATTGCTGCATTCCGTTCCGCACGATCACGCAGAGGCCTTGTCCGAAACCTGGGTTGGCATCGGCATTCAAACCGCTCCCATTGAAGACAGGGCACGCCGTCTGAGCAAACTCATGGAGAGTCTGCAGGCATCCATTCCGGCCTACGATGCAAAGCACACGGAGTGGTTCCACTTTGCCCGTGGATGGGCGGAACTGACTGTTCTCTTGAATGAGCAGCCCGATAGCGTCGCTGAGGGGATGAGCGAGCACGCGAAGCGCCTTCAGTCACAAGTCGACTCTGGTTTTTCCGCATGGCTCTTGAAGCGATACGCAGGCCTGGTCAACCTGCCACCGGCGCCGCCGGTGATGCTGCATCACCTCCCGCGTTTTCTTGCCCGTCAGGTGTGCGATGACCATCAGGCGAAGATCGCATTGGTCGTAGTCGATGGCCTGGCTATGGACCAGTGGCTGGTGATCCGAGGTGCGCTCACATCAAAGAAGCCCGGTTTCCGGTTCCGAGAACAAGCTGTCTTTTCCTGGATTCCCTCACTCACCTCTGTTTCGCGCCAAGCCGCCTTCGCCGGCAAGGCTCCCATCTTTTTCCCGAACAGCGTTCAGACCACGGACAAGGAACCGGCGCTTTGGTCACAGTTCTGGGTGGACGAAGGTTATACAGCCAATCAAGTGGTGTACATCAAGGGGCTGGGTGACGGCAGCCTGGAAACCGTTTCTGAAGCGCTCTCTCATCCTCAAACACGGATCGCCGGGCTTGTAGTGGACAAAGTCGACAAGATCATGCACGGGATGGAAATGGGCGCCGCCGGGATGCACAACCAGGTCGGCCAGTGGGCCGAGCAGCCATATCTCAATACCCTCCTCGATCTGCTTCTGGATCGGGGCTTCCGGATCTATCTGACCTCTGATCATGGCAATGTCGAGGCGGAAGGTTGCGGCCGTCCAGCGGAAGGGGCTATTGCAGACCTACGCGGAGAACGCGTCCGTGTCTACCCGGACGTGATCCTCCGCAACAAGGTGAAAGAAATGTTCCCAAGCTCGATTGAATGGGCCTCAATTGGCCTTCCGGAGGACTACTTTGCCCTTCTTGCTCCTCCTCGGCATGCCTTTGTCCAAGACAAGCAGCGCACCGTCTGTCATGGTGGCCTCTCGGTCGAAGAGCTTATCGTTCCCCTGGTCGAGATCGAGAGGAGGGGCAAATGATACGAAGGACTGATCAGATCGGATTTAGTCAGAGGGTGCGCCTGGAATGGCTTGAACGAACAGTCAATCTGGTCCTCGCAGGGAATGACAAGGCTGCGATCAATGATGCTCTGCAGGCACTTCTCAAAGACAAAGTGTCCGTGGGAGGCCAAGCCGAGCGCGGCAATCGCGAAAAGATCATCACAATTCTCCTGAAGACATGGCTGACCGTTCCAAACGAGCTCGAGGCCCTTCGCAATGACGGGTTGGATCTGCTCAAGCGAATTTCTCGATCCGATCATCCGGCTATCCATTGGGGCATGGTGATGGCCGTGTACCCGTTCTGGTCGGGTGTGGCCACCCAGGCCGGACGTCTTCTGAGACTTCAGGGTTCCGCAGCTGTAGCTCATGTCCAACGACGGGTGCGCGAGCAGTACGGCGAGCGTGAAACTGTCTCACGGGCAGCCCGCCGAGTCCTTCGCTCGTTCCTGGACTGGGACGTACTTCGGGAGAGCGGATCAAAGGGTATCTACACCGCCGGGACAATACTATCCATAGACGATCCACGGCTGATCTCCTGGCTGACCGAAGCCGCCCTCCATGCCCGTGTCAATGGCTCGGCGCCGCTCCGGGACCTGCTTGACAGCCCGAGCTTCTTCCCTTTCAGGATCAAACCGATCCACGCCGAAAGCATCAAAGCTGCCTCCTCCAGACTCGAGTTTCTTCGCCACGGATTGGATGAAGACCTCGTCATGCTGCGGAAGCCGACGACGAAAGAAGGGGCGCCATGAACCTGAGCCAACGCGCCTCTCAGACAAAAGGATCCTGCAGAAAAATTGGAACGGCCGGCGACATTTACGGCCTTTCCTGAATCGTCTTCGGCGAGGAATCGATTGAGGAGTTGCAGTGCTGTGCGTACGCTCATGGGCTTGCCATCTGCCTCAAGCACAGCTGTGTACTGTGAGAAGATCGCCATACCAGGACCTTATCGGCTTGGAGGCCAGGGACGCAGCCTTGAGCCTTGCCGCGGCAATCTTTCCCTCTGATCTCAATGACTGCCCATACAGCCGCTTTCCGACACCATGGATCTTTTCGACCAAAGGAGGAGCGATTTATGCGCCATTGAAACCTTCATCCTTGTGTCAATTCCGATGATATGACATAATTGTCATACCTATGAGCTTTCAAGGCTTTTGGACGTCTATGCCGCGTCTAGTATGGCTTTGCCCTAAGGTTGACGTGAGCGCGATCGGCTGTGAGCCGATGATATGTCTGCTTAGTAAATGAGGGGGCAATGGCGTAGAAGTTGATGCTGCAAAGCGCTCATGGCGGTTGCTGTGGTTTTTGGGTAAGCCGGATTGGACAGAACGCCGGCATTTGCATTAAACAAATCAAAATTTACAGATGGAGGAGGAATACCCGCAATGAAGAAGAAGGTTCTATTGTTTGTGGCGTTGCTGATGGCTTCGGTTATGGTTGTTTCCGCCCACGCGCAGAAAGAAGGCGGAAAAGAGTCCATGACGAAGGATCTCATTCTTTCCACCACCACATCCACTGTGGATTCGGGATTGCTTGACGTCTTGATTCCGGTCTTCGAGAAGCAGACGGGCTACCGGGTGAAAACCATCTCCGTCGGTACGGGACAGGCTTTGGCTATGGGAGAGAAGGGCGAGGCCGATGTTTTGCTCACCCATGCCCCGGAAGCGGAAAAGAAGCTTGTTGATGCGGGGGCTGTCATTAACTATCAACTCGTCATGCACAACGATTTCGTAATCGTGGGCCCGTCGAACGATCCAGCCGGGATCAAAGGCAAGCCCAGCGCGGACGCCTTCAAGGACATTGCGGCCAAGGAAGCTGTTTTTGTTTCGCGCGGAGATGATTCGGGCACACACAAAAAAGAGCTCTCGCTCTGGAAAAAGGCCGAGATCACTCCGGCTGGAGCAAAGTGGTATCAGGAATCCGGACAGGGCATGGGCGCTACTCTTCTCATGGCTTCGGAAAAACAGGGCTATACTCTGACCGATCGCGCCACCTATCTCGCCCAAAAGGCCAATGTCAAGGTTGACATTCTTTCGGAGGGGGATAAGGGATTGCTCAACATTTACCATGTCATGGAAGTAAATGCTGAAAAGTTCCCCAAAGTGAACGCGGCGGGCGCCAAAGCCTTTGTCGAATTCATGGTTGCTCCCGAGACTCAGAAGATGATCGGCGACTTCGGCAAGGATAAATTCGGCCAATCTCTCTTCTTCCCCGATGCGGGCAAGCAGATGTAAGCCCGATGCGCAGTAGCGCTATCGAGCCCAGGCGATGCAAATGCAACTGAGCCGGGGCTCTTTAATAATGGAAATCGGGCAGTTGCCCGATTTCCAGCTTCCTTTGATGTTTTTGACAATAGCGATATGCTTGCTTCAGCATATCATCCCAATTTCGCCTCGAAACACCCCCCAAAGTTATCTCACTGAATTTCAAATCGAAATGCTGCATCATCCACTATCCTACAAGCAATGAGCGCTAATGCGGCGTGGAGATTCTGCTTGACTCGGCTTGCCGGGATGTTATGCTCTGTCTGGCATAATGGTGCGGGTTCAGTCGGCGCGCGACAGCAGCCGGCGCAGATCTTCACAACGGTCGGACCCGTTTGGAGATCATGGATATTATCACGCTTATCTTTAGAGGTCTTTTCTGATGGCGAACATTGGCGCCTATTCGTTTGAAGAGTATACGCGACTGGTCGAATCCTTCCATGGCAGCGCAGCCCCGGGGTTGCTTCTTGGCGGATTCATGGTCGATCTTGCAAGAAGCAGAATGCCGGAAGGCGTTCTTTTTGATGCAGTTTGTGAAACTACCGCATGTCTTCCGGACGCCATTCAGCTTCTCACTCCCTGCACGGTTGGAAACGGCTGGCTCAAAGTCTTTAATTTGGGGCGATATGCCTTGAGCTTCTATGACAAATATGAAGGCGGAGGGGTGCGCGTCTTCGTAGATCCCAAGAAGCTGGAAGCATGGTCTGAGCTGAACGCCTGGCTCTTCAAGCTGAGGCCGAAGAAAGAACAGGATAAGGAATTGCTTGTTTCCCAAATCGAGCAGGCGGGTCATTCTGTCTGTGGGGTCCAGCCGATCAGGGTTCAAAGTGAATATCTAAAGAAGAAAAGCCGGGGCGGCATTACGACCTGCGTGTTGTGTCGCGAGCCCTATCCGGCGCAAGATGGCGCCATATGCCGGGCCTGCCAGGGAGAAGCTCCCTATGCCGCGGCCGCGGCGTCCGAGGTGTATGAGCTTCCACCTCTCAGGGCGGTTTCAACCGAGAAAGCGGTTGGAAAGAGGGCTTTGCACGACATGACATTGATCGTTCCGGGCGAGAGCAAGGGAGCGGCATTCGCCAAAGGCCAGCAGATAACGGTGGGGGATCTTTGCCGTTTGCAGCAGATGGGCCGGCAGAGAGTCTATGTGCAGGAAGAAAACGAGATCTCGGGCGAGTGGGTGCATGAGAACGAAGCCGCCCTGGCGTTCGCCAAGGCTATGGCGGGAGAGGGCGTAACCTTTGAGGAGCCGGCCCATGAGGGTAAGATCAACCTCGTAGCCGAGCGGGACGGGCTTTTCGTCGCCCGCGAGGATCGGCTCGAGCAGTTCAACATGGTTCGAGGCGCGATGTGCTCGAGCCGGAAGACCTGCGCCGTGGTGGAGCGGGGAAGAGCGGTTGCGGCGACAAGGGCCATCCCGCTTCTGCTCCCGAGAGCCGATTTCAAGAAAGCCATGGCCGTGCTCGAAGAGGGTCCTATCTTTGAGGTGCTCCCGATGCGCAGCGCCCGCGTAGGGATACTTGTCACGGGCAGCGAAGTTTTCCACGGTCTTATCGAAGACAAGTTCATACCCGTAATCTCCTCGAAGGTCGAGAAGATAGGCTCATCCGTGGTCAAAGCGATCATCGTTCCGGATGATCGAGAGGCCATAGTCAATGGGGTGAAGGATCTCATCGCATCGGGAGCCGACCTCATCGTGACCACAGCCGGGCTCTCGGTAGATCCCGATGATGTGACCCGCCATGGGCTGCTGGACGCAGGAGCGAGCGATCTGCTTTACGGGGCTCCTATTCTACCCGGCGCCATGATTCTTCTAGCCCGCATCGGCAAGGCGCAGGTGATGGGGGTTCCAGCTTGCGCGCTTTATTTCAAGACAACGAGCTTCGATCTCCTTCTTCCGAGGATGCTCGCAAACCTCGAGATCGGTCGGCGGGATCTCGCGAAGCTCGGGCATGGAGCCTTTTGTCTCGGGTGTAAGAGTTGTACGTTCCCGAAATGCCCCTTTGGGGCTTGATTCGGGCTATGAGAGCAAGCTTAATGCAAACAAGCGCCCGTCCGTGAGGTTCGACGGCCGGCTTGAAGCGGCTTGCGCGCTTCTCAAGATTGATTGGCCGTCTGGAGCGTAATAGTTGAGTTCCTCTGCTGGTGACTTTTGGATGGAGGCAATGGAGCTGTGGGAACCGTGATTGAGCTTTCCGATTGGACAAAATCTCAAAGCGAGCTGAAGGATGGCTTCTACCTGGAATTTGAGCCTCCATTCATGATTGTGAGGCGATTCCGTGATGGCGTCCTTGTCGGAGAAGACCGGGTGATTTCCGAATACATGCTGCGGGAAATGCTCGAAAGCATGCCATAGAGCTCAAGCTGAGGGCAATATCGAGACGATTTTCGTGTCGATTAGAGGAAAGCGTGGCCGAGGCTTTCATAAATTTCAGGCTGCGGGGCGAACCGCTGAGGCGCTTCAGCGGTTCGCTCTCATTGGCGCCGGCTTGCTCCCTATTTGTTTGGCGCTTCGTGTAAGGCGAGTCTGAAGCTTCAGCCTGCGGCGCGGCCCCCTCCTACAAAACTTCATGGTTCTTCATGAAATTTCTAATGAGCTCCATGACTCTCTCGAAAAGCAAGATGTAGTGTCGAGCGCGAGATTTTTCTTGACTCCAGTCGATCCCTTTATATACTGAGACGAGCGTTATGACGATTATGGCATAACGAAGCGATGCTACATAGACGCATAGTGGAGCGTGGGAGGCTCAGTCCGGCTGCAAGAGCCGTTTGGCTGGCAAAAGCGATTCTTCCCTTCTTTGCTTTCCATTGGCATGGATAGAGTATGAGCAACAGCATTTGCGAGCGCGCCGCCGCACGAAAAAGCGAGCTCCCGCCAGGCTCGGCTGCAGCGAAAATCATTGAGGGATTGGATTTGCTCGCGGAGGAGCGACATCCTTTTGTTGGGGCAGTTGAGGCCTTCCGGGAGCTGCTTGTGGAGAGGGTTAGATTCAGAGAGGACCTCGATGACTTTGACGTCGGCTTTTCTATCCAATCTCCCGATCCATTGCGTTTCCAATGCGGCGTACCTCTTTCCACCATCGATAACCTGCTTGACATCGTAGACGATGCCCGATGGATCACTGGGGCGGAGCGGTTGACGCCCGTTATGGCCCGCAGCTTCCCGAGCATCAAGGACGCATGTGAAGTTATTGGAAACGGGCTCTGCCAAAAGCGTGTCGATCCACGGGCTGTCCTCGCGGCGTCTCCAGCGGCTGGTGAAAGGGAAGCTTTGGCGGTCGCCTCCCGCCTTGGCGTAAAATATGAGGTCCTTGCTTTTATGCTCGGGCAGATCGCCAAGCCGTTGCTCGAAAAGCTATCCTGCAACTTGAGCCCTCTTGTGGAAAGGCTCCATTGGGACAAAGGCTACTGCCCCATATGCGGAACGATGCCCGAGTTGGCGTTGCTGAAGGAAAACGGGGCTAGATGGCTTGGATGCCCTTCCTGTTCTCATGAATGGAAGTTCGCCCTGGAGAAGTGCCCATATTGCGGAAGCGAGGACCGGGAGGATTTGGAAGTATATTTCCTTGCCGGTCGAGAGCATGAGTGTGTGGATGTATGCCACAAATGCAAACGCTATGTTCTGACTGTCGATATGAGAAAGTTGCGGAAGCCCATGGCCAGGGAGGTTGCAGCCATGGCTGTGACGCATCTGGATGCGCTCGCCCGGGATAAAGGATTCCTTCCCGCATCGGTCGACCTCTGGAATGTTGTGGGTAGACGCGAATATTTGTGAATATTCGGGCTCCTGTCTGCGGGTCGGTGAAGAGATGTTGCCGAATTTGCCTTTGCGCAGTTTTGAGGTATTTCCAGAAGCCCTGACGCTGGGATGAAGCTGCTGGTGGACTGAATCGAGTGTTTTTTGTTACGCCCATCGTTATGTTGACGGTGACATAACGTTTGGCTGCGCGAAGAGCTCTGTTTCGACAATGAGGTCCTTGGACCGCATGGAGCAAATCACGACAAAGGAGAAGCAATTAATGGAAATGGTGAAGTTGAGGATCGACGGAAAGGATGTCATGGCTCCGGAGGGGAGCACCATCCTCCAGGCGGCCAAAAGCGCAGGGGTAAGCATCCCGACGCTCTGCTTTCATGAGAGATTGAAACCGATAGGCTCCTGCGGGATATGCGTTGTGGAAGTCGAGGGGAATCCCAAGCCCGTCGCTTCCTGCGAAACGCCTGTTTCGGACGGCATGTCGGTGACCACCAATTCAGAACGGCTTTTCGCCATGCGCCAGGATGTTTTGAGGGGCATGCTCGATCATCATCCCCTGGATTGTCCGGTCTGTGATAAATCGGGCCAGTGTCAGCTGCAGGATCTCGTGTACGAGCACGACGTACAGGGAGTCGAAGCGAAGCCGCCGCTCAAGAAGTTTAGTGAGGCGTACGTCACTACCTTCATCAAATCAAAGCCCGAACGCTGCGTGTCGTGTCTTCGCTGCGTGAACGCCTGCGCGGAAATACAGGCGATTGGGGCGCTCACGGTGTCGGACGGTCCCGATGGTCCGATGATTACCTACGATAAGGATAAATGCGTTTCATGCGGGGAATGCATTCAGGTATGCCCAACGGGCGCTCTGGTCGAAAAGAAGTCTGAATACCGTTGGCGGGCATGGGAGGAAGAGAAGACGATTAGAACCACCTGCCCTTATTGTGGCGTCGGGTGCCAGCAGTTGCTCCATGTCAAGAACGATAGAATCGTCAAAGTCACCGGCGTTGAGGATGCAGAGCCGAACAAAGGCCGGCTGTGCGTCAAGGGAAGATACGGCTTTGATTTCATCTACTCAGACGAGCGGCTGAAAACACCGCTGATCAGGGAAAACGGCCGGTTGCAGGAGGCTTCCTGGGATAAAGCGATCAACCTTGTGGCAAAGCGATTCCAGGAGATCATAGCTGAAAGCGGGCCGGATGCGTTAGCAGGCGTTGCCTGCTCCAGAAGCATCAATGAAGATTCCTATCAGATGCAAAAACTCTTTCGCGCGGTTATCGGCACCAATAACATCGATAACTGCGCCCGCACCTGACACGCTCCAACTGTCGCCGGGTTGGCGACATCGTTTGGCTCAGGCGCCATGACGAATTCGTTCAACGAATTCTCCAAGGCGAAAATGTTTATGGTGATCGGGTCCAATATGACAGAGGCCCATCCCGTTGCGTCGACCTATGTCAAGAATGCGGTGGCAAACGGCGCGCAATTGATAGTGGTCGACCCACGCAAGCATAAGCTCTGTGATTTCGCCACACTCCATCTTCCTCTGAAGGTGGGGAGCGATATCGCCTTGCTGAACGCCATCATGTATGTGCTAATCAAAGAAAACCTCTATGATCGGAGCTTTGTCGAATCCTGCACGATGAACTTCGATGAAATGAAAGCAAAGATCATGGAGTACGCGCCGGAGCGCGTGGCGAAGATTTGCGGAATCGACGCCGACGTCATCCGGGAGACAGCGAGGCGACTCGCATCCGTAAAGCCGGTAATGGTGTGCTATACCTTGGGAATTACCGAGCATACCTGCGGTGTGAACAACGTTCTAACCGTGGCTAACCTCCAGATGCTGCTTGGAAACATGGGAATGGAGTGCGGCGGCGTGAATCCTCTGCGCGGGCAAAACAACGTGCAGGGAGCGTGCGACATGGGGGCTCTTCCGAATGTATTTCCCGGATATCAGGCCGTAACGAACCCCGACGCCAGGGCGAAGTTTGAAAAGGCCTGGGGCGTCAAGGAGCTTTCAGGGAAGGTAGGACTGATGATCCCCCAAATGATGGAAGGTCTTGTCACAAAGCAAGTCAGAGCCTTCTACATCTTCGGGGAGAACCTGGCCAATACCGAGCCCGATATCCGAAAGGTCGAGCACGAGCTGGCTTCCGCCGACTTTCTCGTTTGCAATGATATTTTCGAGACCGAGACCACCCGATTCGCCCATGTGGTATTCCCTGCCGCGGCCTGGAGCGAAAACGACGGAACCTTCGCAAACAGCGAGCGTCGGGTGAACCGGGTTAGAACCGCAAGTCCTCCTCCTGGATTGGCGCGTCCAAACTGGTGGGTTTTCAAGCAAATTGCAAAGAAGATGGGCCATGAATGGGCGTCTGACAGCGCCCAGGAGATCTGGGACAACGAGGTGTCCGTTCTGGCTCCGAACCTCATGGGCATCAAATACTCCAGGCTCGAAAATGATGGGCTTCAGTGGCCGTGTCCTAACGAGGATCATCCGGGAACCTGCTACCTGCATCAAAATGGACAGTTTACCTGCGGTTTGGGCAGATTTTCCGTCGTGGACTGGACTCCTCCGGCTGAGGTCCCGGATGCCGAATATCCTTTCGTGCTCTCAACCGGAAGGCGGCTCTATCATTACCATACAAGGACGCAGACCGGTCGGTGCCAGGGCCTGAACGATCTTCTCGGCGAAGAGACCGCGGATATCTCCCCGCAGGACGCGGCAGCCATGGGGATAGAGTCCGGCGAAAAAATCAAGGTGAAGTCAAGGCGCGGCGAAGTGGTCGTCAAGGCCCGCGTGACCGAAGAGGCGCCTCCGGGGTTGGTTTGGATGGCGTTTCATTTCCGGGAAAATTGCGCGAACTGGCTGACCAATCCGGCTTTTGACCCCGTCTCCTATACGGCCGAATACAAGGCCTGCGCTGTGAAGATTGAAAGGCTGTGAGATAGATCCGACAAGCCGGCGGATGAGAGAAGAACGGACTGCTGGTCCATATTCTCATCCATTCGCCGACTTGTCGGCCCTTCTGTCGCTCCAGAGTCGCCTTATGTCGTTTGACCCCACAGGTCGAAAGGCTTCCTGAAGTAAGAAAAGCCTCGGATCATTGCTCCCTTCTCGGTAGACAGCACAAAAAACCAACGCTTGTGACTCAAACCAGTCATTCGGCGCCCAGCGCGCGCCAAGCCCAGCGCAAAATCCGGATTCCGGCTAAGAAATTGCCGGAATGACGATATAGGCACAGGCAAAGAGCCAATGCCCTTTTCGTTAGACAGTTTCCTGCGCAATCTCACTCGTCGTCTCGTCCGAAGCTTCATGGTGATCGCGCGCAATCAGCATGTAGATGGAGGGAACGACGAACAGGGTAAAAAGTGTTCCGATGAACATTCCCCCCACCAGCACGAGGCCAATCGAGTTACGGGCGGCCGCCCCGGCGCCGGTGACCAGAGTCAGGGGGAAGTGGCCGGCGATGGTGGCTGCGCTTGTCATGAGGACAGGCCTGAGCCTGGTCACGGCCGCTTGGTGGACGGCGTCCAGCTTGGATAGGCCCTGCAGTTGCAGCTTGTTGGCGAATTCTACGATCAGGATGCCGTTCTTGGCGACCAGTCCCACGAGGGTCACCAGGCCGACCTGGGAATAGATGTTGAGCGTGGTGGTCCAGGCGTTGGTCCAAAAGGGAACATTCGGATCGGGCATCTTAAGAAAAGTGAAGATGAGCGCCCCGAACAGGGCCAGGGGAACCGATCCGGCCAGGATGACGAAGGGATCTCGGAAGCTGTTGAACTGGGCCGCCAGCACCAGGAATATGAGAATTACGGCCAGGGAGAATGCGGGAACGAACTTGTTCCCCTCCTTTCTCAATTGGCGGGACTCGCCGGTGTAGTCAATCACATAGCCGGTGGGAAGAATCTTTGCCGCCTCAGCCTCGAAGTAGCGAAGCGCTTCGTCGAGCGGACGCATGGGTATCGCGCTCAGCTTCACCGCATTGAGCTGCTGGAAATGATTGAGAGAGCGGGGCACCACGCTGTCGCGCTGGCTGGCGATGGTGCTGAGCTTGATGAGCCTGTCGTTTGGACCGGTGACGTAGATATCTTGTAGTTGGTCAGGGTTGAGACGGTCGATGCGCTGAATCTGAGGGATGACCTTGTAGCTGCGTCCCGAGATGTCGAACCGGTTGACGAAGTCGCCTCCGATCATGCCGCCAAGGTCTCCTCCGATCTGTCCCAGGTTGAGCCCAAGAGCCGCAACCTTGTCCTTGTCGATAATAAACTCGGACTGGGGCTGGTCTATTTTGACGTCGATCAGCGGGGGGAAGACGAACATGCCGCTCTGGGCGGCCTTCGTCTGAAGTTCTTTGGCGAAGCCGAGGATCTGATCGGTTTTCGCCGTGGAGGCCAGGATGATTTCGACTGGAAAATCGCCGCCTCCGGGAAGTGCGGGAGGGATGACGGGAAAGATCTGGATTCCCGGAATTAGCTGCAGTTTCTGCTGCACTTCGGGCATGATCTGAAAAATGTTCCGTTGGCGCTCGTCCCAAGGTTTGACCACCATGCCGCTGAAACCGGAGTTGGGAAAGGTGATCTGAAAAGTGAAGTCTGTTTCCGGTACGCTTCGGAAAGTGTCGTTGATGGCGGCTGCGAAATGGCTGTTCTGATCCAGGGTCGAGTTCGCAGCGGCGTCCAGGATTCCGAAGATGACGCCCTGGTCTTCGGTGGGAGCAAGCTCTTTGGCGGACATGGTGAACATGGGGATCGTGAGGATGGTGATCACCAGCCAGACCGCGTAAACAGAGGGGCGGGCCGAGAGTGTGGAGGCGAGCAGACGGCCGTAGACGTTCTTAAGCCGATTGAAGCCGCGAGATATTCTGCTTGCAAGGCCGCGCTCCTCGCTGCCCGACTTGAGGAGCGCCGAGCACATGACCGGCGACAGAGTCAGGGCGACAACTCCGGAGATAGCAACCGCTCCGGCCAGTGTGAAGGCGAATTCGCGGAAAAGCGAGCCCGTCAGCCCTCCCTGCAGTCCGATGGGGAGATATACGGCGGCAAGCGTAATGGTCATGGCGATGATGGGACCGACGAGCTCTCGTGCGCCCATCAGAGCCGCATCCAGGGGTGATTTCCCTTCAGAGAGGTGACGTTCGACATTCTCGACAACGACGATGGCGTCGTCCACCACCAGACCGACCGAGAGAACGACGGCCAAAAGAGTGAGAATGTTCACTGTGAAGCCGAATGCCTGCATCAGGAAGACCGCTCCAATCAGCGAAACCGGGATGGCCACGATCGGAATCAGGACCGAACGGAACGAGCCGAGGAACAAAAAGATGACCACCACGACGATCAGCAGGGTATCGCCGAGGGTGTTGAGCACTTCGTGGATGGAATTCGCAATGTAGTCGGTGGCGTCGTAGGCGATGCGAGCCTCGAGGCCGGTTGGCAGGTCGCGGCTGATAGAGCCCATCTCGACGCGCACCCCTTTGATAACATCGAGAGAGTTTGCGCTCGGCAGCGGCCAGATGCCCATGAAGACGGCAGTTTGGCCTGTGAAGCGAACATCGGCGTCATAGTCTTCCGCCCCCAGGACTATGTCCGCGATATCTCCCAAACGGACGATCGCGCCGTCCTGATGGCGCACCACCAGACGCTTGAATTCTTCGACATTGCTCAGGTTGGTGTCTGCCGTCAGGTTGACCTGGATGTAGGCGCCTTTGCTCCTGCCCAGGGCGGCGAGAAAGTTGTTCGCGGCCAGAGCCTGGCGGACTTGGGTCGGGCTGATGTTGAGCGCCGCCATCCGATCGGGTTGCAACCAGATGCGCATGGCGAAAGTGCGCGCCCCAAGAATATCGGCGCGCTGCACGCCTTGAATGGTTGCCAGGCGGGGCTGAACGACGCGCACCAGATAATCGGTGATCTCGTTTTGCTGAAGGACGCTCGAGGAAAAGCTCAGATAGGCCGAGGCAAACTGACTGTCGGCCGATTCGATGTTGATCACCGGCACTTCGGCCTCGGGAGGCAGGTCGCGGCGCACCTGATCCACCTTGGAGCTGATCTCAGCCAGGCCCTTGGTGGAATCGTAGTTGAGCTTGAGCCGCACTTTGATGGTGGAGAGTCCCAGCGTGCTCTGAGACTCCATGTATTCGATGCCATCCGCGGCGGCGATGGCGCGCTCAAGCGGCGTGGTTACGAAACCGCCCACCAGTTCAGCGCTTGCGCCCACGTAGGCGGTCGTGACAGTGATCGCAGCATTTTCGCTTTTTGGGTATTGCTGGACGTTCAAAGATCGGATCGCCTGGAGTCCGGCAATGATGATGACCAGGTTGACCACAAGGGCCAACACGGGGCGGCGTATGAAAAGATCGGTGATCTTCATAGCTTAGTTGTTCTCCGGCTCAGGCGTCTGCCTGAAGTTGGGGGCAAGCCTGTTGTCTGCTGTCACTGCCTGACCGTTACGCAGTTTGAAGACCCCGGTGCTCACAATCTTCTCGCCCTCATTGAGTCCGCTCACAACAGCGATGAAGTCGCCGCGCTTCTCGCCCAGGCGAACGAACTGCTGGCGCAGAGCTTCGCCATCCCCTTCCTTGGCCTTTTCGACGATAAAAACCGAATCGCCGTATGGAGCGTATAGCACCGCTGTAGCGGGAATGATCAGCACCTTCCCCTGTATGGGCAGGTCTACCGCCACATTTACAAACATGCCGGGGCGGAGACTTTCTTCTTTGTTGAGAACCGTAGCCTGAACCCGGATGTTGCGGGTTTCGCTCTCCACCAGCGGATTAATCGCGGTGATGCGACCATCGACCGTCACGCCGGGCAGCGCGTCGCAGAGCACGCGCACGGGCAGATCGACCTTGACTTGAGTCGTTTGCTGCTGAGGAAGCGTGAAATCGACGTAGATCGGATCGAGGCTCTGCAATGTGACGATAGGATCGCCATCCTTGAGTATCTGTCCAAGGTTGACCTGGCGGATGCCGAGTCGGCCGCTGAAGGGGGCGCGTACGGTCTTTTTGGCAATCGTAACGCGGATGCTGTTCACCTTGGAGACAGCTTCCTCCTGGGTAGCGAGCGCCCGGTCATAGTCGGCCTGAGAGATGATCTTCTCGCGCAACATCTTGGCGGCGCGCTCCAGGTCAGCCTTGGCCAGCTTGACCTGGGCTTCGGCGCCGAGAAGCTCCGCTTCTTCCGCAGCTGTATCCTGGCAAACCAGAGGGTCTCCCTTCTTTGCGAAGTTGCCCGGCTCGAAGGCGATCTTCACGATCTTGCCGGGAAGCTCAGCAGCTACGGTGACCCCCTGGACCGCCGTCAGCGTGCCGATCGCGCTCAACGCGCTTCCCCACGATTCGGAGGTCACAACAGCGGTGGTGACGGTTTCGGGTGGGGGGACAAATTTCTTACCCTGGTCGATCATGGCGCCGATCTGCATGGTCTTGACCGCGGCAAGAGCGGCTACAACGAGAACCAGGGCCAGTATGGTGACGATCAAGCGTTTTTTCATGTCGTTATTGCTCCTATATTAATGAAATGGGTGAATTCACCCATTCACCCACCATCCTCGGCCGAGCGCCTGAAAAAGCGCGGCCGTATCGGCAAAGCGGGCAGCCTGCGCCTGCACAAGGATGATGAGCGCCCTTTGATGCTGGCGCTGGGCGTTCAGCAGAGTCAGGTAGTTCGTTGCGCCGTAATGGAATTGTTTTTCGGTCAGGTTGAGAGAGTCTCGGGCGACCGCTTCGGCCTCAGCCTGCGCGCGCAACGTTCGCGCGTTGGTTTCCAGCGCCTGCAGAACATCGGCGACGTTCTGGAACGCCTGCAGCACGGTGTCCTGATAGAGGGCTTGGGCCTGCTCATAGGCGGCTATGGCGGCTCGTCTTCTCGCAGTTAGCTCTCCGCCTCGGAAGAGCGGCTGCAACAGTCCGGCTCCGAGGCTCCAAAAGGCTGCGCCGGGCGTGAAGAGCTCATCGACCCGCAGTGAATTATATCCCATATCTGCGGTAAGCGTGATCTTCGGGTACAAATCGGCCGTGGCCACGCCCACGTTGGCGCACGCCGCATGGATCAGTTCTTCTGCGACACGGATATCGGGGCGCTGGCGCACCAGTGACGAAGGAATGCTCACGGGCAGTTCCTGAGGGAGCTGAAATTCCTCGAGCCGGAATTCCGGAAGCTCGGCGTCTCCGGGAAACCTGCCGCTCAAGGTCGCCAACAGGTTACGGGTCTGGGCAAGCTCTCTCTCCAGCACTGGCAGGGCGGCCTTGGTTTGGGCCACTTGCGCCTGCTGGGCCAGGACATCCGCGTGGGATGCTCCGCCAAGGACCGACTGCCGCTCCACCATCTCCAGCTGTTTTTCCTCAGCCGCTGCGATTTCTTCGTTTGCTCGTATCTGACCGCGCAGGGAGGCCTCTCTGATTGCAGCCGTGACGATATTGGAGGTGAGAGCGAGATGGGCTCCGGCGAGTTGGAATCGCTGTTGGTCGACTTGGGCTCGCAAAGCTTCCAGTTCACGCCTGCCGCCGCCGAAGATGTCGAGCGCATAGGAGACGCTCACCGAGGCGTTGAACAGGCTGAATGTGCTGCCGGCGCTATCCGGAAGGCCGCTGGAAGCTCCCGCGATCTTCTGACGCGCTCCGGCAACGCTTGCGTCCAAGCTTGGATAAAGGACTGCGCCCGCGCGTGCCCGCAAATTTTCCTGGGCCTGCCGAAGAGCGGCTTCCGCTGCGGCCAGTGTCGGGTTTTCCTCAAGCGCGCGGCGGATGAGCTGATCCAATGCTTCCGAATGAAACAACGTCCACCACTGAGCGGGTATGTCCCGGCCGTCGACAAAACGCTGCGCATCTCCCGCTATGCCGGGAGCGGACGCCGTTTCCATCGGGATCGGTTTTTCGGTATATGTTATGACCTCAGGGGCGGGAGGCGAGCGAAAATCCGGACCTACGGCGCATCCCGCGGCGGTAGCGCAGACAAGCAGAAAAAAGGTTTTCGTCAATCTATGGAAAGAGCTTTCCATGGGCATATGCTCCAAAGTCCACTGCCAAAGCATGCATCCGGTGAAATCCACGGGCGCATTTTTAGAAGGGGGCAAAGCGGCGAGCGCAAAGCCCGTTCAGGGGTCTAAAAGGAGGGTGATCGTCCCTCACCCCGGGCGTTGCCCTCAATGCTGTTGCATTAAGAAATCGGAAGGATCTGTAGGTTGGGTTGAGCGATGAGCGAAACCCAACATCGATCGGCAAAACCGTTGGGTTTCGCTCATCGCTCAACCCAACCTGCGCCTGCATCGGCTCCTTAATTCACCAGCATTGGGCGGTGCCCCGGGCTATGATGTCGCGTCCCTTCAGGGCCTACGGTTTCCCCCCCTTATAAATGCGCCCTTTAATCAGCTGATTGATCAGCTAAGCGCCTGACCGGCAGTTTTTAATAAAGCGAACCGCTCGCCCTGAGCTTGTCGAAGGGCGGATGTCCCCGTTCATGCCTCGACAGGCTGAGCCACGAACGGATGGTCGGAATATTAAAGAACTTCCGGTCGGGTGCTTAGTTCGTACGCGAAGAGCTGTTGAAAACTATGTATTATCTGTTTTGATTCGAGCTTCCGATCCATGACCATGTATCCCAGAGCTCCATCGAGAGCGGTCAGAAGCGCCAGCGCCTGCCGCTGCGGATCAAGCGCGCGAAACCGGCCCGACTCAATCCCTCGATTGTAGAGGCCATAGGCGAACAGCCTCATCTTGTGGCTGTGTTCTTCGTAGAAGGTCCAGAGCTTGGGGGAGCTCAGAAGCTTGGTGAAGGACAAGAAGATGAAGGCCATTTCCCTGGGATGGCTTGACCAGTATTCGAGATATTCCTCAATGAATCTCGAGATGGCTTCGACTGGATCGGGCGTCGATTCGGCGGTTTTCATCATTGAGAGAACCGGTTCTTCGAACTTCTCGTTAGAGGCCAGGAGAATCTCATCTTTGCTTCCAAAATGGTGGTAAATACCGCCTTTCGTAAGCCCTGCGCGTCGTGCGATAGAATCCACCGAAGTCCCCTCGTATCCTTTCTCGATGAATTCATTAACGGCAGCCGTGAGAATTTCTTCTATTCTTACATGCTTAGGCTTCTTTATGGTTCTCTCCTTTACATACCAACCGTCGGTATGTAGCTAACACCAACGAGACTCGGTGTCAAATGCTTTCTCGAGAGGGACGGCGGCGGTTAAGGCGATGATTTTCATAGCCCCGTGGGATCGGCTGAAGATATCCTGTAAATTCATTTATTGGTTGCGTCATTTTTCAATCGGCGCGATGTTTGGCGCAAGTTAGGAGCATAAGATTTGTGTATGAAAGGGGATTTGGATGTTGATCGTTCCAGAAAGTGAGATCCTGACGAGGGTAGGCTCGCTGCGATCTCGATTGGCGACAAGCGGGCTTAGAGGGGCTCTTTATACCTCTCGCGTTGACCGGTTCTATCTTTCCGGCACAGTGCAAGAGGGATTCCTCTGGGTCGACGCCGCGAGGGAGCCGAAGCTCTTCGTGCTCCGCGATGTGGATCGAGCCCGTTCGGAAACGCCTTTGGAGATCGTGGCGGTTTCGGGCTGGCGAGAGCTGTGGACGCGCGCCCGTGAGCTTGTTGCGGACGGCGATGTCGGCCTGACTCTCGATGCGCTTACGGTCGAGCATTTGAGCCGCCTCGGCCTGAAGGGCAATCGAGCTGTTGTGGATGTGAGCCCGGACATCCTTGCGCTGCGCTCTCGGAAGAGCCCGTGGGAGATCGGGCGTCTCGAGGAGACCGGGAAAGTCGCTGACGCCGTTTTTCGGTACGCGGCGGAAATTCTACGCGAGGGAATGAGCGAAGCGGAGCTTGCGGGTCTGCTCTTTGCCCGGGCTATGCAGCTTGGCCATGAGGGACTGCTTCGCGCTCGCGGAAGCTTCGAGGCCTATTCCTGGCATGTGCTGTCGGGACCCAACACTGCAAAGGCAGGGGCGGTCGATACGCCCATGTCCGGTGAGGGATTGTCGCCGGCCTTTCCCTGGGGAGCAGGGCGGAGGGCGATACAGCGCGGGGAGCCGGTGATCGTAGATTTCGGCGTGAGCCTCTTTGGTTATCAAACGGACCAGACCCGCACCTTTTGTGTGGGGCCCGCGCCTGAGTGGCTTTTGGAAGCTCACGCAGGAATCATGCAAGTGTACAGACGAATGACGGCGATGCTCCGCGACGGCGCGATTGCCGGTGAGGTGTTTGCGTGTGGGGAGGCGGAGGCCGCCAAAGTGGGGCTTTCGGGCTATCTCGGCCTGCCCGGGCGCCGCTGCCGCTTCGTGGGGCATGGAATTGGCCTGGAAGTCGTGGAGCCGCCTTTGATTGCGCAGGGAGCAAAGGACGCTCTGCAGCTCTTCTCGACCGTTGCTCTCGAGCCCAAGGCCATCGTTAGTGATTTTGGGGGCGTTGGCGTGGAGGATACGCTCCTTTTGGACCATAGGGGCGCACGCGCCCTGACTTCGCTCCCCCTGGAGGTAATCCAGGCGTGAGAAAAGAGCGGCGCCGAGCATGCGCCAAGCTGCGCGCAGCAGGGCAATATAAGGAATTTATAATTGTAACGGCTGGGGAAGAGTGGTACTCTTTCGCTCTGCCAAAAGATCATGTTGACGCTGCATCGCCCTCTCTTCGTCCGCGCTCTCATTATTCTTTATCTCAATCCTATGGGAGCAAACTATTGTGATGTCCAAAGGCCAGTTGAGGCGCTATGTGATTGGGGCTCGGGCGCATCCCAATTCAGGCGATTGGTTTTCCTATTTCAGTAAGGAGGGGCAAGAAGCATGGAAGACAGGACCGGCAAATCCATCAGCAGGCGTGACTTCATTAAAGTGGCTGGAGCGGGCGCCGCCGCGGCGGGGATTGGGCCGCACATTTTCCCCGGGAGAATTCAGGCGGCCGA
>CAZOEL010000056.1:0-47373 GCA_964578835.1 uncultured Syntrophobacteraceae bacterium | reverse complement strand
AGGGTATAAGATCCCGTACACATGGTCATTTCTGAATGAGAACAAATTTACCGTGCTATATGGCTATCAGACCGAAAGATACCATCCGACAGCTCGGGTTGAGCATTGAAATTGCTCCTGAGTAAGTCCAAGAAAGTGCTTCGAAACAGGTCCCTTGTGTAAGGAGTCGAGATGTACATCCGTTGGTTTGAAGACCTGAGCTCCAATGAATCGATAGCACGGTAAGCTTGTTCTCAAGGCAGAAGCCTGCAAAACTGCTCTTGTTAGATCGAAATCCGAGCAAACTCTGAAGCTCTTGTGGGTCATTCCCGCCAGGAATACGCGGGAATGACGAGTCGATGGCGCCTGCATTCTTCAGAAGATTAAAGGGCAGTTTGCAATTGCCTTGAGAAAATGAGTCAGCTAAATGCCACCCAAAGGAAATCCATCCAGCACAAATCAGCCCTGGTCAGTTGCCTTTGCCTCTTGCGCCAGGAAAGACGCATTCGATGAAGCGGCTCGCTACCCGAAATTGAGCTGCTCGCTATCGGCTATGGCGTTTTCACCCATAATCGCCTGTATTGTTGAAAGCCCCGGCTCCGAAGAGCTGATTCGCCCAACCGCCTGCCCCCGATCGTCTGTCTTGCCCGGTTGGATTAGGATATCGCCAGACCGATTGGAGACAAGGGTGACGTCCACGCCAGGCACCGGATTGTTGTACGCATCTCGAACTTCAACAGTGATTTCAGAGTAGGCGTTATCAACAGCTGGAAGCATCGGATGGCTAACCCTGACCCTGGAGCTCTCAGGGCTCGGAGCGCCCGGCGTCACCACGACGGAAGACTCCGCCCTCTTTCCATCCACGCTGGCGATCACTTTGCCATGCCCCATCGCCATTCCGCGAAACTGCCCTTTATCGCTCAACTTGCCGATTCTTCCTTCGAGACTCCACTTGACTGCGGATCGGGACAATTCAACCCTGTTGCCTTCCGTATCGAAACCGTAGACCTCGAATTCATGGGGCGTTCCGGATTTCACGTCAACTCGATCGGGAGAGATAAATAGCCTGTCAAGCTCTCCCGGCAGCACCTCGATCATCTTTTCGGATGCAACTCCACCGCTGTAGGCGACTACGACGCCCTTTCCGGTATTGCTTACATAGAGTTTGCCCGTAGAGGGGTCGATCTTTCCAACTTTTTCGCTAACAGCCCAACTAGGCTCTGCAGAGACAACATTGCATCCGGCGTCGTAGCCAACGGCATTCAAATCATAAGATTTGCCAGCCCGGAGGGGAGCGTCGGGAATATCGATTTGTAGATAATTCAATCCGCCTTCTTCCACTTTCACCGGTATGGTCCCAGTGAATCCACGGGCCGACGCCAGGAGTCTCCCCTCGCCCGCCATTCCGGCAACGAAAAGATCCTCCGTAAAGTAACCCAATGAAGCGGGCTCAACAGAGAATTCAGGATCTATCTCGACTGCGTTCCCGTATGCATCCCGCCCAAGGGCGACGATGTCCACCCGCTCACCTGCTTGTGCTTCTATGTCTCGCGGAAGAATAGCGACGCCTGCAAGCTCTCCTGCCTCAACGTCTATATCCGCCCTGCCGCTTACATCTCCGGCCGAGGCGACGACCATGCCCCCGCCAGCCCTTCGAACCTCGGCGACGCCATCATCGGAAATACGTCCGAGATCTCTTTGAGCGTCCATGCTCCAGGAAAAGTCCGCCGGCGCCATGTTACCGTACGCATCGTACGCAACAGCCTTGAACTGGACGGCATCCCCAGCTTTGGCGCTCACTCCGGAGGGCTCCACGTCGACTTTGACAATGGGACCGGGAAGCACGCCGATCGATGCGATGCCGGTAACATCAGAGCTATTGACCGTCACGTATCCGTTCCCGCTTCTTTCCGCAAGAAATGCGCCCTTTTCATCGATTGAGCCAATTGCGCCCGCCAAAGACCAGACCGGTTCGAAGTCAACATTGTTTCCCTCTCGGTCATAGGCAGCCGCGGAGAATTCTATCTTCTCGCCGGCTCTGAGCTTGACGCCCGTGGGTTCTATCCCGATCGAATGAATTGGGCCTGGAGCCACCGCGACCGGGATCTCGGCTACTGCCTCTCCAGCTACGAGCCTCAAGACGCCTTCGCCCGCTTTCTTCGCATGGAAGTAGCCATCGGGTGTGACGTAGCCAAGACCATTCGGCGCCTGCCAATCGAGCTTCGGCCGCGGGATTGCATTTCCGAACGCATCGAAGATTTCATAGGAGAGGGGGATGGCTTCGCCAGAGGAGGCTGTGATGGCTTCAGTCTTGAGCTCTGCAGAGGCCGGATCGCTGGGGACTACCTCTATCATGACGCTTTGATTCATGTCGCCATTCGTGGCAATGACTTCGACAATGCCCGTTCGTTTTGTGAGAAGAATTCCTGTCGGTCCGATCCTTCCAAGCTCCCCGGCTACGGACCACTCGGGTTCAATGTCCACCGGATTTCCTCCCGCATCGAACGCCTTGACTTCAATAGGCACATCTGTTCCAGCCTTCACCACTATATCCCTGGGCTCAAGGCGCATGGCCACAGGTGGACCGGCAGTCACGGCAAGCGGGGCCGTATCGACGATGTTTCTGGCCGCGGCAATAAGCATCCCGCTTCCCGCTTTTCTTGCAATCAACTCATTCCAGGGCGTTATCTCTCCAAGAGAATCACTCGAGAGGCTCCAGACCACCTCATGATCGACCATATTTCCAAACCTGTCCTCAGTTATCGCCCTGAGCCCCGCCCTCTCGCCGCCCTTCAGATGGAGCTCATCGGGAACGATCCTGAGGAAGGCTACTTGCGCCGGTTCTACCTGAATTTGGGCAACGCCGACCACATTGCCGAGCATCGCCAGAACCTCTGTCGATTCAGCCTTGACCGGTATGAGGAGGCCGTTAGCCGAAATGGATCCGACCGTAGGATTCCTGAGGCTCCAACGCAGTGGAGCTTCGGTTTCATTTCCAAACCTGTCGTAAGCGGCTGCGGAAAACTTCACCTCTTCGCCCGCCGTCGCCGTGACGGACTGCGGTTCCAGATCGATTCTGACTGTTTCTCCAGGCTCTACAGCGACAGAGACCTCTGCTTGAAGGCTTCTTTCCATGCGGAGCTGCGTTACGGAAGCCGTGACTTCAGCTTTTCCAGCCCTCCTCGGGAGAAGCTTTCCATGCTCATCAATCGATCCAAGCTCCGGGCTTATGGTCCAACGAACGGAAGAGGCGACCACGTTCCCAAACCTGTCGACGCCATAAGCATCGAAGTCCTGAACTGCTCCAGCCCTGAGCTCAACCGGGCCCTCCGGTTTGATGACAATCTCGCTCATCTGAGCAGGCTTTACAGCCACTGCGCTTTCATCCGTGAAATCGCCCACGCGCGCTTCAACGATCGCGTTGCCAGCCTTTCTTGCGCTGAAGAATCCCGACTCATGGAGATCTCCAAGAGGCATGGAGGCAGAGAACCGGGGTTCGATTTCAACTCTGTTGCCGAATCGGTCGAAACCTCTCACTTCGAATTGAAGCGTCTCTCCAGCCACGAGGTCGGCGTTTTTGGGCAAAATCCGTATTTCGGCCAACTGCGCCGGCGAAACTTCAACGCCCGCTATGCCCATCACTTCGCCCACCTTCGCTCTGATTTCGCTCCGGCCGGTATGGAGCGCTCTAAATTTCCCTTCTTTTTCATCAATCGTTCCCACCGGGGATGTGAGAAGCCACTGCGGATCGATGGAAAAACGGTTCCCATAGGCGTCCAACCCATGGGCCGCAAGATCCACGGTTTCCCCCGCCATGAGCTTCCCGTCCGGCATTTCAATCTGAATGCCGGCGAGAGGACCATGCTCAACCAACACGCCGGCTTCTCCCCTCACATCGCCGCTCAAAGCCCTAATGGATCCGCTCCCGGCCTTTCTGGCGAGAAATACGCCGTCTTTCGCAATGGCGCCCAGGCCGCCTTCAGCTCTCCACTCAACATCTGCTCTGACAGGATGCCCATAGGCGTTGAAGGCTTCAGCTGTGAACTTGGCATTCTCTCCCGCCGTTAGCTCAACACTCTCAGGCGAAACTTTGATGGAAGCCACTCTACCCGGCGTAATGGTAAAAGGATGTCCTTGAGTGACGCCCTCGTATTCGGCGAGAACAATTCCCGCGCCAGGGCTCTTCATCCGCACCACGCCACCTCCTTCAATCTCCGCATGCTCGCCTGTAACGGACCATGAGATTCTCTCTTCCGGCCGACTTCCGTACTTTCCATGAACAAACGCATCAAAATCCACCGTCTGCCCCGCGATGAACTGATTGTCTCCGGGCCTTATTTCAATTCGTGAAACCTTTGCTCCTTCCAGAATTATCTTCTCGCTCACATCGCCACTTTGAATCACAACGATGTTCTCACCGGACTGTGGTCCAAGCGTCACCTGGACTCGAGCCTCACCAACCTCATTGAGACTCACGGCGTCATCCGATAAAGAAACCCCTTCCGTAGAGGAGTTGAGGGTCAAGGCGGCAAATGCGGCAGGTTGGCCGTTCTGTGTAATTCCTTTTATATTCAGAGTAATGGCTTCACCGGGGAATGCGCCCGGAGCTTCCGGATTCGCTTCAATCCGTGCGATGGGTTGAGGCTCGACCGTTACCTTGGCCTCGTCGAAAAGACCTGCACTACGCGCCAGTACAGTTCCCTCGCCGGGCTTTTTAGCCACAAAAACACCTGAATTGTCTATGGCGCCAATATCTCCTTCAACGCTCCACTCAAAGGCGGTGGCCGGCAGATCCATCTTCTCGCCTTTGTTCGAAATGGCTGCCGCATCGAAATCAACGCTCTCCCCGACTTTAAGCGTTCTTGCTTCAGGAGAGATCTCGATTGTCTCCACTTTCGGCTCCCCACAAGCGGTGAGAGAGACAAGGCTTATGATCGTCAAGACTAAAATCCCATACGGGATTCGTGTGCTTCTTTTGTTTCTCATGGCTGGCTCCTTCCTGGATTCCCTTTCCAGAAATCATCTTTGGACATGTATTTGCTTCCTTTGAATAAATTCGTTGTGATGAGAACAGCCGCATGGTCCTGAGCGGTTTCATAGGAATTACGCTCAAACCGCTTCTTTAGGTCTTTAGCTCAGCTGACAGCTCGATTGACAGGCCCAATAGAGTAAGTCATAAAAATAGTGATATAAACAACATATGATTATTATATAGTAATACGCACTTTAACGCGATTCAACTCAGCGCCTCCCGCCAGAGCGTTCAAAGACAGGCGAGCCCATCGCATTGAAGCCCGCTTTTTAAGTGACTAGCTTTAGGGAAAGAATAAGCGAATAGCTTGTGCTGTTTTGCCGCTCATGTTTGGATGTCGGTTTCACGCAATATCAATTGACTGGGGCTCTCTTAAACAGGGCCAAACGCGTTCCATAACCAAAAGCGAAGAAATAGGGGCTCACAAAGAGGCAACAATCACTTTCCTATTGGCATGAATATAAGGAGAACGAGTATGAATGCGAGCTGGCTTGACGAGGTGGACGAAGTTCTGGAGAAGGCCAAAGGAAGCGGGAAAGATTACAGGAAGATCGGGGAACGTAGCCTGAAGTCGATAGACAGGATGGGAGGAGGCTTGCAGGAGGCGAGTCGCGCATTGCGCAAGCTTGTGCTGCCTCGAATGGAGGAAGTTCAATCGCGCTGCCGGTTGACGAATCTTCCCTGTAAAGTGGATGTGGAAAGGGTTCTCGTCAGTTGTGAAGGAGATGAGCTTCTTACCAAGATTGCCCTGAATGTAGAAGGCCTGGGCAGGCTTTCTTTTGAGGCCGACCAGGGTAAAGGATCGATTCTGGTAAAGGAAGAAATTCTGAATCCCAGAATCTCTTCGCCCCTGGGTGAGAGGATCACAAGAGACATGAGCCTGCTTGCGGCAGACTTCACAGAAGATGAGATAAAAGCGATCCTGAGGAATTTCCTCCAACGCACCCTTGGCGCTGAATAATGCTCATCGCTCCGCTATTCATTCATAAGCGCAGAAGACGGAAAACGTTCATGAATTCTCCGCTTCAGACGATATTCCTTGTCCTGTTGATTTTGCCGCTTCTTCTGAGCTGCTCCCAAACGGAAGAGAACGTAGTCACATTCGCTGTTGGCGGCGCGCCTTCCGAACTGGCGCTCTGGGAAGAGCTCATCAAGGAATTTGAGGAGGAGACCTCCGTTCGCGTCAATCTTATGAGACAGCCCACCGATTCCGATCAGAGGCGCCAGGGGCTTGTGGTTTCCCTCGCGGCGCAAAAAGACGACCCGGATGTCTTTCTCATGGATGTCGTCTGGCTGTCCCAGTTTGCAGACTCCGACTGGCTCGTCCCGCTTGACGCATACCTCGAGGCCGCAAATAATGCAGAAGTAAGGCTCGACGCCTTCTTTCCAAATATTATCGAAATGGTGGACAGGCATGAGGGTCGACTCATTGCGCTGCCGGTATACGTGGATGGTGGAGCCCTTTACTACAGAAGAGATCTGCTGGAGGAAACGGGAGCGTCCGCCCCGCCGGAAACCTGGGGCGAGTTGGTTACGCTCGCCCTGGAAGCTCAGAAGAAAATGCAGGCAGCCAACCGTAATTTCTTCGGCTTTCTCTGGCAGGGAGCTCAATATGAAGGATTGATCTGCACTTTCCTCGAGTTTGCCCATTCCAACGGGGGAGGCATCGTCTCAGATGACGGGACGATAGCAATCAACACGCAGGAGAATTTGGAAGCCGCTCGATTCATGGTCGATCTCATCCACAGGTGGCGCATTTCTCCTCCGAGCACCTACACAGAAATGCGTGAAGAAGAGGTGAGGACGGCTTTCGAGCAGGGAAACGGGCTTTTTGAAAGAAATTGGCCCTACGCGTGGTCGTTGCATCAGGCTGAAGGCTCACGGGTGCGCGGAAAGATTGGGATTGCACCGCTGCCCCGCTTTCCTGAAGGCCGGAGCGCCTCTACGCTCGGCGGCTGGCATATTGGGGTATCGAAATTTTCAGATCAGAAGGAGCAGAGCTGGAAACTCGTCCAATTCGTCGTCTCCCGCGAAACGCAAAGAAAGCTTGCTCTGAAGCTCGGCTGGACCTCCGGCCGCAAAGACATTTATGACGATCCGACCGTGACGGCCACGCTGCCTCACTTCGCATCACTCAAAGCAATCTTCGAAAACGCTCAGCCGCGGCCCCTCCTGCCCTACTACACGCAGATATCGGAGATTCTGCAGCGCTATCTCAACGCCATGCTCGCCGGAAACCTCACTCCAAAGGCGGCTCTCCTCTCGGCAGAAAGAGACGCTCGAAGGATCGTCGCCAGATATGGGAAGGAGCAGCCTTCGAGCCCATGAAGAGCGCCAAGCGCACAAAAGCCGCCTCCCGCACTCCATATACTTTCAAAGAATTGAGAGAATCCTTTTCTTTTGTCTTTCCGCTCCTCGCATTTGTTTTTGCCTTCGTTCTGGCGCCCGTAGTCGGAACGTTCATCAACAGCTTCTTCATGGACGCAGCCTTCCTGAAAAAGCAATTCATCTGGCTTGAAAACTACCGATGGCTGCTTCACGACCCCGGCTTTCGGCAGTCGCTCCGATTCACTCTCCTGTTCGTGCTGGTTTCCGTACCGCTCGAGATGCTTCTTGGGCTGACCTTCGCCCTGATTCTCAATGAGCCTTCCCGTTTGAGAGGCGTGCTGCGCGCCTGCGTGCTGCTCCCCTGGGCCATTCCGGCAGCCATATCGGCGCGGGTCTGGGAGTTCGTCTACAACTACGGCTATGGCCTTGCCAATTATCTTTGGCTGAGCCTCTCGAGCTCCGCAGAACCCGTCAGCTGGCTTGGAAGCAATGCCGGGGCTTTTGCCGCCCTCGTTCTTGCCGATGCATGGAAGACCTCCCCTTTTGTTGCGATCATTCTCCTTGCTGGCCTCTCGGCTATCCCGGGCGATCTCTACAGTCAGGCCAGAATAGACGGCGCCGGCATCCGCCAGCGATTCACCCGCATCACTCTGCCGCTTCTCAAGCCGACCCTCGTTGTGGCGCTCATCTTTAGAACGATAGACGCTCTGAGGATCTTTGACATCGTGTACGTGCTCACCCACGGGGGGCCCGGCGGAAACACGACGTCTCTCTCCCTTTACGGGTATAAATACTTCCTGCTGAGCGACTTTGGCTACGGCTCGGCGGTTTCCGTGGTTCTCTTTCTGATGGCCCTGATGCTCACGATCGCCTACGCGCGTCTCGGCCGTTTCGGCGAGGAGATTCGATGAATGAGGAGAGGCTCAAAGCATGGCTTGTTGCAGCGGGCTCCGCATTCATGCTGATCTTCTGCCTCGCGCCGTTTCTATATATGATTGCGGTGAGCGTGAGCGAGGACCCTCTCTTTCTCTCCAAACACATCGACTTCAGGTTCAGCCTGCAGCACTACAAGGCCGTGCTGAGCGTCGAGTCCCTGCATTTCATGGATTATCTTCTGAACAGCATGATCGTCTCGGGGCTCAGCGCTCTTTTCACTGTCCTCATTGCGACTTTGGCCGCCTACGGGATAACGCGGCTCGTCCTTCCCGGAAAAGTCCTCCTGCTCTACTTTGTCCTGGCCCTTTCCATGTTCCCCCAGATTAGCCTCATAAGCTATCTTTTCAAGTTCATGGCTTCACTTGGCTGGATCAATACGCATAAAGCGCTCATACTACCCTATATCGCCTGGACTCTGCCTCTAGCGCTCTGGATTCTCATAAGCTACTTTGTGCGGATCCCTCGTGAGCTGGATAGAGCGGGCCTGGTCGATGGATGCTCGCGCCTTCAGATCCTTCGCAGGATCATTCTTCCCGTGGCGGCGCCCGGAATCTTCTCGATGCTCCTGCTCGCCTTCATTTTCGCTTTCAACGAATTCCTCTTCGCCATCATGCTCACCACCGACTTCAAGGCCCAGACCATTCCCGTGGGGGTCGCTCTTTTTCAGGGTTTGCATGGAGAAACCCCATGGGGGAGCATCATGGCGGCCTCAGCTCTGAGCAGCATCCCGCTTGTGATTCTGACCCTTCTCTTTCAACGCAAGATAATTCAGGGACTAACTCGAGGAGCGATAAAGGAATGAAAATTCGACTGGCTCGTCTTTCCAAAGAGTTCGTTTCAGCCCGCGGCAGCACCTTCGCCGCAAGAGAGATCGATCTCGATATTCTCGAAGGGGAATTCTTCGTGCTTCTGGGGCCGAGCGGGTGCGGCAAATCCACTGTCTTGAATCTGATCGCCGGCCTAGAGAGGCCCACCGGAGGCGAGATCCTCTTCGACGAGAGGCTCGTGGCCTCTGCGGAAAAAAAGGTGTTCGTCTCACCCGCTGAAAGAAACATCGCCATGGTGTTCCAGAGCTATGCGCTCTATCCCCACCTCACTGTCTCGGGCAACATCGCTTTTCCCCTGGAAATTGCCGGAAAAGAAAAGAACGCAATACGCAAAGCCGTGGAAGAAGTCGCCTCGATGCTGGGAATAGAGGATCTTCTCGCCGCCAGGCCCGGAGAGCTCTCCGGAGGCCAGCGCCAAAGAGTGGCTATCGCCAGGGCGCTCGTGCGAGAGCCCTCGGTATTTCTTATGGATGAACCGCTTTCCAACCTGGACGCTCTTCTGCGAGGCTCCACACGGACTGAGCTCAAGAGTCTTCAGCGCCGACTTGGCATCACAACCGTTTACGTGACGCACGATCAAATCGAAGCCATGAGCCTCGGCGACCGAGTCGCGGTTTTCAGGAGCGGGCGCATAGAGCAGGTCGGCAAACCCTCTGAGCTCTATGAAAACCCCGTCAATACCTTTGTGGCGACTTTCATCGCTTCGCCCCCCATGAACCTGCTGAAAATCAGAATGGAGCGCAAAGCATCTAAATATCTGATACGGGTGGACGATGCAGAGTTCAGCGCGCCGGTCTCAGACAATGGACCCTTTGATGGAATTGCGCCAGGCGAGTGGATTCTGGGCCTGAGGCCTGAGCATATCCAAATTCACCCAGAACCCGGGAGCGGCGCCGCTCTCAGAGCAGAGATTCAACTTGTTGAGCCAATGGGGAGAGAATTCCTGCTCCATCTCGGCATCGGCGCACAGAAGGTTCTTGCGCTTACAGACGAGAAGCGCTTTGCCGAAGCCCGCCCCGGGGAAGCGCTCTCTGTGGAGCTGAACCTCACACACGCGCGTTTGTTTGCCACAAGCGGCGAGAGAGCTGTTAATTCAAGTCTGTCAGCAAGAAGGGAAAAGCTGTATTGATTCAAGATCCGCGATCCAGAAAAGCTCTGATCGAATGGTTGACGGGCATAACAGAAGAATTCCAGCCGAACGGATCGGTCGCCAGGCCAAGGAGTTGGCTGAGCCATTCGGAGCCGGGACGTCGCATCCGGAGCATCAGAGCCTCAGCAGAAACTCAGGGGCGAGCGTCAAAACCGGCCGGTTGGCAAGTGATTCATCGTAGGGAATCCTTTTCAGAAGAATCGGCCGGATGGCGTTGAATTCCCAGCGGACTTCGAAAAGGGCGATTTCATCCGGCCCGTTGATTTGCTTCGTTCGATGAAACTCAAAAGACCTGCCGTTCAGCGAGTAGACGCCACACACTTTGGCTGAAAGCATTTTGGTTGTCGTCGCGCTTTTGCATTCAATCGCCTTTAACCATCCGGCGCTTCTTTTGAGCGGACCGCAAGGTTCGTGCGGATGAAGCTCGCCTTTGAGTCTTACTCCCGCTCCCGACATCAGGCAATAATTGCGCAGGGAAGGCTCATAGGCCAAATCGGGCCAGTTATGGAGCAGATGCCCGAGCTCATGGGCAATTGTGAGACGATCGGCCCTGATCGGCAGGAATGTATAAAGGCACACGCCACTCTTCTTCCAGGATTTCAGCACAGGCGCGGGAAGTGACCAGGTGTGGGGATAAAAGAAAGCTGGAACCACACAAACAACGCCGCCGCTGGCGTCGAGGATGCTGCGAAGCGTCAGCGTGTGGAGCTTCCGGGCGAGGAATGACGCCGCCATCTGCGAATTATAGGGCCACCGCCCCATGCCGCCCAGATTGGCGTAGAGCGAAAAAGGCTTTGACGGTGCCGGCACGTTCTTCTTTCTGAATTCACAGGTAAATTTCCGGTTGCTCACCAAGTGGTACCAGGAAAGAACCTCTTTGACCTTCTTTTCGATATCGTGCGGAACGCCGCCAAAATCGAGGTAGATAACTTTGCGAACCATGGTTATCCAATCACCAGATCTACCAGGTATGCGCCGTCCGTTGTGCGCGCAAGCGAGATGGGCTCGCCGTTGGCGTGCCTTACCCAGTACCGGGCTCGATGAACAATCACATAATTTCCGGCGGAAGGATCTGACGGGTTGATGGGCAAAGAAGTCGCGGAAATAATCATATCGGCGTCCGCGTTATAATTGGTGGTCTTTGCGGCGTCGGGCCGCACAGCCATCCAATATCGACCGCCGGGAATTTGCAGATTTCCTCCCGGCTGCCCGGCGGGATCACTTGGCGAACCGGTCAACGCACGCATGACCGCAGTTGCGCGAACCCATTTTGATTCGTCCATGTCCGCGTATTTTCCCCTGTCGAACCGATCACGGCAGAAATACCAGGTCCGGGTCTCGTTGGTCCTGCGCAGTCCGCACGCGGGTTCTTCCTCCCGCTCCGGCGTCTGGCCCGGAAGCGAAGGATCGATTACATCGAGGGTGCGCCCGGCCGCCTCTACCACCAGGTTGAGAGTAGCTCCGGCCGCCTCGATATAAAGACACTGGTCCTCTTCATTGATCTGGCAGCTTGCCATGCGACCGGCCGACGTCGTGGGTTGAAAGACATTTTCACACTTGTCGCGCACCTGGGCAAGGGTATCATTCTTGGCCACATTCACCGTCACGTTCCGTGTCCCATCGGAAAACCGCCAAATAGCATCGACAGCGGCATTGCCCGGCTTGCTGCGGAATCCCGGCGTCAGGTCGCCTAGCTCCGCAGCGGGAATTCCGGGCCAGCCCCGCCCTCTGAGTGGATTCGGACCCGCGCCGAGCAGGGCCGATATCAATGCCGCATTCGAACCACCGCCCGTACTCGGCGCGGGGACGCACACATACCCGTTGATTCCCGGTACGGCGCTTTCGATCACCACCGTTCCG
This sequence comes from uncultured Syntrophobacteraceae bacterium, assembly GCA_964578835.1. Taxonomy (GTDB): domain Bacteria; phylum Desulfobacterota; class Syntrophobacteria; order Syntrophobacterales; family Syntrophobacteraceae; genus CAZOEL01. Next base: position 35,261 of record CAZOEL010000056.1, on the reverse strand, counting down.
TCGGGATAGGCGCCCGCCTGCCCCGCTCCCCGGCTCAGCAGTTCCTCATTGAGCCGTGAAGCGATATCTGCCGCGGAATATCCGCCCGGCTTCGCCGGAAAATGTATATCGACGACCTGAGCATTCGGCAGGTCTTCTCCACCCTCATTCTGGTTGAATAATATGGAAAGCGCGCCGGAAATGTTGATGGTCCCACTGATGGGCGGAAGCGCAACACTTGCGAAAATCGCCGGCGCACGCTGAAATTCCTTCTTCCATCCAAAGCTCTTGGTGCTGTCCACCAGCGGCGCAACCGAAGAGATACAACCGTTTCGCTTCGATTTCATAAAGGCGTGAGTCCTGACCGAATCGTCGCAATAATAGGCCGACCAATCAAAGGAGCGGCCGCCGATTTCCGCAGCATCGCTATTGGCTGCATCCTCTATGAATGCAAGCTTGAGAAGGTCTCGGTAATCCGCGGCTTTCACTTCGTCGACCAGCGGGACGGAACCGGCGCCGTATGCCTCGGGAGAGCCCGAAACGGTGAAGCCGGAAGCCGGATCGCCGGTTATAGCCGAGGTCGATCCAGCCGGCGCAGAAACCCGCAACGCCGACGCCCATCCTTCGGCAACCGTTTCGATGATGAGGGCCGTGGCGGTCAGCGAGCAGCGGACCTTCCATTGGCAGGCGCGCTCGATTTGCGCCGCCGCCTCATCAAACCCGGTAGAGGAAGCGGTCGAAAACGTAACGTTCATTGCCGGATCCCAGGCAATAGAATTAGAGGAGTCTTTCTTACCGGTTTCTATGACGAGTGCTTTTCCGTCCAAATCGGCGGGATGAGTCGGGAGCGTCAAGGGGAAACGCGCCGGATGTCCCCAGAGCAGGACATGCGCGTTCCTGCCCGTCCCATCGACCTCCACTTCCAGATTGACAATCTCCCCGGTAAGATCAAGCGTTCCCGGATAGGGCGCGGTGATAGCCTGGTCCCAGTTTCCCGCAACTCCGGTTGAATCCTTGAAACTGATCCCATCTGGCGGCGTTGTTTGCTGGCGAAGCCGGACATTACTTCCCCTGCCCCGCAGAACCACCGATTGAGACGCCCCGACTCCGCTCACTTCGACATCATAGTATCCCTGAATGCCGGCGCCATGGTCCGCGCTGCTTCTGATCTGCATAAGAAGATCATTTGCATTTACCGATTCGATCGACCCGAACAATCCCCTTCCGGCGGCTTCTACTTTCCAGCTCGCCGCGCTCGTCCCGCCTCCCACATCGGCATGAGTAAATCCCAGGATCGTATCGGCGGGGTAAGACGTCAAATCGGTCCAGGAAGCGAAACTGATCCCAACGCTGCTCGACGATCCGCGCACACGGCTGGAGATGACCAGATGACCGGAGGCATCTTTTGTGAAGCTGCAGGCCGGCGCATTGGCTGCATAGAATTCGATCGCATCATCCAAAGTGGTGATGGCGTCAGGCAGACTCAGATTCACCGTCGCGCTTCCAGATGAAAAAACTATGGAATGGGGCGCCTTGAGCAGGTTCGTCATGTTAGCGACCGCCGCGGCTTCTGTCGGCAAGGGAAGGGATGCGCGAATGCCGGCTCGTTCGGCATCACAATGCACTACGCCCAACAGCTTTGTTCCGGCTCGGACCAGAATGTCGCCCGTGTCCAGCGCAAAAACGAGTCCGGTCAGCCGCAGATCGCCGTCTGTAGCGCTGGCGTTGAGCTTCGAAAGCATCTCCGGCGGCCGAGTCTCGATGCTGACAGAACCGGCGAGAGAACTGCAGACGATGTCATTGCCGTCAAGCCGTGCAAAGAGCGTTGTTGGATCGACCGTGGCGTCGGGGTTATCGGATATACCGGTGACGGTGGCGATCATGTCATTGATGAGAGCAGTAATTTCGGCTTGAGTGACTCCGGCGCCGTTACGCACCGTCCCTCCGCCCGCAACTTCCATCCGGTCGGCGGACCAGTCGAAATGCCGTTGTTCAAACCCAAGGGCATAGAGGAGCTTGGTCGGACCGAAACGCAATTTCCAGCCGGCGCCAGTTCCAACGGTTTCCAGATGGAGCAGTCGATCAGTCCCCTTTTGTACTACCCAGGCGTTCACAAGCGGCGCCTCGGAGGTTATGCGCTGTGCGACATCGTCTATGGTTCTCGAATTTTTGAGATCGATGCTGAATGTCCGCTCGCGCTCATCGTTGGGTGACGTGGGCTCAATGACAGTGATGGAAAGCACGGACGGGTCGGGAATAAAGAGCGCCGTTCTGTCCGCGGTAGCCCTGGCGATAGCCGGGCCCGAAGAAAGCTGCATGCGTCCCGTTGCCGCCACCGTAGCCCGGCCTTCATGGAAGATGCTAAAAACATAGTTGATGGCTTTGAAATCAACCGAAAGCGGCAAGTTGAGCTCCGCCGAGACCATGCGGCGCAAGTCTCCGCCGGGATTGGCAAAACCGAGTGGATCAGCCGTTGGCGAAACATCAACCTTCATATCGAAGCCGGACGGCGCTTCCAGAGTCCATTTCTTCTTTCCGGAAACATCGGTAATGGTTGAAGTGACGACCCGCAGCAGCTTCCCATTGTCTCGATCGGGATTGCCCAGCTTGTCCGAGGCGAATCCGACATGGTCATCCAATCGTCCGGCGGCTTTTGAGGAATAGAGCGCTCTATCCTTCAGGAAGCCGGACAGAGCTAGCCCCGATGAGTCGCGGAGCTCGAGAAGAGTGCTGTTGCCGTATAACGCTCTTTCTATGGCGACAGTGTAGGCGATTCGGACGGTAATGTCAGTGCTGGCGGCGGCGATGAGGTCGGCAAGCTCGCGATGCGAAGCGGCGGACCCGACGGAAATCGGCGGCAGAGCCGTTCCATTGACAGTCAGATTCAGCGTGTCTCCCGATGCGACAAATCTGCCATCGAGCGGCCCAAGCTCCAGCCGTGCGGGCGAGCCGTCGAAGGGGATGCGTATTACGGCGGCATCCACCGCTATATCGACAAATCCCGGCCCGGGGAGGTCCACTGTCGCTCCGAGGAGTGCGGATTCGATTTTGAGGCCGTCGGACGATGTCGCCAGTTGAAGCGGATCGCCGCCGCCGGTGAAATGGGAGCGGCGCACCGCGAGCGTGTGGCCTGCATCGACGGATATGCTCAGCTTATTGCCCGAAAGATCAACCTTCAAACCTGCCGCCGCAGGCGCGCCGACGCCTCCACGAGCGATGGCGTCGAGAACCACTCCGGTGAATTCGTGGGCTCGCATCGCGCAGCTCAGATTGACAATTCCGAGCGACGCGCCCCCGGTATCGCTCAGCTCAAAACCGGCCCCGGACCCTGAGGCGTTGAACGTTGCCGCGGCGTTCTTGTCCTGCTTGCTGATGCTAAGCGAAGCATTATCTCCTGCGGCAATCGTTTCGACGACGACGCTGGCGCCGGAAGCCCATGCCCTGACGCCTTCGATGTCGTTGCAAATCCGTCTGACCAACTTCGCCGGGGCGGCGCCTCCAGAGGCCAGAACAATATCGCGCTGCAACATGTTGACAGTAATGGACAGTGGCCGTTCCGGAACCAGCGCATCAGCTGCGAATGCCGCGTGAGTCGTGTCGATGACGGCGCGCGCCGGCAAAGCCGCCACCGGCAGGCTCCAGCCATTGACGCCGATCCGATCTCCGCTCCCAAGGGGAAGGGGGCCCGTAGCGCGCAATTTCATCGCAGCCGCATCGTATAGCCCGGACAGAACCTCGTTTGACCTGCCGCCGCCCCCGGAGAAAACCACCGATGCCCCCCCTGCATCGATAGAAACCTGATCCAGAGCGGAAGAAACCGAAAGACCGGCCGGCGGCGGGCTCCAACCGCCGGTCAGGATCGACCGGACATGGGTTTCAAGGTCGTTGCAGTCGACCTGATTGAGGTTGCCGAATACGCCGCTTCCGGTCACGGCGGAAGGCCGTCCAGGCGCCGCAAGAGACGAGAATGCGCTTCCGGAGGCCGAAAGAGAGGCGCCGGAGCCGTAGCGGCGCGTCTCGATCACGAGGACCGGTATGGCCCTCGCAATGGTATCGATTCCACCCGGCGCGCTTGTTCTCATAGCAGCGTTGAGACGGGCGCAATACTCTGTCACATCCGCCCGGTTTGGTGTGGGTTGAGGGGACACCACAGTCGATGCTCCACTGTCGGCAATATCGATCTTGTCCGTGTCGGTAAACCCGCCGTCCAGACCTATTTCACCGATCAATCGAGGCCGGTGGCTGCCGAAGAAATAGTATTCCGTAGCGCGGTCGTTGACCCGGACAACCAGCTGCCCACCGACACAGGTGTAGGGCTCCGGCCTTTCGGCCAGAAGATGACCGCGGAAAGGCGAGACAACGCTGATATCGTCAAATATTGAGGAGAGGCTCCCCCTGCGCCCATGAGAAACCAGATTGTGGGTGTGTCCCTTGGCTGGGTCAAGAGCTATATCGCCGATATCCTGCAACCGCATTATTTTGTCGATCTGCGCTGCTGTCAGCGTAATGGAATGGAAATGGTTATCGGCCGGATCGGGCGTTGTAAAGAGGGTTACGGACTCGGGAATGGCGACGCCAAGCCGCCGGATATCCAGAACCAGGCTATGAAGCAAAGCAGGCGGAGTCGTGGCTGAGGCCGGGTCCGGGAACCGGATTATTACAGGGTTGACCCGGACCGGAGCCTCATCGTTTTCCGATACATAATAGCCGAAAGATACCGGCTTTCCATCTATGTCCCCATTGCCTTTCACCGGGGAGAAGATGAAAAAAGCGCGCACCTGCCGGGTTGAGGAATCATGGAATACCACCGGGATGGTTTTTGAAATGCCGCGCTGCAGGTCCACAGAGTGGAAGTGAAGATGATGCTGGGCGCTACGGCCGGTGCTGTCGATGTCAAGCAGATGATATCCCCGGGAAAGTCTGTGACCCACATCAACCCATGACCGGCCCTGGGAAAGATGGATATACTTCGAATGCGTGAGCACCCGCTCATCATTCGCGCCGGGGTCCTGTCCCTCTACCCAGACAGGATTGAAAACTTCTATATCGTTTTGAACTCCTTTTTCATTGGGGTTGGAGTCCGTGGTGCTCAAAACGATGCATTCCCGTGCGGCAAAGGCCGCAGAATCTTCTCCCTCATTGAAATCATAGGCGTAGTGACTGTCGTCCGTGTCAGTCGGCGATGAAAAGATGTGACTGAAAATGCCATGCGTCCCCTGGCCGCACAGCCAGTTTTCCCCGCTTGGATAAGGAAGTTTATAGGGCGATTGCGACGCATCCAGGCCTTTGAACACTTCCAGTTTGTCACGGCCGTCATCGATGTAAAACCACCAAAGGAAAAATGGAAGGATTATGCCGGCAAAAAGACCGCCAAGAAGCAGAAACAAGTGAATGCCGAAATCCTGGGCTGTCTGGTTCCAGAAAATTAGCGAAAACATCATGATGAGGAGTGCGATTCCGAGCAGGCCCGCAATGAGTCCGAACACAACTTCGGCGAGCGTTTGCATCTTGGACTCGAGGTCCGTCACGATGAACGACCCTCCAAGCATGGCGAATAACCATAGAAGGCCCAGAACTACCTGGGTAACCCAGTCCGCCTTGAGGGGAATGTTGTGTGGCCAATCTCCGCTGAATACGCCGAAAAATACATAACCGAGGGCAAAGGACACGACGATCGCAGTGATAAGCGGTCCAATGGTCCTTTCTGTTTCCATACCCTTTTCCAGCGAAAAATCCTCCCAGGCGGGGATCAAGCCCATGATCATGGAGAAAAACCACATGGGATACCACATCATCCATGCGGCTCGGCCAAAGGGAACCGGCACTCGGTCTTCGGAGGTATCAAAACCGTTGTCTTTCCAATCCTTGAAGAATTTATACGATCGTATCCACCAATAGTGCGCGCGCAGGTTGACGGTATTGCTATAGTATTTGAGCATGCGCATGGCAAACGAGAGCGCCCAGTTGGACGGCGCTCCCTGAGTCATTTCGTGAATGGATCCCAGAAAGCGCAGGGATAGGTTGACAAACAGGTCTCCCTCGTCGGTAAAGATCCAGTTCAGAAGCTTCTTCCCGGTCGGATTCGGGTCGTTTCCATCCTCGTCGAAAGAGTCTTTGTTGATTTTGTCGGGCAGGAAGCTGCGCATAATGCAACGGGCGCACTGGTGGAGGATAAGCCAAACGCTAAAGAATCCGTCAGCCGGACGATCCGAGTAATTGCGGGTGCGCACCGCTTCCCAGATGACCATAAAAAGCGAAAGGACATTGGTAATCAGGTCTGCGATCCATGTCGCAGACTTTTTGTCTGTTTCAGGCACGGCCTTCGCGTCATCAAGATAGGAATACGCACTTGACGACATTCCGGACAAGCCACTGAAGCTGAACGACACGCCGCCGCTGAGCGACGCCGAGGCTTTAGCCAGCGGCGTGATCAGGTCGACTGCCGCCCGCACCTGCCCGAGCAAGGCTGTGAGATCAGCATCGGTAAGGCGGTTGAGAACATCGCCTATCGTCTCGCGAAGAAATGCCTTGAAATCCGGGACACCCGTATCGGGAGCAATTTTTTCAAGAGCCGGTCCCCACACATTCCGCAGCGTGGCCGCCGTCCTGAACCCCTTATGGGCCTGTGTTGTTCGCGCTCCCTGTCGATAAGGCTGTTCAAAGATACGGGTGAGGGAGTCGAATTCCTCCCGGATAAAAGTTCGAAGAGTGTCATGGGTGAGATTCGGCAGACGATCGAAAAAAGACTCAAAGAACTGGTTGGCCTTATCGCGAAGCTCCCTGGGGCCGCTTATGCGCAGCGTCGCGCCCACGGCGTTGAAAGCCGCTGAGGCGCCTGTGCTTTCCACCCCTTCCAAAAGAGAGAACAGCCCCGCGAACGGTCCGTCGACGCCCTTAAACCCGTCGAACAGGCTACCAAGATTATCGAGCTGAGCGCGCTTCTCCTCCATATAGGCGGTAACGCCCGCTTCGATGGCGTCTCCCGACCCCACGGCCCCCAGCACGATATCCGTTGACTCATCCATGAAGCGCTTTTGCGCCGGGGCGTTAAGCGCTGTCTCCAATTTTTTCCGGTGCAACAGGGCGTGTCCAATGACCATGTGCTCTCTCATTCAATCGGCATGGCGATTACCGATTCTACCTTCTCAATTTAATTGACCGATACACTCGCTGAGGCGCTTACCGCGGCTGCTCCGCCCTCCCCCAAAACCTGAGGGATGGCCCGGAGCATCGCATTGAACGATGCTTCCACCCGGCTGAGCTCACTCTCGAGCTCCTGGCTCAAATTCCGACCGGCAGTCTCTACAAGCTCACGCAGTCTTATGGGCAAATCCAGAACAGGCAAAATGTCGGCAAGCAGCTTATCGTATTCCGGATCGAGGGTTTCCGCGATTATCTTACCGGGGGTGAGGGCGGCGATCTTTTCAACAGCGTCCGCATAGGTCTCATTGAGGGCATCAATGGACTGCCGGCTGATGAGCGTGGTAACGTTCAACAAGCCGGCGACGGCATCCCTGGCGGCCTCGAGGGCTTGCTTGAGCGGGGTTGGGTCCAGAGCGTCAATGGCGGTCTCGAACCTGCCGAACAGGGCGTCGAGACTATCGGTAATGAGCGAAAGATCGATGGTCCGCAGTAGGTTGGCCGCATCTTCGATGGCGTGTACGTTCCCGCCAAGGCCCGCGGACCCCGTGATGGACTCCATTTTGGCTTCAATTGCTCCAATCTGCCGGCCCAGACCATCGCCCAGAATCCTGAGATAGGGCGCAACAGCGCTGAAAGCCGCGAGAAGCGCTTCGACGGGCTGCTTGACGCCGTCCTCGAGAGCCGCTCGCACCGAGCCTGCGAGCGCATCGGCATTGGCGGGCGGATTCAGGAGCTCGCCAAAAGGACCGCCCTGGTCGGACTGAAGCAAATTGTAGTAGTCTAGCAGTTCCTCCTGGAGGGTGAGAACGTGCGCTGAAATTTCCGGGGCGAGGCGCCGCCATGGCTCTTTTGCGGCTTCGAGCTGACTCGCAGCAGCCAGGATCGTTTCGATGGCCGAAATCAGCCGGGTTCTCATAGGCGCCTTCGGGAACGCCCGCAGGAGGTCCAGAGGAAAGTCGCGCGCGGCAGACGTTACCGATGAAACGATTGGAGAACCGAGAAACTCTGGGGCCAGCCGCGCCGCCTCTTCCAAAGAATCGGCAACGGGCAGGAGCACCTGGTCGCGAGTATTTTTCTGTACAGCCAGGCGACATTCATCCAAACTCGCTGCGATCCGGGTCCATTCGGCCGAACCGAACTTCACCAGCACTTCGTCGATGAGGGCATTGACCGACGCCGTGCTGTCGCCCGGGTTCTCAAACAGCGCAGCGCTTGTAGCGCACAAATCACGGACGTCTCGCAAAAGCCCCGTGAACGATTGGATGAATTCGAGGATCTCGTCTAGGCCTTCGAGCACGGCGTCAACGCCCGTCACTTCATAAAGCTTGTCAATGGCGTCTTCGATGGCGTCATTGACCGGTTTGAGCAGTTTGGACGGTCGCATATCTTCAAGCAAGTCTTTGATCTTCCCATGCGCATCGATCAGCGGATCTACGACGGCGCCCACATCAAGCACCTGCATTCGCTCAGCCACCTGGTTGAGAGCCTCCTGCAGACGGCCAAGAAGGTCGGATGGCTTGAACTTCTGGAGCGCATCGATCAAATCATTGAACGGCTTATCGAGGACATCCCCGATGAGCTGGGACGGCTTGAACGCGTTCAATCGATCGCGCAGATCGTTCACGCCTTCTTCGAGCAAATTCAGAACAGTCCCTGCGCCTTCTTCAAGAGCATCGACTCCTTTTTCAACGATCGGGGCGGCGACGTCACCGGAGAAATCAACGTCGATTACAACTGTCACGGCTTGCCGGATGACCGGTTTTGCAGCGTCGGGAATGGAGTTGGGGTCGATTCCGTGGATTTTGCTCTCTATGCCGCCGATGGCTTCGACGCAAAGGCCCGCCGCGCCCGAGAGATCAATGGATTCGAGCGCCTGGATAGCGGTCCGCAGCGCCTCATCAAGCTGTGCAATCATGCTGTGGACTTCATCCGTATTGATCACCTGAGCGACACTGTGAATCGCATCGCGAATCGGAGCGACCAAGGCCGCGGGATCGAACGAATCGGCGGCGCCCGAAACAGCATTGACGGCATTTTCTACAGCGTTGCGCACCGGCTCTATATTCGGCTGGATCTCGTTGGTTACAAAGGTTGAAACTTGCTCGGGAAGCCCCTGAAGCGCCACTTGGATGTCAGCGATGCGGGCCGATGCAAGAAGTGCATCAAGCCCATCGGCCGCGGGCGAGAGCAAATCGTCAAAAGCATTCTTAACCGCCTCTCGAGCGGCGTTGACCTCGTTGACAGCGCTGGTTACCGCATCGGTAACCGATTGCAGTCCCGAGGTAATCGCGGAGAGATCAAAATCTTCTATCGCCTGAATGACCTCACTGAACGGATCATCGGGAGCGGCCGGGATAAGGGCGATTTTTTCCCTGATAAACTCCGCCAAAGGAGCAGTCGAAAATCCGCTTTCGAAGGTCCTGATGGAGCTCAACAGCGTTCGGGTAAGGTTCTCCGGAATATCCTGATGCTCTAGGAGCGGCGACTCGCCGGTAAGCGACTCCGCGCATTTCCGCAGCCATTGACCGGCTTGCTCGAGCAGGACCAGATCCGCGTGGGCGGCCTTGCCGTTGCCTTCCATCACCTTCCGGCGCGACGCCGCAATTGCCTGCTGGATGGAGGCTCCTCGCGATGAGAGCCAGGCCGTCCCCTCACGCAGTGCGGCCGTCGCATTCACAATCGGAGCAACCACCCTGCTTTGCGGCAGATTGATCACATCCCGGCTCAGCATAAGAGTCGTCGTGAGATCCGCTGTGAGCTCCGGACCACTCATATCCTTCCAGGCGGCAAGGCTGCCGAGCTCTTCCATGAGGTCGCCCAGTATCGGAAGATCCGGTATAAAGAGCATCGTTCGTTTGAAGGAGCCGGAGCCACGAAGAAGCAGCTCGAAAATTTTCTCCGCGTCAATGCGAGGGCCCAAGGCCTCTATGGATATTCGGGCTTCGCTCAACCCGGCGCGGATTGCGTCGAGATCGGGCATTCCTGCCCGGCTCATCATTTCCGATGGCATTCCCAGGGGGCCGCCGAAGGTCCGGCCGGTAGTGAGCTTAATGATCTGACGAATGAGATCGAGGATTGCCCCGGGTCCGCCCAGCGCTAAGCCCGCTACTGTCTCGGTAAGGTTTTCTATGGGCCCCAGTATCGGCGAAAGCGGGGAAGAAAGGTCCGAAGGGAGGGAAAATGATGAAAGCCCCTCGGTCAGGACGCCGATGCCCCCGAGAGAAGGCGGCGCGGGAAGCGCATCCGCCGCGCCGGTGAGACTCGTAAGCTCTGCCGGTCCGTCAATAAGGACGGTTACCATCGAAGTAATATTTCCGAGATTCGAACCGGCGCCGCTAACGAGTGATTCGATTCCCGATGAGCTAAACAGGGACTCCAGCGATCCCAATAAACCCGGCATGAGGACCTCTTCTGTATGTCATTGTTATTGTACTTGCTCAGGTGTAATAGGCAAAAACCATATCGTCCAATGTAACGTTGCAATCGCGCCTGCAGGAGCTTATGAGCTCCAGTGGTCCTCCAAGCGATTCGATCCTGTCAAAGAAGCCTTGGTGACTGTTTGCACGTATGACGAAAGATGCTTCAAATTCGAGCGGAGAATTGCCGTTTCTTTTGATTCCGGTGCAATCGTCGGATAAAACGCCGCCATCCCACCCGAGCACAAGCTGTTCCTCCGGGTTGCGCGAAGAACCCGGAGGGATATCGATAACCGTCATCTGCGAAAAGGGACGGCCCGACACGACGCTCCAGTGCCCACCGTCATCGGTGCTCGTCTGAAACTTCTCCTCCGATTCGGCGGGAGAGCGCCATAAAAAAGCGCCCCGCACCGCCGTAAGCATGAGCCAATATGAGCCATCGTGAGGGGCGGCGATCCCTGATGCGCCAAAATCAAACGCATGCCAGGAACAAACGCTCGATGCCTTAAGGACGCATGAGACGGGATCGATGATCCTATCCCCTATTCGCTCGCCGTTGGCCTTGTGCAGGGAAAGCAGGAGCTCGCAGGGAGAATCGCTGCGCCCATAAACTGCGCAGCGCCCGATTGGAAATGTGCGTTCTTCGTCGGTCAAGCGAAGCCTTCGCACCGCCCTTACAGCCCCTCCGACCCGGACCGCGCAGTGGCATTCCATGGGGGTCGCATCGCTTGCCGCTGTCAGGCGCTGCGGCAGATAAGCGCCGAGCATTCTGAAGGTGAAGGCGCCGGGTCTCAGTCCTTTTCCGGCGGAAAGAGTGATGCCGGGCATATCGCCGCGTATTTTGACAGTGACCGCTTTTTGGCCGCTTGGATAGAAAAGATAGCGAGCGGACAACTGCGAGACGCCGATTCGCACCATACCGGCGCTCTTTGGCGTCACCGAAAGAGAAAGCCCAAGGTCGGAACCGGATGAGACGGGGTAGGCCTTCTTGAGTATAGCCCGCGCCACCGGAACAAAGCTGACGCTCGACGGCTTATCGCCCGGATCGCTTTCAAAAGAGGCAACCAAGGCGCCCTTCGTCTCAGCGGGGCTGCACAGCTTGATCGTTGCTCCGTCGGGACGCTGATCGAAAGATGCCGTCACCCGGGTCGCGCTCCAGCCGATACCCGCCGCTTCCGTGGGAAAACCTTCGTTGGGGGTTAATGCGTTGGTCGTGCAGATGACAACAGCGCATCCGTTACAAGTAAGGGGCGGAGCGCATGTGATCACGACTTTGGCTTCCCCTCCGATGTCGCTTTGAACCAAAACGCTCGCTCCACCGAGCGCAGGCCCATACATGCCTCCACCGCTGCCCGGCATGGCGAAAAACGGCGCCGCGGCCATGGGCGGGCCAGGGGAACCGCCTCCTGAAACCGGCCGAATCAGGACATGGAGATGAAAGGCGCCTGCGGGTATCGTTCCGAGCACGGTTTCGACCTTATTTCCATCCTCTTTATAACGCCATGCGATTGAACCCAGAGGAGTGGCAGGCGCATCCGCCTTGAAAACATAGGCTTGTCCGACCGGAGGGGTCACCTGGAGGCCGGTTATTTCTATCCGCGTAAGCGTTGACGGCCCGCTGCCGCCGGAAAGCTTCAACGTCTGACCGTCTGCTGAAACCGTGACCGGTCCGGCGTTTGCGTCGCGGGTCATGGGAAGACTCGAACAGAAGACATCCGCCGACAAAACCTCGATCTCGTCAAGCCCCTCAAGTCGCTTGACTGGAAGAGGAATTTGTTGAGGTTGCAGCGACGTTCCAAAATCCAGATCGTGATTTTCTATCACAAGCAACGGAGGCGGGCTGACTTGCACAAGGGACAAGGGATTGGATGAGGCAGCTTCGACAAACCGTATGCCTTTACTCTCGGCTTCTGCATCTATGAGATTATGGAGTTTCATAACTTATCCACATCCGAGATAGTTAGTGAGGCATCAGCAACCCGCCCGTCGCAAACCATGCCAAAGCTAGCTATCCGCATCATCTCCCACGGGCAGAAACAGAGCCGCAACGGCTGGGAATTAAGGCGCTACTACGATTTCGCTCTCCGCCAGCAACGCTCCCGGTCCATTCCCTTTCCGCAGGGCAACCACCAAACGGTCGATAACGGTTTTCGATATTCCCGCCGGAGGCGCATAGAGGATCGAGCACTCGCCGGAGCTCGTCACGGGAAAGGACGTCCACCCTCCCGTCAAGCCCGTTGTATCTCCCGACAGCACTCCGGCCGGGCTTGCTCCCCGCAACCGGGCGACAATTTCCATCAAGGCGCCGCCCGACTCCCTTTTATCGCAGAAAAACGCGATCGATTGCACCGGCGCTCCGGCCTTCACCGTTATGCTTTCGGGAATTCCAAGCGGCAGCACGGTCAAGCGCGATGGCATCATGGTAATGACTGCGCCCTCGATTTCCGGTTCTACAGGCCAGAACTGACCGTTGAAATGGTATCTGAGCTCTATGCGGCTAAAATCGTCATCCACCCCGGTGGGATGAGCCAGGCTGTCGAGCCTGAAGCCTTCGATTTTAAAACCCTGGTCCTCCGTGAGGTCAAACGCCTTGCCATTGCGGACTTCCGGCTTGTGAAGAAACAGCATCAGACTATCGACAACCCGCAGCAGCGTGAGTCTTCTCTGTTCGAGCGAAGCCCCTCCGGTGGGAGATATCCTGCACTCCAGGAGCGCGGTCCCGCTCATCGTCAGGATTGTCTTCAGCCTGTATTCTCCTCTGGCCCCCCTCCGTTCCAGACCGTCGTCACCCATATGACCATCACACCGGGCATCGAAAAGCCTTACGATGACAACGGCCTTCGAATTCGCGGAGGCAACCGAGGGAAGATCGCTTCTCGGACGGGTCACGAGCTGCAGACCGGCTTCCGTGCTAAGACCGTCGGCAATAAGATCGGCAAGGCGTTTTTCGAATGAATTCAGCATGCGTTATCTCACAGGCTCCGTCGCTAATTCTACAGGTCAGGTCGGCCTCACGATGGAGCCCCTTACCAGCCCTTCTATGCGCAGGTCGGTCGTACCCTTCCAGGTCTTCAGGGCGGCGCTATCCTTCTCCACAGCCAAAAGCCTGGCATTCATGTCGTTGATGCTCATAATCTCGGCGCCATATATTTCGAACCGTTTGGAGGCGTCCTCGGCGAAGCGCTCGAGATTGGAGACGGACACCTTCAATTTGTCGATTTCGGCGGTCTTGATTTCCACCGCACTCACCCTTTTCGATACAGAATCGATGCTCACGCCCAGTTCATCGACCTTTGACTTCATTCCTTCGACCACGGTGATCCGGGATTCCGCGACCCTCAAAGATTCAGAGAGCGTCCCGATGGATGCCGTCCTCCTCTCCAGCATCGTCACCCTGGAATCCATCTGCGGGATGGATGCAAGCGCTGTCTCGTGTACAGCAAGCAGAGTCGCATGATCGTTCAAGGTCTTTTGGTGGGCGCTAGCAATATCGGACAGTGAGGTTAGCGATTTTATCGCCGTTTCGGCGCCTCCGATGCGCTCGTAAAAACCGGACATCGCCAACTCCTGGATGGCAATTCGACCGTCGAGACGGGAAACGCTCTCCCGGATATCGGATATCTTCCCGCCCGATTCACTGAATCGCTCTTCCATATCTTTCATTATGCTTTCCTTGATGGAAGACGCAATTTGTGACTCATCAAGAAGCGATCCGTCGGTAATTCGCTTCGCCACGGCTTCGTCCAGGTCTTTCTCTCTGACGGCCGTATCCTCCAACCTGGCTAGGGCGGATTCGATCTCCTTGATCCGCACTACCTCTCCACTGGCTAGAGTCAGATTCTCCCGGAGCGATTCCAATGATCCAACGCGCGATTTCAATTCGGCGACATCGATGATGCGTCCCGTCTCGTCCTGTAGAGTAGCCTTGAAATCAAGAGCCTCCTGGATTCCTTTGCGCATTCCCTCAATCCTGTCCGAAAGGCCTGCAAAGGAGTCGGCAGTCGTCGAGATCGCCTGGATACGGCTTCCGAAACGTTCGAGCGACCGCCCCCGGGCAAAATCGGAATCACGAAGCCCGTCGATATCACCGCGCACGCGATCGATTGCGTTGCGCAGCGCTGCAATGTCGTTTCGCAGCGACGCCACCTCACCTTCGAGCTTTGTCATAGCCGCCCTGACATCCACAGATCCCTGAGTGGCGTCCGTCAAGAGTTTGCGCGTCGAAGATTCGAACCAGTCCAGGCTCGCCGCTCCGATGTGAGCATGATTAACCGGCGCAAACCGCTCATCGAGGAATTCCGAGGTAGTCTTTTCACGGGCGACAACCAGCGTGGCGACCTTGCGAAGAGAGTCGACAAGCGTGTTCCAGTCATTGGCCTTTATGGGAATTCCGGGTGTCATTTTCCCGATGGGGTCCAGCTTTTCAATGACGCCGCTCAGGATCTCGAGTGTATCGGTTCGAGCCATGGGATCTCCCTCTATCGCCTGGTTTTAAGCGCGTCGTAAACGATTCCGGTGCGTGATTTGGAGCTGGTTCGCTGTGACTGCGAGATCTCATCTTCATACGTTCGCGCCGGTGTTTCGGACGACATTGCCTGTGTGAACGCATCGAGATCCTTGACCGATTCATCCTCGCGCACCGAGACGTCGGAAGAGGCAAGAAGCACCGCTATCTTGTCCTGAATATTTTGGGCGGCGCGCTTTTTTACCCCGGAAAATATCGCCGGCGATTCCGACCAGGATTCCGCTATGGCAGAAACGGCCTCCTGCATTTCGTTTCGTTGGGCCGGCGTGACCGAGGGGATTCTATCCAGCGCGTTATCGAGCTTGCTCTGAAGCGCCAACTGCTGAAGCTGACGCTGCAAATGAGCCAGGCTCGCCCCGAAAGCATCGTACATTTTCTGGATGTTTCGCTGCACTTCATCGAATTTGGCTGCAATTTCTGGGTGGTCATGCCCGCGCGGCGCGACAAGCGTTGAGAGCTCGCGCGTCGCGGCGGCCGTATCCGCCAATGCGGTCGAAAGCTCGTTCCAGTCGTCGGCATAAATCGGCTGCCCGGCCAGCTTATTTGCCTGATGATGCGCAGTTTCGACTATTTCATCCAGTTTCTTCTGCGGAGGGGCAAGATCGGCGTCGGGAATATCAGCAATGGGCGTATTCTCGAAGATGTTTTCGGGGATCACGAGTGGCGCAAACGTAGGCCGGTCTTTAATTACCTGGATATCCTTATCGATAAGGGGAAACACTATGTTGGGATGCCTGACCTGCACCCGCCAGCGCCCATCCGCAATGTTGCTCACCGAAACGGACCCGTCGGAGTAGGGCTTTACCGTCTTCTTCTCACCTGTAACCTGATTGACAAGCTCCACCACCATATCCCGGGTATAGGCCGGTTTCGTATTCAGCTGCATCTTCAGCATATTCATTCGATTTCTCCTCCACTCATATTCCGTAAGGGAAATCCAATTCCCAGAACAGCGACAGCTCATGCTGGCGGGTTTTGGGAACAGGCTCGAACACAACCCTGTTGTAAATCGTGCTCAATTGTTCCCCATCCGGCGCAAGGACGCCCAGCGCCGCTTCGCCGATCATCACCCGATCGACTGTCGAATCGGGGTGGACCGCCCTTCCCGCCGGGATAGAGGCGCTGATGGAGACGCGGACCTTGAGCTCTTTTTGACGCAATTCAGTACCGACATCCGTACCGACAACAGGAGCGGCCGAGTGGATTATTGTAGGCGCGCCGTCCGGTGACGCCAAGGTAAGCGCGGCCACCTCGTAGGGAGGGCTTGACGGCGTAGGATCAATGCCGACGGCTACGCCGTTGATAGGCGTAGTGATCTTTCCGGAGATGAGGGCTGCAATAAGCTCGGCGCCTGAACGCATGACCGTATTGGCTGCAAACCTCCGGGCGCACACCGTGCCGTCGCTGCAACTCACCGTCAGCCATAACCGGCCTTCAATACGAGGAGGATGAAATTCTTGTGAAGCCACGGTCACTCCTATGCAAAGTGTGATTTGTTCAAGTTTCCGGAATCGAACATCCCCGATAGTCCGCGCAATCGACTCTCGACGCGCTGCTCTTCTGTCCCCATTCTGCCGCTCCACACCCGGACGCGGTCGGCCTGCAGCTGCGTCGTGCGCAACGGACGCCCTTCGACAGCGCCGAAGACTCCTGCTCCCTTGAGAAGAGCAACTGTCTGCCCGAGAAGATCGAACAGCTCGGCCTGCTGCTCCAGGAATTTGCGGCAGGAGCTTCCTTCCTCTCGAAGAACGACCCCTGTCGGCACCTCGAATCTGAAGCTTGCGGGCATTCT
This sequence comes from uncultured Syntrophobacteraceae bacterium, assembly GCA_964578835.1. Classification (GTDB taxonomy): domain Bacteria; phylum Desulfobacterota; class Syntrophobacteria; order Syntrophobacterales; family Syntrophobacteraceae; genus CAZOEL01. Next base: position 18,406 of record CAZOEL010000056.1, on the reverse strand, counting down.
TTCGACCCAATAGAGATCAAGGGACGCTACGAAATCCTGTTCGAAGAGCGAAGAATCGAACGCTGTTCCCGGCGGAGTCTTCGTGGTTCTGTCACCCCAGGAGCCATGAGCGGTATCGGGCGACGGCATGCCCAGCACGGCGGAATTTAGCGAGGGGGCATCGTACACACCAAGAGGGAAAAACCAGATCGTATTTTCACCCCGCTCCAGCATGATCGGCTTTACGGGCAAGTCTTTGGAAAGAGGAGAAAAATCGAGGGAAGGATTATAATTCCGGGCGCTATGCAAATTCGAGGTTACATCCTCATCTCCGATAATGCCGCGGACCTTTTCCCGGTCATCAACGGTTATTCGCAACTCCCGCCCGCAGGGAAAGTCCCCGGCAAAGGCCAAAGCACCGCCGTTGGTCAAATTCACCAGCACCGGTGAAAAGGTTTTCATTCCCGCGATGCCGCGAACAACTATCTGCAGTGGCGTCCGGAACAGCGATTTGTTTACGATGGTGATTCTTTCGAGCGACCTGACGAGTCCCTTTTTTGCAACCAATGCTTCACAGCGCCTGGTCACCGGCAGGAGCTCGATAAAGACGGGATCGGTCTGCGACTGGGCAGGCGGATCGCGAAAAACTCTACCGCCGGGAGACAGATCGAAATACCTCACTCCGAGAGCCTTATGCGCTCCATCTATGATGGCCAGGAGTAGCCCCTCTAGCGCGTCGCGCGTCACCGCACCCTTCAGCCGCGCCGCAACGGTCGCCTTGATGCGCCGGCGAAACATCTCGTCAGGCTCCCACGGCAGGGCAAACATGTCAAAGAGCGCGCCGATTTTTTCAAGATCGACGCGGTCAATGGCGGTATCGATCCAATGAGAGCTCCGCACCCGCTCCATATCTTCATCGTAGGCGGCAATCCAGGTCGCGAATACTTCCAGGAATTTCCGCAGGAGCGAACCTTCCGAAATTGCATAGATGGGCGGCAACCGCTCGAGCATCATCTCCAGCCGGTTCATGACGAGGCCTCCGTCGCTTCCACGGCTCCAATCGTAAGCGTAAAGAGAGGCGGCAGGGTAAAAGGCGGGCCGTTATCGCGAACCTCCGCACTCAAACCGCCGACCTGCTCGAACGTGAATACTGTCGCCGATCGAGCCATGGCGAAAACAGCATCGTTTCGAATGGCCGCCGCAAGCTGATCGAAAGAAACACTCGACGACGGGTTCAGAGTCGCAATGAAGCCGGTCAGAGCTGTGCGAACATGCGTTTTAAGGTCATCTACGGAACCGGTCAGGGCGGTTGCGGTCACGTAGGCGTGCAGCTGCAACGCAATGCTGCCGAGCGCAGCAGCCGATTCAAAAACTACCGGTTCAAAAGTGACCGGGTTCGCCTGGTCTATCGATGCAGCCTTATTGTCCGGCAGCACCCAGGCGTCGCCGGTGATTTCCGTTCCATCCGCGCTGCTTTTCACTGTCGCATCCGCTACACGGGCGTCTTGAAGTATGACAGACAGAAGCTGCGCTTTTCGCAGCATCTCACCGGGACCAAGATTCTGAACGTAGGCTATGAGCCTTTCTCCTACGCCATCCTCGATGTCCGATATATCCGCCGGGAGGGCGCTCGATCCCTTGAGCGTCAGGGCGACCGTAAACCCGATGTTCACCCGCTCCGCCCAGTGGCGATCGATATAGATTCCTGCCGGACGAAGCTCATCAATCCTGCGGTCCACCAAGCGTTTGTTGACTTCCGACGCCTGCGACAAAGCCACATCCACCCGCAGCATTCCCGGAACCGGAACCGATGGGTCCGGATATTCGCTGATGCCGACCGCGGAAACGCAGGAAAGCGCCTCGAGACCATACCGCAGCGCATCGACGGTGCCCTTTCCCGCCACATGGATGGCGCGACGTATGCGAGATGCGTACTGGACGTCAGTCTCATCTTCGGTCGCACGGTAAGTCGGGGCATCGTTGACTACCCGATCAATGCCCGCGATCGCGCGTTCAAGCACCGACAGTGCGCCTGCATGCACAGGCGCCGCCGCACTGCTCTGCGCGTGAACCCAAACCTCGATGGACGCCTGTGCTGGCAGCATCATGGCTTCATCACTGGTCTCGTAACGCGTTCCTGCTCCATCGCTGACTATTGTTCCCTGCGGGATGTAGATCGCACCCGGAGAGCCGCTTTTCCGGGAAAACCGGACCGAACCGACCGCTATTCCTTTGGCGATACGTGTCGTATCAAGAAGGGAGCCGATCTTATCGAGCGACGATCCCCGGGAGGTCTCAACGAATGCGGAGTCGTACACTTTTTGGAGCTGCTGGTACTGGACGGCAAGCTCGCGGGAAATGGTTTCAATGAGAGTTCTGGCAACACTCCCAACATTGATGTCGGTAATCGGAGTGGGCCGCAGCCGAGCCGGATAGTAGTTGACAACGAGCGTGCTACCCGGAGCAGGCTTTTGCCCACGGAGGCGAAAGGAAATTGCGGCCGGCGCCGAAGGATTCTCGGGTGATCCAACCAATTCGAAATCTCTATCGCTAAACCGATAATCCACCAATTTGTCACCGACTTTGATCTGCCCCTGCAAATGGCTGATCCTCTTCACAGGCCGGTTATCGAGGTAGATAAGAGACGGAATCTCGTCACCGATAGAATGGACCTCACTCACCGTCCCGCCCGTCAAAACGGTTAGAAGATCGCGGACAATAGCATCAAAAGTGCGGTCGGAAAATTTCACAGGGCGACCTCCAACCCCACACGCAGGGGATCGTCACTATCCACGGGGAGCGCATCAACCGTGATCTTAAGCGTATCGGTCCGCCCGGTAATGCGGGGCGGGTCCACCGTAAGACTCGTAATTTTCCGTATCCGCTTTTCACACGCGAGGGCCTGCAGCACATAGACCTTCGCACGATTGCGCGTTGCCTGGTTATTCAATTCGCCCACGAGCTCATTGAGGCGGCTGCCGTATCCCGCATGTCCCAGGTCCGCAAGGCTTCCCAAAGGCGTTAAAAGCCGCAATACAATTGCCTGCCGAAGGGTGTTGACCCCTTCTGTGCCGGCGAAATCCACGTTTTCATCGGCTCCGGCAACGGGCAGGGCCGGATCGCAGCACAGGTCAAGGCTGTTCCACTCGGTCGCCGTGTAAAAGGGCGTCATGAGAAGATCTTTTCCAAGCAAAAGTTGCCTTTCGGCCATTGCTCATCCTCCAATCATCACGGTTCCGGCGGCGATCACCGTACAAACGGGAGCATCCGCCGGATCGTTGCAGCTCTTTGCGGCATCCCCCATGCGGGCGGCCTTTTTGCCGCAGATCGTAACGGTCGCGCTCCCCATGGTCACGGTAGCCTTATCAACCGGAGTTTTCTGAAATGACGCTCCCGGTGGCGTGGGCAAATGCGACGGCTGATTTGTCGCCGTACTGTCGACGGTTGCCGCAGCTTTTCCTCCGATCTTGACGGTTGAGGAAAGCGAACCGTCAAGCGTCCCGGTAAAAGGGTGAGGCAGAGGAGCCGGGACCGGGCCTCCGGGCGTTGGAATCATCACAATATGGGTGTCGACCCCGATAACCTTGTCCTGTTCTTTGGCGGCAGGTTGGCCCATCAGTTTATTCCTACGGTTTGTCCGTTGATGGCGACATCGGCGTCGCCTTCGATTTTCACCGAAGCGCCCTTGAGCGTAAGCGTTCCGGCCGATTGTACAGTACAATCTCCATCTTGTTTTATCGTAAGGCTTGTCTGCCCGGCGGATATCTCTACTGCGCCATCCGATGAGGAGCTATGACTCACGGCAATCTGAGCGCCTCCCGCAACCAGGGTGATCGAACCATCGCTGACCGTGATCGTCGCATCCTTGTTCCCCCCCAGCCTGACCGTCACGCTCCGGGCAGAGCCGTCGGCGCTGATCCGGATATCGACAGCCTTGTTGTCCGGATCGTCGCTGTCTCCAGGCCATACGAGCACGGCCTCTTCAACGCCGCCCTCGGGCGGACGCCTTTTTTCGGTGTAAACCTGGCCGATTGCGACCGCGGAAGTCAGGTCGCCGCGCGGCATGATCACCGGCACAACGTCTCCCTGACGAGGAAGCGCCGACATTCCGCTGCACACCGACGCCAGCGGTATCCGGGGCAGCACGACTCCGGAATCTTTCAGCGTCACACTGACCGAATGCGCATCATTGCCGTCGCTCTTGTCAAAAGTGGAATCCACCACCCCCAGCTCGCACCAGGTTTTAGCAGCCATTTCCTGTCGGACGATCATTCGCAGCAACTCTACCAAACGACTCACTAGAAAAGCCCCCCTAGAAGAGAAGCGCCGGCTGATGCCTCGCCGTGCGCCCACACGTCACACCATGCGCCTTTGCGGGCATCGATCGTAAGGACCGCCTGGGTGATGCAGCAACTCTCCAGAGGGCAATAGGAGGGCATCTCCTGCAGTTCGACAATCACTCCCGGGGCGATCGCTGGCGTCAGCCATGTGGTAAAGCGAACCGGCGCCAGCCGGCTGTCACGCAGATCCGTGAACGCTTCGGCCACGCTCGACGCATCGCTGGTAGTGCGGACCAGCGGTTGCGCCACGCGGCGATTCCCTATCGACGGCGGGGATGAAATGCCCGCAAAATTGCCGGCAACGATGCGTCCATCCGGCGTCGAAGGGGCTCCCGCGCCCTCGCCGACTACTTCAATGACTGTTGTATCCGGAGATATCGCACTGGTATGGACGCCGGTGATCTCTCTTCCAAAAAGCAAAGCTATTCTTGCATTTCCGCTCTTCGCTTCCCAAACCGCGCAGGCCCCATCCCCAGAAAAGCTCACACGCCCGCCGCTGAGCGACGCCAGCCGAGATATCTCCTGCGCCGCGCTCCGCCGCCCTTCGCATACATAGAGCGCAAGCGCCAAGGGCGGTATCGATATATCGCTCGTTACGTTCACGTCCGAACACATTGTATCGATCACGTCGACGGTGGTCACTCCTTCGAGACTGCAGTAGGGCCTGAAACGCGAGAGCGTTAATCCGTCATTGAGCATGGTGAGCGTAAGACCGCGCAAAGAATGTTCGATGCGCGTCAGCTTACCGCTGAAAACCGTCTCACTTCCCTCTCCGCCGTCTATATCGAGAGAGCAGTCATCATCGAGCGCCCCCGAAAAATCCACATTCGCGGGAAACGCAACTTCCAGGCGGTCGACGGCGGGCAGGCATGTGCGCCGCAGTCGTATCGCCACGCATTGAGTGTCGTAGAGCGCATTGCCGACTGTAAGCGAATAGGAAGGTAGAAGCATACGTTTACCCTCAACCCAGCAAATCTTTCAATCCGGACGCAACGCCGCCGACGCCATCCGCAGCCGCAGCGATGGAGCCCGTCGCATCGGCAAGAGGAGTGAGAGGGTTGCCGATATTGAAATCCGCCAGAGAAGCAAGCGCCTGAAGCTGCCCCACCGCATCCGCCACTGCGTCGATCGCCCCCTGCAGGTCGGAAGCCATATCAGCAATGTCGCCCAGGATATCGGTGTCGAATCCCAGATCGAACCCGTCCAGACCTCCAAATGATGACAACTGCGCCGGAGGAGGCAACGGCGGCGATTCGCGAAGGACCAATCGGTATTCATAATTGTTCGGCCGACCGGCGATCTGGAAAAATTCGGCTTCCACTATGATCACTTTATCCAACTCGAGCGCAGTGGCGATATCTGCGGTGAAGGTTCGCTCCGCACCATCCGCCGCGCTCTGCTGCAGAGCTTCCAGCTTCGAGGCTGCATCCTCACCGACGATAATTCCTTGAAGTTCTATCTCGTAAGATGAGCGCCCCATTACCTGCTGAACGTCTCCAGCCAATCCGGCGACGGGCGCCGATACGGCGCGCTGGCTGGTTCGTTGCCGGATTTTTGTGACATAGTCGAGCGCTATATCGTCAATCATGGGTATGGTTCGTTCGCTCATGAAAAATCGATCCCGGCTTCAATGATTGCGCGTTCAAGAACGTCCGCCATCATTTCTTCAAGTTCGCTCAGTTCAAAGAGACTTCCAGCCACAACACCCCCGCCCCGTATTTGCTCCGGCATCGTCCCTTCGCCTCTTCCGGGCGGTTGCGAAAGCCGGATCGCGTTCGATCCCGCCATGTTCGAAGCATCCGAGTTGATGGCGTCGGAAGCCGGTCTCACCGGCGGACTAAGTTCGGACGGCGGATTGGGAGTATCCTTCATCGCACCGGCGGATTTGCCGGTAGTGTCCGCTTCACTGAAATGGAGAGCGGATGTTTCGCGCAAATTTGGTTGGCGCGCATAAGGATTGGGGTGTCCCGTTCGCCCTGAGGCATCGAAGGGCGAACAGCCCCGCTCATGCTTCGATACCTCAGCACGATCGGGTGGCGTATCCCAACCCTTATGCGCGCCAACCAAATTTTTGCCGGGCAGACTAAAAACCTCGGACAACGGAAAGCCGGAATTTCCTCCCGGAATATGATGCGGAGATTCGCTGGACCGGATCGAGTCCATTTCCATGCCGGAATGGAAACTGAGATCCTGAGATGGCGGCGATGGATCGAGACTCCCTTGACTCACTATTGAAAATTCGGTTGTCCGCATCCCCGAAGAGGCCGTCTCGAGAGGGACCGTCCCTTTGTCCGGACGGACCATTCCGGCAAAGGGTCTGTTACTGGAGGCCCTCTCAGAATGGAGCACAGGTCGTTTCAATCTGAAAGGCATTGAAAATTCGAAGCCTTCACCCGATGAGGCGGATTGACCGATTGTGGTAGATCCGGGCTCCCGGTTGTTCCAGTCTGTCTCCGCAAAGCTCTCGAGTGTCGATTTCCCGGTGTTTCCAAATATACTATCTGAAGGCAGCGGGAAATCAGTCCCCGCTCCATCGACTACATGCTCCGGCATAGGTTCCCGAAGGCGGCTGTTGATTGTGTCTGGTTGCGCCGGCGCCTCCAAACCCGCGCGCTGAAAAGGTTGTAAATTGCATGCAAAGGAACTCTTGGCGGGCGAGGATTTCGATAACTTCGAATGCGCGGCCGTATCGACCTCATCAGTCGCCGAAGGCTCACGAACAAGCTGCTCCTTTGCCATCCGCACTCCTTTAACCCCATCGGCCGCCATTCCGGACCAACCGGCGGCAATAAGGGGAACCGAAGCGCAAGGCGGGCTCGCGCCGCCGAGGATGGCCAGGCTCTTGAAGACGTTGGCTAAATCCTCCTTGCCCGGTCCATTTCCAAGCGTTGGGTAAGAGGGGGCCCGATCGTCAGCAATAATGATTCTGGTCCACCCATCATCTACCGTTTCGCTGTTTTCGGCAGGCTCAGGCAGCAGGAACCAAATCAGCTCATCCAAATCACGCGCGGGCTGTGTGTCGATATCTGTGATTTTCCATCCGAGACGCATCACGAGAAAAGCCTGGGCCGTCGAGATGGGAAGAGCCCTCGAGATCTCGGGAACCGAAAGGATCCTGAGAGCGGCCCCGAGGAGCGCCATGTCTCCCTGTTGCGGCAGGGCCGGCGCGAACATGCTCTTCGAAAAAAGAGCCGAAAAAGCAGCGGGATCGAATGCCCCTCCAACAATCGAATCGCGAATGAGCGCCTTGCGCTCACCCCAGGTCCACTCGCTAAAGACAAAGGAGCCCTTCGATGTCACAAGGGTATATGCGCCCCCTTTGATATCATGCGTAACTGCTACTCCGCTGGGATGACTGTCGCTACCCATGAATGCGAATCCTCCGCGCAAAATCCGATGCGCATGCGCAAAACAGGAAATACTTAGGCCGCGCCTCCGTCATCTTCACGGACCCGGGTTGCAGTGAATGTGTATACCGTTTCTCCGTGGCCCCCGGAATTCATGGCAAAGTCCTTACCCGTCATGAAGCAGTCATCGAGAGCCAGGGAGCGGGTGACGTCGCCGTGCGCCAGATTGGCGACCACCTGAAACGCTGCGCCCGATGCAGCCAATCTATCGAGATCAGGACTGGCGGATATCACCTGAATGCGCCCTTCAACATGAGATGGGCCATAGTAAACGGTGAGCCGCTCATTCGAACCTATCGCATAGACGTTGCTTTGTTGACGCACATAACGGTAGTCGATCCCTTGCACGCCTTCGATGACAGCGCCGTTGACAAGAACTGACGAACTGTTGGCGGTGAATATTTTTGGCATTGTTCGCTCCCGTTAATCGGATCAGTTTCTGACTCTGATGGTGGCGTATATATAGTCGATGGCGCGGACCGGCCGCACCGCGATATCGATGCGGGCGTTGCCCGCGGCCACGTCTGTTTGCGATGCATAAACCTCAACCGCAAATGCCGGACTGGAGCCGTCAACGGAAGGCGCAAGCGCTCCATCGCGTTCCATTTGCGTGAAGGTTGCGACGATCATTTGCTTGAGTGAATTGCGCGAATCAGCGTTATTGAGCTCTCCGATGAACCGGTCGGAAATCTTTTTCACTTCACGAACACAGCGGTCGGCAACGCGGGCTACGGATATCTGGAAGCCATCGGTAGCAATGCCTTTAACACAAATGGTTCCTCGCCCGCGCCTCTGGGTAATTACGCAGACGTTCCCTTCCGGACCAACCAGCTTTTCCAGCTCCCCCTCACGATAAGGGACAAGAGAAACACCGGGCTGGGCAATCGTTTTAAAGGTTGGGGACTGGAAGTACTCGAGATGGCCCAAAAGGCCGGCAATTGCGCCTTCGGCTCCGGAAGGCGCAACAAGAACGAATCTGCGATCCGCAACCTGACCCGCATGGTCCAGGATGGCGCCGATATCGTTGTTTTCCGACGGTTTAATGGACCCGATGGCGATTCTGGGCTTTGCATTGTCGGACTGGGCTCTGCAATGCCCAAGCATGAGTTGTTGAATCTCGATACCGTTGAGGCCCGTGTCGTTCCATTCCTGGAGCCCGGCTAACAACATATCTACCGAATCCTCCAGGGCCAGCGCCTCGATGGCCTCCTGCCATTCCGACATCGCCGGCAAGGCGCCCTTTGAAAGCTGCCGGGGGGATGAAGTCTGTGCAGGCCAGTGTGAAGAGTGCTCGCGAATGTAGAGATCAACAGCGGTTAGAAGGTCGCTTGCAGCGCCAAGAACCCTTGGCGGATAGCGTACTGAATCGGGATCCATGGACAGATTATTGTGAACCTCCTGCTCCTGGAAGCCCGTATCGAGCTGAAGTCCGATAGTCAGCTTGACCGTTCCGGCTTCGCTCCCGTCACTCATCCTGAAACGAATTATGGATGGATCGACGCCTTCTTTTGGTCGCAGTTCGAGAATAGCCGATGCCGGGCCGCTGTTGCGACCGGCGTACTGTTTGCGGTAACCTCCGTCCCTGCCTCCGGCAAGGTAAAAGCTGTTGCCCGGTCCAGCATCGGGAAGATCGGACTCGGTTCCCTGCAAAGTTGCGGCGATCGATGGATCGCCATTGAGCGCGGCGGTGATCTCCTTGGCTGTCGGAAGGTCAATGTAATCGACGGTCCTCACTCCTTCTTCAACGACTGTGACCGTCACCGTCGAGACCAGCGAAACCGGAGCCGTCGTCGGCGCCGGCAGAAGGTTTCCTTTTTTTTCTGCGATGATGGCCGAATCTTGATTGAGCGCCTGTACGGCCTTCGCAACCGTCGTTAGATCCGAGTAAATACGGGAGGCATAGCCAGTCTGAGAAACGGTGATGTTTACGCCGCCGGAGCCATTGTCAGCCACCGAAAGGCTGATGTCGGCGCCCACCGCGCCGGTTTCCGCCGCTCGGATCAAAACTGTTGGATTGTCCGCGGAGTCGTGCAGAACAGCAATCGCCCTGCCGGCTTTTGTCGCAATGCTGATCCGATTTCCTGCAAAACCTGGATTCTTGGCGGTCAGGCTGACGAGATTGACCGCGCCCATTTTGAGCATGCCGGTTGCGGCCTGCTCCGTTTGTGACACGAGCTGTGACAACCCTGAATCGGCAACAGGAAGGTCGGTCTCATAAAGAGGATCTATCGCGGTAATGACGCCGCTGTCGCGGTTGATTACCGTGAAAAAATCGTAATCGCCGCCCGGGTCGAAAATCAAGTTGTCATGGCGCTCGACAACGGTTCCTTTGAAAAGGACCTGCAGCGAAATCCTTCGCACGGTCCGCCGATCGGAAGCAATTGCCTGAATGACGCGGACGGACAAGTCGTTCCCCCAGGGGCCCGGCGCCCGCGCTCGAAGAGTGGCGACCGGATCTTTCTCGTCATCCAAGAGAACCACCTCGGCGCAGGCGCCTCCCGATGGGTCGACCGGAGATACGACCACCTGGGACACGCCGTTTACCAGCGCGCTTACGACCTCCGGGAAAGAGAACCGGGTCGCAGTACCGTAAAGCTCAAAAAGTTCCTGCGTAGAAGAGACACTCGAAACCTTTGCGGCCGGGAAATAATCCACAACTCCCACAGCTCCGAGAATTCCTGATCTTGCAGGAAGAGGCGGGGGCACATCGAAGCGGGTCTCGACACTAACACCTGGGACAACCAATGTTCGCGGCATGGATCCTCCTTGCGACTCCTCGATCGATTTCGTCTTACACTTATGGATCGGAGACTAAAGACAAAAAGCTGGAAATCACTTTACGATAGGGTCAAATCACCTTCTCAGGAAGTACTCATGCCGCCTTTGGAAGGACAAATTCACCACCGAACGGCTTTGCGCATGGGAAGCTTCCCGGCAATAGCAGGAAGATTGGCGCTCTGACATCCCTCGATTCCGCTTATCAAAGCAGCCAAGACATTCGGGCGCCAGGCTATCCCGCCCTTTCCTCTCTCGGGGTAAAGACGCCTAAGCCCATCCCATATGACTCGGTATCTCCTCCGGTTATCCGCCATGCTAGCTCTCCTTCCATATCTTTGAGAGCCCACACAACTCATTCGCAATCCCTCACTAAAATGAGCCCGGTAGTGAGAGTACAAAAACGATCCGCCTGTCCTAAAACATTTGATCTTGTTGCAAACAAACTGCCACGAAGTGAGGATTTAATCTTAAGATGCGAGTGAACATAGCACACTTCAGACTATTTCAATAAGGTCAAAATTCTTCTATCCTGGCATTCCTTGACGTTTATTTTGCGAATATGGGCTTTGAATTAAATATTGCTTATAATTTCTATGTTGTTCTCGTTAAATATTGCTTGAATATATCAAGACGTTATTATGAAGCTTACAACTAGAGCTTGTTACACGCTTTGAGCGCTAGGAGCGCACGGTATCTTTATTCGCAAGGCAGAGACCTGCAAAACCGCTCTTATTGTATCCAACCCCGAGCAAATACCGAAAGCTCCCGTAGGTCGACGACTCGAGGACTTTCAGATCTTCGGTTGCTTTACCGTTGCCCGTTTGATATCTTTCCTTTGGATGGCAAGCTCATGAATGAATCAGGTAGTTTCTGCGCTAAGCAATTTTCTCCATCGTACAGTCTTTCCACGCTCAACCATCTAAATTCTTTGTTCTTTCATCCCTTTTTCTCAAGAGGATTTGGCAAACGATGATTGTGAGATTGCCTTCGGGCATGAAGATTTCCATACCTCCCGTTTTACCTTGGGAATCCCGCAAAGTGACTTTAGCCATCCGCAGCAAGTCCGCGTTCCCTCCCTATCACATAACGTCCAGGCTCTGCCTGGAGCTGCTCGATCATTGCATAGGAGCCTTTCAGTGCCGAAGTTTGTTGGATGTGGGATGCGGTTCGGGAGTCCTGTCAATAGCGGCGGCTGCAATGGGCGTTCCCTTCGTCGTCGGGCTGGATATTGATGCGAGGGCAATCAGTGTATCCCGTCAGAATGCGGCGACAAACCGTCTAAAAGCTCCCCCGCACTGGATTCTGGGGACGGTCTCCGCAATCCGAGCCGGCTTTGAGTGCGTAGTGGCGAATCTCCCCTTCGATATACTCATGGAAACCGGCGCAGACTTGAAACGACTCCTGAAGCCGGAAGGGCGACTTATAATTTCCGGCTTTCATGACATTCATTTCCATGCGGTCAAGGAGAATATTCTTTCTAAAGATATGCGGATCGAGAAATGGTCATCCGGCGATCTTTCCTTCTGCGCCGCTCCGCCATCCGGCAGTTATACATGGCTCGCGATGCTGGCCGGAAGCGTCCAACATTAGAGGCTCTGTCGCCAATCGCGATTCGATGGAGTCTAAATATCCAGAAATAACAAGAGGAGCAGATGAAAGTAGAGATTAAATCCATGTACACGGTTGCGCTCACAAAGGAGCTGCAATCTCAGATGTCGAATTCCGACTCCCTGTTGTTGGAGCTTGAGGAGGGAACCAGCATTGAGGCTCTTCTGCGAAGCTTCCCTCATTTAGGACGGCCGGAAGCCTACGACGATATCATGATCCATGTTTTTGTGAACGGGAAGCTCAAAGGGTTTGACTACATACTCCAAGAGGGAGATGTCATCAACATTCATATTCCTGTTGCAGGAGGATGAATCCGCTCTTCATCAGGCCGCGGCTTTCCATTCGGCGTCACATCACCTCGTCATTCCGGCTGGAAACACGCCGGAATGACGTGAAAGGGAATTTTCAGACAGTTTCCGAGATCACGCTCTCGATGCGGCAATAGCCTTACACTCAGCCTCTCCGGCGCTCCTGCACACCCCGGCGTCTTCAAAGGTGAGCATCCTGCCGATCACCCGCGCCGAAGCTTCGACAAGGTTCATGGCTAGGGCCGCTCCCGTGCCCTCCCCGAGCCGAAGGTTTAGATTCAGCAGAGGCTTGAGCCCCAATTCCTCAAGCATGAACCGATGCCCGCTCTCCATCGACTGATGGCCCGCGATCATATAATCCAGGCAAGCGGGCGCCAGCGTCTTGGCGATGAGGGCTCCGGCCGAAGATATGAATCCATCCACCACAACGGGCGTTTTATGGAAGGCCGCCCCAAGAATCAGGCCCGCAATGCCTCCGATTTCAAAGCCTCCCACCTTAGCCAGAACATCGACCGCATCCTTGGGGTCCGGTCGGTTGACAGCCAAAGCCTTTGTAATGGTCCAGATTTTATTCTCCAGAGCCGCATCGCCGATGCCAGTGCCCCGGCCTGTCACGTCTCGAGCAGAACGTCCCGAGATGGCGGCGAGGATGGCGCTGCTCGGGGTCGTATTTCCGATGCCCATGTCTCCTGTAGCGAGCAATTCGACGCCTTCCACTATCAGGCTCCCGGCAATTTCGATTCCCGTTTCAAGCGCTCTCACGGCCTGCTCTCGGCTCATGGCAGGGCCTTCCGCCATGTTGCGAGTCCCGTAGCCAATTTTGCGGATGAGAACTTTTTCGGCGAACGCCCCGTCCAGATCGGCTCCAACCCCCATGTCAACAACCACCACGCGGGCTCCCGCAACGCTGGCGAGAACGTTTATGGCCGCGCCTCCGGCTATGAAGTTCGCCACCATCTGCAGTGTCACATCCTGTGGAAAGGCGCTCACGCCTTCCGCCACAACGCCATGATCTCCCGCCATGGTAACCACCGCTTTGGTCGCGACGGAGGGGTTGATGCTCTCCTTTATGGCGGCGAGCTGTTCCGCAATATCGAGCAGATCCCCCAAGCTCCCTTTGGGCATGGCAAGGTTGTCCAGATGATTCCTCGCCCTCCCGCGCCAGTCGGCGCTCACGGGCGAAATGCCTTCAACCGTATTCTCCAATATAGATCCCATACGATACCCTTTAGTCATATCAAGAAAACCCCATCCCGGTTTAGGCAAGACCGAAGTATCTTGCCGCAACATCAGCCGCGCACCGAGGTCCGCAAACCGCGCAGGAGGAATGGCTTCCATCGCCGTCGCCACAGCTCTTTTTGACTATCCCCGGATCGATAGCAAGACTGATTTGCCTGTCCAAATTGAGGGCGACGCGAGCCCGAGCCATTTGCAGATCCTGCTCGAGGGCTTCTTTGTTCCCCCTCGCCAGATCCGCCGCATGCGCAGCGATCCGGGCTGCGAAGATCCCGTCTTTGATATCCTGCTCCGTGGGCAGCCCGAGATGCTCGGCCGGCGTGACGTTGCAGATGAAGTCGGCGCCTGCGGCCCCCGCAATGGCTCCTCCGATGGCTGAAGTAATGTGGTCATAGCCGGGGGCCACGTCGGTAGCCAGCGTTCCGAGCACAAAGTAAGGCGCGCCATTGCAAAGACGCTTCTGCAACTGCATGGTCGTCCTGACATGGTGCATGGGGACATGGCCCGGGCCCTCCACCATGACCTGCACCCCGGCCTCTTTCGCCCTCGCGACCAGCTCGCCGGCTATGATCATCCCCTGCAGCTGAGCGCCATCGAGAGAGTCGGCCGTCGCGCCCGGTCTTATGGCGTCTCCGAGACTCAGCGTCACATCGTATCGCCCGAGGATCTCGAGCAATCGGTCGAATTGCTCGCATAGCGGGTTTTCCTTGTTGTTGTGCAGCATCCAGCCCGTGAGGAAGGCCCCTCCCCGGCTGACCACATCCGTAACCCGTCCCGTGGCTTTGAGACGCTTTATGACGTCGAAATTCAACGCACAGTGGATAGCCATGAAGTCAACGCCTTCAGCAGCCTGCTTTTCAATGGCCGCGAACATATCCTCTTCAGCCATGGCCACGACGCTTCCGTTTTTCTCGATGGCCTCGATGGCGCACTGGTAGATGGGCACGCTTCCAACCGCAACGTTCGCCAGCGCCAAAGTCTGCCTCCTCATGCCGTCGATGTCGCCCCCGGTGCTCAAATCCATTACGGCGTCAGCTCCCGCGTCCTGCGCGATATTGAGCTTTCGCGCTTCCATCTCCATGTTGTCCCGGTCGCTGGATGTTCCGATCAAGGCGTTCACCTTGATCTTCAACCCCTGACCGATGCCGCAGCAGTTGAATTCCCTGCGATTTTTATTTTTTGGAATAACGATTGTTCCGGAGGCCAAGCCGGCCCGAATGATTTCCACATCAAGATTTTCTTTCTTCGCGACTATTTCCATCTCAGGCGTAATCCTGCCCGCACGAGCCGCCAGCACCTGCGTCATTGATTCTGTCTCCTTTCTCTTTAGCAAGACGTCATAGAGGCGCCCAGATACTGGGACACCACTTTCATCGCGCAATACTTCCCGCACATTGCGCAGGCTGCGGAAGATTCTTCGCTTCGTCGCTTTCGAAGATCCCTTGCCCGCACGGGATCGATGGCCAGCGCGAGTTGAGCTTCCCAGTCGAGATTCTTCCTGGCCCGCGAGAGCTGGAGGTCCCATTCATCGGCGCCTTTCAAGCCCTTAGCGATATCGGCGGCATGAGCCGCTATGCGCGCCGCGATCACTCCCTCATGCACCTGAGCGACATCGGGGATGCTGCCGATATGCTCTGCGGCGGTGACATAACAGATGAGCTCCGCGCCGGCCCAGGCGGCTATCGCGCCGCCTATGGCGCCGCTTATATGGTCATAGCCCGAAGCGATATCGGTAACGACCGGGCCGAAGACGAAATACGGCGCACCCTTGCACAGGCTTTTTTGCAGCGTGATTGTGGCTTCAATATGATTCAGGGGAACATGCCCCGGCCCCTTGACCATGATCTGCACCCCGGCTTCTCTTGCCCGCCGCACCATCTCGCCAAGAATGACAAGCTCGTGAACCTGAGCCCCATCGAGAGAGTCCGCAAGACAACCGGGCCGCATGCCGTCTGCAAGACTGATGGTCACATCGTATTTGCGCGCGATTTCGAGCACACGGTCGTACTGCTCGTAAAGCGGGTTCTCCTTCTGGTTATGGACCATCCAACCAATGAGGTGAGAGCCGCCGTAGCTCACCAGCGGATCTATCCGGCCTTCGCTTTTGGCCCGCTCCACCACGGCCATGGTCGTTCCACAGTGCAATGCGAGAAAATCCACGCCATCCGCCGCCTGGCGCTCGATCACCTCGAAGAGATCGTCAGGAGTCATGTGAACAGGAGAGCCCCGCCTCGCCGCTGCTTCTGCAATGGCTTGATAGAGGGGCAGCGAGCCCACGGGAGTCAGGGTTTCAGCAAGGGTCTTGCGACGCATGGAGTCGATATCCCCGCTGACGCTCAAGTCCATAATCGCATCGGCGCCGGCGGCGACGGCCGTCCTTATTTTTTGAACCTCCGTATGGATATCAGCCCCATGTCCATAGAGCCCGATGCTTGCGCTGACTTTTGTCCGCAGCCCCACGCCGATCCCCGATGGAGTCATGCCTTCGCGCCGATTGTTGCGAGGGATGACAATGACGCCGTCTGCAACGCCCCGCCTCACCTGTTCCGGCTCAATATTCTCTTTTTGCGCCACCCGTTGCATGGCCGGCGTAGTTCTTCCCGCAAGAGCTTCACTCAACTGGGTCATAAAATCCCACTCCTGGTAGTGACTTTACTGGTTGAACCAAACGGTTATCAGGGACAAAACTTCGAGTCCCCTTCTTCACCGCAAAAAAAAAGTCCATGCCGTTTTCGGCATGGACTTTTCCATCATCCATAGACTGATGGCATCCCTTCTCTAGAAGGATGCGCATTCAACCATTCCAGGCAGGTCTCCTGGCTCCCGGATTAAAACGCCCGTTCCTCCCTTCCCGCTTGCCTTGCCAACAATGGACGACCAACGGTGGTTATGAGGTGGACTGCCGGTTACAGTGGCGGGACCGCCCGGGATTCTCACCCGGTTCCCTATTCTCCCTTTCGGGCTCCTGGAACGTACTCAACTCGTCTTATCGAAAGTTATTCTATTCTCAGTTTCATTTCTTTGTCAAAAGAAATTACCGGAGCGCCCTCGCCAGCTCCTTTGGAAGGGACAACGGCCCCGGCCAGCCGCAAAATCTTGCATGATTCTCAACCGCCACTATATTGAAACAGGTCTTATAAGACCTCAACAGAACGATTTTCCCCCTTCGATAAGGCTAAATTCAATGGAAAAGGTCATTACAAGGTAGGAGATGAATCAGAACCATTATGTATTAGAAAATCTCTTTGGAAAGATTCTAAGCCCTTTCGAACGTTTTTTACAGCGCACCACCGCCGGCGGAATTGTTTTGATGGGCGCGACGGTCCTCACCCTAATTCTGGCGAATTCGGCTCTCGGAAGATTTTTACATGATTTCTGGGAATTGCCCGTGCAGGTTGGCATCGGCTCCTGGCGTCTAGAGCTGACCTTGCACCAGTGGGTTAATGAAGGTTTGATGACCCTTTTCTTTCTGCTGGTGGGACTCGAGCTGAAACGGGAAATCCTGGTGGGGGAGCTGTCTTCTATCCGAGATGCAACCCTTCCGGTGGTAGCGGCTCTGGGTGGAATGATCGTCCCCGCATTGATCTATCATCTGATCAATCCAGTGGGGCCGCAGGCGCGCGGGTGGGGCATTCCCATGGCGACCGACATCGCCTTCTCGATCGGAATTCTCGTATTGCTCGCCTGGCGCATTCCGAAGAATCTCATCATTTTTCTAACCGCTCTGGCAATTGCTGATGACCTGGGCGCCGTCCTGGTCATCGCGCTTTTCTACACGCAGGACCTCAACTTCCATACGCTGGGGCTCGCCGCCGGGATACTGGCGCTCCTCGGACTGCTGAACCGGGGCGGAATACGGCGACAACTGCCCTACGGAATCTTGGGGCTAATGTTATGGGGAACGCTGCTGCACTCCGGAATTCATGCAACCGTAACGGGAGTGCTTCTTGCTTTCGCCGTTCCCGCACGTCCCGCTTTCAATCTCCATGAGTTCGATCTACGCATCGTCCAGTTGCAAGAGACCTTGCATTCCGGGGCCAGCATTCCCGATGCTTGCGAGCACCCGCTGAAGTGTCCGGAGATGGCGACGGTCGCCGAGAACATGGAGAAAACGGCGCGAGCCGTACAATCGCCACAACAGCACATGGAGCACACGCTGAGTCCATGGGTTACATTTTTGATTATTCCCCTCTTTGCACTGAGCAATGCGGGCGTTGATTTCAGTTCGATTCAACTGGGCGAAAGCCTTAAACATCCAGTGACTTTGGGCGTGATTCTCGGCCTTGTCCTCGGGAAATTCACAGGCATCGCCTCTTTCTGCTGGATTGCCGAAAGACTTGGAATCGGAAGGCTTCCTCACGGCGTTCGCTGGCCACATCTGCTGGGAGTGGCCTGGCTTGCCGGCATTGGCTTCACCATGTCTCTCTTTATCGATCAGCTTGCCTTCAAGGATCAAATACTTGAAGGACAGGCAAAGCTCGGCATTTTGATCGCATCATTGATATCCGCGATTGTAGGACTCACATGGCTCATCCTTGCGGCGCCCCGACAGAAGTAGCTATTACCGATGCCTCAAGAATCATGGGCGTAAGGTGGGCGCGGGCTTAGTCGCGTCCACCATTTCGCATGCAGTGAAAACCCGCCCGCGAGTGGTGGGCAACGCTTCACTTTTGCCCACCCTACGCCTCCTACATCAGCCATCCTTCCTGCAGGCTTCCCGTATCTTTTCGATGAGCTCGGAGAGCTCGCA
>CAZOEL010000055.1:0-47401 GCA_964578835.1 uncultured Syntrophobacteraceae bacterium | reverse complement strand
TGGGCTCATTGCTCCCGCACCCGCCCGCCCCTGAAACGCAACAACCTGAGGTTACAGGCTCCAGGAAACAGCAGCGTGTCTGGACGTTGAGGGATGGAGAGCTCCTGCCGATCCCCGTTACCATCGGATCGACGAGCAGTGGGATGAGTGAAGTGGTTGCCGGAGAGGTTCAGCCCGGAATGGCGGTCGTGGTTGACACTGTAAGCTCGGGAGTGTAACCAGGATGTCCCTTTCACCAACAGACACCCGGCCGCTCATTGAGCTAAGGGGCGTAACGAAGGTCTACGGCGCCGGGCAGGCGGCCATGCATGCCCTGCGCGGCATCGATCTTCGCATCTTCCAGGGCGAGTTTGTGGCCGTGATGGGACCGAGTGGCTCGGGCAAATCAACTTCCATGAACATCCTGGGATGTCTCGATACGGCGTCAGCCGGCTCCTACAGGTTCAAAGGCATCGAAGTGAACCGGCTCACCCGGAATCAGCGCACCAAGCTACGCCGATTCTATCTCGGTTTTGTCTTTCAGGGTTTCAATTTGCTAAACCGGACCTCGGCTTTGGAAAATGTGGAGCTCCCCTTGATCTATCGGGGGACGCCGGCCCATGAACGGCGCACCCGCGCCCGTGAGGCCCTGGAGATCGTCGGTCTCGAAGGATGGGAATCCCATACCCCCGGCGAGCTCTCCGGAGGTCAGCAGCAGAGGGTCGCCATCGCCCGCGCCATCGTGACCCGCCCAACCGTTCTGTTTGCCGATGAGCCCACGGGCAACCTGGATACGGCCCGCAGCCATGAAATCATGGAACTACTCACGGGGCTAAATCGTGACCAGGGAGTCACCATCGTCATGGTCACCCACGAGCCGGAAATGGCAGCCCATTGCAGGCGCATCGTCCGCTTTTTGGATGGCCTCGTTGCATCCGATGAGCCACATATAAAGAGATCATAATGTTCTGGAACACCATGCTCCTGGCCTTCCGTGAGATCCGACGCAATGTGATGCGCTCGGTCCTGACCATCCTGGGCATCATTATCGGCGTTGCCGCCGTCATTATCATGGTCACCGTCGGCGGGGGGGCCACCGTGCAGGTCCGCCAGCAGATCGCCAGTATGGGCAGCAACCTGCTCATGGCCACCCCGGGAAAGAGGCTGGGGCCGGGCCAGTCCACTGGGAATGTCCCGTTCAAGGAAGCGGATGCCAGGGCCATTATCCGCGAGATCAACTCAGTGAGGGCAGTTGCCCCGGTTTCATCACAGTCCATTAAGGCGGTCTACGGAAACCAGAATTGGTCGACCCAGGTTACCGCGAGCAACAGTCAGTACCTCCAGGTGACGAACCGTTCGATCAAGTCGGGCAGGCCCTTCAGTGAGAGCGAAGTGCGCAGTGGCGCGGCGGTCTGTATTATTGGAGAAACGGTGCTGAAAAAGCTCTTTGGAGGCATGGAAGCCATCGGCGAACGGATCCGGTTGAATGGAAGCAGTGCAGGCTCCAGCAGCAGCAACAGTGGAAGTACCAGCAGTTCTGCCGGTAGTAGTGGCAAAATCTCCTGTGAAGTGATCGGAGTCTTGGAGGCAAAAGGCCAGAGCACCATGGGAACCGACCAGGACGATATTGTGGTGATCCCGCTTTCCACCTATCAGCGACGCATTGCGGGGAACCAGGATGTCGGTATGATCCAGATTTCTATCGAGGAAGGCGTTGCCACGGAAAAAGCCAGGCGGGACATCCATCGTCTGCTGCGCGAGCGGCGACATCTTTCTTCGAGCGATGACGACAATTTCAATGTCATGGACATGAAAGAGATTGCTCAAATGCTGACCGGGACAACCCAGATGATGACCGCCCTGCTCAGCGCCGTGGCTGCGGTCAGCCTTCTCGTGGGCGGTATCGGGATCATGAACATCATGCTGGTGTCGGTCACCGAGCGCACTCGTGAGATTGGGATTCGGTTGGCCATCGGGGCTCTCGAGAGTGAGGTGCTCCTGCAATTTCTGGGTGAGGCGGTTGTTCTTTCTTCTTTCGGTGGTCTTTGTGGCATTGTGCTGGCCCTTGTCGGCTCGGTGTGGCTGACGGAAATCTTGCGGGTCCCGTTTGTCTTTAACGGTGGCATTGTGGTCGTCGCATTCCTCTTCTCAGCAGCGGTAGGCGTAATCTTCGGCTACTTCCCTGCCCTGAAGGCTGCTCGCCTGGATCCAATTGAAGCTTTAAGACATGAGTAGTCGGGCAGGGGTGTTATGTACATGGAGAGTTACCGAGGAAACCGGACTCAGGATATCAAAAGACTGATGGCTCATAAGGGAAGCTCCATGCCCCAGGCCTCCAGGAGCCGGTTGTTTGCGTAGAGAAACTTTCCGTTATCTGGCAGGCTGCGCTCTCGATTCCACTCGAGGGAAAAGATGAGAAAATCGTCCATGAAAGGAGACAACCGGCTCTTCCCAATAATCCAATTCCTGCATTGTCATGGTCTACACCTCTGGATACGGTCCTCTCTCTCCTTGTAACCGGAAGCATGCCTTTTTTCATTGGCGGTTGTCGTGTTAGTCGATATTCAAGCTCTTCTACCCCGAAGGGGTTTTATAAACCAGCCCGGGGTAATCATCCCGGGCATGCGGCAAAAGAAGTAATCATTCCCTGAAAGGGATACATAAAGATGTGCTGATCCTTATGTATCCCTTTCAGGGAATAGAACCTTGCGTGACACTATTCCCGGGGTGGCGCTCACGCTTACCCCGGGCTGATCTGTGAAACCCCTTCGGGGTAGAAAAACTTCAAACCAAAAAAGTTGAACACCGAGTGTCAGCTAAAAGTTTAAAGAAAATGCGGCAGGATGACGATGGGTTGAGCAAGCTGGATGAACAGGTAATGAAGTGGAGTAATTTCGACTGGATTCTTAATTGAGACGAGGGATATTTATGCTCTTGAAGAACGCTACTCTGAGAACAAGAATTGCTTTTGGCATAATGCTCATGTTGGGCATGATGATTGTTGTGGGGCTCGCTGGCTACCTCGGACTCTCCAGAGTGATCCTCGCCAACGATTTTTCTGCGCGGATCGGCGCGCTCGATCAGGAGGTCAAGCAGGCGAAATCCTATACGGACAAATACCTGCTCAGTGTGGTGACCGCCGAGAAATCGGCGGAGAGCTTTGTGGCCAAGATAAACGAAATTCTTGACAGAACGCTTGGTAAGGCCGAAGAGTTGAAGAGCCATGGCGCCAGTGATCCTTCGAGTATTGAGAAGCTTGAAAACGCCAGGCGTGAGATTCAGGAGTACAAGAGCGTATTCAACCAATTCAAATCTTCGGACGATCAAAAATCGAAGCTATCGGCTACAATCATCGACTCTTGCGATGCGATGATCGCCAATATGGAGGAAGCTGTTTTTCGGACCGAGGAGATGATTGTCCCAGGGAAGATATTGAAAACATCGGCTATTGTCTATTTCAATCGAACGAATGCAGAAAACTGGCAAAAAGTTGAAGCCGATCTAAAAGCTACGATCGAGAGCATTGCCGGATGGCGGGAGTTTGTCGGGTCCAGTGAGGAACTGCGCCAGGTGGGAGACGCCATTACGGCGCAATTTCAGAACGTTAAAAGCGCGGCCGATCAGTATCATTCGCTTTCCATAGCGCAGCAGGAATTGGCCAACAAGATGGACGCGCTCATCAAGAATCTCGAGAAGATATGCAACGATCTTATCGGAGCCAGCACCGAGAAGATGTTGGGTCAGTCCCGGTTTGCGAATTCTATGATTTTCGGATTCATATTAGTGGCTCTGGTTGTCGGGCTGTTTTATGCCGTGCTTTCGATCAGGGGAACGATAGGGATGCTAAACGGCGTAATCGATGGAATCAACGAAGGGGCCGAGCAGGTTGCAAACGCCGCGGATCATATTGCCTCAGCCGCGCAGTCTCTCGCCGAAGGCGCATCGGAGCAGGCTGCTTCCATTGAAGAGAGCTCGGCATCGCTAAATGAAATGTCTTCTTTGACAAGACACAACGCGGAGCGAGCCGGCGAAGCGAGAAGCTTTATGGGGAGAGTCCAGGAAATAGTGGGAAGAGTCGATAAGCATATGAACGATATGGCCAAGGCGGTCGATGAGATTACCAGCTCTAGCGAAGAGACTGCAAAGATCGTGAGAACCATTGATGAAATAGCATTTCAGACCAATCTGCTGGCGCTGAACGCTGCCGTTGAGGCTGCCCGCGCTGGAGAAGCGGGAGCGGGCTTCGCCGTCGTAGCCGACGAGGTGAGAAACCTGGCGATGCGGGCGGCCGAGGCGTCGCGAACGACTTCCAGCCTCATTGAGAATACCATCCAGGCGGTGAGGGGAGGCAGCAAGCTTACCGCCTCCACGAAAGAAGCGTTTGTCGAAAATGTTGATCTAACCGGCAAAATCGAACAGCTTATTGAGGAGATCGCTGTTGCGTCCAAGGAACAGGCGGAGGGAGTCGAACAAGTAAGCCGGGCTATAAATGAGATGAATATCCTCATACAGCAGAATGCGGCGAATTCGGAGGAATCCGCCGGCGCAGCCGAACAGTTGAGCGCTCAGGCGGAAAATATGAAAGGATATATCGAGCACTTAGGGGCGCTGGTCGGCGGCGTTGGGCGAAAGAAGGCGGGCGAAGGGCCGCAGCGGGCGCATGTGGCGGTGAGGGGAGGTCGAATTGATGACCTGGAAGAGCCGCCTGCTGTAGAGTCGAAGCGCTTTGCGGCTTTACCGCATGATTTCGAGGATTGATCCCATCTGAAGGAGGAGCGGAGTCAGAAAAATCGGGAGCTTGCCTCCCGATTTTTCTTTCTTCCATTCCAGATTGCTTTATCCGAATTTTCGATTGCTTGGCAGAGACATTCTTTCGTCACGACTCTTCTATTTGCGGAGCTTCGAACAAGCCCGTCATGTTGGCGCGGACGCAATAACCGGCCCGTCCGGGAGCTTCATGAGGGATCATGGCCGCATCGGACTTTCATCTTTCCGGGGATGCTTTGGAGCACTGGTCAAACTGCGCCAGTAAGGTTTGATAATATTGTTGACGTCGACCTTGGGGCGGTCTTTGTCGGCCAAAAGATTCCCTGGGGCGATCCCATGTGGAATCGCCATAATAAATGCCGTTATTGATCGCCGGTCTCGGTCAGTTCGGGCGGAGGTACGACCAGGACGGGAACTCGGGCCAATTGCAGAACGCCCTTGGTGACGCTCCCCACGGCGGTGGAGCCGAGAAGCCCCTTGTGTGCGCCCATTACAATGGCGTCGCATCCTGTTTCTTTGGCTGTGTTGATAATTACATCGACGACTTTTCCCGCCTTGATAAGGATCTCGTAGGTATCAAAGGAGCAGCGTTCCTGGCCAATGCTTGCGGTGCTGCAGAAAACGTCGAGAGCATTGCGAATGATTTCGTGATCGCGTTTTTTGCCTATGAGTATATGTCTGGCTTTGGCCTCCTGATCCTGTCGCATCTCTTGCCACTTTCCATCGCCGAGGAAGTTGGCGAGGGTGTTCTCTACCCCCGAGGGCAGCTTCTGCATTACGTGAAGCAGCACAATGCCCCCCTCATAGCGGGTGGCTATGCTGGCCGCAAAGTAGAAAGCATGACGGGAATTCTGAGAAAGATCGGTTGCAAAGAGAATCTTCTTAAACATGGGGATCATGAGTGGAGCTCCTTCCTCTAGGTTGATAATCTAACGCTATGTAACAGTTTGCCCAAAAGCCGCGCTATTGCTTTATGTGAATCGCCCATCGAAGCGAACGGGGATATTCACAAAAATCAACTACCACGGAACCTTCGGATTTTGAAACTTTTAAGTTCACCTAAATACTATAATTGCGCGAATCATATTGCAAGCAATCGTGGCGGCGGTAAGTTTAAACGCTTGTTCGCTGATTTTCTTTGCCCTCAGGGGCAATGCTGTTGTAATAGCGCGAAGAAAAGGCGATAAGAAGGAGGGCCTCAGACGCCGAGAATGTGTGAGAAGCGATTTAAACGAACATATTTTCTCGACCGCGATCATCTTGAAAGACCCCGATCTTGTCTGGTTATGATAGTAGAGTCAAAGAGCCTATTGGCCGCTCATGGCCTGCTCGTTTCGGATATGAGAGCTTCGACGGCGAGCTGAAGACGTTTCACGAATCGAACCGCTAATGGGGATAGTGTATGAATTCAGAGGGAAATGTGGATTGGCTGTATACTCACTGCAGAGAAAAGGTGATGAGCGCCGCCAAGGCTGTATCTCATATAAAGAAGGGTAGTAGAGTCTTCATCGGCACTGGGTGTGGGGAGCCGCAGCACTTGATCAGATCCATGGTGAACGATTCGAATATCCAGGATATTACAGTCTATCAAATGCTTTCCGGCACATTGGCTCAGTTTGTGGATGATGAGTCGTTTCTGAGGAGGTTTTCTCTCAAATTGTTTTTCATAAGCCATGCAATGCGGAAAGCAGCTTTTGAGGGAAAAATCGATTATGTCCCGGCTTATCTTTCCCAGATTCCACGGCTCTTCGAGAGCAAGCGAATCGAGCTCGATGTCGCCCTCATCCAGGTTAGTCCTCCCGATCGGTTCGGATACTGCAGCCTGGGAGTTTCTGTTGATATCACCCAGGCCGGCATGGAAAACGCCCGGTTTGTCATAGCGCAGGTCAATCCCAAAATGCCCAGGACCTGGGGGCACAGCTTCGTGCACCTAAATGACATCGACTGCCTCGTGGTCCATGAGGAGCCGCTGGTCCAGAATCTCCCAAGGCTCACGGATACGGAAACAGCGAGAAGGATAGGCCACTACGTCTCTCAGCTCGTGAACGATGGCGCTACCCTTCAGGTGGGCTTTGGCCAGCTTCCCTATGCTCTCTTGAAGTCCTTGATCAACAAAAAAGACTTGGGAATTCACACTCAGGTAATCACAGACGGATTTCTCCCTTTATTCGAAAAGAATGTGATCACAAATAAGTATAAGACGCTCATGCCCGGAAGGGTGCTCGCATCTTTGTGCATGGGCTCCGAAACGCTCTACGATTTCGTCGACGGCAATCCCATGTTTTACTTTCGCAGCTCGGAGTACGTAAACGATCCTGTGGTCATAGCGCAAAACGACAATCTCATCTCCATCAGCTCTGCTCTGGAAGTGGATCTGACCGGACAGGTATGCTCCGACTCGGTGGGATACCTTTTCTATAGCGGCATCGGCGATCAGGTCGATTTCCTCCGAGGAAGCGCCATGTCCAAAGGCGGCTTCTCCATCATCGCGCTTCCTTCCACAGCGCAGAATGGACGGGTGTCGCGCATCGTGCCGCACCTTAGCGAAGGCGCGGGCGTTGCGACAACGCGCGGCGACATCGACTTCGTCATCACCGAATATGGCATTGCCGAGCTGAACGGGAAGAGCATCTACCAGAGAGTCATCGAGCTTGCACAGATAGCGCATCCCAAGTTTCGAGAAGAGCTGATCGACATAGCGAAGCAAAATCACTACATCTTCCCTGATCAACTTCCGCCTCACCCGGACGACCTCATTTTCCTGGAAAGCTATAAGACTATCGTACAGCTGAGGGACGGGACCCCGGTCGAGTTCAGGCCCCTCATGCCAACCGATGAATTCGCCTACAGAAGCTTCTTCTATTCCCTGCAGGAAGAGACGATCTATTACAGGTTCTTCC
The DNA here is from genome assembly GCA_964578835.1 of uncultured Syntrophobacteraceae bacterium. Classification (GTDB taxonomy): domain Bacteria; phylum Desulfobacterota; class Syntrophobacteria; order Syntrophobacterales; family Syntrophobacteraceae; genus CAZOEL01. Next base: position 39,755 of record CAZOEL010000055.1, on the reverse strand, counting down.
ATCGCAAGAAGCTCTTTCCGCACGAATCGGTGCAGAAGCATTGGGCCAGCGTCGACTATAGAAAGAATATGTCCATAGTCGGAATCATATCGAGTGGAAGGCGTAAGGAGATCATCGCCATAGGCAGCTACGCTATGAGTGATGAATATCCGGACAAGGCTGAAATCGCTCTGGTTGTTCGTGAAGACTTTCAGGAGAAGGGAGTGGGCTCCCGCCTTCTGAATGCGCTCGAAAAGATTGCAAGGGACAATAATTATAAAGGCTTCGTGGCGAATGTCTTAACCGAGAACACGCGCATGATCCACGTTTTTCAGAAAAGGTATCCAGGCATGGTTATAGAAAGGGGAATAGATGGCGATCTGGTCATCATCATGGAATTCCCGAAATACTCAACCGACTCTGCTCCGGCAAAGTCCGACAATGAAATCCTGAATCAAGGCTGATATGGAGCCCGCTTCCGGACGACATGGAGCTAAAGAAAACGGCTGGAGCCTCGAAGCGAGGAAAGGATCCAAATAGATTGGCTGCCGGAGTCAGGATATATCCCATATTCATCCCGCATCTCGGGTGTCCTTTCCAATGCGTGTATTGCAATCAAAATGCCGTTACCGATGCGGGGCTGGCTGGATGCTCGAAGGAAGAGATATCGCCTGTCATCATTGAAAAGATCGCCCGATTGGCGGAGGATTCCAAACGTTCGAATCATCCCGGTGAAATCTCTTTTTACGGTGGAACATTTACCGCGCTTCCGACTTCGATTGTTCGCGATCTCCTCGATGCGGCGTCATATTGGGTTGGCAAGGGCGTATTCAGCGGCATCAGGTTTTCCACGCGTCCGGATGGAATCACGCCTGACATTTGCTCTCTTTTAGAGGCGTTTCCTGTCAGCACGGTTGAGCTCGGCGTGCAGAGCCTTTCCAATCATGTCTTGAAGGAAGCTCGCAGGGGGTATGCCGCTGAAACGGTTCTTGAGGCCGCTCGATTGGTGCGTGAGCGCGGATGGACGCTCGGGGTTCAGTTGATGCCGGGATTGCCGGGCGACAGCCGCGCGCGGTTTATGGAAACCGTTTCAGGAACCGTCGCCATGCGCCCTGGTCTTGTAAGGATTTATCCAACCCTTGTCCTTGAAGGAACGAGGCTTTTCGAATGGCTTCAACAAGGGCTTTATAAGCCTTTGAGCCTTGACGAGGCGATCTCCTGGTGCGTTGAGGCGTATGAAGCTTTTCTACAGGTGGATATCCCCGTCGCCCGCATGGGACTTCATGCCGACCCCGAGCTCGAAAAGCCGGGCAGAGTTCAAGCCGGACCGCACCATCCGGCATTCGGATATCTCGTGCGCGTTCATTGGTGGCGGGACAGAGCGGACAGGCGCCTTCAAACAATGAGTAAAGGCTCAGGGCGGCTCAAGCTTGTTGTTCCCAGTCGATCCATAAGCGAAGTGAAGGGACCCGCGCTCTGCAACCTAAGCCATTGGAAAGAAAAGTGGCTTCTCGATGAGGTGACCGTTCAAGGCGATCCGAGCCTTCAGCCGATGCAGATGGAGCTCCTTTGGCAATAACATATTTGAAACCAATATCTTGCGGCCTTAATCCACACGATGTCCAGGCGATTCCTATCTTTCAGGAATAAGGGCTATATGTGCTTTGTAAGGAGGTAATCCTTTAGATGTCTGAAAAAAAGTTCAAATCGGGCTATGTGGCCCTCATCGGCGCTCCGAATGTCGGGAAATCGACTCTCTTGAATCAAATCCTCAAGGAAAAAATTTCCATCACCGCCCCTAAACCGCAGACTACGCGCAACCGTATCACGGGGATCGTAACGACGCCCGAATATCAGATGATTTTCCTGGATACGCCCGGCATTCATCATGCCCGGGACCAATTCAACAAGCTCATGGTCGATACGGCTCTAGCGACTCTCGATGAAGTGGATGCAATCGCCTTTTTGGTTGATGCTCTGGATGCGGATAAAAGCATTAACGAAGTCATTATTAAAAGCTTACAGGGAGTGAACACCCCCGTTATTCTCACGATCAACAAAATTGACAGACTCGCAAACAAGTCCGATCTTCTTCCCATTATCGACCGATACCGCGCGCTTATGCAGTTTCATGCAGTCGTGCCCATATCAGCGCTCACAGGCGATGGCGTTACAGAGCTATTGGAAGAAATTTCCAAACTCCTGCCGGAGGGGCCTCATTATTATCCGGAAGATTACATTACCGATCAGCCGGAGCGTTTCCTCGTCGCCGAACTGGTTCGAGAGAAGATCTTTCACTTGATCCATCAGGAGATCCCTTACGGCGTTGCGGTTACGGTCGAGAAGTTTACCGAGGAGTCTGAACGGAAGCGGATCGATATTGAGGCAACCATCCACGTGGAGCGGGATTCTCAGAAAGCGATCATCATCGGCAAAAAGGGGCAGATGCTGAAAGAGATAGGAAAGCAGGCCCGTGAAGACATAGAGGCGCTTCTCGGCTGCCATGTCTTTATAGGACTGTTTGTGCGCGTGCAGAAGAACTGGCGGAAAGATCCGCGGGCCCTCAGCGAGTTTGGGTATCGCCAGGGGCGCTGAGGGTTTTGAGCCTCCGGGCGGGCTTTTGGGACCCGCCCGCGAGGATTTGGGGAGGTGACGTTTCGAGCTTTCCAGCCATTCGAGCAAAAATCGCGAGAGCGCTTCCGGTTCCTACTTGGTGTAGAGGCGATCCATGGTCAGGTAGGTAGCCGCCATGCGGCTGGCAATTTCGTAGCCGTATCCGGTGGCCATAGGATTGAATTCTGTGTCGACGAGTATTCCCTGGATGCCCTGCCTTTTTGCCTCCATCGCGAAGAAGAGCGTTTCGTCTAGAGGATCGCCGCCAAAACAGCTCACATTGGGACGGCCGTCCGAAAAGAGTAAAATGACGGGAAGCGTTTCGGGGTTTTTGCGTTTTTCCTGGACAAGCATGCGGATGCCCATATCCAGCCCGGCCGCGAGGGGAGTCCTTCCGCCGACGGGAAGCTGCTCGATGCCCTGAAGAGCATCCCGAATGTTGTTGCTGAGGGGCAGAACCACTTCCGCGTTCGTGTGGCGGAAAGTGATGATGCCCAGCTTGTCCCGCCTGAGATACATGTCTTCAAACAGCGCTTCGATGATCCCCTTCGTGATGGACATCCTGTCATTCGTGCGCATGGACGCGCTCGAGTCCACGATGAGCATGAGCGCGAGCCCCGTTTTACGAGATCTTTTGCGCAGCCTCAGGTCAGCTCGGCGCACTTCCAGCGTTCCCAGCCCTCCACGCGTCTGCTGATAGGGGGCGGCTGCCCGCAAAGTTCCGATTATGGAAAGATCGTCGAGCGCATCCACCGATCTCGGATGCCGGCTTCCTTGAATGGAGCCTCCTTTGCGGGGATCGGGAAGAACGAAGCGTCTGCCCGGATGCGCGCCCGTCGCCAGTCTGTGCCACGGAATCTGAGGCTTGACGAGCTTGCTGCCCGTGCAAAGATGCGTCACGCAATCGACCGGAGATTTGTAGCTTTTGGATGGCGAGGATTTCTTGGGCTGGTTTTGATGGATCGGCGTCCATTCTTCTCCGGGGGCCTCGAGAGACGATGATTGATCGAGGATTTGCTTTAGCTTGTCCTGATCCAGCTCGGCCTTTCTCAGTGGAGATTTCTTTATGCGATGAGGAAGAACGAGGCGGGCTGCGAGTTGCAGATCTTCCGAGGCGACCTTGCCCCTTCCTTCCAGAGCCGCATTGGCTCTGGCCGTTTTCATCATGGCGATATCGGCTCGATGGCCGTCGGTTTCCATGGCTACTGCGAGCTTTGAAGCCGTTTCGAGTAGAGCCTCTGTAAAGGCGATCTCTGAAAGGGCCGTCTTGGCTGCAACTATCTGCTTGGCGAGATCGGCGTCAGCCGAAGCCCAGGCGGTCCTGAAGCCATTGGGGTCCTGCTCGAAAGCGAGCCTGCGCTTTATGATCTCCACTCGATCGGAAATCGAATGAATCCCTTCGATTGTGACCGAGAGTCCGAAGCGGTCCAGCAGCTGAGGGCGAAGATCTCCTTCTTCCGGGTTCATGGTGCCGACCAGGACAAAACAGCTTGCATGAGAGAAGCTTATCCCCTCGCGCTCGACAACGTTCATTCCCGAAGCTGCGGCGTCCAGGAACAGGTCGACGATTTGATCGTTCAACAGGTTCACTTCGTCAACGTACAGAATTCCCCGGTGTGCTTCAGCCAATAGACCGGGCTCGAAAGCTTTCTGGCCGGTCTTGAGCGCTTTTTCCACGTCTATGGCGCCGAGGAGGCGATCCTCGGTTGCGCCGATCGGAAGATTGACGAGTCGTATTCTTCGCTCCCGAGCCATAAGCTTCTGGCCCGCGTCGCGCTTCTCCGAGCAATAAAGGCAAAGGTTCGATTCGTCCTCGGGATCGCATTGGAAAGGACACTCCGTCGCCACTCGGATGATGGGAAGAAGATCGATCAGCGCTCGAACGCCTGTGGACTTGGCCGTTCCGCGCTCTCCTTTGATGAGGACGCCGCCGATGGAGGGATCGACTACATTGATCAGGAGGGCTCGTTTCATGAGGTCTTGACCTACGAGAGCGGAGAATGGGAAATTCTGCTGCATAACCTTTTCTTTCATAGGATGAATTATCGACATGAGAGTGATGGAAAACCGTCAACAACCGCCTTATATGTGCTCTCATTGAGCGAAACCCGCAAGATAAAAAATGTCGGAAAGCCTCCTGGAAAGCGAAGATTGGATCGAAGACGGCAAAAAAGCTGCGCGATGCAAGCCATGCTGGAGGGCATCTCAATCATGAAGGATAGACAACGACCCGGCGATGGGGCTCACGCCCCTTGCTGCGCGTTGCAAGCCCGTGGCGCTCGGCCATCTGGTGCTGCAGACGGCGCACATTATTATCCTGAGGGGAGAGCTCAATGGGACGGCCATGAGAGAGAACCTCGCCGATGGCGGTCTCCGCTTCCAGTAACGCCTCCTCTTCCCGATTCACGGGCTCGGGCAGATCGAAAACGGAGCGCAGGAAATTCTCCAACTGGGTGATCGTATTGCTCTTTATGATATAGAGTGGCGCGCCGCGGGCTTGGGCTTCACGAATGCGTTTGGGTTGTCTTTTTTCCTGGGACTTGAGCGTGAGCACCATGTCCGCCCTGTCTATGTCTTCAACTATGTGGGCGGGCGCCCGAAGCTTTTTGATGGCGCGCTCGAGCCGAAGCCTGCTGACGCCATAGGAAAAAATTCGTGTAATTCTTCGCTTAGGGCGTTTGGGAGGAGCGATTGCAGGTTCTTGAGGCCGCTTGTTTATCTCTTCGGCAAGGGCTTGGAGCGGTTTTGGCTCGTCCGTCTCCACGCGCCGCACCTCCACCTTTCCATCGCTCGTCCGTATTCTGAGCTCAGGCTCCAAGGGGATGCCGCGCAGGAAAGCATCGACAACCTGCGCTACGTTATGATGAACGGCGAGCTTGTCTTTTTCCTGAATTTCAATCAGCACATTGAAAGTGGGAGGCGCTTTCCGTTCGGACACCGTCTTCTGAGTCCGTCGACGCCTTGCTTCTTCATCCGAGAGAGTGACTACCTGCACCCCTCCCACAAGATCCGAAAGCGGAGGGTTTTGGAGAAGATTTTCCAAGGAGTTGCCGTGGGCGGTAGCGATGAGCTGTACGCCCCGTTCAGCGATGGTCCGGGCGGCAAGGGCTTCGGCTTCCGTTCCGATCTCATCGATTACGATGACTTCAGGCATATGGTTCTCTACGGCTTCTATCATTACGGCGTGCTGCATGCCCGGTGTCGGGACCTGCATGCGTCTCGACCGGCCGATGCCCGGATGGGGAATATCGCCGTCTCCACCGATTTCGTTGGACGTATCGACAATGATGACCCGTTTGCGCAGGTCGTCGGCAAGTACGCGCGCAGCCTCGCGTAGGAGCGTTGTTTTTCCGACTCCGGGTCTGCCCAGCAGCAGGATGGATTTTCCTGCTTCGATGACGTCTCGTATGATGTCGACAGTGCCGAACACGGCGCGACCGACGCGGCAGGTAAGCCCGATGACGGCGCCACGGCGGTTGCGAATAGCTGAAATGCGATGCAGAGTTCTTTCGATCCCGGCTCGATTGTCGTCCCCGAACTTGCCGATTCTCGCGGCAATATAGTTGATATCTTCCTGCGTTACATAGTCGGTGGACAGCTCCATCATGGAATCCGTAAAACGCGCCTCGGGAGGACGCCCGAGGTCGAGAACCACTTCAATCAAATCTCCGTGGTCGGCTCGCGCTTCGATCGCTCCACGAACATGCGGCGGCATGGCTGCGAGGAGCAGATCGAGGTCCTCCGTGGGATCAGTCTTCAAGATTGTCAACTTTTCCTCCTCCTGGCTTTGCGTAATGTCCAATCATCAACCGAGAAAGCGCACCTTGGTAAAATATGCCTATATGCGCGGATGAAAAACAAGAGCTTCGGCATTATTGTTTTAGCTGATTATCCTTTTCGTCTTCTATCGGAGATTTGAATCCTCCCGGCTCCTTTTGGCCGGGAAAAAGCGTTTGCATGCTCATATTATAAGTTCCGGAGAAGGCTTTGGTTTGTCTTGAATCGGGGAGATTATAACATGAATAAAGAGTGCGCATCAGGGCGTAGATTCATGGGGCGATTGAAAAAAGGAGACGACCTTCTCGGGGCGCTCCAGAAACAGTGCGAAGATTTCAACGTGACGGCGGGAGAGATCCGGGCCATCGGCGCTGTCAGCTCGGCTCGAGTCGGCTATTACGATCAGGCCCATCGGAAGTACGAGTTTCATGATCTTCAGAAGCCGATGGAAATTTTGTCCCTTATTGGAAATATCTCCCTCAAGGACGGCAAGCCTTTCGTCCACGCGCATATTACTTTGGCGGACGAAACCGGGGTGGCGGTGGGAGGGCATCTTGCAGAAGGCTCCAACGTTTTTGCCTGTGAATTCGTAATCCACGAATTTCTTTCCAGCGGAGCCTTTACACGAGAATTTGACGATCAAACGGGGCTCTTTCTTTGGCCGGGCGGCAAAGAATCTTGAGTCGTCAATCGCCCCTTGCTTGCATTCATTGGAGCGGGAACTGAAGCATTGAAAAGCTGTCTCATCAGGCTATATACTCCATCGGTGACTGGCGCCGCATTGGATTTTTTCGGAAGTCGTTACGAATCTTCTTGCCTCACAGGAGAGAAATGGCTCACATCTATTTTGTTGAAACACGGGCAAATGAGCAGCGAAGCCTGCTTTGCCGCTGGGTCGAGTGTCTCTATGAGGCCGGAAGAAGGATTCAGGTGATTGCCGACTCTACGATATCCGCTCAGCATCTGGACCAGCTTCTCTGGACTTTTTCTCAGGCAAGCTTCGTTCCTCATCGCATTCATACAAAGGATGCGTCCGAAGAGGATTTGGAACCGGTCGTTATTACCGTGGGCGAGGTCCGCCTGGATGGATTCGAAATCCTCATTTGTGATGGACAGGTGGGGCTCGAATTTATGCTACTTTACCCGATAGCGCTTCACTTCGTTTTGCAGGATGACGACGAGAAGCGCCAGGAAAGCCGGCTTCTGTGGCAGAAGGCGAGAGGCGAAGGAGTTGAGCTGCATCACATGCCCTATGCCTCCGCAGCCAAACCCCTCTGCCTCTAAGCGAGATTCTGTCAATTCATTCCTAAAGGAAGGAAGGTCCAATATGAAGACAAGAGAATGGTCGCTTGAAGTGGAGCCGGAATCTTCCGGCTCGAAATCATTCGTATTCCGGGTCGGTCTTTGGAATGCGGCGGTGAAACAGACATTGAACGTCACCCCTTCATGCAAATCGCTTGAAGAGCTACAGCAGGAGATATCGCGCATCAAAGCGGAATTGGATGACTTGCAGGAGCAGGCGAGCGAGAAGCTCCAAACCATGTTGAACGGCGAGAGCGCGGGCGGGTGCGACCCCAAGGAGGCATGGCGAAAGATGGAATCATGTGCTTCCGATGAGGAGATGTTCGCCTATTTCAATGCGTTCAGCGTTCCCGACAGGCAGAAGATAGCGGAGTACATCTTGAGCTCCGTAAGCATGTTCAAAGGTAGAGGCCCTGTGTTCTCCGAGAACTACGACGCCTCTTCGCATATTTTGGGTTGAGAGCTTCGGGGGATGGGTCGAGAGTTGAGATGTGTGCGGATGGCTCAAGGAGCGCGAGGCACAGCCCTTGATCATCAACTCTCGACGTCCAGCCCTTATTTGGGAAACTGAAGAAGATGAAATCCCGTATGCGCGTCTACTTTACGAGCTCCGCCCGTGCCGAGGATTTCGAGGATGATGACTTCTCCCACCAGCCAGACCTTCACGCCCGCGCGACTGCACCCCACGGTGGCGTTCCCTTCTCTGCCGGTCGCCGCATGCATGTGGAGAACCGGTTTCCCGGACTCATCTGGAAAAATGGCGCCTACGGCCAGAACCTCCTGAATGCCTTGAAGAGTGTGAACCATTGGAATGACCGCATCTCCTCTATTCGGCTCCGGTCCTACGACCAGCCGGCTTCCGTCATCGGCGCCGCCGATGTAGATCGCCATGGCGCTGGAAATATTGTGGGCCTGAGCAAAATCCTCGATGGTTTCAGGCAGACGATCTCCTTCTTCCAACCTTAATGTGAAAATGCGTCCTAATTTGCCTTCAGCGTACTGCATATTGTCTCCATGTTTGGGATCTTGTCGCGGCGTCAACGGGAGTCAGGCTCCCGCGGCTTCATTTCAGGGCGTTGAGCGTGGTCGGGCGATATTCCTCTCAATCCTTGTGAATTTATGCATCGAGATCAAGCATAAGTAATTGTCCTATTTCAATCAAGGTTTATAATAAACGGCTTCGGCCATGGCGCTTCTATTGATCCGAAAGGGATGCGAGATTAGCCATTCCATGCAGAACAAGCGCGACAAATACGCGAGCTACAATGAGCTCAGGGAAAACGAGCGGGAAGGTTTCGACTATCGGGTAGACCTCCGATACGGATGTTCCGGCATCGTGGTGATGGCGCCTCATGGCGGCAACATCGAGCCCGGCACTTCCGAGATTGCGTCCGCTGTGGCCGGCGAGGAGCATTGCTTCTATGAGCTCAGCGGGCTTAGAACCAGTGGAAACAGGGATTTGCACATAAAAAGCACGCTTTTTGACGAGCCGCGATGTCTATCCCTTGCGAGACGGTCGCAAAAGGTTCTCACCATACACGGTTGCAAAGGCCGGGAGGAAGTGGTTTATTTGGGCGGACTTTGCTCCGCGCTCAAAGAGGAGATCGAGCTATCTCTCGCCTCGGTCGGCTTTACCATCGGGGAATATCCAGGTCTTCAAGGAAAACATCCTTTGAATCTCTGCAATCTTGGCGCAACCGGCTCCGGCGTGCAGCTCGAGCTCACCTCCGGCTTGCGGCGGACGATGTTCGAAGATCTGACTACGGATGGAAGACGGACCATCACGCCGATTTTCGATATTTTTACTGCAGCTCTAAGAGAGGCTCTCCTCAGACGAAGTTTCGCCATGAGCCTATAGCCGCTCCGCGCCTCATGCGCGAGCGAATCCTTTATTCAAGAGTTTGGACTAAAAACATGTTGAAGCATACTTTTTGTCATGTGCAAGGCATCGGCGCTCGAACTGAGCAGCAACTGTGGGCTTCAGGGATATGCTCGTGGGAGGACCTGCTCGAGAGCAGCCCGGACCCGTTGCCTCTGGGAAAGAACAGAACGTGGCTTTTCAAAACCGGCCTCGGTCAATCGATGATCGCGCTTCAGGAGAAGAATCCGAAGTATTTCTGCGAATTATTGGCTTCCGATCAGCATTGGCGCATCTTTCCCCAGTTTCGCGACTCCGTGGCCTATCTCGATATTGAAACCACCGGCTTGGGCAATGTGGGCGACCACATTACGACGATCGCCCTCTATGACGGCAGCTCTATCCGCTGGTATGCGCACGGGAAGAACCTGGAGAAGTTTGCGGAAGATATTAAACAATATAAGCTGCTTGTTACCTACAACGGGAAGACCTTCGATCTGCCTTTCATTAGGAATAACCTCGGCGCTCCCATGGACCATGCCCATATCGATTTGCGCTATATCCTGAGAAGCCTCGGTTACAGGGGAGGGCTCAAGGCATGTGAAAAGCAGCTGGGAATCGATAGGAAAGAGTTGAACGGCGTCGACGGCTATACAGCCGTCCTCCTGTGGAGCGAGTACAGGAAAACCAATAATCTCAAAGCCCTGGAGACTCTCCTGGCCTATAACATTATGGATGTTGTAAACCTCGAATCTCTGATGGTTATGGCTTATAACCTGAAGCTCAAAGAGACTCCGTTCCTTGGAAAGCTTGAACTGCCGCCGCCTTTGCCTCCGCCCATTCCGTTCGAGCCGGACGCCGCAATAATCGAGAAAATGAAAAGATTTGTTTATACTCCCTTCGGTTGAAGCGATCCCGGCTGCGGGCCTTGATCGGAGGGCTTTACTGGCTGAGCGCAGAAAAGCCCTCCAAGGATGCAACCCGCTCAGATCTTCTTTTGGGAAACCAGCCGGGCGAAGTGCTCGAAGGACCTGTCATAGGTTCTTTCGGCATCTTTGGGAAAACAACAGCCGGGCAGTTGACGCGATTTCAGGTGATACTGAATACATTCACAGCAGATGCCCTTCTTGGCGCACCCATCATAGCTACAGCTGCATTTCTCCAGGTTTTGTTCTTTCTTACATTCCATATATTTTGCCTTATCTGAAAATGGGTGCGTCCTAATGGGATGAGCTTGCCATTTTGTCGCCTTTGGAAATAATCAGGCTCATCAAAAAAAGCAGCACAACTTCCCATATGACTACAGCCGTCCATTTTTCAAAAAGATGCCAGAATAAGCCGCCTCCAACGATGGCGGGAACTCCGGTAAGGATCAACATTCCTAAACGCCATGCCCAATCACTCATCCCAAGGGTCCTCCCTGTTTGCATTCTTTGATTCTTGCGCCCCTTGCAAAAGTTCGCAGAGCTGCCCGCGATTGATGCTTCACCCGATTTGTATATGGCTCGTGAGGGCGGCTGCTGCCCTTCTTCATGCTCCGGATCTTGGCGCGGGCAAAATCTCATGCCTTCAGAGCGCTCTATCCCTCTAACTTTGGCGATTCGTTTGTTTCTGTCGTTCCCCTCAGGAATGGCCCTCAAGGATCTGGTGTGCTCCCTCTTGCTTCAGAGAAACAATAAACAGTAAAAATAGTATATTAATATCATAACCCAGAGCCGCATGCATCTGAAAAAAACATTCCGCAAACAATATCAGCTACGCCATCTACAAGGGAGCTTATGACCTCGTCCATGAGCGCTGCAACTCGATGATCGAGTTTTTTGCATGCGCGCATAAGGTTTGGACTAGTACAGCTACGCGGAAGTCCTGTACCAGTTCCTACGTGCTGGCCGACGGGTCCTATCCATCCCAAACCGGCACGGCAAATCAGCCGAACAGTACTAGTTTAAAAAGGGTCAGGATTGTCTGGATTTTTTGAACGGTTATTAAGAGACGGAATCGGAAAGAGGCCGTTTTGGAATAAGATAGCGGCCCGGAAGAGGGATTTTTCGGAAGTCAAGCCGCCTTTTTTATGGCTGTTGAGTAAAAACGAAAAGCATGATGAGCGCGAAAAAGGCATCTCGCAGGATTATTTCTTCGCGCTCATCATAAACAGCGAATACAAAAGACGGCCTATCGATCAACCTCCGAGGCCCAACCCTTTGAGGACGGAAAGCATGATGGCGGCGGCCATTATGGAGCCAACCTGGCCTCCCGTATTGGCGCCCATTGCATGCATGAGAAGCCAGTTGTTTGGATCGTACCGACGTCCTTCAGTCTGCACCACCCGAGCAGCCATGGGGTAGGCCGATATTCCGGCGGCTCCAAGCAGCGGATTTACCTTTCCATTGGTAAGAAAGCACATGAGCTTTCCGAAGAGCACTCCCATCACGGTATCCAGGCAAATTGCAAGCAGTCCAAGCGCCAGGATCAGGAGAGTCTGAGCCTTTAAGAAGGCGCCTCCTTCCATGGTGGCCCCGATGGAAAGCCCTAGAAGCAAAGTCACAATATTCGCCAACTCGTTTTCGGATGCCTTGGTGAGACGGGCGACAACTCCGGACTCCTTCATCAGGTTCCCGAGCATGAGCATTCCCATAAGAGGAGTACCCATGGGAGCAATGAGGCAAGTAACGATAGTCACCATGATGGGAAACATGATCTTGAGGTTCTTCGATACCGATTGCGCCGGATACTCCATCCTCACCTTTCTCTCTTTGTCGGTGGTGAGAGCCTTCATGATAGGAGGCTGCAGGAGGGGAACAAGAGCCATATAGGAGTAGGCGGCGACGGAAACGGCTCCGAGGAGATGTGGCGCAAATTTCGAGGAGACATAGATGGAGGTCGGCCCGTCGCATGCCCCGATTACGCCGATGGTCACCGCCTCAAGGAGATCAAACCCGAGCAGAATCGCCAATATAAGAGCCAGGAATATGCCAAATTGGCCGGCTGCTCCCAGTAGCAGGATTTTCGGGTTTTCCAGAAGAGGCGTGAAGTCGGTCATAGACCCTATGCCGATGAAGATAAGGCAAGGGAAGATCTCTGTGATGACTCCAAAGTCGTAGAAGTGGCGAAGCAGCCCCTCGGGACCCATGATATCGGCTATGGGGATATTCACCAATATGGCCCCGAACCCGATGGGAACAAGCAGGAGCGGCTCATAGTCCTTCTTGATCCCGAGATAGAGGAGCACACACCCCACAAGAATCATGATTATCGCCTTGAACGTAAGGGCGCTCACTCCCATCGTCAGGCTGCTCAAAGCCACTAAAATCAAGGAATCCATTTAGGCCACCTCCTTCCCTTCCTGCTCCTCTTTTTGCAAGGGGAAAGCGCGCTTCAAAAGATTGATAGCAACGATGAGAATCCCCAGACTGAGAAGAGTTCCCCCCATTCCGACCACCATGATAATGAACCCGTAAGATAGATTGCTCATACCACCCTGCTCTTTGTTGAGAGACAAATTATCTGAGCGCCGTTCGCCGTGCGGCTCCGAATCAGGAGGCACGGCGCATGAGGCTCACACCAAATTGCTTGACGCCAATCGCCAAAGTCCACATGTATACCAACGCCCTATCGTATCCCCAAAACCGACAGAGTGTATGTCTATACTGCGCGTGTTCGTAGATTCTTCTCGTTCCTTTCCTTGAGCTTGAAAAGCATCGGAAAAGCATATGGCGCGGGAATCAGTCGAAGGACCCAGATCGAACGGTCTTCCCGAAGCTGCAAAATCGCTAAAAAGTAGCTTCAAAAGAAAGGCGCGTCAATGAGTTTCTGAGGAAAAAGGTCCATTTGAGGAGGTATCGTGAAAGGAGTCCATTCACTAGATGGGGCGGAGCGTTTTTCGGCTCACACTGAAATCTGAAAGGCGGACGCTTAGAAGAGCGCGAGCTAAAGAATGCTTCAGGCGCAGCATCAAACACAAAAACGCATGAATTCGGACGAAAAAGCTCATCCGATTACGGTTGTTCGCTGCCGCATCACCCCTTCTGGTCCTGAGCCGCTTGAGGAGAAGATGGGCAATCACAGCCGCCGGTTTTTTCGCCTTTGCCTCTATTGAGAACGTATTTTCTTATGTTTTCTTTAGAATACCTAAGATGCTCCACGACTGCAGACTCGATAGCTTCTGCGTCTCGCTCTTTCAGGCAGAGAAGAATGCGCTTATGCCCTTCGATAGCGATGCGGATGGGCTCTGGGGTATGCAGGCTCTGTACACGGTACCTCAGCATGTGCCGATGAAGCTGCTGGCAAAAATCAAGAAGCCGTAAACTGCCCCCGGCCCGAATGAGAATCTCATGGAATTCTTCGTCATTCTTTATGAAGCTGTCAAAATGGCCCTTAGCGAGGATGCTTTCCGCTTCCGCCAGATTTTTGTCCAACGCTTGAATTTCCAATTCGCTGATGCGCTTCAAAGCCCAACGACTGGCGAGTATTTCGTTTTGAATCCTAATTTCGCAAATCTCTTCAAGCTCATCCCATGTGATGTCTCTTACGCAATAACCAACCCTGGCTATGGATTCAACGAGCCCTTCTCTCTCCAGAAGATGCAAGGCTTCTCTCACAGGAGTCCTGGAGGTCCCCAGATTCTGAGCAATCTGCGCTTCCACCAGACGACTCAAAGGTGGAATGAAGCCATCGAGAATCTCGTCCCGTAGATGCTCATAAACAATTTTTCTGATAGGCGTGGGCTTCTCAATAACGAGCTTACGTCGTTTATCGACCATGGGGCTATTCCTCTGGTAGAGATACTAACAGCATCAAAACGCAGATCCCGGAGCCTTTACGAGGTCGCGTCAGGATCTACTTCACTTATAACTGTAAAACTATCCAGCCTCAAGAAAAAGTATTGAGACTCATCAAGGGAGCAGAGGAAGGCTTATCACTATCAAGTGGTTGCACTGGGTCCCAATTATTTTGAGCAACATCGGAAAACACGAGCTTGGCTCAAAAACGAATCATATCAATCCTCGCCCGTAGGCGTAAGGGTTTCCGAGCGCATCCTTTCCAAAGCCGCTTCGGCCGCCATCTGCTGCGCTTCTTTCTTACTCTTGCCCGACCCTCGGGCAATGACGCGCCCCCCCAGCGTTACAATCATATGGAATGTCTTGTCATGATCGGGCCCCTCTTCGGATTCAAGGTAATAAACAGGGGTCAATTTTATGCGGGCCTGTGAAAGCTCTTGAAGCTGGGTTTTATAATCTTTATCCAGTGTTTTGAGAGGATGTTCAAATTGCTTGGCTTCGAGATATTCACTAAAAAGATTCTTCACAACCTCTATGGCGGCCTCCATGCCTCCATCCAGATAGACGGCGGCAAGCAGAGCTTCCAGACTGTCCGCAAGCAAGGACGGCTTATTCCGCCCGCCCGTCATCTCTTCACCCTTGCCGAGAAGCAGATAAGCGCCAAGAGTCAAATCAAGAGCTACTTTCGCCAACTCCCGTTCATTGACAATGGATGAGCGCAAACGGGAAAGATCTCCTTCATTATAATGTGGAAACTTTTCGAGGAGGAGCTGACTGACGGACAGACTCAACACGGCGTCCCCGAGAAACTCCAATGTCTCGTTGTCTGCTTGGTCAAAATGCGGATTTTCATGTACGAAAGAACGATGCACCAAGGCTCGCTGTAGAAACCGCAAATCGCGGAAACGGTATTGGAGACGAGCTTCTAGCTCTTCGACTTGGATTGCTCCATTCATCACTTTTTTGATATCCTTAAATAATTGCCTGCTGAAAACAAAACCGTCAATAGATATCTTTCCCCGGTCCCGCCAAGATGTCAAGAGCGAACCTCAGAAGCCGATTTCAGACCAACGTTCGCATCCATAGGATCGACCAGAGGCAAATCGTTTTTTGGTATCTCGGGCTGCTCTTTTCGGGTACTATTTGCAGGACGAAATCAGGCTGTATTTCGAGGACTAGAATGATTCGACAAGGCGGAAACGGATGTTGAGCTGGATTAACTCTCCCAAGCGTCCCGAGGGAGATCTCGTTTTCCTCGATCGGGACGGGGTGATCAATATCGATCAATCGGGCTACATCAAGCATTGGAGCGAGTTTCGCTTTTTCCCGGATTCTCTGGAAGCTCTAAAAATGCTTGCTGAAGCCCGCTTCGATGTCATCCTGATAAGCAATCAATCGGGTCTGAACAGAGGCCTTATCAGGTGGGACGACTTTTGGGGTCTTCATAATCTAATGATCCAAACGATTCGTGATGCTGGCGGAGATATCCTCGCCGCCTTCTATTGTCCGCATAGGCCGGATGAAAATTGCTCTTGCCGAAAGCCCTCTCCAGAGATGATCCTCACGGCGGCCAGGATCTATCATATCCCCTTACAAAGCGCCTATATGATAGGGGATCGCGGTATAGACATCGAAGCAGGCAAAAGAGCGGGCTGCATGAGCATTTTGCTGGATCGATCCGTTCAAATCGAGACTCAAGGCGGTGATTTTCCCCTTGACGAAAACTGCCCGCGCCATTACACGCTACTGGAATCTGCGGCTTTTCTTATCGACGGGGCTCAAAGATCTGGTTTCCATCAGCATAGAAGTTAGAATTTGGAGACTGGCGGGACGGGTATGGCCCAAAAGCCTCAGGCTCGCCAAGAATGCAGATCCGAGGGTTTTGTAACGGCAGCCGGCAAATCCATCGGCGAAAGAGTCGCCTCTCAGGCGCCGTGCGCTCACAGATTCCGGATTAAGAGGATTGATGCATGTTTTTCCCCCCCTTTCTTCTCATGTTTTTGTTCGGTTTCATCTTCTTGCTATTTTTTGTTTTCGGCCTGGTCCAGTTTGGAATCTTTACATGGGCGTTCTCACGCCTGGGAATCGCCCCGGAATACCTTTTTTCTCTCCTTTTTCTTTGCATCCTGGGAAGCATGATCAACATACCCATACGCAAGATAAAGATCGAGAGCGAGCCCGAGGAATGGGAAATCGTGTCTTTTTTCGGGATGCGCTTCAGGCCTCCCCGCCGGCCCGGAAGGAGAGAGATGGTTTTGGCGGTAAATGTCGGAGGCGCGGTTATACCCACGTGTCTCTCATTGTATTTATTCACCCATACGGTCAGTCCGCTCCGCATGTTGCTAGCCCTGGCCGTCGTAACGTATGTCGTTTATCGGCTGGCCAGGCCTATACCGGGCATGGGGATCGCCACCCCGATGTTTGTGCCGCCTATTGCCGCAGCGTTGGCCGCCCTGATACTCAATCCCCAAGGAGCCCCAGCCACGGCTTATGTGGCCGGCACCCTCGGAACGCTCATTGGGGCGGATATGCTCCACCTGCATGAATTGAAGCATCTTAAAGCGCCCGTAGCATCTATCGGAGGCGCCGGGACGTTCGACGGCATTTTCCTGACGGGCATACTTGCAGTGCTGCTGGCGTAAAAATCGAAATATTCCGAATGGCGCAGAACGCTGGATCGAAGCCGAGCAACATCTCAGGCGCCCAAAAAGAATTCACGCTTACCGAGGACGAGCAACTTATGGACAATGACGTTTATTTTATCAATTTGCGATCGTCAAAATTGAGCCTTTTGGATAGAATAAAAGAGCTCACTGAAAGCGCCGGGATCAAGAATGTGGTCAAGAAAAGGGGGCTTACAGCTGTCAAACTCCACTTCGGAGAGCGCGGAAACACGGCGTTCATCCGTCCACTTCTCCTCCGACCCATCGTAGATGCCGTTCGAGACGCGGGAGGGAAGCCTTTCTTGACCGATACCGGCACTCTCTATGTGGGAACCCGGGGAAACGCCATAGATCATCTCACCACTGCGGTCTTAAACGGCTTCGACTACTCTGTTGTCGGCGCTCCAATCATTATTGCGGACGGCATTGACGGCAGAGATGAAGTGGACATCCCTGTAAAGTTGAGGCGGTTCAAAGAGGTGCATATCGCCTCGACAATCGTTCGAGCGGATGCCATGATTTCCGTGGCTCACTTCAAGCTCCATGATTCGGCTGGATTCGGAGGAGCGATAAAAAATCTCGGCATGGGATGCGCTTCCCGGCGAGGAAAGATGGCTCAACATTCCGAAGTGGCGCCCGAAGTCGTATCGAAGAAGTGCATCGGCTGTGGCGCCTGCCTTGAACGATGCGCTCATGGGGCTATCACTCTCGTTGATCGGCAGGCGGAGTCATCTGAGTTCAAGGCCGCCAAGACAGCCAAAGTCGACCCCAAGCTTTGCGTTGGCTGTGCGGCTTGTGTGCATACCTGCCCTCAAGGCGCAATGTCTATCAACTGGGAGCGGGATTTCCCCCGCTTCATGGAAAGAATGGTCGAATACGCCATAGGAAGCATTAAGGGAAAAGAGAGGAATATTCTCTACATCAATTTCCTGACTCAAATCACTCCGGCCTGCGATTGTTACCCTTTCTCCGACGCGCCGATCGTAGCCGATATCGGGATTGTCGCCTCCAGAGACCCAGTAGCCATAGACCAGGCCTGTATGGACCTATTGAACGCCCAACCGCCATTGCAGTCGTCCTGTCTCAAAGACGCCCCAAATGCTGATACGGACAAAGTCCGAGCAGTCTACAAGAAGATCAATTGGCAGCATCAACTGATCTATGCGGAAAAATTGGGGCTTGGAACCAGAACGTACAATCTTATCCAGATTTAGAACTGCGCAAGCCCATTGTGAAAATGCCCGCGCATCTCCCTTGAGTGCGGGCATCATGCTTTCTCCCGTCTCCCAGGGTAAGCCGCACAGACTCTGCGTCTGGACCCAACTCGCTATGCGCCGATCAATTGTCACGCCCACTGCGCTCAGCGCCAAGATGATGAATCGCCGCATTTGCCCGCGCCAATGCGTATTTGCCGCTCTGACAAGGGAAGTCAAAATCGGAGCGCCATTTTTTCTCGTCGCTTCCCCTCAAATTGGGCCAACAATTATAATCCGAAGAAACAAGCTTGCCAAAGCCCGAATAATTGGATAAATACTGACGTTACCATTCAGAACGGAAGCGCCAAGCTCACTGGTGGGGCTCCCGGACTTCAAATCCGGTGTGAGGCTGTGAAGGCAGTCTCAGGTGGGTTCGATTCCCATGCGCTTCCGCCAACTTAGATCTGCCTCTCTCAAACCCTCCCTCAGCGATTCGATTTCCGATGGGTGCGGCTCTTTTGCGACGACGGTGGCAAGTGAGCCCAGTGGGCTCGCAGCCATTAGCCGGGGGGTGAGCACGCGATACCCCGGTAAAGAATGAAGAGGAGGGAGACGACCCCGGCAGAGGTCGCAGAATACCCCTTTCCGGCGCCATTGATAATCAGAGAGAAATTCCCAGTTCTTTTCAATTATAGTATCAGAAGGGATTTCCACTTATTCGCCTCCTGTAGCGCTCCTGGTGGAGAATCCAGGGAAGGCCGGTCCAGGATAACCCGCTTTTCGGAGTGTCCTCCTGTCCCTGGAAGGTGGTGTTTTTTGTCTTTTAGCCTGACAACCCCTATGCAGCCAACTCCGGAATGGACAGAAACCGACAAATCTTCTTTGCAAGCTTATCAGGAATTTCGGTGTGTCGGGGGGTACGGCCTCACAATGGCCTGTCTTCGGATTGCACCAAAGGGAATGTTCACCGCCCTCTCTCTTCAAGTAACAGCCGTGTTTCCTTAGGTGTCTCAGGAGCGCACTTCGCTTCACTGAACAACTACCACTTCCCGGATTGCCTCGGGGGGCATTCCGCGCATAGCGTCTTGACGACGGTCATCAAGAATTAGCGATATCGCTTCTGTCAGGCTATGCAGGGCTTCAGGAACAGTGTGTCCTTGCCCGTTGGCGCCGGGGATTTCAGGGCAGTACGCAATGAACCAATCTCCATCGCGCTCGACGATTGCAGTAAATTCATTTCGCATGATTCAAGTCTCCTGTGTGACTCGGGCTTTTCCCCTTTCAGATTCTTCCATAAGAAGACCATATCAGCACCACTCGTATACTTTATTCTATCCATACTTCTTCAATCCGGCCGCTCCGAATCTCCGATTCCGATAACTTTTGCCTTAGCCGGCTTCCCGATTGAACTGAAGAGCTTCCCCGCCTTCGCCGCGGCATCCTTTACGGCTCCCGGCATCACATGAGCGTAACGCTGGGTTGTGGATGCATGCTTGTGCGTCATGAGCTTCTGAACTGTCGCCAGGTCAACGCCATTCGAAACCAGCCATGAGGCGAAGTTATGCCGTAGACCGTGAAACCTGAAATCGGCCGACAGTTTTGCATGCTTCTTCATACTCCTCCATGTATCAATGACTGCAGACCTCCCTTTCATGCCGCCGTCTGGATTCGGGAAAACATACTCGGAAACAACATTGAGCTCCATTAGAACATCAAGAGCCTCCGCGCTGATCGCCACGGTTTCGGTTTTGCCGGATTTGGGGTCTTTCAAGGTGATGAGGGAATGTTCAAAATCAACGGCATCCCAAGTAAGCTTCCGCAGCTCTCCTTGGCGGACGCCGGTGAAAAGGGAGAACTTGAAAAGGCATGCGCTCGAACAATACGGCCATGAATCGATTGTGTCAATTAACCGTTGAAACTCCTCTTCGGTCAAGAACTCGGTTTTCATGCGCTCGATGTCCAGATGGGTGATGGCGTCAAGCGCCTTCTTACCGAAGCACGGCTCAATGTGCTTGCCGTAATAGAGCTCATCGTCCTTCCAGGATTTTTTGTGCTCCTTGGCCCATGGGAGGTACTTTTTCCAAACATCGTCCAGGGTGAGAGTCTTCTTCACCTTGTGGCGCGTGATATCGAATTCTTCGCGCACAAGGTCGCTTCGGATTGTCCCCTCTACTTCGCGAGCAATGGTGAGATTGTCACAAAATCGAGTGGTGCGTTTTCCTTTGACGGTCACATCTACCCGATACTTCCTGCCCTCTCTCGGGAATGCGGCGTCGCATTTCGGGCATTTCTTCGCGGCTACGGGAGCGTAGGTCTTGCAGACCTGGCAATAGAGCTGGATCGCCATGATGCTTACCTCCGAGGGCTGAATTTGGCGTACGCATTACGTACGCGAGTTCATAAAAAAGCATCGAAAACCATCAACAACAGTAGCACCACGAATGTCACTAAGTGGTTGTATTATCAACGATTATATCACATTAGAAAAAGATGGAAAAAGCTAAGTTACCGGGCTTAAAATCCGGTGTAGGGCTGTGAAGGCAGTCCTGGGTGGGTTCGATTCCCATGCGCTTTCGCCAATAGAAAAGAGGGTTGTTTTAGCCCTCGCTAAAATTGGATGAAATTTAGCCCAAAAGCTCTAAATACCCTTGGCTTATATAAAGGGCGCCGGCTAAACTGTGACGAGTTCGTTCAACGACAGGATAAGATCGTGGATCCCTTCGCGCTCACGATTTATCCTCATTCGTTAGAGATGCAACAGGCCACGAGTCCTAGTCTGCTTCTATAGAGGCAGGAACAGGGGAAATATTGTGGTACGAGTCTCAGTCAAGATTCGTACTGAGAGTACGTTTGACGCTCTTCAAATACGTTTTGAGGCTGAGAAGGATGCAATTATAAAGCTGGTGATGCCATCATGAACAACCGGTTATACAACCCGGCCATCCACCACCGCCGTTCCATCCGGTTGCAGGGATACGATTATTCCCGGGCCGGCGCCTATTTTGTCACAATCTGCGCCAACAGCCGTGAATATTTGTTCGGCGCCGTTGTAGGGGCGGGTTCCAAACCCGCCTGGGATCTGGGGCACAAGGCAGCAGCAGGGCGGGTTTGGAACCCGCCCCTACGCAACCATCCCAAATGGTGTTGAACGAATTCGGGGAAATCGTCAAAAATACATGGGTGGATTTGCCAAACCACATTACCGGGCTTGAATTGGATGAATTTGTGATCATGCCCAATCATTTCCACGGCATTGTCGTTATCATTGAGGCGGGTTTGGAACCCAGGGCGGGTTTGGAACCCGCCCGTACGTCGCTGCTGGAAATTGTGCGGCAATTGAAGACGTTTTCTGCACGACGGATCAACAAGATACGGGGAATCCAGGGGCTGCCGGTCTGGCAGCGCAACTACTGGGAGCATATCGTCCGCAATGAAAAGGAGCTAAATCGTATCCGCGCATACATCCTCGACAATCCCTCCCAATGGGAAGCGGACAAATTACATCCTCGTGGGAGTGAAAAATCTTTCGCCCCTACATCCGCCCCTGCGGAAATCCATGAACCTACCGCCGATTATGGCATAGAGGTCTGGATGGTATGAGCAACCGATTATACGAATCCGAAATCGAGCAGATCGCCCTCGATATCCTTCGGGACGAGAACGGTTACGCGACAACTTTTGGTCCCGAGATCTCCGAAGGCGAGCGCAAGGAGCGGGAGTATACAGAGGAACTGATTCATCTGGCCAAAGAGATACGCGAGGCAGACACAAGGGGTGAAACACTCAATCTACGGATGGACGAGCTCGCCTTTTACGATGCCTTGGCTGACAATCCGACGGCGGAAGCCGTGCTTGGCGACCAAGTTCTGAAGCAAATTGCCCATGATTTGGTTGAAAGCGTCAGAAAGAACACTTCCATCGACTGGCAGCTCAAAGAAAGTGTCCAGGCGAAGCTGCGGGTCTTGGTGAAACGAATATTAAGATAACATAAGTACCCGCCCGATGACCCAAGCACAGGGGAATATACCGTTTCGGTTAACAAAGTTCTTGATCAGGCAGAGCTGCTGGCGGATTTCTGGATAAAAGAAACAAATTGAACGAAAAGCTAACAACTTCATCAACCGGACGCCGATAAAGCCTGGAGCCGGTTATGATCGTGTCGGGGTGCGACACGATGTCGCACAGTTGAGTGTACTCGGGTAGTAACGACTGCCCGGATTACCCGGCATGTTCCTGCCGGTCCCACAAGGGCGTGCTTGCCACGCGCCGTGTGGAGGGTGCGAAGCCCCGCGGACAACGTACCGAATCGGGCTTGAACGGTGATGCGAGAACCCTTCCGGAAATCCTCTCTGGTTAAGGGCAAGGGACGAATGATAGGGTGAAGGGATCGCAAGGAGGTTAAACGATGATGCAGTTCCACGAACAATACCTGGTTGATGAGGAAGGTAATCGCGAAGCGGTTCTTCTGCCAATCTCCTCATGGGAACAGATACTCGAAGCTCTCGACGAAATCGACGATATCCGTGCATGCGACTTAGCCAAACGAGAGCCTTCGGATTCAATACCTTTTGAACAAGCTATATTTCGGACGCATGAAAACTGGACTTTTCTCAGGAGCGCGGCCATCCTGGCCGCCTCCATCCGCGGGCGGGACGCCCGCGCTCCCAAAACGTCATAGGGAAGTCCAAACCAGACCCGTTTACAGTATACATGGAGAGCAGGGGGCTCTCTCGCAGTGATCTTGAACCGTACATTGGCAGTCGTGCTCGGGTCTCTGAAGCGCTGAACCGAAAACGTCCTCTCATCATCTATGAATTCGGAAGCTCCATGCTGGCTTGGGTATTCCAGCCGAAATATTCATCCGGCCTTACCCTTTACAGGAATCCGCAACATAAGAGACATCTTGGCGCAACCAGCGGTTCGAGATGGACAGCCGATCACGCAGTGGCAATTCGTAGCGTTTCCTAAGGCTCGGTAGCCGCGTGGTCGGGTGTCCGTCTCGAACCGCAGCATCATCCCTCACTCCTGCCGGCTTCGAAGAAAACTTATGCTTTGCATTGACAGACAGGCTCAGGCCCAATTATACTAAAAGTAACCAAAGAGGTATAACGAAATGGCAAATATCAAAACCGCAGTCTCTATTGATAAGTCATTGTTTGAGCAGGCAGAGAGCATTGCCCGTGAAATGAAGGTGTCGCGCAGCAGTCTCTTTGCGCTGGCATTGCAGGATTTTATTCGTCACCACCAGAACGAGGAGCTCCTCCGGCGCATCAATGAAGCCTACGAAGATGCACCCGATGAAGATGAGCAGGAGAGAGGTCATAAGATGCGCCGCAAGCAGCGTAAGGTGGTGGAGGGGGAATGGTGATCCAGCAAGGAGACATCTTCTGGATCGAACTGGATGAACCTTCGGATTCGGCTCCTGGCTACACCCATCCCCATGTGGTTGTTCAAAACAATGTCTTCAACCTAAGCCGCATCAACACGGTGGTTGTCTGTGCTCTCTCATCCAATCTCAAGCGAGCTGCGGCGCCTGGAAATGTCCTCCTTGAACCAGGTGAAGCCGATCTTCCAAAGCAAAACGTGGTGATTGTCTCACAGCTTTTTACAGTGGATAAAAGCTCATTGGGTGATCTCATCGGAACTCTCTCAAAGAGACGGGTGCGGCAGATCCTCGATGGAATCAAGCTGATCCTAGAACCCCGTGAGATCCGATAGCGGCTTATAGAATCAACCCATATCTCGTGGCCCTGCAAGCAAGCATGGGCTAATAAATTGGTGAAGTGGACGCGCGAGGACACGTGACGCTGTTTTCTTCAAGCTCTTTGGCCGCGCGCCGCTTACGAAGGTGTTCGACTTCCCCCAGTCTTACTGCTGTTTTCCGCTCTCGACATGCGAGGCAGTGAAGGCATATAGTATTGTTGTCATGGAGATGAGAGAATGATCAAAACAATTGAGGCGATAATCGATGAGCGAGGAAAGGTGCGTCTCCTTGAGCCAGTGCAGTTCGCATCAGCGCGGCGAGCGCTTATTGCGATCCCGGAAGACGCGCCAAGCGTATCCTGCGAAGAGACTGCTCTGCTAAGTGAAGCTGCTCTTGCGAAAGACTGGACTCGGCCAGAGGAGGATGCCGCATGGTCACACCTGCAGCAGGAGCAGTAGTACTAATGTCGGGCTCGGAAAGAAAAGGAAAAAGGCTTCGATGAAGTCTCTTTTGGACGAAGACGCTCCCCAACGCACAACGGAAGCTTCCCCGGTCATCTCGGAGCCCTTGCTGGCCGATTCTTTCGAGCGCTCCCGCGCACTTGATCCCGCGGTAAGCTTTCACCTGGAAGCTCCTGCCGGCTCGGGCAAGACGTTTCTTTTGACCGCCCGCTTTTTGCGCCTGCTCGGCATGGTGGATCATCCACAGCAGATACTCGCTCTGACATTTACCAACAAAGCCGCCGGCGAGATGCAGGAGCGAGTGGGTAAATATCTGCGCCGGGCCGCTTCGAATCAGCCTTCCGAAAACGCTCTCGACGCAGAACTGCTCGCTTCGGCACAAAAAGCGTTAGAGCGCCACGACAAGCGCCGGGATTTGATCCTTAGCGGTGAGCTTCTGCGCATTCAGACCTACCACTCTTTCTGCTACGCCCTTGTCAGTCAGGCCCCTCTCGAGGCGGGAATCATCCCTGGCGCCAGCCTGCTTGTAGAACCGGATCAGATTTATTTTCTCCGCGAAGCCATCGATCGAACCCTCCTCCAAATCATGGAGCAGCCGCCCGAGAGCCCGCAGAGATCCGCTCTGGAAAACCGTCTTCTCTACCTGAACAATTCCTGGCCCATGCTCTCCGCAGAGTTGGAAGACCTAATGCAGCGACGCGAAGCGCTTGTGGACCTGATCGGGATTTTGGACAGGCAACGAACCGTCGATTATGTTTCTCGCTCCATCCGCGAACTGGTGGAAACAGAGCTCGGCGCTCTCGAGAGCTCTTTCAAAAGCGTCTCTCTAGCTCACTTCTGGACAGACTTTCTGGCAGATCTCCATCGAAATGGCGCCGCACTGGCGGCCAAGCTTCCTCCGGTTGTTCCCCGCCACGCGTGGGAAGAGCTCCCGCAGTGGATGGCCATAACAGAAGCGCTGCTCACAAAAGAGGGAAAGCCCCGAAAGCAGTTCGGTCCCGCAAGCGGGTTCTATTCCGGTTTCAAGAAAACAGAATGGGGCGCATCCATCGAGTCTCTTGCATCCACCGCAGTCGATAGACTCCACAGAATTCGCGAGCTTCCCGGCATCGATGCGGCTTCTCCCGATTTTGAAACGCTCTGGGATCTTATCTTACTTTTGAACGCCGTTATGCAGGCATACGAAGATCGTTGCAGAAGCAGGCGTCTTCTCGATTTTTCCACTCTGGAGACCGCAGCTCTAAGACTTTTTAGCAGCTCGGAGCCCTCCGACCTGCAATTGCTTTTAGACCATCAAATTCGGCATGTTCTAATAGACGAGTTTCAGGACACGAGCTATCGGCAATGGGAACTGCTTCAACGCCTCTTTGCGGGCTGGAGCTCCGAGGAAGGACGGACGCTTTTCGTGGTCGGAGACCCGAAGCAGTCCATCTACGGTTTCCGCAAAGCTGAAGTGCGGCTCTTTCTCGAAGCGCTTAACGGGCTCCCACTCGACGGCTTTCGTAAGCTCCCACTGGAGCCTCTTGCGCTTTCCACCAACTTTCGCTCGGAGCCCCATCTGATCGAATGGTGCAACGATTTGTTCCATCGCACTGTCATGGCGGACCCGAAGGCCGATCTGGACGAAGTTCCATTCAAAAGCTCTTCCGCATCGCCAAAATTCATCTCGGGCTCCTTCACGCCGGCAATCCCGGAGCTGTTTCTTTTCATCTCCCGCCCCGACGCTCTGACGGCCCGGCGCCGCGAAGCCGATTGGCTTGCAAGGCATATTCATGAAGCAAGAAATAGTCATGGGGGAGATTTTGAGGCCGGCATTCTGCTTTTCACCAGAACTCACCTGCCGATCTACCTCGATGCGTTGCAGCGCTACGGCGTTTCCGTTCAGGTTTCAGAAGGACTCAAGCTTTTGGAGCGTCCCGAAGTCCAGTACCTCTGGCAACTGTGTCGAGCCCTGGTGCTTCCGCACGATGACCTCGCCTGGGCGTCCCAGCTCCGAAGCCCCTGGCTGTCCTTGAACTACAGGGAAATATATTCGCTCTCCCTGGAAGAGCCGGCGCCATGGGTGGAAAAGATCCGGACCTTTGCGCAAAAAGACGAGCGCATCGCCCAATTCTGGGAAGATCTCAAGGGCGTCAGACGGCGCCTTGGCCATGAACCGCTCGCGAATGTCATGGAAGACGCCTGGATTGCGCTTGGCGGAGCGCGAAGCGCGGCTAAGCGTTGGGGCAGTCGGGGCCTTGCATCAAGCAGGCGGTTTTTCGATCTCGTTAGAGAGGCTGAGGTCCATGAGCCGATCCAAACTCTCATGCGGCTCGATCAGTTGCTCGAGCACGCCTATGAGCCCGTCGATCCTGAAAGCGCCCTATCGAAAATATCCCTCATGACCATCCACAAGGCCAAAGGGCTGGAGTTCGATTCGGTTTACCTGCCCTTCACGGACTGGAGCCCCACGTTAAGAGAGAGGAGCAATCAACCGCCCTACCTCCTCGAGCGACTTCCGGGCTCGAGCGAACGCCACCTCCTGGCCGCACGGCCCGACAGACGCCGAGGCGAGCCGGACCCGGTCTACCGATGGCTGCATAATCTCCACATAGACAGACGCTGGGGTGAAGCTAAACGGCTATTCTACGTGGCTGTGACCAGAGCCCGCAGCAAGCTTTATATGAGCGGCCTACTTCCATGGCGTGGAAATGCTGGGTCTCCCGTCTTTCCCGCACAAACACCCTTGACTTGGTTGAACGATCATTATTCCATTGCGGATAGTCTCGATATCAAGAGTTTCACCATGGATGGAGAGGAGAGCAATCTTGATGAATGCCTATCCAGATGGGAAAAGAGCCTGAAGACGAAAGACCTCGATTTTCAGATAAACGTCGAGCCTAAAGCCGCTGCGGTTTCCTTCTCTTCTCCTGAGGAAGCCCCGGAAATCCTTGTCCGCCCGGCTCCTTTTGAACGCGAAAGGCCATTCTTTCAGGTCCGAAGTCCATCGGCCTTTACACCCATGGAGACATCCTCGTCAAGCCGTCACAAAACGGCCTCCGCTGATTCGGCCCTCTGGGGCGCGCTCATTCACAAGCTTCTGGAATCCTATGGAAAGCATGGGATTCTGCCATCCATCGAGGAGATTTGCGGCTACCTTATAAGAGAGGGAGTAGAGGAAGAAGAAGCTCTCGAGACGGCTCGCCGCTCTATTGTAGAAGTCGACCGGTGCATAGCCGATCCATGGCTCGCCGGGTTATATGATCTGCCCGAAGAACAACGATGCATTGAACATCCTCTCGAGGCCTGGCATTCATCCAGAGCGCTCTATTCCGGCGTCATCGATCTTGCAGCGCATGATGGAGAAAAGTGGCTCCTCATCGATTTCAAGACATCCGCGCCATCGTCAGACGACGAAAATCTGGAAGAATTCTTCAGGGAAGAAATGGAGAAATACGCTCCGCAGCTTCAGGCGTACCGAGAAATGTGGGCCAAGGCCAGAATGTTGAATGAAAACGAGATCGATGCGGTTATCTATTGGACCGCTCTGCGCCATTGGGAATCTTATCGAACATCGGAACGCCCCGTCGGAGCTCCAGGGAGCCCGGCATAATGAATCAGAAAGATTCGTCATGAGCTCAAAGTTCGCATTCCTTATTGCCGGAACGCAAAGCGGCTGCGGCAAAACGACCATCTCCCTCGCTCTTATGGCCGCCTTCAAGGCCAGAGGCGTTCAGGTGCAGCCTTTCAAGGTCGGGCCCGATTTCATCGACCCCGGCTTCCATACACAGATTACGGGACTCGAATCCCGAAACCTTGACGGATGGATGCTCACGCGCGAATACAATGAAGGGCTTTACCAGAGGCTACTCTCTCGAGCGGACATGGCAATCGTGGAAGGAGTCATGGGGCTTTACGACGGATACGACGGAACGAGCGAAGCGGGAAGCAGCGCCGAGATGGCCAAATGGCTCGACCTGCCCGTGGTGCTGATCGTAGACGCGCGCAGCATGGCCAGAAGCGCTGCGGCCCTGGTTTACGGATTCAGTCGGTTCGACCCGGATCTCAAAATTGCCGGAGTCATCTTCAACAAGATAGGAGGAGAAGGCCACCTCCGATACCTCAAGGAAGCCATGTCCGCTTCTATGCCTGATATTCCCGTACTGGGCGGCATTCCGAGAGAGAGCTCCATTGAAATGCCGGAGCGCCACCTGGGGCTCGTAACCGCCGATGAGGTCTTTTTGAATGCCGGGTGGCGAAAGACGGCAGTCGAACTTGTCGAACGCTGCGTGGACCTGGATCTCCTTTTTGAGAAAGCGCAATGCAGGCCAAGAGGAAAGTTCCATCGCGGCGTGGAAAAGCCTGAAGAGCGGGAACAGAGTGCAACGATTATTGCCGTTGCGCGCGATGCAGCCTTCTGCTTTTACTATCCGGACAATTTCGAGATGCTTCGCAATGCGGGGGCCGACCTTCGCTTTTTCTCGCCTCTTGCCGGAGAGAACATCCCGGATGAGGCTTCGGGCCTCTACCTCGGCGGGGGATACCCGGAGCTTTTCGCGCAGAATCTGTCCGGCCAAAACATATTCTTTGAATCCATACGCCAGCGAGCGTCACAAGGGATGCCCATCTACGCCGAGTGCGGAGGCCTCATGGTTTTGAGCCGTTTTATTGAAACCATTGACGGAAAAAGGTATCCTATGGCTGGGGTGCTTCCGTTTGGAACGCGAATGCTCAAAAAGAGGAAAGCTCTCGGGTACACTGAAGTAAGACTTCGGGAGCCGTGCCTTTTGGGGGAATCCGGCGCAGTTATTCGCGGGCATGAGTTCCATTATTCCGAGATCGTGGAAATGGAGCCCGAAAAGCTCTCCTGTGCTTATCAGCTAAAGAAAAGAAAACATGTAGAATCCCGCATGGAGGGGTATTCGGCCGGATCGGTCCTTGCCGGCTATATTCATCACCATTGGGGGAGCGCCCCTGGAGCCGCGGCGGCATTCGTCCGGCATTGCTCCCAATACTTGGGGCAAGCAAAAAATTGAAGAGAGTATAGCTTCATGACAAAAAAAGCAAAAACGCTCATGTTCCTGGGAACCGGCTCCGATGTGGGAAAAAGTGTGCTCACAGCCGCTTTTTGCCGCATTTTGAAACAGGACGGCTACCGAACGGCGCCCTTCAAAGCACAGAACATGGCGCTCAATTCCTATATCACGCCCGAGGGCGGTGAAATGGGGCGGGCTCAGGTGGTGCAGGCGGAAGCAGCTGGAATCGAGCCTCACGTGGACATGAATCCGATTCTTCTCAAGCCCACGAGTCATATGGGCTCACAGGTGATTGTGAGGGGCAAGGTCGTGGGGAACTACCTGGCCAGGGAATACTACGAATTCAAGAAAAGCCTGGCGCCGATAGTCAGGGAAAGCTTCGAGCGCCTCGCCAGTCAATACGACGTGATCGTGCTGGAGGGAGCGGGCAGCGCCGTGGAGCTCAACCTCAAGGAGCACGATCTTGTCAACATGGCGATGGCCGAAATGGCCGACGCCCCCTGCATTTTGGTCGGAGATATCGATCGAGGCGGAATTTTCGCAGCTCTTCTCGGAAGCTTCATGCTCATGACGCCCGAGGAAAAGAAGAGAATCGGAGGGTTTATCGTAAACAAGCTTCGTGGAGACCCGCAGCTTTTTACGAGCGGTGTGGATATTCTCGAATCCCGCTCCGGCCTTCCCGTGCTTGGGGTTGTTCCTCATTTCAGCAATATCGCCATTCCGGAAGAAGACAGCGTTGCGCTGACAAGGCGGATGCAGCGAAGCGAAAACGCTCTCAACGGGGAAAAGATCGCGCTCGGCGTGGTGCGGCTGCCATTCATATCGAATTACACCGACTTCGACTGCTTCGAACATGAGGAGAGCGTCGAGCTGATCTATTTCGATCGCCCGGAAAAAGTCTTTCAACTGGACGCCATCATCATCCCTGGAAGCAAGAACACGCTGGAAGATCTCGACCAATTGAAGCGAACCGGGCTGGCCGACGCCTTCATCGCCTTCTACAAATCCGGTGGAACCGTCGTGGGACTTTGTGGAGGCTACCAGATGCTGGGCGTCAAAGTCAAAGATCCCCACGGGGTTGAGAGCGGCCTGAAAGAGGTGGCTGGACTCGGGCTCCTCGAGATGGAAACCGAGATGTTTCTCGAAAAGATAACCTCTCAGGTGGAAGCGACGCTCGCTCCCGGAGCTGCGCTCGAAGGCTTTGACGCCTCCAGGCTTTACGGATACGAAATCCACATGGGACGAAGCATTTCTCTTGGAGCTTCGAAGCCGCTTTTCCGGATACTCCGACGCGATGGAGCAGCCGAGGAGGCGAACGACGGACTTACACAACCTGATGGAAGAGCATGGGGCACATATATACACGGGATATTCGATAACGACGGTTTCAGGAGAAGTTTTTTGGAAACGCTCAAGCAAAGATCGGGAAGGAAACAGATCGCTCTATCCGCCACCTTTTCCTATCGGCAGTGGAAAGAAGAGCAATACGACCGGCTGGCAGAGCATGTCCGGAAAAATACTGATATCAATCGCATATATGAGCTGATCGGCCTCAAATAGACCACAACCTTTTCGGAGAGCAGATTGTTTTTTCTACCATGGCATTTGAGTGCGGCGTACGCACTCGATTTGATTTTAGGCGACCCGCGCCGGCTGCCCCACCCGATCCGCTGGATAGGGAAGCTCATAGCCTGGCTCGATGGGATTTTCTACGACAAGCACGCATCCCCCGTTTTGCAGCGCATGGCAGGATGCGCATTCTGGGCGTCCGCAATCACGGCGGTGTACAGCGGAACAATTGCTGTCATGGGAGCCGCCTCTCACCTGTATCCCGCAGTCGGACACGCCGCCCTGATATGGATTGCCTATACAACCATGGCTACCCGCAGTTTGCACAAAGAATCGGCGCAGGTCGCAAGAGCTTTGCAGCAGGGGGATCTCCCCCTTGCGCGAGAGAGGCTCTCCAGAATTGTGAGCCGGGATACGGGGCAGCTCAATGAGAAGGAGATCGTGCGGGCTCTCGTTGAAACGGTCTCAGAAAATCTTTCGGATGGAATCGTCGCCCCGCTTTTTTACCTGGCCATCGGCGGACCTCCGGCGGCTATGATCTACAAGGCGATAAACACTATGGATTCCATGGTTGGATACAAAAACGAGCGATATCTTTACTTCGGCTGGTTTGCAGCCAGAATGGATGATTTGGCGAACTTGATTCCGGCAAGGCTCAGCGCATTGCTGCTCATCGGAGCATCGGCATGCCTCAGGCTCGACTGGCGTAGCGCGTGGCGCGTTATGCGAAGGGACGCCCGCAAAATGAAGAGCCCAAATGCGGGTTACCCGGAAGCCGCTGCGGCAGGCGCGCTGAAAATTCAAATCGGCGGCGCCAACATCTATTTCGGCCAAGCGATAGAAAAACCCACCCTGGGAGATTCGGAAAACGAATTGACCCTTGCGGCCTATCGTTCGATGGTGCGCTTGATGTATGCGACATCATTCCTTTGCTTCATCATCGCTCTCATTGCGCGTTATATAATCGTAAGCCGCTAATACGGGTCGGAGCAAGCCACGACTGGCGGCGTCGCTCCCACATCTTACAAACAAGGAAAATTCCATGACTCTCGCTCACGGCGGCAACGTTTATGAAACAGCATCCAGACTGGGGTGCTCTCCAGACAAAATATTGGATTACAGCGCGAGCATCAATCCGTTTGGCCCACCAGAAGGGCTCGCCGATGAATTCATTGCCTATTTTCACCGTCTACAGCATTACCCCGACATCGGCAACACGGCCCTCATAGATGCTCTTTCCGATTTTCACGGAATCTCCCGCGAGCATATCGTGGTGGGAAACGGCTCTACAGAGCTCATTTACTGGCTTCCCATAGCGCTCGGCATCCAAAGCGCCACGGTCTCGCTTCCCACGTTCAGCGAATACCGAAAGGCGTTCGAGCTACAAGGCGTTAAGTTGCACAAGCTCATCACGACTTGCGCCACCGATTTTCAGCCAACCTTGGAGCAACTTCGGAGCGCTTGTGAGGCGACGACGCCCGAGGCCATCCTTTTGACCAACCCGGGAAGCCCGTCAGGCGCTCTCATATCACAGGACGTCCGGGAATGGCTCATCCAATGGAGCCGCAAACAGGACGCATTTTCCATCGTGGATGAAGTATTTGTCGATTTCTGTGAAGAGCAGTCCTTGAAAAAGCATCTCGAAGATTCCACCAACCTCGTGCTCATTCGCTCTATGACAAAATTCTTCGGAGTACCCGGATTGAGACTGGGATACCTTCTGACCTCGAGGCCCATCGCCGAAAGGATGCGCAGCGCTCTTCCACCCTGGTCGGTAAACACACTGGCTCAGATCGCCGGGACCTATTGCCTGCGTCAAGAGGAATATCGCTACAAGACCCTTGCTCTCATCGATCGGGAGCGCGAGAAGATGTTCGCCGGCCTTTCCACTCTCGATGGATGCAAAGTTTTTCAAGGAAATGCCAATTATCTGCTGATGGAGCTCAACGGCGCGCTTCCGCCAGCAGATGCGCTGCAACGAGATCTTTTGGCGTCTGAATGTATACTGATCCGTGACTGCCGCTCTTTCGAGGGTTTGGGAGACCATCACGCGCGCGTAGCGATTCGTCTCCCGGAGCAAAATGAGCGGCTTACAGCAGGCATCGTTCGCTGGGTTTCCTCTCAGTCGAAGCGCGCTGCTACTCTTTCGGCATCAGGCGCTTGAACCGGAGTCCGCGACATCCTTATTTTATGATCAATCATTAGAAATACGGGGCCTTACTGAGACAACCCGGCACGCTTTAGAATAGGGAGTGGCCAATGGCGCATTGGATTTTTATCGAAGAGGGCTTTTACCCGCTGGAGGAAGCGTTTCTGATCACGCCTTCCTATACGGCGACGATTCTCGAAAACGCGATTATGGATGTTTATCTCGACAATAAGGAAGAAAGGCGAGTTCGAGGCAGCGGCATGGCAATCAGCGTCCACATTGTGGAGATGCTGGAGGATCATGACGATATCGACCTGATCATGGATCTCGGCGAGGGATTCATGTACCTGGTGAAAGACCCGGTGATCAAGTCCGGCAAGGTATTCACGCCAGATGTGAAATCGCAGCTACAATTCCAGGCCCGGGGCCCGCTGCAAAAGCTCAATGGTGACGAATACCGCGATATCCGCTCAAAGCTTCACCTTATAGGCAACGGCGCCTGAGCATATGCTCTTCGAACAAAGAGCGGAAGACGTCTAAATCTGAAAAACTGCGCCGCGAGTTTGACGGCGACGGATCATCAAATCTGCCGCCCTGACTGCGGCGCAGTTTTTCAGATTTATGCATTTGCTCGTAGCAATTCATCAATGGTAGACATATGCAAGAGAGGGCTTGGCTTCTTCGGAGCCGCCATCCAAATCTATCCACTCTCCGCACCTGCACACCATGCCTTTCATATAGCCGCGGAATCTATAACCGTTGGAATACACCCGGTTTTCATAGATGCAGCTGCCGTCTGGGATTTCCATTGTTTTATCCTCCTTACAGATGAAGGATAATCATTACGTTCTCTTGTAATCAAGAAGCTTCTACTCGATATTCCCGAAAAGTCATTTATCCTTTCCTCGCAAAAGCGGGAGTCCAGACAGAAATCTTTCCGGACCCACGTTTTCGCGGGAATCAGCGAATCAATAGAAAGCGCAACAGCTTAAGCCAAGCCATCATCAGGACGCAAAACCCGGACATAATTCCACGCATCCAGCGCCTCGGCACTCCTCGCATTGTCGATCGTCAAAACAGTCATAGCCGCTGCCATTGCACGCATGGCAAAAGGCGTCATAGCATCCATCATCTTTATGCAAAAGAGCCATAATGACATCCTTCCTATTCGTTAAATATTGTGTGTGAGCTATCGGTCAGAAAAAACAGGGCCGGTTTGAACCGGCCCGTTCCTGCAGACTTCTCGCATCGTTTCGGAGGAGCATCACTACCTTGCATATCGCATTGATAATGAGCTCGCACATGATTGGGAGGTTGGTAAATATCCCGCCAGTATCTTCCCCATCTAGAGCAATAGCGAACAACCGATTCGAAACAGCGATGCTCCATTCCTTCGAGACAGCATTCAGTCCTATTTTTTTTCATCTTCTCTATAATGTCTCTTTGTAGTCTCGGGCAGAGCATGCTACACCTCTTCCAGAAAATTAGGTATATTTCAGCACAATATAATGATTGTACTTTAAGCTTGCTATAGGATGGGCGAGCCAAACGACGCCGGCGACTGCTCATACTGCGCCGATTATCGAGGCCGATTAATTACTTAGGCCATTTCTTATATTTAATAATTATTCTCTTATCTGGCGGGTTTGCGAACTGGACCGATGCAGAAGGATAGCACTCATGAAGCTTAGGGAACTTACGGAAAGCCAGATCAAGGCATTTGCCGGATCGACGATATTCAATAGGGGCTACAAGTATTTTCAGGATGGAATGGTCAACAACCTCGACTACAACCCCAATGAGGATTTCATTCATGCGGAAGTCAGCGGCAGCTACGGAGATTACCATGTGGAGATCGGCGTTCTGAATGATGATCTCGATGCTGACTGCGACTGCCCGTATGATGGATATCCCTGTAAGCACATCGTTGCAGCGCTGCTCATGTTCGTTAGGAATCTCGACGAATGCACCCGTTCCGGCCGCGAAAGAAGAGACAAATTTGTCCTCATCGAAGAAAAGATCATGGAATTGCCCAAAACGGAAGTCGTCCAGATGGTCGTGAACTGCGCTCGCAGGTATCCCGATTTTGAGCGAGAGCTGACGATGCGGTTTCATTCGCCTCAAACCGTGACAGTGGAGACGCTCCTAAAACAGATCGCCAAGACTATCCCTTCCATTCAATCAAGATCTCAATCACTGGAAAAGATCATAAAAGACCTCACATTGATCTTAATGTCGGTCGATAGCGCGCCGGAAGCGACAATAATAGAAACCTACTGGGCCGCGGCCGACGCCATTTTAGGCGAGATGAACGAACTAGGCATGGACGATGAATCTCTGGAAGAGCTCCTGGAGCACATACTGAGAAAGCTTGCCAAAAGATGCCTTGCCGATAGCGCATTTACAATAAAGAAAAAAGAGATCATCGGCGCTCTCATGGATTACTACACATGGGGAAATAGCGGAGCAGTGGACCTCATCTACCAAACAGCAGAGTCCTTGTGCACGGATAAGGCCGACTACCGGATCGTTATTGAAAAGCTCAAGCCCTGCGCGGCGAAAGACCCTTACGACCGAACGCTGCTTGCTTCTCTCTACGCAAAGGTTGGAGATGAAGAGGCCAGACTCGCGGCGCTCGAGCAGGAGCTGAAGTACGGCTCCGATTATTGGCGGCTCGCTCAATACTGGATCGAGAAGAAGGATGACGAAAAGGCATTGAGCATAGTGAAAACGGGAATCGATAAGGGAGAAGGAAAAAAAACCGAGCTCTACGATTTTCTGAACAAATCACTCGTGGCCAAAGGCGACTACGAGGCAATTTCCCAATTGCTGCAGAACAAAATAAAGAATGGAGAGCTAAAAGCCAGACAATTGAGGGAAGATCCTCTCTATCAGGCGCTCAAAAAGCAGTATGCATCACGAGGCGATTACGATGGACAGGCGGAGCTTCTGAAGATAAGTCTTAGCCTCGACGATATCGACTTTGGCCTTTTTCAAGAAGCCGAGCAGGCTCTCAAGGCTGACGATCGCGAAAAATTCGAAAAAGAGCTCCTGCGCCGCTTGAATCAGATACGCACGCAACGCCGCGCTATTGGGCTCGGGCCGAAGAGCAGCCGAGCGGTCGAGGTGCTGGCGGAGATATACGACCACAAAAATGAGATGGACAAGCTCTTCCAATATGTCAAAAACGACCCGGAATTGCTGCTGAAATATGAAGAACGACTCGCTCCTTTGCATCCCGACCACTATCTCAAAGATTACAGCGCCAGGGTGAGCCGATTGATTGAACAGCGCGGTCGAGAAAACTACCAAAAAGCCGCCGGCTATTTGAGATCCATAAAAGGCATTTACCAGGAAACGCTCAAACAGCCGGAGAAATGGGACCAATTCCTTTCTGATCTGAAGAGCAGAAACAAAAACCTGCGCGCCCTTCAAGAGGAGTTGAGCAAACTTTAGGGCGCCACTGGCCGGAATTCAGCGCGTGAGGCCCAACGCAATTTCGGAGTCGAGCTTCTCAATGAGGGCCACGAGCAACCGCAGGGTCCTGTCATAGTCGTCTCTGTGGATAATGCCCGCATGGCTGTGAATATGCCTGGCGGGAACGCCAAGCACCGCAGTGGGAACTCCGGCTCCGTGCAGATGGATCTGCCCGCCGTCGGTCGATCCACCGAGCCCCGCCGAATACTGCAGAGGTATTTCTAGCTCTTTCGCCGTTTCAATAATGAAGTCCCTGAATTTGAGGTTTGGGATCATTCTGGCCTCGAGCAGCACCAGGGCGGGTCCTCCGCCAAGCTTGATGCTGGACTCTTCAGGCTTTATCCCCGGCACGTCTCCGCATATATCGGATTCCAAAACGATGGCGACATCCGGGTTGACCACTTCTGCACTCGTTTTGGCGCCGCGCAGACCAACTTCCTCCATGACTGTTCCCACCCCAAATAAAACGTTCGGATGCGGAGCATTGGCGAAATGGCGCATGGCGTCCACCATGAGGGCAACCCCAACCCTGTCGTCAAACGCCTTTCCCATGTAAACTTTCCCGCCCATGATCGCCCTGAAAGAGGCGTCGGGAACGACCGGGTCTCCCAAGCGCACGCCAGCCTCCTCCACCTGCGCTTTCGAGACCGCCCCGATGTCGATGTACATGTCTTTCTTTTCGACCACCTTCTTGCGCTCTTCCTGAGGAAGCAAGTGAGGGGGCTTGGCGCCGATCACCCCGGGCAGGTCGCCTTTATGAGTCTTCACAAAAACTCTTTGCCCCGCCAGCACCTGATCCCACCATCCGCCCAAGGGAAGGAATCGGAGAAATCCATCGTCGGTCAGGTGCGTCACCATAAAACCTATTTCATCCATATGAGCTGCAAGCATTACTTTGGGTCCAGAGTCTCCGCTCCTACAGATCAGGCTCCCGACCCGGTCCTGCTCGATGACTCCAACCGATTCCAGATGACTGCGAACGAGCGCGCGAATTTGCGCTTCATGCCCCGGAACGCCATGAGCTTCAGACATTTCTCTGAGCAATTGCTCTGTTTGATCCATGTTCTTTCTCCTTGAGGCTTCTGATATTGCCCTCTCATATTGTCACTATTGTTTAATGGACGGAAAAACATCAGCTTTTTCATCGGGAAGGCAGTTTATACCAGCCACTCCATTTCCAAGTCTATCCCGATCAGCTTTATAAGCTTATTTTTGCATTCTTGCTTGAACTGGAAGGCTATATCTTGCTGCGCAAGCGAACGAAAAAAGCCCCTTCCGAGATCATTCTGGATGGGGCTTTTCTTCTATCTGGAAGCGTCTTTCACGAAAGAGGCTACAACAGTAAAAAGTCTTCTTCCCTTTCCACATCGAGTTCCGTTAGTCGGAGACGGGGCTAAAATAGGCTTCTCCAGGGTCAACCAGGCTTTCTTCCTCATTTAAAGATTGTTCCGGAGGAACTTCCAGCTTGCTGTCAGCGCACAACATACACAATCCCTTATCGCAGACTTCCGAGCCATGCGGGTAAGAGCTTCCTTTATAGGAGCAGTCTTGGCTTTGCATGTTTTCTCCACTTACGACAAGAAAGGTTCTTGGTATCCATACAACCCACAAATTCAGGCATCCTAATTTCTATAAGCATCTTCCCGTCCAGACGCGACGCCTAAGGCAGACCCTCTGGGGAAAGCTCAGCACAAGCTTTCCTTTTCGATTTAATAAATGCCCTATGAGAGGTGAGATCTGTAAGTTGACAGAAGAAAGATATATTGAACTCTTCTGAATTTGCCCTGAGGGCTCTTCTATGACCGAAAGCCACCGGTTATCCGCTCATGGTGAGCTTGTCGAAGCATGGACAGCACATTCGCCCTTCGATAAGCTCAGGGAGAGCGGTTTGTTTGTTAAGGAATAGGAAAAAAACATGACATCGTTTTTCTGGATTCCCGCCTTCGCGGTTATGACGGAAAACGGCTCATGCGGTCATTCCCGCGAAGACGGGAATCCAGGCTTTTTCATAAAGACAGATGAGTTATTCTTTTACAGCTCCTAAGGCAACTCACAACAAATAACCTACCAGGAAGAGGGGTTCTGTCATTCCGGCATGGTTTTGGCCGGAAGCCAGCCCCGCTAAAAAACTGGATTCCGGCTTGAAGACTGCCGGAATGACGGTGGGTGTTTCTGAACTAATTGTGGTAGGTTATTTGTTGTGAGCTGCCTAAGATACTTCTGTTCGGGTACTGAAATACCCAGGTTCGGAAGAAGGAAGGACCGACCCGTCTTCCATGACTGAAGCCATTGGGGGGGAATCAGGCATGAAATCCACACCGGAAATGGGGTTGATTATACCCTGAGAAGTCATCTTCAGGTAAACGCTCATATGCAGCACTCACTGAAGATATGCAGGCAGATTGCCGTGCTGCGGTCGGCATGGTTACGACGCCATTCGCAAACGATAGAGCTTGATCGGCAGGTGCTGCTGGAAGAAGATGAAATCCTCATCTGTGGTGAAAATGGGTATCTGGTGTCGCACCGCTACAGCACAGATGAGAAAGTCGGTGTTTGAACCCTGAACCCCTCTACTGCGACACAGATTATAGAACTCGGCGGCGGACTCAAAATCTCTAGTGGTCAACTCTAGATCGGGAAATGGACGCAGATGATCGCGAAGCTTGGTGAACTGCTCAGTGCTTTTGATTCCGGAAAGGATTTCCTGCCGCACCGGTCCTATCAACTGTACCCGCAACTCCTTGACCAGTTCCATCAGCTCGGACGCTTCCGGACCATTCGAAGCATCGCTTCGCCGCAATGCCATAGACCAGACGCAAGTATCGACAAGGACCTTCATGGTTTCTTACGCCGTTCCTTGTAATCGTACTCCGGATCATACTCGACGGAATGAAACAACTCGAGGATCTCGAACTGTTTGCGGCGTTGGATGTATTCAAGCAGCGCTTCAGTGACCACGCCCTTCTTTGTCGCATGTTTGCCGATGAGGCGCGCTTCTTCAATCAGTTTGTCGTCAATAGCCAGATTTGTCGCCATCCGATGCCTCCTTCACACATTAAGCTACACTATTCCTTGTGTAAATTCAAGCGGGTTATTGTTCAACTAATAGGATAGAGGCAACCCACGGCGGGACGAAATGAATGGGGCTCACGACCTGCTTAAGGCAGCTCACAACAAATAACCTACCAAAATTGGTTCAGAAACACCCACCGTC
>CAZOEL010000054.1:42484-47887 GCA_964578835.1 uncultured Syntrophobacteraceae bacterium | reverse complement strand
GATCGCCGTATGAGGCTATGGCCGAATAGGTTGCCGATGCGCCCGAGTCCACCGCAACGGGACCTTCGATGGCGAGACCGGTAAGTCCCACTACGGTTAGAGCAAGCCGCACCGGCTTCGATGCGCCGGAAAAATCAGTCGAGGGAGCATCGCTTATGACGAGCCCCGGCGCGCTCCCGCCGGATAACGCCAAAAGAGGCCCATCGGCGGGAGACCTCTCAAAGCTGTGGCCATAGAGGCTCCGGGGCTGAGATAATCCGGAGTAGGCCGGCAGATACACTTTGATGGCTTCAGGCAAACCGTTTGCCCTGTTTCTGCTTATCTCGAACTCACCGGCTTTCGCTAAAAGGCCGTCCTCATCGTAAGCGTAGCTTGTGGAAGAGCCTGCGTAGGCGAGACTGCTCACTCTAAAGTCGCTATCATAGGCGTACTCCACCCTCTGGTTCAATGATCCGCTCGATCTCTCGAGTGTTACGAGAGGTCCATCGTATTCAAAATCGATCCTCTCCTCCCCTCTTGTCATGGATCCTATCTTTGAGCCGCAAAGATAGCTCAAGCCCATGCTCCCCTCGGGTGTTTGGATCTCTCGAAGGAGTCCATTCTCATAGCTGTTTCGGATCGTCTTCCCGGATGGAAAGAGGATCTCCTCGAGCCTCCTCTCCTTATCATAGGCGTAGGAGTAGCTTCCGCTAAGAGGGGTTGCGTAGGAGTGGTTCAGGTTTACTCCATTGAATCCGAATGAGTGCTCCACATCATTTGGATTTTCAAGAACGGTCATGTTCCCGTTCGCATCATAGGAGAATTCGAGCCGAGAGCCATCCGGGCGAAGGATGGACAGGATGCGGCCCGCAAGATCATGGGTGTAGCTTGTGGTGCGGCCTTCCGGGTCTGTTGCGGAGGAGAGATTCCCCCGCTCGTCATAGCTAAAGCGGGTGGTGCGGGAGCCGGTTGTGATCGACTGCGTTCTCCCGTTTGGAAAGTAGGCGAAGGAGGAGTCGAAAAGACCGGAGATGCTTATGCTTTTGGTGGCGAGAGTCAGAGGGTCGAAAGAATAGGTCGCAGTTCTCCCCTCCGGAGTCGTAAGGGTCTTCTTCGACTGGAGCGCATCGGTTGTAAAGGTTGTCTCCCTCCCGTTTACCGTCACCCGCTCCGTTACGAGATCGGGTATGGAGTCCGAGTTCGCATCATCATAGGCCCTATCCCTTTGGGTGATCCTCTCAAGGCCCGAGGGAAGAGTCTCGATCGATTGCCTCAAGAGCTTGAAGCCGTAACGGGTATCCACTCCATGCCGAGAGGCCAGGCTCAGACCGCACGCAGAGGACGATTCCACCGAGAGCCCGTCCGATGACTGATTGAAGATCGTCTGAGATCCGGCGGGACCTGTAATGATGGAGCTGTAGGCTCCGCTCGAATGGGTGTGGTCGAGATAGCTCGTCTTGTTCCCCTCGCCCGTTTCCACGGTCGTGAGGACATCCCCGTTTGAGTGAACCTTCCTTGTGTAGCTCCAGCTTCCTCCCTCCTCATCGAGCACATGGGCGAGCGCTCCCGTACCGCTCGAGAACCTGTGTTCGTAGCGGTTTCCATTGGGCTCCGTCTTGAAAGTTAGAAGCCCTCCGGAGCTGTACTCGAAGCCATAGCGGCTTTGATCGGGATGGACAATCTCGGTGAGGCGATTGTTGGAGTCTACGCCAAGGCCTGTCCTCACCCCATCGGGGGAGATGATGGCTGTGGCGTTTCCGCTCGGATCTCTTTCAATGAGGATGCGGTTTGAGAACTGATCCGTTATGGATGCGATACGCCCGTTTTCATCATAGCCAAAGGTCCGGAGCGCCCCGCCCGTGTCGAGATCGATGGTCTTCAGGTGTTTTCCCGTAGAGCCCATGACATGGCCCAGTCCGTTTGCTTCGGCAAACAGGTAATCTCCGCTCACAGAAGGGAGGGCATCCACCTTGCGAATGCGGTTATTGTTGCCATCTGCAATGTAGAAGCTTCCGGCCGCGTCAACCGCTACGCCACATGGAAAACTGAGATTACTTTGAGTGGCAGCTTCCTTATCACCGCTATAACCCGATTCTCCGTTGCCGGCCACGGTAGTGATGATCCCGCTCGTATCCACCCTGCGAATGCGGTAGTTGGAAGTATCTGCAATGTAGATGTTTCCTGCGGCATCAACCGCTACGCTAACCGGATAGCAGAGCGTAGCCTGAGTCGCCGCCCCATCGTCACCACTGTAGCCCCAAGCTCCTTTGCCCGCCACGGTGGCGATGATCCCGCTCACATCCACTCTGCGAATGCGGCTATTACCCGCATCAGCAATGTAGAGGTTTCCGGTATTGTCTACAGCTACGCCACTGGGGGAGTTGAGCATAGCTTGAGTAGCCGCCCCACTATCACCACCGTAGCCCCAAGCTCCATTGCCGGCCACGGTAGTGATGACCCCGCTCGCATCCACTTTGCGAATGCGGCTATTACCCGCATCAGCAATGTAGAGGTTTCCGGATGCATCCACCGCTACGCTAACAGGACCTTGGAGCATAGCCTGAGTTGCAGCGCCGCCATCCCCGCTGTAGCCGGATTGTCCATCGCCTGCGACCGTGCAGAGCGAGCTATGGTTCTCAACCGTCGCTCCATCGCCCTTGTGGAGCAGTTTTGGATTTTGAGGGCTCATGTAATGATGGTCTGAGATTGTCCATCCGGCTCCAAACCCGTCATCTCTGCTCTGAATGGCCTTTGAGCTTGCGATTTCTCCCAAGTCAAGCTCTTTACCGATATACTGCCAGTAGGTGAACTCTTGTCTGGCCGTGTCGGCAGTGCCCATTCTTCCAGAAACAAAGGAGCCGAACCGATCGGTTTTTCCATAATAGCAATCGTAAACAAAGCCGATTTGAATCCGTAGGGCGGTCTTTCCTCTCACTCGGTTTCCCAAATGGTCCGAACCGTCCCAGACGGAATTAGTTTGCTGATTGGGCTGAGGAGCAAGAGTTGTCTCAAATGACTTTCCCGAGACCTGCGTATTTACGATGATCCTCTTGAGGCTGGAGGGGAGGCTTGCCCCGCCTAGAGAGATGCTCACTCCGTGACGCTCCTTCACCCTGTTGCTCGAGTAGTGCAAGGTAAGGCCCGCGCCTGGAATGGGGATGTCTTCGTGGAAGATGCGGCCGCGCTCTTCGACATAAGAGGCGTTTTTACCAAGGCAATCCGGTGGGTTCTTTTGCTGCTGATCGACATCGCACATCCCTTGCGGGCGAGCGGCGTCGTTTGGCAGCCAAATGCCCCAGTTCCAATCGGAGGGACTGAAATGAGTCGTTGTGGTTCTCCAGTAGAC
The DNA here is from genome assembly GCA_964578835.1 of uncultured Syntrophobacteraceae bacterium. Lineage (GTDB taxonomy): Bacteria > Desulfobacterota > Syntrophobacteria > Syntrophobacterales > Syntrophobacteraceae > CAZOEL01. The sequence goes on along the minus strand of CAZOEL010000054.1, from coordinate 44,562 downwards.
GGCTCCCGGATGGTATTTTGAAGAATCGCCGAGTCCCGCCGCGTCATCTTCAAAGGAGCCGTCTCCGTTGAGATCCGCAGGCTCTCCGCTTCCATCGGAGTCGAGGGCGTCGACTGAGCCGTCGCCATCGGTGTCGAGGAGCCGAACGATCACGCCGCTATCGGAGGGTATCCATACTCCCTTGTCCCTGTCGTAGTAGCCCACGGGAACCGTCTCTCCCACGGGGAAGTTGAGAAAGTTATCGATGTAGATGGTAACCGGCTTGCGGAAGCGCACCCTCTCGACCCCATCCACCGTGAGCTCTGCGCAGTAGGTGAAGGCGGAGGTCGGGGGAAGCTTTGCGGGCATGGACTCGAGAGTCGGGTACTCCGTTGCCCGGGTGGTGATGGTGGACAGATCCCTCACCGTATTGCCATCCGGGTCCACCTCCTGAGCCAGATTGTCTCCGGAGAAGACCATCGTGCAGGAGCGGGTCCCGAAGGAATCGCTAAAAGGAGTGCTCCTGTGGGTGAAGGCGCTCTCGGGATTCCCATCGAAGCTTATGGTGGTTGAGGCGCTGTCCTCAACTATGAGCGAGAGGGTTTCCGCAATGGCTATTTCGTTCCAGGGCGCGTAGACCTGCCTTTGGGAGGAGATGAAGCCCGGCTTGGAGTAGACTATCGTTAGATTGCCCCCTCCTTCGACTGGGATGGTGAACCTGCCATCGAGATCCGTTGAGCTGGTTCCGTATTCGGGATGAGAGAGGATGGAGACCTGGACTCCCCAGAGGGGAGATCCCTCAAGCCCCCTCACAAGGCCCGTGATGAGGCCAAAGCGCCTGGAGTCGTATTCTTCTATGGTGGCGTCAACGGGAACGATATCCCGGTAGATCTCGCCGAAGCTCCCATCGGGGATCTTTAGAGCCGTGGGGGAAAGGGGCTTTGGGACTTTCACGGTTGCAGGAGAGCTTGCGTTCCCGGCCTCGTTGATGGCGACAAGAGAGATGATGTCCCCGGGCGAAGCGGGAATGCCAAGCGTGAAGCTTCCATCGCTTTGAGCCGCAGCCGATCGCGTCTCGGATGTCGAAAGATCCGTTGCGAGCACCCGAAGCCCCGCTCCCACGCATCCCGGAGCTCCCGAGAGGATCGATTCGCCCGCTGTGACCTCTCCCGCCGAGAGGAGAGCCGCATTCGGAGGGGCGGGAATCTCGGGGCCAAGGGAGATGAGGAGCTGAACGCCAGTCCCCCTCCTCGCCTGAGACCCCGCAACAGGCTCCTGGCTTATGACCCTGTCCAAAGGGACCGTGTTGCTGTAGGCTCTCAGAGCCTCTCCCAAAGCGAGATCCGATGAGAGGATAAGGGCCTGCGCATCGGATATGGCCATTCCCCCTAGATCGGGAACCGAAACCATGGGAGGCCCAAGGGAGACCACAAGGCTTATGCTGCTTCCAAAGGGAGCCGTGCTTCCGGCTTGAGGGCTCTGACTTATGACGCTTCCCTCAGGCGCCGATTCGCTGTTTGCCGCAGACTTTGTCCCGACAAAAAAACGGGCGGCTGCAATGGCCGCTTCGGCAGAGCTTTCCTCCATTCCCACCACATCCGGGACAAACCTCGTTTCCACCACAATCGTTATGGCTACGGTGTCGGGATCGCTCCTTAGCTTTCCATCATCGACTATGAGCTGAACGAGATAGGTTCCCTCAAGATCCGCAAGGAAGGAGGGCGTCGCTCCGGTCGGCTCCGTCAGCTCTGCTGCGCTTCCGGCGGGAGCGGAGATAAGAGCCCAGCTGTAAGTTAGAGGATCGTTATCCGCATCTCTTGAGCCACTCCCATCCAAAGCAATCGTGTCTCCAACAAAGGCGCTCCGTTCCGGACCGGCTTCGGCGTAGGGCTTGCTGTTTTCCGTGTTGATCGTTACGGTTGCGGGGGCGCTCGCAAGCCTACCATCGTTTACGATGAGCTGGGCTATGAAGGGGCCGGGCCTGTCCACATCAAAGGAGGGCCTCACATCCGATGGATTCGAAAGAAACGCTCCGCTCCCCTCCGGAATCGAGGCGAATGACCAGCTGAAAGTTAGTGGATCCCCGTCCACATCGCTCG
>CAZOEL010000054.1:0-42384 GCA_964578835.1 uncultured Syntrophobacteraceae bacterium | reverse complement strand
CGACATAGACCGTCCGGTCCGATCCAGCATCCGCCCTTGGCCGCGAGTTTTCCGTGTTGATCGTTACGGTTGCGGGGGCGCTCGAAAGCCCCCCATCGTTTACGATGAGCTGGGCTATGAAGGGTCCCGGCCTGTCCACATCAAACGAGGGCCTCACATCCGATGGATTCGAAAGAAGCGCTCCGCTCCCCTCGGGAATCGAGGCGAATGACCAGCTGAAAGTTAGTGGATCCCCGTCCACATCGCTCGACTTGCTCCCGTCGAGAGTCACCGACTCCCCGACATAGACCGTCCGGTCCGATCCAGCATCCGCCCTTGGCCGCGAGTTTTCCGTTGTGATTGTGACCGCATCCGGATAGCTCTCAAGCTCTCCATCATTGACGATGAGCTCGACCACATAGGAGCCGGGGCGATCCACGTAGAAGGAGGGCTTTGGGTGCGCTGGATCGCTTATCTGCGCCTGGCTCCCATCCGGGATGGAGACAAAGGACCATCTGAAGGATAGAGCGTCTCCATCCGGATCGCTCGATCCTCCGCCATCGAGCTCAACCGTTTGTGCGGCAAAGACGGTCTGGTCAGATCCCGCATTGGAGATCGGAGGGGAATTCACGGCAGAGGAGCCAGTTATGCGCCATGCAAGAGTTGCGGGGTCGATGTCCGGGCCGAAGAACTGGAGGATGGTAAAGGTATCGGCGCTCGTGACCGTCTCGCCTGCGGGAATGTTCCCGAACCTAAGAATTCCATCAAGAGGCAGGGTGAACCGAGGAGAAGAGTCGAGGTAGGCGTTTACATCCAAACCCTGCCTGGCTCCACGGTTCGTTGCGCCCGCTTTGTACTTGAAGAGGCGAATAGTCCCAAGCCTGTGTTTGCTGACAAGCGTATAGCGGGTTATTGCCATATCCTCAAGTTCTGCCAATTCGGCCCTCAAGGAATAGAGAAAGAAAAAGAGTCCTATCATCACAATGCCGCAAAGCAAACCGATTCGTCTAAAAGCCTTCATGATCTCCCCCTCCCATGGATCACATGCACTGCAAAGGGTCACCTTTAGAACATATCCTTCCCCCACCCGGTTTCATAAGTCGCCTGATGTCCGGTCTCGCGCTTACTTGATACAGATCCATTGTCGTTCGCTCGGAATGCCACGGGGCTAAGAGGCTCAGCTCCAATACGCAAAGATGCTCATAATCGGCTCGAAGAAAAGCCTTCTGTGGCTTGCGAGGCGCTCCTCGCCCGCCGGTCGCGGAATGCAACCCACGCTACGAAGACGTCAAGTCCTTCGATTACTGATCAGCAGTTCTCATTTTGAACCTGATAGTTGGGCATTGTAGGGTGGGTGCAGCTTTATCGCGCCCACCATCTGGCGCATGGAGCTGTTTTTGGTGGGCAGGAAAAAACTCTGCCCACCCTACGCAAGCCAAAATGAGAACTGCTGATTACTGATGCTTGGGATGATCAAGTCTTCTTTTCTATGCGTAGATCACATCACAACCACGCCTGCGCCCCAAGCGGCCTCATGCGGCCTTGGCTTGCATCTTATAGCCTTGAGTCGCATGAGGTTGTCCGGGATGAGCCCGCTTGGGCTGGATGCGGATAAAGCCCACATCGAATCTCAGGGGGATCAGGCAAAAGACCTATTTTCCCGTTCATGAAGAAGACTTGATAATCGAGTAAAGACAACGTTCGAGATGGCGCGCATCAGTCGCTGAGTTGAACAAAAGCGCATATCATGAAAGGATCAGCACGCCGGTTCGAACAACCCGGATAACCGCGCTCGGAGAAAACCCGCCTGGCTTCGCGATGGACCCTAAGCAGCCTCGCCTTGCGCAGTTCGTACAGAATCAAATATGATTTATGTGATAGGGAATCATCATCACATGCGGGGCTCTGTACTACATTGTAAATAGAAATGCAATAAAAAAATCGAGCGCTAAATGGGGTCAGCTTGCGAAACGTAAAAGAATCACATGCCAAAGGAGAAGCCTCATTGAAGATTCAAGCGCCTGAAACCATCTTGAACCCAGTTTGGACATGTCAGGAATACCGTATAGCGCCGTCTTGTAAAGGTTCCCTCCTTATCAACGGCAGTCATGAAATGGCTCGCTGTCGATTTCATGCACTCTCCCATTGCGGATATCCACCTTGGCGCAGTTGCCGACCAGCAGAGCGCCTTCCGCCTGATCGAATTCCGTGCCGGGGTGCGTCGTAACCGCACGCCCTCCGACTACCCACTGCCCATGTAAGCCGTTGACGGGCCTGGACTCGATAATGCCATAGAATCGCAACCGATCATCATCGCCGCCCCGTCTAGCCGAGGCCTCATCCATGAATGAGAAGAAAGACAGTGCAATTCCAAATGCCAATGCAAACGCCACAAAGCAAAAGACTTTCGCCACTGAAGACCTTTCATGCATAATCAGTTCTCCTTTCGGTCGTTAGATGGAGGCTTATACAATGAATGTGCGGCGGGGAGGCATGGAAGTCAATCCGGTTCACCCCGGCAGTTCTCATTTTGGCTGGAGTAGAGTGTGCAGAGCTTTTTTCTGCCCACCAATAAACGGCTCTTATGCGTCAAAGGGCGGGCGTGATAAAGCTGCACGCACCCTACGCTGTGCAACTATCCAGGTTCAAAATGAGAACTGCTGCCAGTCCACTTCTTAAATCCGAGCCCTTGGATTGAAAGTTTCAGAATGAGCTCAGTAGGTGGGCGAACCCGACTGGAAGAAATACAGGATTACACCCATTGTCAAATCGGTTTATGCCTGGCAAGTTCTGGACCAGTAGCGCATCCATCTCTAAGTGTGCAGGTGATGGCGAGACTGTTGGGCTAATCGGGAGTCAGAACCGGGCCATGCGAAGCATCGTGTCCGATAGTCCTTCCCGTAGCGTCATAAGGAACTGGGCCTTTTGCCATTCTCAACCATGATACTCGAGCCCTTCATCCCGGTCCAGATGCCGGTTAACGCAGACGGCGCATTCAAAGTCCCGTCGCTTCGAAACGTGGAGCTGACAGCTCCCTACTTCCATAACGGAAGCGTGATGACCTTGGACGGCGCAGTGAATTTCTACTCCCGCGGCGGAAACTTTCCCGATATCAATCTCCACCAGCTTGACCCCGTAATTGGGGCGGGACTCACGCTCATATCGAACAACCAAACGCTCCATGAAGCCCTGGTCGATTTCCTCACGGCCCTCACCGACCGGCGGGTGAAAAAGGAGATGGCTCCCTTCGATCACCCCGAGATCTTCATCCCCGAAGGGAGTCCGGAGGCGCTCAAGCATATTCCCGCCACGAGCTCGGATGGATCGGTCTTCCGGGCGGATCTTTCCATCAATCCGGTCATGAGCCCGACTTCGCTCGCGAGCCAGATCATCTCGGGGACGGTGGACTCGGGCGCGATCCCCGCGGTTACGGTCAATACGGCTGCAACCGTTGGGCCTGTGACGGTCAACGACACGATGTGGAGTTGCGAAATCGGCAATCTCGCGGAAGGAGCTAATGAGATCACGGTGAGTGCGCTTATCGAGGAAGCGCTTGCGACGGTTACGGCGATCATAGAATTCAATTCCCCACCCCAAGCGATGGACGACAGCGCGACTACCGAGCTCAATGCCTCGGTGGTCGTCGATGTGCTGGCAAATGATACGGATCTCCATGGAACGTTGAATCCGGCATCGGTGGCTATCGCCACTTCGCCGGTCAAGGGTGGAAAGGTGCTGGTGAATCCCGCAACCGGCGCCGTGACTTACACTCCAAGCCCGAACTTCGTGGGCGAAGACATGTTCACATACACGGTCTCCAACAACAGGGGCGTGGTCTCAAACGCAGCTACCGTCTTGGTGACCGCGGGGGGCGCTCTGGACCAGATCACTGTGACGGCGGCCAAGTTCAAAACCAAGAACGCCGCTTGGGTGATACAGGGGAAGAGCTCGGCCGGCAAAAGCACTCTTATCTTCCGAGTTGGATCTGATTTCGGCGGCGCCATGATCGGTTCGGTTAGAACCAATGCGAAGGGCAAGTTCAAGTTTTCGCAAAAGAAGTCGGCCGTTGCGCCCGACGCCTCAAACACCATCAGCCTTCAAGCCTCCAATGGATCGTTGCTGCTGGGCGTCCCCGTGACGGTGAAGTGATTTCATAAAACTATTGGCTTCAACGTCCTCGACATGATTTTGGCTGCTCCAACGGGGAGCGCTCCATGCCCATTGCGCGTTTTCCGGGCGAGCGATCGAGGCGGAGGCGCGTGTTGCATTCTTCCACGAATACCATTATGTTCTCAAGGTCCCGGCGCGTCTGAGGCCGCATGGACCAAGCACAATACCAAAGAGAATCGGGGGAAGAGATGATTCAAGAAATGGAGCGCATCGCGCGGACGGCCGTTCTCAAAGCGGGCGAGCTGATTCGTGAGCATATCGGACATATCACGTCTTCTCAGGTCCAGAGCAAGGGGCCTTCCGACTATGTCACCGTGGTGGACAAGCGTAGTGAAGAAATAATCGTGGAAATGATCGCCAGCCATTTTCCGGACCATCATATTATGGCGGAGGAGACGCCGCATCAGGGAATGCAGGACGGGATCACCTGGGTCATCGATCCTCTGGACGGAACCACCAATTTCATTCACGGGTTTCCTTTTGTGGCGGTTTCCGTCGGGGCGTGTCTGGATGGAAAGCAGGTGCTGGGGCTCGTGCTCGATCCGGTGCGCGAGGAGCTCTTTACGGCAAAGCGCGGCGAAGGCGCTTATTTGAACGGCAAAAGGATTGAGGTCCGCCGCTCCGCCCGCGTAGAGGATTCACTCGTCGCCACAGGTTTTCCGTTCCGTACGAGGCATGTTGTGGATGCATATATGAGCACCTTCAAGAGCGTCTTCATGAAGGTGAGCGGAATAAGGCGAGCCGGCGCTGCGGCGCTGGACCTGGCGTATCTGGCCGCGGGACGCGTGGATGGCTTTTGGGAAGTGGGGCTGGCGCCCTGGGATGTCGCGGCTGGAAGCTTGCTGGTGATGGAGGCGGGTGGAATGGTCTCCGATCTTGGAGGCGCCGATGGCTATCTTCAAAGCGGTCATATTGTTGCAGGAACGGAGTCTGTCTATCCTTTTCTGCTCGAGGAAGTCAAAAAGAGCCTTGCCGCAGCCGTGGCGCCACAAAAATGAGCAAACTTCGAGCGAGCGCTTGAGAGACCAGAGATGAGGATGGACGCGGTTATGCCGGAAAACGTCATCCGCGTCCACTCATTACTTTCAGAGATGCCAAGGAGCGAAGCTCAATGGTTTGACTCAAGCCGTCGCCAATGGGGGCTCGAGCTCAACGATCTCATTGGGGCGGGGGAGTGACATTCATGGCCATGAGCTTCTTGTCGGCCTCGTAAATAACTTCCATCTTCTTGGGCGAAATCACTTTGCTCACCACGCCCAGGCCGAACAAAGGGTGTGCGATGAGATCCCCTTCCCGGTAACTGTCCGTGAGGAGATAATCGGGCACGCCCTCTCTGCTTGCCTCCATGAGCAGTTGACGCCAGTCGTCATCCGTTTTCGGGCGCGATACTCCCTTGTAGAGAACCGAAGGGGCGAGATCGTCATCTTCCGATTCGTCCATAAGGAGGTCATCCTCTCCGGCAAAATCGAGCTCATCGCCCTGGTCGAACCCCAAACCGGAGTCGTCGTCAAATTCTTCCATCAACTGATCATCTTCGATATTTTTGGCCATTACTTATCTCCATCCTTATCCACAAAATATTTTTCCACTCAACAATCGCTCCATGTATTGGAACTCGAAGCAAACGTCAAGTAGTTTCAGCATCTTTTGCAGGACTAACTTGTTCTGCGATGATTGAACAATCGTAACGCCGAGTTAGCCTCTATTCCAGTTGCTTCTGCGTTGGAGTCAGCCCCGAAGGGGCGAAATGCCATAGCCCAGGGCATCGCCCCGGGTAGAGATTCCGCCATATTTTCCAAGCCCTGTAAGGGCGAGATAACCACTTTCCGGATATTCCGCCCCTTCAGGGCTCCGGGGAGGGTTTGTGCGGCTCCCGGACCCGGGGCGATGCCCCGGGCTATGATATCTCCGCCCCTTCAGGGCTTTCACGTGAAGCATTTGGGAACGATGCGCAGGGCAAAAGATCCTCCATGGTCATTTCTGAATGAGAACAAATTTACCGTAGCATCTTTTGCAGAAGCGACGCTCATGGGCCGCTGGAAAGCAGCAGCCTCCGTCTGGCGGCATATAACGCCGCCAGACCAATTTAATCAGCAAAACGGAAGTTTTCATCAATCCGGGATCAGATCGTAATAATATATCATCGCATCGGATCGGGAGATGATCCCGATGACGCGATCGTCTTCAACAACGGGAAGGCGGCCTATGTCGTTCTTTACAAGAATCCTCATAGCTTCGGCTACGCTGTGCATGGGCGTAATCGTAATAACCTTGGTAGACATGAAGGCTTTCACCGGGGAGCGCCACTGAATTTCTTTGGTCAGCTTGTTGAGATCCCGCCTCGAGATGATTCCGACCAGCTTTTCGCCATCCATGACGGGCATCCCTGAATACCCTTTTTCATTGAACGTGGCGGCCACTTCCTCCATGGGAGTTTGCGGAGAAACGCTCTCGACGGGGAAGGACATGAGATCGCTTATCTGAACGGGCAACTGCCGGTAGTCTTTGACGACCTCCATGAGCCAGACTTCGATCCCGTCCGGATGGGCCGACTTGATCATTGCAGACCCGGCCCCGGAGTGACCTCCGCCTCCCATGATCCTCATTACGGCGCCCACATCGAGAGAATCGCTGCCGCTGCGGCCGATCACCATGCAGCGGTCATTGCGGGCGTCTCTGAATATTCCGAAGGCCGCATCCACGTTCACTATATTCCGGTACATGCTGACCACTTCGGCGAGGCCGGGTATATGCCCTTCGATGTCCATCTTGGCGAGGCTGATACGGTACCCGTTCACTTTGATCCGCTTGGCTTCCGCAAGCATTTTGAAAAGTATGTCTTTCTGCTTGGGGCCGTAGGTGGGGCGCAAAATCGTCTGGATGACTTTCAGGTCTGCATGTTTTTCGAGCAGGTAAGCCGCAGTGCGCAGATCTCTGGCGGTCGTTGAAGGAAAGGTCAGGTGGCCCGTGTCTTCGTATATTCCGGCCAAAAAGAGAGTGGAGTGTATGGAGGAGCAGTCGATCTGTTTTTCCTTGAGGGCTTCTACGAGAAGAGTTGTCGCGGCTCCGATGCTTTCCTCGCGCGAGTAGTTGGAAGCCATGTCGCTAAGCTCCGGGTGATGATCCCAGATGTGTATGTCCAGGTCCATTCTCTTTACGAGCGAAGAGACTCCCTCGAGCCGAGACCATCTGTTCGCATCCACTACGATCATTCTCTCCACGTTTTTCAGATCGATTTCTTTAACCGCCTTGAAGTTGAATATATCCTTATGTATGGCAAGGAAGCTGCGCACGTTGGAATTCACGCTCGTCGGCAGAAGGGGCGTTGCATCCGGATAGAGCAAAGACGCGGCGACCAGGGAGGCCAGGGCGTCAAAATCTATGTTCTTGTGGGACACTATGATTTGCAAAGCTTTGACCTTTCCTTTCAATAATAATCGACTCCATTTCGCCTGAAACCTGCGAAATCATGACGCTCCGCCCGAAGAAACGGGGGGCAAGGCTTTTTTGGAGAGCAATATTTGGGCCGAATAACACCGGCTTCATCGATATTCTAAAGAAATTACTTTATGATTATTTCAGTCTGAAACCAAGAAGAAATGGAAGGCGTGAGCTAAATGCCGGATTCTCTTGCTTTCTGAGTTTGTGATCTGTAGACTGCACGCCGATGGGGACAAAGCGCGGCGGAGCTTGAGGCGTTTTTTGAGGGTTCCCCCGGGCGTGCGCTTTCCTCACTGCCAAGAGCGATGGCGAGCGGCTTTTTTAACCATGTCAAAGGAAAAAGGAGCGGATACTTATGGATTACGTTGAAGAGGGGATACCCACCAGGAAGCAGATTGCGAATCGACTTCTTTACACGTTGCTTTATCTCGTCATATTCGAGCTATTGAAGCTGGTAATCCAGATCACCGTTGTGTTCCAGTTCATCTACCTCATGGCGACCAGAAAATACAGCGAGCCTTTGAGAAGCTTTTCCAATAAGGCTTCGACCTACACCTATGAAATCCTGCGTTACATGACGCTCAATGACAACTACAGGCCTTTTCCCTTCAATGATTTTCCGCCAGAGATGGAAAAGCCCGAAGACCCGGTAAGCTTCGACCCGAAGCTCATGTGAGGAAACCGATGAATGCGGAATGTCTTCGTGTACTTCAGCCACTCATCATTCCGCATTCATCATTGCCCCTGTCAGTTCATCCCGCCACTTTTTCAGTCTTTTCCGATTGTTTTCGCCATGAGCCGCAATGGTCATGCGGCGGCTTTCATCCCCTGTGACGGCGATGCGAATATCCCAGCGCTCGGATGGTATGAGGCGATCCAGCCGTTCCGGCCATTCGACGACAGCCACCCCTTCCCCGAACAACGCTTCGCGCCAGGGAAGCGTATCGAGCTCGTCAAGATCGCCTATCCGGTATAAGTCCAGGTGATAGAGGCGTACGCGCCCATCGTATTCATTTATGAATGTGAAGGTGGGGCTTGTCACCGGAATCCCTGCCGGCACCCCCAATCCCCGGGCAATGGCTCGCGTGAGAAAAGTCTTGCCGGCTCCGAGATCTCCCCACAAGGCGAGAACGTCTCCCGAATCGAGCAGCTGGCCTATTTTGAAGCCCAGAGCAAAGCTCGACTCTTCCCTTGAACATTCAAGAATCAACTCCTGCATGTGGACTCTCGATATCCTTCAAGCCAGCCGATCACTTGCGGGATTTCGTCGAGAATGTCGGAAGCGAGAAGCCCCCGGCTTGCGACCCCGCCAATGCGTCTGTCGGCCGCTGCTCCGTGTGTGTAGACCCCGAGGCACGCCGCGCGGAATGGGTCCAGTCCCTGAGCCAGGAAGCCGGCAATCATGCCCGTCAGAGTATCCCCCATGCCTCCACTGGCCATGGCGGGATTTCCAGAGCTGTTGAGAGCGAGTCGCCCGTCGGGAGCGGCGACAATCGTCCGGTTTCCTTTCAATACGAGAGTGACTCCGTATTTGCAGGCGAATTCCAAAGCAACGTTGAGGCGGTTCTCCTGAACCGTTTGCGTCGAGCCTTTGATCAGTCGAGCCATCTCCCCCGGGTGTGGAGTCAAAACGAGCGGAAAGGGGGCCTTTTTGAGCAAATCGGGCTCGTCTGCAACAATGGTGAGGGCGTCGGCGTCGAGCGCCATAGGGCAGGGGGCCTGAAGCAGCAGGGACTTGACGAGCGTTCTGGTTTGCGCGTGGAGCGAAATGCCGGGCCCCAGGGCAAAGGCCTGCTTCCCTTTCATGAATTCAAGAATTTGAGCGAGCGCGGCTTCTCCCGGGCTCTGCTCTTCGGTTTCCTCGATGGGGTAGGTCATGGCTTCTGTGAGCTTGACTTCCAGGATGGGGTTGAGGCTTGCAGGAATGAAAAGCGTCACCAGGCCCGCCCCGACGCGGGCTGCGCCCTGGCAGATGAGCGTTGCGGCTCCGGTCTTTCCGCGGGAGCCGGACAAGACGCCAACGTGTCCCGCCGAACCTTTGTGAGTCGAAAGGGAGCGAGGAGTGAGCCATCCCGATGTAAATTCTTCATCAAGCAGCCATCTCTTTATGCCGCTCGCCTCCACTGCGATGGGGGGAATGCCGATGTCGATCAGGCTGAGCCGCCCCACATACTCTGCGCCTGGGTCTATCAGGAGGCCGGTCTTGATGAAGCCGAAGGTTGCTGTCGCGCCGGCTCTTATGGCAGTCCCGAGAGGGCTTCCCGATGTGGCGTCGAGTCCCGACGGCGCATCCACCGCCAGCACGGGAATATCCAGAGCGTTTACGGCGTCGATCACGGTTCTGAAGAGGCCTCGAACTTCGCTGTTGAGCCCGGTGCCGAGAATGGCGTCGATTATTGCGCCGCTTTCGCGAATCCTTTGAAATTGGCCATCGAAATCCTGTTCCTCCTTCCAGACAAAGACGGGTACATTCACCTTCTCCAATATTTGGAAGTTGACCAAGGCGTCGCCTTTGAGCGCTTCGGGAGGACGAAGGCAGATCACGCGGACGTCTGCGCCCCTGCCTTTGAAGATCCTGGCCAGGGCAAAGCCGTCCCCGGCATTGTTGCCGCTTCCCGCAAGAACCGTGATGCGGCGCTTGAGCAAATCGGGAAGAAACTCCTCAAAAAAGGAGGCGGCTCCACGGGCTGCGTTTTCCATGAGCACAATTCCGGGAATGCCTATCTCGTCAATGGCGTATCGATCGAGACGCGCCATTTCTGAAGCTGTAACAATCAACATTGCCATCTCCAAAGGGCGGCGAGAGGATGCGTCCGCCGTTTATCCGAACTTTTCAAGGATCACCACGGCTGCGCCGTAATTCCCGTCATCGGTGAGACTGAGATGCCAGGAGCCTATGCCCTGTTCCCGACAGAATTCCATAGCGCGAGGAGAAAGAAATATTTCAGGTTTTCCGAGAGAATTGCTCCGCACTTCTATATCGAGCCAAAGAACCGGCGCTCTCATCCCTGTGCCGAGAGCTTTGACAAAGGCCTCTTTGGCGGCAAAGCGCATGGCGAGGCATGAAGCCCGAGGCTTCCTGCGAGCGCACGTCTCCGATTCCGCCTCTGTGAATATCTTGTTCTCGAAGCGGTCTCCCCAACGATCGAGAGATTTCTCAAGGCGGTCGACCCGGACGAGATCAATGCCCACGCCATAAAGAGCCATCTTTATCCATTCACCTGAGCGATCATTTCACGAACGGCGCGCTCGATGCCCACCAAAATGGCGCGCGCCATCACCGCATGGCCGATGCTGAATTCCTCGATTTCAGCTATGCCTCGAAGCCAGTAAATATTAAGATAATCAAGGCCATGCCCGGCGTGAACCCCAAGTCCCAGCTTGTGAGCGAGCTTTGCGGACGTGAGAATCCTTTCATGTTCTTCCTGCCGCTTTGCAAAGGTCTTCGCCTCGGCGAAGGTTCCCGTATGAAGCTCCACATAATCGGCTTCGAGCCTGTGAGCGGTTTTGATGTGCTTCGGGTCGGCATTGATGAAGAGGCTCACCGCGATGCCGGCTTCGTGAAAGGTCTTTACGGCTTCTTTGAGGGACTCTTCATAGAGCGCCACATCGAGGCCGCCCTCGGTAGTGAGCTCCTGGCGCTTTTCGGGAACGAGAGTCACAAGATCCGGCTTGATGCGCAAGGCTGTATGAATCATTTCCGTCGTTGCGGCCATCTCCAGGTTGAGCTTTGTCTTGACCGTCCGCCGGAGAATTTCGACATCCCTGTCTTGTATATGGCGCCTGTCTTCCCTGAGATGAACGACGATGCCCTGCGCCCCGGCAAGCTCCGCGAGCGCGGCTGCGGTTACGGGATCGGGCTCGTCGGCTAGCCTCGCCTGGCGCACCGTGGCCACATGATCCACATTGATTGCAACTCTGGCCACATCTCCTCCTTTCTGAATTCGCACATGATTCCGTTATCCAAAAAACCACTCGAAGTCGGTCTTCTCATGTCCCAGACGCGTCAAAAAATCCAGCGTCTTTTCCTTCATCAGCCGAGCTTCTTCCTCATCTTCTTCGTGATCGTAACCCGCAAGGTGCAGAATGCCGTGCGCCAGGAGAAGGTCCATGATCGAGGCGAGGGGGCATCGATGCCGCTCGCTCATCAGTTGGGCCGTATCGGCCGATATCACCACATCTCCCAGCATCTCCGGCGAAATGTCCCCGAACTCTCCCTCCAGCATGGGAAAAGAGAGAACATCCGTCGTATCGTCTACCTGGCGATACTCGAGGTTGAGTCGGTGCATCTCTTCGTCATCGACAATCAGAATGCTGAGCTCTGCGTCAGTGTATCCCAAGGCGTTTAAGATCTCTTCGGAGGCCTTCCGGAGTCTGGACTGGCTTATCTCGATCCGATTTTGATTCACGCTGATTTGTATCAGTGGCATCCGGTTTTCCTTTCGCATCGCCCGAAGGATATTCGATGCGCTTGTGATGCACGGTGGCGAGTATCTGGTTGAAATGCTTCGCCATGTGATGCAGGTCCTTGAGGGTGAGCTCGCATTCGTCCAACTGGCCGTCTATGAAGATGTTGTTGATGAGGCGGTTGACCATGCCCTGAATGCGCGCCGGAGTTGGCTCGGTTAGAGACCTGCAGGCGGCCTCGACCACGTCGGCAAGCATGACCAGTCCCGCTTCCTTTGTCTGCGGCTTCGGACCCGGGTATCGGTAATCGTCCATATTTATGGGCGGAAGCTCGTGGCCCTTCACATTCTGCGTCTTAGCCTTCTCCCGGCACTCGACCGCCTTGTTGTAGAAGAAGGAAATAAAGCTTTTTCCGTGATGCTGCCTGATGATATCGATGATGTCTCTTCCAAGCTTGTGCTGTCTGGCGAGCTCCACGCCCTCTTTCACGTGCGATATCAGAATGAGGCTGCTCATCGATGGGGCCAGCTTTTCATGACGGTTTTCGCAATCGAACTGGTTTTCAATAAAATAGAGCGGCTTCTTGATCTTGCCGATGTCGTGGTAATAGCCCGCGACCTTTGCGAGAAGAGGGTTTGCGCCTATGGACTTTGCGGCCGCTTCCACCATGTTTCCGACAATGATGCTATGGTGGTGCGTTCCAGGCGCCTGCATCATCAATTCCTGCATGAGCGGCTGATCCATGGTGGCCAGCTCCAGCAGCTTAATGTCTGTGGTGTAGCCGAAAAGCATCTCCGCAAGCGGGGTGAACCCCGTAACAAGGACTCCGGCGAATACTCCCCCGCAAAAGCCGAAGAAGGCGTTCATCACGGTTCCCATAAAGACCAGCTGATTCTGCAGTACTGATCCCAAAACAATCAGCACCACATTCGCGCCTCCGACAAGCAGGCCCGCTTTGATCGGAACCATGCGGTTGCGGCACGGAGAGACGCCGTGGGCGGCAACGAAAGCGCCAATAAGAAAATAGAAGAAAATCCCGAAATCTCTGCCCAAAAGAATGCCGGCGAAGAGAGTTGTGAGTAGAGAAAAGATAAGAGCTACGGTCACGCCAAAAAAAATGCTCGCCATCATGGCGCCGGTGGTCAATGGAATCGCATAGAGAAGAGTCTTTCCGGAAATATAGGAGGAGCCTTCTCCCACAAAATCAGCCACCCAGATGGTCGCGCGCCCCAAAGTGAGGACAAAAACGAGAATAACCCCAAGGAAAAGGAGATCTTCCACTTCCATGCGGTAAGAAGGAATATGCTGTTTTGTCGCATGGGAAACCACCAGTATGCAGACGCCGCTGAAGAAGAACAGGGCGATGAAGACAATGAACGAGCTCTGGTTGTCTTTCCCGCGGTTGAACGCTTTCAGCTTGAGCAGCTCTTCCGGGCCTATCCTCTGTCCTTCCCGGACGAGCATCTCATTTTTCATCAGCTGTATGAAAACCGGCTTCACAGAAGAGAACGCCTGTTCTCTGCGTTTTTCGGTCTCGTCAATGTTGTAGATGAGGTTGGGTTGAAGGAGTTGAGAAGTCAGGAAAGCTATAGCCCTCATTTGCCGAAGGTCGTTGCCGAGCTCGAAAGCCTGCATCATGGCGAGCTTTCGGGCTTCCTCGATATCAAGGTGGGAATGGGGAGGCGGAAAGGAGGTCTCTTCGCCCGAGCTTACCCTGCGAATAAGGAGATTATCGCTCTTTTGCAGCTGCCATGTCTTGCCTGAGACGATGCCTTGATCGAAGATGGATTTCAGCAGCTGGGCCACCTTCTCTTGAAGCTGAGTGCTGAAGCCTACTTCCACAATATCGGCGAACACTTCGTCCGGAACCTGAATCCCCAGAGGACTTGAAAAATATCTTTTCTTCTCCAGGGATCGCTGCAAAAAATCGGGAAGCCCCGAGGCCGTGGGAGGCTCGGAAGAGAGGATGGCTTCGGTCGGTTCGGGAGTCCCGCTGAGGAGTACTTGGTCGAGACCCTGGTTCGGTTTTACCTCTGAGTACGTCCGCATCGCTTCAAAAGCGGCTGCGAGCCTTTCCAGAACCTGATGCTCCACCGATTCGTCCAGTTCGTAGACGACGGGGGCCTGACGAGTGGCTTCTTCGCGTTTTCTGGAGGTTGCTTCCGTATCTTCGACCAGGGAGTCGCGCGTTGCCTTGATGTTGCGATCCGCGACGTCGCCCAGTCGATATTGGGGCGCATTTGCCGTGAAGGAAGGGGCAAGGAGGATTGATACTACAAGGCTAAGCCCAATAAGGATCATTACTTTTTGCTGCGGGGCGCTCCACGGGAAAGCCGGAAGCAGATTTCCGGTCCGGATCGCCTTGACCCTGATCTTTTGCTTCTCTGGTTCCTTCTTCTCCTTATCCATATAACCTTTCGTAATCGAGTATCGCCGGCGATGCGCCGGAAGCGCTGATTCCAAAGCCAACGTCTCCTCGGGAGCTACTCTGCAGAGGGCTTCGAGCTCTTCGGGTCGGAACGCTCGTAGGCTTCGATGATTTCCTGCACAAGGCGGTGCCGCACGACATCTCTTTTGGAGAAAAAGATGAAACGAATTCCTTCGATCCCGTCCAACAAACGCATGGCTTCAACGAGGCCCGATGTTTTATTCTCCGGAAGATCTATCTGTGTGATATCTCCCGTTATTACGGATTTGGAGCCCATGCCGAGACGCGTCAGGAACATCTTCATCTGCTCCGAAGTGGTGTTCTGCGCCTCATCAAGGATCACGAAGGCGTCGTTCAGAGTGCGCCCTCTCATGAAAGCCAGCGGGGCGACTTCTATGACGCCGCGCTGCAATAGGTTGGCCGCTTTTTCGTAATCCATCATATCATGAAGCGCATCGTAGAGCGGACGAAGATAAGGATTGACCTTTTCCGCCAGATCCCCTGGAAGAAACCCCAGCTTCTCACCGGCTTCCACGGCTGGACGCACCAAAACGATGCGCCGCACCTGCTCCTTGATCAAGGCTGCAACCGCCGTAGCCATCGCCAGATAAGTCTTTCCCGTACCGGCTGGGCCGATGCCGAAAACGATATCATGCCTCCTAATAGCCTCTATATATTCTTTCTGCCGCACGCTCTTGGGCGCAATTATGCGCTTGTTGGAGGCTATGAAGACTTCGTCCATGAAAATGTCTTTGAGATTTCCATGGACGTTCTCGCTCAAAATGCTTATGGCATATACAATATCGCTGTTATAGAGGGGATAGCCCTTCTTCAAAAGCTCGGCAAGCTGTTTGAGCAATTGCTCTGCAAGCCGCGCATGAGGCGGGTCCCCTGAAATGGTCACCTGATTTCCACGAAGATGCACGCGGATGCCGAGCTGCTTTTCAATAGTCTTTAAATGACTGTTTTGCTCGCCCGCGAGTTGTTGGATCAACCTATTGTCTTCAAAGGAAACCTGCACCGTGATCGCCTCAATTTTATCTTTAGCAGATGACTGACGCAAGATCTTATTATCCTCTCTCTCCAATGTGTCGAATTATGCACTGCGAATCCCGTTATGTGCTTAGAAATATTTTCATATCATGCATTCTAAAGTCTGACAATACGATCCTTTTGGCTTATCTTTCAAAAGATAATCCCGAGAGGAGCGCGGGATATTTCAAATTCTTCGCTTTCGTGCTAAAGAGGCTTTGGGTTGTTTCTGCCTGGTTGGGTTCTGGCATGGCGTCACGCGATAGTTTTCAAGGATCGTTTTACTGATTGCGTCTCAGATGGTGGATTCGGGTCATTGAAGTCGATTTTTTCTAAGAAATGTTCTGTCGAGAACTGGAAAGAGAACTTTGCATGACCGGCAAGAAAAAGCGCAAGCACTTTAAAGGTGGAGAGAGATCTCCCAAACCTCATATTCCGATGATTTCCCGCCTCGCTGAGCCGGATGCTCAGAATGCCATCGAGAATCTCCTTCTCAAAGGCAAGCCCCGTGAAGCCATTCAGGCTCTGAATGAAGCTCCTTTCAAAGATAAGCCGCCGTTCCGACTGCTGAGAATCCTGGCTTACGCCATGCGGGAGCGCCGGCTCCAAGAGAAGGGGCTTGGCCCGGAGGCGGACGCAATGCTCGATATCGTTTCATCCGAGCTAGCGAAAGCAGAAGATTTCACCTGTCAAGATATCGCTCGGGTCATTGCGGCGACGCCCTGCTCCTATGCGATGACGCTCTTCGTGGCGCACATGAAGAAGCACCCTTCATGCCCTGACGTGGAGCGGTCCTTTGCGGATAATCTCGTGATGTCCGGCGGATGGTCCGTGCTTCATGACGCTTTTGACGATACGCCTTTCAAGCGGGACGCTCTGATCTTCGCGGAAGCTTCCGAAGATCTGAACGAGGCCCGCTGGCAGGAAGGCCTGGCGAAGCTAGACCCGCTCTCACGCAAGTCTCCCTTCGCTTCATGGAAGCTATTCGCCAAAGCCATGGCTAGCGCCTACAAAGGCGATCAGGCGGACCTCGAGAGGGCGCTTCGGCAGCTTCCGGAAGATTTTCCTCTGCGAAAGACTCTTGAGATCCTGAAAAGAGACGGTCACAAAGGGATTCCAGAGCTGCACGCGCTGGTGAATGCTCCAGACAGAGACCTGGCTCAAAGCATCGTTGCGGCGACTCAGGCAAAAGATAAAAATATTCAGCGTCTCATCGAGCAGCTTGCCCTCAGGCTCTTTCCTTCAAAGCCCGATGCCGCCGTCCATTTTCTCTCGGAAATCGTAGCCTGCATCCTCCTGCGGAAGGAAACCGATCCCAAGATCGTAAGCAGGCTTCTTCCCCAAAGCTTTGCACGGCCGATGCTGCTTCGTCTCGATTTCCTTCACGGTCTGGCGTTTGGTCCTCAAGCCTATCCTTTTTGTCAGGCCTCCGAATACTTGAGCCTGGTCGATGCTGAGTTTCCACAGCTTGGCTCCCGCGAAGAAGTGGAGGCGGCGCTCTATATGAGCTTGTTGTCCCGGGCTATTCTCGGGAAGATCTCCCCGGGAATGCTGCATCCCGAGGATGGCGCTTGTCTCCGGGAATGGCTCGGCGACAAGGATGTCAAGGTGGAGGATCTGTTCGTCGCTATAGCGGACAAGGTCACGCGCCTTGCTCCGGAAGTCTATGACCACTACATAACCATGCGGGCGCTCAATCCGTCGCAGATTTCATCCAAGGGAAAAGATCTTTCCGAACAGATACTCCTCAGGATGAAGAAGCTCTTTCCTGAAGATCCTTTTTCTTATGTCGAGCTGGCGAGAGTGTATTGGAGCAAAAACGCCTACCGCAAGTCCCAGAAGATTTTGGAGGAAGCATTTGCGCAGGCCCCATACGATCCCATCGTAAGAGAATATCTCGGGCTGGGATTCCTGCGGGCGGCGATCAGGGGCCGAAATCGCAGGGCGTTCGACATTGCTCTAAAGGACCTGGAGTCGGCCAAAGAGCTCAATATCAAACCGCTCATCCCGCTGATCCAAGCCATTCTGGCCACTACCGTCTATCTCGAGAGCGGCGACGAAAGCCGCGCGCTGAAGATCTTCGACCAAATTCCTGAGCGTGCGCAGAGGCTCCGCTCCATGGCCTACTTTTCCCATGACCTCATGGAGGCGTATGAGCGCAGAGTCTCAGCCTTTGGGAAAAGAACGCAAACCGCCGCGCTCAAGGAGCTCAAAGGAGCGTTGAAAAGCTTGAGCGAAAACGAGCTGAACGAGGTTATCGCTCCTTTGTCCCCAGAGCTGGCTTCGCTTCTCGCACGGTTCAACCCTGTCCACTTTTTCGAGCCTCTCTGGCCGAAGATTTTGGAAAAGCTCAGCGATCAGCAAGTGCTCGGCGTCTATCCGGTTCTACTGGGCTCAGATCGCGAGGGCGCTTTATCGAAGTGGGTGAAAAACGATGTGAGCGCGAGGCTGCGTGGCCAGAAAGGCAACACTATTTTTCGCTTCTTTCATGCCCTTGCCGAATACCAGATCCACCCCGAAAAGGGATCGCACATCTTTTTCAGCCTGCTGGAGACTCTCGATGATGATGAACTCCGGAAGCTGCGGGACTTTTCCACTCGCATTGCCTCAAACTTTTCGGAGCCTTTGGCGGGCGCCCTGACCTACTTCAATTTTGAACGCCTTGATGCGCCCTTTGGCTTCGACTTTGGGTTCGATCCCTTTGCGTTTGATGATGAAGAAGACGAAGAGGATTTTTGGGACGACGCCCCCCCGTGGGGAGATGCGGATGCGTTGGACGATCTCATAGCAGGTCTAAAAAAGGCCGGCGGCGAAAAAGAGTTTTTGAAGCTCATCTTCGAGATGTTGTTAAGTGAAATTGCAGACGCGGACATGGACGATGAAGAACTGCGCGCCATGGGCCGTGAGCTCCAATTGAGGGGAAAAGGCATGATAATGGCGCTGAGAGGAATATATACGGGGAAGCATGCGAAGAGTCTCAGTCGTGCGGGACGTCTCCTCCTCTTTCCGGACCAATATTGAGGCATGCCTGTAAGCTATGTGATCCGTGCGCACTGGAGCGGAACGGCCCATGCGGCTTTGTCGTCTGCGCCAAGGAAAGGGGATAATAAATGTTAAAATATTATTTGAGGCTCGAGGCTCCGTATCCCGCAACCGACGAGCAGGTGCGTCAAGCCTATCTCAAAATGGTGAAGCGTTTTCCGCCCGAACGATATCCCGAGGAGTTTGCCGGAATTTCCGAAGCTTACGAAGCCTTGAAAAGTAAAAGCAAGCGCATTCACGCCGCTCTCGAAGGTTGCGTCAATACCGGCTTTCCCGAAGAAGAAATCTTGCTGCTCGCCCGGCTGAGCCGGCTTCACGGCGGGCAGGCGGGCCTGGCCGACCTCGTTGCCGCCGAAAAGCGGTCTTGACTCCCATTGATGAACATAATGGAAGGCGGATGAAAAAAAACGGCGTTTTCTATCGCTTGAGAGTTGCGCTCTCCTGCTTTGTTCTTGTTATGATCGAGGATCTGCGGAGCATCTTCTCACGAAAACGAGAGCTTTCACCCCAAGAGCCGTCGCCATGCGTCCCGTCGCCGGGCGTCGGCGAGAAGCCTGCTCCATGCGCCGACATGCGTTTCCCGGAAGGGGATTGGCGTAAAGAAGTCCTCGATGATTTTGCTTCATGGCTCAAGGACCTTGATTCATTTCCCGAATCTCCTCCCGCCATGGATCTTTCACACGACCGCTTTGAGGTGGTCGGAGAAATTACCGCGTTGAGACAGGAGATTAAGCGGCAAAGCCGGGAGCAGGGCAAGCTGAACGAAGAGCTCAACCGCATGGGAGATCTTTATAAAGAAGCCCTCTCGCGGCTTGGCGCAACGACCTATGATCTGGCCTCTCTCAAGCAGGAAGTTCAGGACGAAACGGAAAAGAGCGTTTTCTTTCTTTTTGCAGATCTAAGGGACGCTCTGGAGCGAGGTTTGGATGGAGTCCTCAAGGCGACAGCGCAACAGAGTTTTTTCCGTAAGCTTCCGCCGGCATGGAATGCGGTCAGGGAAGGCTATGAGCTTGCTCTTTCCCGTTTCGATCGCGCAATGGCCAATCTCGGCATTCAAAAGATTGAAGCCAGAGGGCTTCCCTTCGATTCAAAGCTGATGGTCGCCATTGCCACGCGCTGCGAACCCGGAGTCGAAGCTGGAACAGTTCTCGAGGAATCCCTCAGCGGATATGTGCGAGGCGAAGTGATTCTCAGAACAGCGCGCGTTGTCGTCGCCTCCGATCCAATAGAGTAGAAGGAACATAACTATGGCTCTGCAAGACCCTATAATTGGAATAGACCTTGGTACGACCAACTCAGAAGTCGCTTTTCTTTCCGACGGGATTCCGAAGATTTTGAAGCTAAACGATGATGGAATTTTGCCTTCCTGCGTGGCGCTGGATAGAGGAGGCAGCATCATCGTGGGTAGAGAAGCCAAAAACCAGATCCTCGTGAACCCGAAAGGCACTGTATGCTCGGTAAAGCGAAAGATGGGCTCCAATGAAATATTGCGTTTGGGTTCGCAGGAATACAAGCCGCAAGAGATTTCGGCCTTCATCTTGAAATCGCTCAAAAGGCGCGCTGAGACCGTCCTCGGAAGATCCATATCGAGAGCCGTCATCACCGTGCCCGCCTATTTCACCGACGCCCAGAGGTACGCCACACGCGAGGCGGGGCAGATTGCAGGTCTCGAAGTCGTTCGCATCATCAACGAACCGACCGCGGCGGCGCTTGCCTACGGGGCTCAAAGGGAGAGCAATCAGCGCATCCTGGTTTACGATCTGGGAGGCGGAACCTTCGATGTTTCCATCGTCACCATAGAGAACGGCGTGGTGGAGGTGATGGCCAGCACGGGAAACAATCAGCTGGGCGGAGACGACTTTGACGCAAAGATCGTCGATCGACTGATCGAATACCTGGAAAGTGAGCACAATCTCAAAGAAACGAACGATCCGGTCTTGAGAGCGCGGCTCAAGCGAGCGGCTGAAGCGGCCAAGATGGAGCTTTCCGATAAACCTTTCGCCCTCATCGAAGAAGACCACATTGGAAGCGTGCGAGGAGCGCCCGTGCACCTTCGCTACGAGCTTTCCCGACTCGAATTCGAAGAGATGATCCGCGAAGACATTATGGAGACCATGGATGCGGTGGCCAAAGCCTTGCGAGACGCCGCCCTGCTGCCCGGCGCCATCGACAAGATCCTGCTTGTCGGCGGATCCACCAGAATTCCTCTTGTTTCCGAGATGCTGGAAGAAAAGCTAAACAAGGCGCCTCATTCCGAGGTGGATCCGGACCTCTGCGTCGCTCTGGGCGCCTCTATACAAGCGGCTATAGAAATGGGGCAGAACGTGGGCTCCGTGCTCGTTGACATTACTCCTTACACCTTCGGAACATCCGCCCTGGATCCCATCAGCAGGAATCCCTTTTATTTCGTTCCCCTGATAAGGCGGAACTCCAAGCTTCCCATAGCCAAGTCGGAAGTTTTTGCAACCGTTGTAGACGGGCAGGAGGCCGTCGATATCGAGGTTTACCAGGGAGAAGATCCAGACGCGCGAAACAATATCCTCATCGGAAGGTTTTTCTTCAAGGGGCTGAGCGATGTTCCGGCAGGAAATCAGATTGTTCTTTCCTTCAACCTCGACATAAACGGCCTCCTCAAGATTCAGGCGCTCGAGAAGCGCACCGGACGCAACATTCAGGGCGTTGTGGAAAACGCCATGAGGAGCTTCGACGACGAGCGCATCGACGAATCGAGACAACGCGTGGAAGCGCTGTGGAGCGAGGATGACGTCATAGACGTCGATTCGGTTGAGATAGACTCCTATGGCGATATCGAAGGGGCGACGACAATTGCGGGCACGATAAGTCGCGCCCGAGACATGATGGATAAAGCGTCAGCGGAAGACAAAGAGGATATGATCGATCTCATCGAGAGAATTCAGGACGCGCTCGACCAGAATGATGTCTCTAAGGCTGAGGAGCTTCGGGAAGAGCTGGATGATCTCCTGTTTTATCTGGAGTAAAGACGCGCATGAAAACCCCTGCGGATATCTGGGAGCGATGTCCCGTATGCCGGGCGAGACTCAAGGACTCAACCGAGTGCTTTCGGTGCGGCATGGACTTCTCTCCCGCGCTGAGCGTGCATATAGAAGCGGAGAAGCTCGTTGCGCGCGCTCTTTTCGAGCTTAGGGAAGGTCGAAGCGAGGAAGCCTTCATGAGCGCTTTGAGGGCAGCCGAAGCGCGCTCTACTCCTGAGATTCGCAAGGCTCTGGCTGTTGCGGCTGTAGCATCGGGGCGCTTTGACCTTGCTCTATCGCTTTGGAGGTCCATGAGGGAATTTTCCGGCGAAAATGAGAAAAAGAAGGATGGCGGATAAGGAATGAACGGGCTTGATTGGGTCATTATTGGAATAGGCGCTTTTTGCGTGTTGCGCGGCATATTTCGCGGGGCCATATCACAAGCTTTTGGAATCGCAGGCGTTCTAGCCGGTTTTCTCGTGGCGTCCCGCTACCATGAGCTGCTTTCCAAGCAGTTGCTGCAAGCTTTCCCCAATCTTGGCGGATCGCAGCTCATCAGTTTGATCGTTCTTTTTGCGCTGACATGGTTTTGCGTTGCGGTGGCTGGATTTTGGGTGGCGAGGCTTGCGCATCGCACTGGCCTGGGCTTCCTGGATCGGCTTTTGGGCGGAGCCCTGGGTGCGGGAAAAGCGCTCATTCTGGCGGCTATCATTATAACCGCGCTGACCCTTTTCCTCCCTCCGAAGAGCGAAATACTGTCCAAGTCCCTTGCTGCTCCCCATGTCAAGGATGGAGCGCGGATATTGGTGGGGCTTGTGCCGGAAAGCCTACAGAGATCCTTTCAAGAAAAGCAGAAGGATCTCGATCGGTATATCCCCGATCTCAAAGAGCGCGCCCTGCAGTCCGCCCCGCGCGTGAATCCCGAGCCGGCTCAGAAATCTGATGAAAAAAAACAGGAAGTGAAAATCTGAAAGAATGGAAGAATTCATGGATGAACGGTGGGAGAAGGTGCGGAAGATCTGGGAGATCATAGACGATCTTCGCGGAGAGCCCGGATGCCCTTGGGACCGAAAGCAGACGCCTGAGAGCGTCCAGACATACCTGGTGGAAGAGGCCCATGAGGCCGCATCCGCTATTCGTTCGGGCGAAGCGATGGAAGCCGCCGAAGAGCTCGGCGACCTCTTGTTCATGGTTTTCTTTCTCGTCCATATCTATGAGGAAACAAAAGAGTTTAAGCTCGAAGACGTCGCCGACCTCATTTGTCAGAAAATGATCCGGAGGCACCCTCACGTCTTCGGTGATGTCACCGTTAATTCGACTCAAGAAGTGAAAGTGAACTGGGAAACGATAAAGGCGAGGGAAAAAGCTTCCAGCGGCAAGTCTTCCGGAGAGATCCCCGAATCGCTTCCAGCCCTCATGCGCGCATATCGGATGATTTCTCGCTTCTCCTCAAAGGAAAGCTCGCCCTGGAATGACCTTGAATCAAGGGCGCGAGACTTTGCGCAAAAGAGCGAGCGCATGGCCAGGGATCTAGCCTCCGGCTTGCATGCGCCGCCGGAGGCTTTTGGAGATCTCCTGCTGAGCCTGGTCAACCTGGCCCGCATTGAAGGATACCGCTCCGAAGACTGCCTCCATCAGGCGCTCGCCTCCCTGAACGTCAAATCTGACAAATGAGCGCCCCAGAATGCTAGAAGAGCGCCGGGCTTTCCCTGGCGCCAGTCTGACTTCCCATTATTCATCGTCGCCCTTAACCGATGAATTGTCCTCCGCCTTCCTTTCCGACCCGAAAAGAGCTTCGCGCTCCTCAACGGTAATTCCCGTACTGAGCATATCCGGCTCATCGAGCTCGCTGCATACTCGGTTGCGCCCTTTGGCTTTCGCCCTGAGCAGAAATTGGTCTGCAGAGTCGATGAGGCTCTGTGGGGAGTCGTCTCTCTCGCCGCTGTAGGATGCAACCCCGAAGCTCGCCGTGATCAAAACTTTGCGGGAGCCGAAACTGATGGGCGAAGCCTCCAGGATGGCCCGCAATCGTTCTGCAAGCCCCACCGCTTGAACAATGGAGGTGCCGGGCAAAATGATCCCGAATTCTTCACCGCCATACCGACAAGGCACATCGATCCGACGAATGTCCTCGCGCCAGATTCTGCATGCCCATCGAAGGGCTTCATCGCCGGCGGGATGGCCATAAGTGTCGTTTATCCTCTTAAAATAATCGAGGTCGATCAAGATGAGGGCGGTATGCAGCCCCGTACGCCGAGTCCTTTCCATCTCATTGTCGAGAGCTTCCATCAAGTATCGGTAGTTGTAAAACCCGGTCATGGGATCGGTGATAGAAAGCTCTTGAAGACGTTTACATTCCTCACGCAGTTGCTCGACTTCCTTGATAAGCGGGCACTGCTTGCACGCGTCGGAATACGAGCCGTCAAGGCTCTGTTGTTGACCCATTGAACGCCAGCCTTTCTGAATTGATATAGCCTCCTCGAGAATGGAGGGAGTTACAAAGGCTCATTGCTTAAAGCAGCAACTTTCGCCATGCCTCGTGGTATCTTTGACCCGTTGTGCAAGACGGGTCATGCCTGCGTCTTGGCGGCCCAAAGCGTTGGAATGCCTTGATGGCCAAGGAGTCATTGGATCCGATGGTCGCGGGTAGGGGCAAAAGATTATTTGCCCCTTCAACTCGCTCCCGGACTCGGTCAAAGCTCCAGGCTTTCGAGCTCCAGGCAATCTATGACTCCGTGACAGCGGCAGCTGGTGCCTATAAGGTAGGACCCCGTCTTTTGGACAATCCCGCTCAAGGCTTCCATCAGCCGACTCATCGGATATCCCCCAACTCCCGGCGCAAGCTGAAAGCTCCTTATGACAACGACCTCAAAGCCCGGAACCTCGATCTGAGTGAGCCGTTCGAAAAGTTCACCCTGACGAGGCTTACCGGTCTGGGTGCAGATGGCGTCGGGCTCGTTGCAGCCGTCGGGGCATTGAAATGTTGCAAAACTACTGTATACAGTTCCTCCTGGCGTCCGCAACGGGTTGGGAATCTGACCATCAACCGCAAGAGGAACGGGTATGGAATGTGAGCGGCCTTTACCGTTCAGCTTGTCTTTCAACCATTCAAAAGCAAGATGAATGGGAACCGCGGGAATGATCCACGCCCGTTCGTCAACGTCTGCGATTCCAAGAAAGGAAGCAGCTTCATGGACGCAAACCGGCAGCCCGAAATCTTTGTGGATGCGATCCAACTGTTCTTCTTCGTCATCCACTACTGTGAATCGCGCTTCGGGATGGAGACGGCTCAGCCTTTTGGCGGCAATGTAGCCAAATCGACCCGCGCCCAAAATGAACATCTCTTCCGGAGGGAAGCGAGTAGGATGTAAAGATGGCGGAAGATGTCGCATTTATCTTCTCCGGCAAATTGGATATGATAAGATACTTGGCGCAAAAATGCAGCCTCCGGGCTCGAATTCGTTCGGAGCGTATAGAAAAAAGACCCTGAGGTTGCATTTGGAAAATGCTGGATGCCAATAATCATGATAGTAGATTTTCATATACGCTGAAAAGGGTCATCATGGGCAATATTTTTAACGTCTTTGACAAAATTGCGGAAGAGCGAATCCGTGAAGCCATGGAGAGAGGTGAATTCGACGATCTCGAGGGCAAGGGCAAGCCTTTGAAGCTGGAGGATGACAGCCACCTTCCATCGGACATGCGCATGGCGTACAAGATTTTGAAAAATGCCGACTGTCTTCCTGCAGAACTGGAGCTTCGAAAAGAAATCAGGAATATGGAAACGCTCCTTGCGGGAATCCAGGACACTCAGGAAAAGTACAACCAGATGAAAAAGCTCAACTACCTGATCATGAAGCTCAACATGACCCGGCAGGTGTCGCCCGAGCTTGAAGAAGACCAGGTGTACTACGCAAAGGTCGTAGACAAAATCTCCTCATCCAAGAAAAAGGAATGAGCTGTACAATTCTATAGAGAGCATGCGCTGCCGGGAAAATCAGGAATGAGGGCTAATGCGGCTCGAAGCGCATGCTCGACATGATCCGGAGCGCACGCGGGCGGCGTCGGAGAGAGACAAAACGCCAACGACATCATTGGGCGACGCCTTTTGGACGAAGAGTCTGTGGACGTCCGAGAAAATCATGCGCTGAACGGCTAAATGCAGCGGCTCCCGATACCCGCAAAGTTGCACGGGAGAGGACATGACGGCCTTCGCAGTTGCATCGGGTGGTATGCGATGCCTGTAGGCGACGATGAGATCGGTTTTGGAGACTACTCCAACAGGGAAGCCTCTTCTCGATTTAATGAGAACGGCTCCCAATTGATGTGAGGAAAGCCCTTCCATGATCTGAAGGATGGTTTCCTCTTCGTCATGAAACTGTACGGAATCTCTCATTACTTCATTCACGAGAAAGCGATCTGAATAATCGAAATCGGACTCCGAGGCTCTTGAGCCGACGATGCTTCGTTTGCACTGACGGCAATATCGATACAAGATGCCCACGATATCGGGATACGCCAGAATGCCGACAGCCTTGTTCGGCGTCTCTTCGGTCACGTATAGGCGATGGATTCGATTCTCGCGCATGATCTCGAGCGCCGCTTCCAGGGATTCCTCAACATGGCAAAAAACAGGAGGGCCAACCATGATCCCTTCGAGAGGCGTCTCAAGAGGCAGCCCCGCATAATAGGCTCCCATCAGATCGGTTTTGGAAACGACTCCTACCCCTTCTTGCCCTTCGCCCGTAACGAGCACTGCATTGACTTTATACTTGACGGCGTACCTGGTGGCCGTCTCGATGGAGGCGTCTCGAGGAACAGCCGCCACGAGCCTGCGCATCGCCTCTCGAACCATTATCCCCTTCAGGGTGTTTTTGCGGTCTATGATGGTCATTGCAGTCGTCTTTTTGGATTCATTCACAGAGCGTTGCTGCTAGGGTTCCGCGAAACGCGCCATTATGTTGTCGAATACTCTGGAGATATATACTATTCCTATCACCTTCCCGTCTTCGAGGACGGGAAGGCGCCGAATGTGCTTTTTGAGCATGATATCGACGATCATCAGAAGGTGAGTATCCGGATCGATCGTAACGACATCGGTTGTCATGATGTCGCCGACAAGAATGGGCTTGGAGCGGCGAACCGCTTCGTCGACGAATCCATCAACGTCGATGTCCTTCATCTCGCCCCAAATATGTATATGCTTCGGCCTTATGAGCAGAAGGATGTCATACATGGAGATCATCCCGACAAGCCGTCCCTCATCATCTGTTACGATAATCCCGAAGACTCTCCGGTTCCCTTCTTTGCCGGCTTCTTCAAATGTTTTCATCGCCTGAGCAATGGGAGTATTAGGACGAAGGCTCGGAAATCTGGTGGTCATGATGTTGCGCGCTGTGACGCCCATTTCTCGAATTCTCCAAGGATTCTGCAACCGCGACGCTAGGCGTTGGGATTTCCCTTCCGAATCGGCATCAGAATAAAAATGAGCGAGCTCAATTAGGAAGCTTGATCTCCGGCTTTTCGGGATCGGGTCGGTAGAGAACCACCGTCCGACCGATCACCTGCACCTGCATCAGACCTTCGACGCGCCCCGCCAATATCTCCGAGGTCTCCTTGGCGCTCTCCGGAGCCGTTTCCAGTACTTTTATCTTCAGTAACTCCCGCGTATTAAACGCGCTCTCAACTGCTTTTACGGCAGCATCCGTAACACCCTCTTTCCCGACTTGCAGGATCGGCTTGAGGGAATGCGCAAGAGACTTCAGGTGAGATCTCTGCTTGGTGGTCAGGCTCTCCATTTCTACCTCCACATGAACTTGATCTATTCGAATCGAACCGCAAATCGGCGATCCAAGACTCTCTCCTTTTTCAAGGCGGTCAGTATCGTTTATACAACATCCTGCTCGTTTCCAAAATGTATTATATCATGCGTACGCGGGGCGCCCTTTTGATGCCGTAGCGCGAGAGCGCGGTCGAGCGCCCTCAACCGGCGCAGGACGCCGGTCCAAGGGGATATCCGATTGCGCGGCGTCTGGGCCGGTTGGCGTCAGGAGCACAGGTGTGGAGAGGATCTCGAGGAACTGACGTTGGGAGCCCACAGAGATCGGGCGTCTAGTAGACCGTCAACTTTGAATTTTCCGGTTGCGGTTTTTCCTAATCCCTGAGGGAGAGGGCAGGGGAGATCCTCTTTTATAGAGGAATACTTCCCTCAATTTCTAAAGAATACTTCCCTCACCCCGGCCCTCTCCCTGAGGGAGAGGGGGCCCGCTTCCACCGGAAAAAACGATGTTGACGGTCCACTAGTGGATGCTCCGGGAGCCGGCTCCCAGGATTTGTTTGCGCATCACCTTCCCAGCGAGCACGTCAACGACATAGAGGAAGGAGGAGCACCCTTTGCCGCGCGCACACACGAAATAGGTGCCTCTCTCGGGCAGATAGGCGAGCCATCCTTCTATTTGTACGCTCAGATCTTTTTCAAAGGACGCGATTATTCTGCGGACTGCTTTTCTTATCTCCATGATAGTGTTCCTTTGCGATACCGCCGTGACCCAATGATAATTATCTCGATTCCCCCGGGGGCTACGCGCCATGGGAGGAGGCGCCGATTGTTCCACTGGCTGTGAATAACGGCATTCCTTCGAATTACCGCGATCAAGCCGACGGACCTTCGCTGTTTTCCATGCGCATTTCTTTCCAGAATTGAGGAACAATTATATTTGAACCTCCATGTAGTGAAAATCCCCTGATAAAGGTATTTTCATACCGGCTATCATGTATTCTCGATGGTAGGGTGCAAATGGATCCAGCGTTTGGCGGAGAAGGAGAAAGAGCGCGGTAGCGCTATCTTCACAGCTTGGAAGGGCGTGCAGACAACAAACATCTGCGGCCGGGGAGCAGGGGAGAATCCTTTTTAGAAAGTGTAAAGCGTATTTGTCCGAACAAAATGATGGAAAAGAGCCTGTTGTTTTTCGGAGAGGTCCAGGAGCTCGATCCCACAACGGAGGCTTTCTTCGGCGAACCCAACCTGATAGACAAGCCTGCATGGAATTTGTTTGATTCTGAGCCCTTTCGCCTCATAACCGAATACTTCCAGATTGAACTGAACGCTCGGGGGCCATTCTTTTTCGTCTTCGGCCCAAAAAGCCAATCCT
This sequence comes from uncultured Syntrophobacteraceae bacterium, assembly GCA_964578835.1. Taxonomy (GTDB): domain Bacteria; phylum Desulfobacterota; class Syntrophobacteria; order Syntrophobacterales; family Syntrophobacteraceae; genus CAZOEL01. The sequence continues at coordinate 13,741 of CAZOEL010000054.1, read as the reverse complement.
CCTTCGCTCACATCCAAAATCTGGCCAATTCTCGAGAAGAGATCCTGCGTGGCCGAAAGCACGGCAAAAGCGCCCCTCTTAAGGCCGTAGCGCGGGTATCTTCGTTTTTCTTCATCTTTACTCTGTATTCTGCCGGATATTCCGAGCCTTTGCATGATCGAATCCACCCGATTGAATTAGGTCCGGTTTTGCCCCTCAGCCACAATAACTGCTTCACTATACAAAATGATCGAAGTAAGGACAATCGATAAAAAAACGTCTGCGATTGTTAACGACGCAGGATGAGATAATTATTGAGATTCCTTGGCGTCTCCTTCAGACTCGGAGTTTTGCTCATCCTGTTGCCGGATGAACCCCGGCTGGGAAAAGACGCCCTCGTAAGGCTGACAGCGACGCCGGGCAAGGATAATATCCTGTCCTTCCTTGTCCTCCCTAAGCTCGACTTCCTCGCAAAGGAACAACTCCCCGGTTTTCGTATCGACCTTAAAGAGCGCTTTGACATATTTTTCAGAGCCATCGACGAGCGTTCTCTTGTACTCACCCTGAAAAAGCTGATAGCGTCCGGCATCATCCGCCAAGGCGCTCGAGTATATGAGCAGAAAAGTAAGTGAAGTTAAAAGGATCAGGCGCCGCGCCATCTTGATGCTTTCCAAAAGGACTCAGTCATTCTTCGCAATACCCTTCCTTTGTGAAGATCGCACCAGATTCCTGACTCTTCTCTTCTCCTGTCAACACATGCGAACCGGGGCTTCAGACACGGCGCGCTCGAAACGCCGCAAGCCTCACAAAAGGGCTGCATTGTAACAAGAAGATGAGATCATTGCAGGAAAAAAAACGAGCGCTCCCATCGTTGGGGAGTTTTCATACTTTGATTGTCTCCATCCCTGACTCCTTTTGATTTCTTGTGACCCTGCCGCCACTGCCGTGTATTTACGTTATGAGGAGGTATCCAGCAAGAAAAGAAACCGATTTGAACAGGAGGATAGTGATGAAGAGAAAAAGCATTCTTATAGCCTTGATGTTGGTGTTGTCGATGGGGCTTTTTACAGGCGCTGAAGCCGGCGGCGCCTATATCTCCATCGGCGTTCCGGCTGTCGTCGGCGTCTACCCGAGTTATTACAGCCCGTGCTACTCGGCATGCGGGAGTTATTCCTACGAGTATTATGGGCCCGCGTATGTCGGCGTTGAATACTGGAGTAATCACCGTCGTCATCACCACCACCATCGGCATCGCACTTACGAGCGAAGCTATGTTGTTGAAAGGGACTTTTACAGAGTTCGGCCTTAAGACGAAGGTTTGGTAAATCCGACGCCTGGCCTATCGTTGTCGAAATGACGACATAAAGGTCTGTCCATTCCTCGCTCGGCTGTCTGCTCGCCACGCCGACAGCCAAGCGCATTCCAATTATCGAAAATGCTCCCCACGCTTTAATCCCCTTTTTCTCTCTTCGGGCGCTTGCGCAGAATACTGCGCGCCAATTTATCGAAGCAATGCGAGTATGAGAACTTGATCGTAGTGATTACCTTATTTTCATAAAACTACATGAAAAACCTTTTAGAAGGAGATAAGGCTATGCGGTCAAAGATTATTCCGCCCGTGGCGGCTGTTCTGTTTCTTTTGTTGGCTATCCCTGTTCAGGCGGAGGTTTCTGCCGAGCAGCGGGCAAAGATTGAAAATGCTTCTTCTGTGTTCCGGAATGCTCTTGATGTGTCCGAGGGAGGCATACCAAAGGAAGTATTCAAGCGAGCACAAGGAGTAGCGGTTATTCCCGGCCTCGTCAAAGGGGCGTTTGTGGCTGGTGGTCGCTATGGGGACGGAGTGCTGGTTGTGAAGATGGACAAAGATACGTGGAGTAGCCCTGCCTTCATCTCTCTCACAGGCGCCAGTTTGGGAGCGCAGGCGGGAGTGGAGGTCAGCGACTTGATTCTAGTTTTCAATAACCAGAAAGCGGTTAACGCCATGAAGGACGGAAAGCTCGAGTTTGGCGCCGACGCCGCTCTCGTAGCCGGTCCTATGGGCGGCAAAGGGGAATGGTCGGGTGACGCTCAAGCCGATGCGGATGTCTATGCATATACCAGAAATGCTAGAGGCATCTTTGCCGGCGTGTCTCTTCGTGGATCTGTCATGCAGTTTGACGACAGCGCCAATGCGAGCTTTTATGGAAAAGAAGAGATGAGTCCTGAGATGATCTTTGCACGAGGGCCTGAGACTCAAGCGATGGCAAAAAACGAGTTCACTTGCGCTGTAGCAAAAACTACGGGCGGTTCGCCGACTTGCTGATGCGATTTGTTGCTGAATAAGATGCAACTGCCTCCCCATGCGCTCTCATTTGCGCATGGGAAGGCGGTTGTTTTCATAGCGCCTGCCCAGTTTTATTGTCCATGAGCCTCACGCCGGATTTTCCCCCATTGAACCGATCTAAATATTTCAATTCTTTTTAGGCAACTCACAACAAATAACCTACCGGCATGGAACGGTGTATAAATACCCACCGCGTCATTCCAGCAGTCTTTAAGCCGGAATCCATCCACACGAGAGAGCATGGCGCTGAGCTGGATTCCGGCTAGAAACATGCCGGAATGACGCCCGTGTTCCTGGTAGGTTATTTCTTGTGAGTTGCCTTATGTCTTCTACGGCCTCCTTCACTTTCTGAAGAGTGGAAACAGCGCGGGTTTTTGCTTGATGAAAGGGCTCAAGCTGCTAAAAGCTATTCGCTTTGACGGTGCAAATTGTTAACATTAGTCGTTTTTAGTTTCTCTATATTTTCATCGACTCGAATAAGAAGGCGGGAGCTTTGTGCAAGTAAGCAAATTCAGCATACCTGAAATCATCTTTGGTCATGGGAGCCTGCGTTATGTGGGGCTCTGCGCGCGCAGGCTCGGAGCCGAAAAGGTTTTTCTGGTAAGCGATTCGGGAATCGAAAAGGCGGGCTGGATCGATCGAGTCGTAGATATTCTCGATAGCGAGAAGCTTCGCTGGGTGTATTACGGCGATGTTGCGTCAAATCCGAGGGATTTCCAAATAGAGGAGGGCGCATCCTTTTACCTGAAGGAAGAAGCGGATATTGTGGTGGCTGTAGGGGGCGGAAGCCCCATGGACGCCGCCAAGGGCATTGCTCTGGTGGCTAGCAACGGGGGACGCATAAACGATTATGAGGGCGCAAACCGTATCCACCGGCCTCTGCCTCCCATGGTTTTTGTTCCTTCAACGGCTGGGAGCGGCTCCGATATTTCCCAGTTCGCCATCATTACGGATATGCGGCGTCAGGTCAAAATGTCCATAATAAGCCGCACCCTTGTTCCCAATATATCCATAATCGATCCGCTCATCCTGAAGACGAAGAGCGAGGAGCTTATAATTGCCGCGGCTGTCGACGCCCTCTGCCACGCCGTGGAGTCCTATGTTTCAAAGATCGCTTCTCCTTTTACGGAAATGCAGTCCTTGAAGGCCATTCAGCTGATCATGCTGCATTTGAAGCCCGCTCTGGCAACGCGCTCTCTCGACGCCCTCGAGCAATTGAGCATAGCGAGCACCGCTGCAGCCATGGCTTTTAGCAATGCAAGCCTTGGAATCGAGCATGCCCTTGCTCATTCCCTGGGCGGAATGTTCGATACGCTCCATGGACTGGTCCACCCGGTGCTCCTGCCGCCGGTGATGCGCTATAACCTGGAAACATGCGCTGAAAAGATGGCGTCCATCGGAGAGATTCTCCTGGGCGGTAAGCGCCGTCGCTCTCCGCGCGCTACGGCGCTGGCCGGAATTGCAAAGCTTGAAGAATTCTGCAGATCCTTGGGAGTCCCGGTTCTGCTGAGGGAGATCATTCCTGATAAATCGAAGCTTACGGAGCTGTGTAAAATGGCGGTAAATGATGTATGCGTTCTCAGCAACCCACGTCCTGCCGACTGGGAGGACCTGCTGCGCGTTTGCGAAGAGGCTTGGTGATGCAGCAATCCAAGCCTACTCTTGAAGACCTTATGGGGATTGAATACGCGAAGCTCGGCTTTTTCCGGGAAGTGCAGGAGAAGATTTCAGAGCTGCAGGCTTCCAACATGAAGCTCGAGCTCAAGCAGCGCCATATTCAGGCCATTCTTGGCGGGATAACCGATCTGATGGTGGTGCTGTCCCTGGACTTTAGCATCACATCGGTCAATCATGTCTTCTACGATATGTTTTGCGAGCCCGATCCGCAGGGGAAATTCTGCTACCAGGTTTTTCGCAAACAGGACCAGCCATGCGCGGAGTGCCCGATGATAACCGCCAGGGACACAAACGAGGTGTGCCGGCAATCGGTCATTTTTCAGTTGAACGGCAAGAACCGGCACTTTGAGATCACCGCCTCCCCGCTCCGAAATTCCGAGGGCAAGCCCTGCCACATACTTCTGCTCAAACGGGATGTCACGCTGGAGAAGGAGTATCAGGCCAAATTCTACCAGGCCGAGACGATGGCGACCATAGGGGTGCTCGCGGCCGGAGTCGCCCATGAGATCAACAATCCCCTGACGGCGATATCGGGTTTTGCGGAAGGCTTGAAGCGGCGCCTCCCGAGGCTGGCGGGCAATGTGGACAAAGATCTTGAAGACGACTTCCAGGAATATGTTGGGATTATTCTCAAAGAGTGCAGACGATGTCAGGAAATCGTGCAGAGCCTGCTCACGTTCGGCCGCCTGAAGTCTTCTGACTTTGCCCCCGTTGATCTCAACGTTCTTGTTGCCGATACGTTGAAGCTCTTGAAAAATCATCTCAAGCAATACCCCAAGGATCTCATTCGTCTGGAATTGGATGGGCTGCTTCCCCGCGTCGAAGGCAACGAATCTCAGCTCAAACAGGTGATCTTGAACCTGCTTTTCAACGCTCTGGACGCCGTCAAGGGAAATGGCTCCGTTCGCCTTCGCACTGTGAGCAAAAAGGAGTGGGTAGGACTCTCGGTGGAAGATACCGGCTGCGGCATTCCCGCAGAGCATATGAACAAGCTGTTTGAGCCCTTCTTCACTACTAAACCGGTGGGAAAAGGCATCGGGATCGGCCTCTCCACCTGCTATAACATCGTGCACAATCATGGAGGGGAGATAATCGTCTGCAGTGAAGAAGGAAAAGGCTCCACCTTTCTTGTGAGGCTCCCTCGGAGGATCGACTGATGATGCTCTTCAATCCGATTCGCATCCTGGTTGTAGACGACGAAGAATCGATCCGGCGCCTGGCCGAAAAAGAGATCGCCAACATGCGCAGGGTCGTTCAAACGGCGGGCGGGGCGGGGGATGCTTTTGCACTCATTCGCAAGCAGCAGTTCGATGTGATCGTGTTGGACATCAGGCTCCCGGACGGAGACGGGCTCGATTTGCTCGACAAGTTCCGGGAAGCGGTCCCGGATGTGGAAGTCATACTCATTACCGGGCACGGCGACATAGACAGCGCTGTTGAAGCGATGAAGCTCGGCGCCTATGACTACATCACAAAGCCTTTCACCCTGGAGCGGCTGGAGCTGGTGATCGAGAAAGCCTATCAGCGCGTCCTTCTCCAGCGTGAGAACCGCCTCCTGCGTCACACTCAGAGCCACCAGGCGCCCCCCCGCTTCGTCGGCCATTCTTCCGCCATACAGGATATCCAGTTCCTGATTGAAAAGGTTGCGCCCACGGCCGTTCCCGTCCTCATCACAGGGGAAAGCGGCGCGGGCAAGGACGTGGCGGCGAGAGCCCTCCATCTGAGGAGCCCTCGGGCGGAACAGCCCCTCATCGTGAAAAATTGCGGCACGCTTCAAAAAGAGCTCATGCGAAGCGAGCTCTTCGGCCATGTGAAAGGCTCTTTTACCGGCGCTCATGAATCGCAGGAAGGCCTCCTTGCCTTGGCCCATCAAGGTACGCTCTTTCTCGACGAAATAGGAGAGCTGCCTCTGGAAATGCAGGCGTCGCTCCTGAGAGTGCTCGAGAATAAGACCTATCGCAGGGTTGGAGACAAGCTCGAGAGGCAGGCCGATGTGCGCTTTCTTTTCGCCACCAACCGTAATTTAGCGGAAGAGGTCAAAGCCGGACGCTTCCACGAGGCCCTATTTCATCGAATCAATGTTTTCGAAATCGATATCCCGCCCCTTAGGCGGCGAAAAGAAGACATCCCGCTGCTCGCCGAGTATTTCCTGGGCCTCCTCAGTTCTGGAAAATCCTCGTGCCGATTGTCCAAGAGCGTCATGAACTGCCTTATGGCCTATCAATGGCCCGGCAATGTGAGGGAGCTTCGAAACGTGATCGAGCGGGGGATCATTCTTTCCGAAAACGGAGTCATAACCGAGCGCGCTTTGCCGCGGGAGCTTGCGGCGCAAAACGAAGAAAACTCACCGGACGCCTCTTTTCTATCCCTTGAAGAGCTTGAAAAACGCCACATCCACAAGGTTATAGAGCATGTGGGCGGAAACCGCTCTCAGGCTTCCGATCTCCTCGGCATCAGCAGAAAGACGCTCTATCGAAAGCTCAAGGAATATGGGCTCGAATGAGCTTGTCGCTCCGAGTATATGTGCATCGAAAGACATACTGTAGCGTTTTGACTCAATCCTCTCGGCTATGCGTGTCAGCGTGACTCGATTTGCAGCCAGCTCGTAGAGTGGCCGCCCGCTTGGCTCCCTCTTGAATCGATTGCGGAGTCGAACGCGCCGCCGTCCGGTGTCGGCATCCCAAATCTTTACAGATCCGACTAATAATATCTCCTTCTATATTTATAACATATTGTAATTATAAATATTAAGCTATTGGCACGGTCTGTGCTTTTATTTATTTGCGACCCGGGCAGGGTCGCAGCGAAATATGGAAACCGGAGAGCAGGCGAAGAGGCTATCTTCCTTTGCCATTCACCTACTTACCGATTCGCCGATCGATTTGACGATCGCCGTTTCGCCTGTTCACCGGTTTTCAAACTGAAAGAAACAACAACATAACGAGGAGCAACATCATGGCGTTAGCAGATCAGGTATTCGGCTTTTTCATTCCTACGGTTTCTTTAATGGGTATTGGATCTCACAAGGAGCTGGGAAGACAGATCAAGACTCTGGGAGGCAAGAAGCCCTTTATATGTACAGACAAGGGCATCACTGCCTGTGGTCTGACCGAGCAGATCGTGAAGCTCATCAAGGAAGATGCGGGGCTGGATGCTGTGGTTTTTGATGAGACAGTCCCCAATCCGACGGATCAGAATGTGCACGACGGCCTCAAAGTTTTTAAGGACAATAATTGCGATTTGATCATCTCCCTTGGCGGCGGCAGTCCTCATGACTGCGCTAAGGGCATCGGCATTGTGGCCACCAATGGCGGCAACATCCGCGACTATGAGGGCATCGACAAATCCTCCAAGGCCATGCCTCCTTTCATCGCCGTGAACACCACTGCCGGCACGGCCAGCGAGATGACCCGCTTCTGCATCATCACGGACACCAGCCGCAAGGTCAAAATGGCCATTGTCGACTGGCGAGTGACTCCAAACGTTGCCATCAACGATCCGCTTCTCATGGCCGGCATGCCTCCTGCTCTGACTGCGGCAACCGGCATGGACGCTCTGACTCATGCTGTGGAAGCGTATGTATCCACCATCGCCACGCCGGTTACCGATGCATGCGCTCTGAAGGCTATCGAGCTGGTCAGCAGGAATCTTCGTTCCGCTGTGGCCAACGGCTGCGACATGGAAGCGCGAGACAAAATGGCTTACGCCGAATACCTTGCCGGAATGGCCTTCAACAACGCGAGCCTTGGCCATGTTCACGCTATGGCCCACCAGTTGGGCGGTTTCTATGATCTGCCGCATGGCGTGTGCAACGCCATATTGCTGCCCCACGTACAGCGCTTCAACATGATTGCAAAATTAGACCGCTATGTGGATATCGCTGTCGCAATGGGCGAGCCTGTTGACGGACTTTCGGATCGCGCAGCCGGCGAAGTGGCCCTCGAAGCAATCAAAACCCTCTCTTGCGATGTAGGGATTCCCAGCGGCTTGACTGAATTGGGAGTAAAGGAAGGCGACCTTTCCATCATGGCGGAGAATGCTCAAAAGGACGCCTGCGGTCTCACCAACCCACGCCGTCCAACCCTGGCCAACGTCATTGAAATCTACAAGTGGGCGCTGTAGAGAACCCGCTGGCTTGAGTCTTCGGGAATAAGGCTTTTCCCTCTCCCTTGCTGAGGGAGAGGGAAAAACTGCAACCTGAACATTCATAGTTGACGGTCCACTAGCGTTGAGCGGCAAATTTTGTTATGTTAATTTTAACAATTGGTGCGTGCTGCTTTCGCATTTCTTTTCCGTTGGGGGTGGCTCGTGGAGATGTTCAGCCGTAAGCTTTCGGCGTGAGGCAAGAGGCTTTCAAAATCGAGATGCGCATCCTGATCTCATGTCCTCCTGAAGGCGCAGGGGGAATGCCGGCGGCTCCAAATGAGAATTGCTCCAAGACCCGTAATACACCGTGGCCGCCTTTTGATTGCCGCAAAGAGATTGCCGAGCGCCTGAAGCTGCGCTGAAAGACTGTCATTCCAGAGAGCAAGTGTTGAGGAGAATCTAGATGGAAAAAATCTTGCGCATTGATGTGGGAGCGGAAGGCGCTCCGAAGGCGAGTGAAGTTCCGGTGGGCGAGTATGCCGGGCTTGGCGGAAGGGCTCTCACCTCTGCGGTGGTGTCGAGGGAGGTTCCGCCGCTTTGCCATGCCCTGGGGGCGGATAACAAGCTGGTGATAGCCCCGGGACTTCTTAGCGGAACATCCGGGGCTATGTCCGGGCGGATCTCCATTGGGGCCAAGAGCCCCCTTACGGGAGGCATTAAGGAGTCCAACGCGGGGGGACAGGCTGCTCAGGTTCTGGCGAGGCTTGGCTATGCGGCCATAATCCTCGAGGGGAAGCCAAAAAGCGATGATCTCCTAAAGGTCTTCATAAACAAAGACGGGGTGAAAGTCGAGGTTGACAACTCCCTCAGGATGCTCCCGAACTATGACCTGGTTGAGAAGCTCAAAGGAGAATACGGGGACAAGATCACCTGCATTTCGATCGGAACCGCGGGGGAGATGCTGCTTGGAGCCTCCACCATCGCCATAACCGATATGGAGCTCAGGCCCACACGCCATGCGGGAAGGGGAGGCCTCGGGGCTGTGATGGGATCAAAGGGAGTGAAAGTCATCGTGCTCGATGATACGGGCATGAAGATGCGCTCTCCCAAGGACCCTGAGAAGTTCAAGGAGGCGAACAAAAGGTTTGTTGAGGGTCTGAAGAGCCATCCCGTTACCGGACAGGCTTTGCCCGCCTACGGCACCAATGTCCTCACCAACATCTTGAATGAGGCGGGGGGCTATCCCACCTACAACTTCAAGCAGGGAAGATTCGATGAGGCTCACAAGATAAGCGGCGAGAGCCTGGCTGAGCTCGAGACGAAAAGAGGGGGGCTTGCGACCCATGGCTGCCATAGGGGCTGCATCATCCGCTGCTCAGGTATTTTCCATGACAAGGACGGTCATTTCCTGACTAAGCAGCCCGAGTACGAGACGGTGTGGGCTCACGGGGGGCAGTGCGGCATCTGCGACCTTGACGCCATTGCAAAGCTAGACTTTCTCGATGACAACTATGGCCTCGACACCATAGAGATGGGGGTGACCATAGGGGTGGCCATGGAGGCGGGGATCATCAAGTTCGGCGATGCCGAAGGCGCCATCAGGCTTATTGAGGAAGTGGGCAAAGGCACTCCTCTCGGGAGAATCCTCGGAAGTGGAGCCGAAGTCACGGGAAGAGTCTTTGGCGTGGAAAGGGTTCCGGTTGTCAAGGGGCAGGCTTTCCCCGCCTATGATCCAAGAGCCGTTCAGGGGATAGGGGTCACTTACGCCACGAGCACCATGGGCGCCGACCATACGGCCGGCTACGCCGTTGCAACCAACATCCTCAAGGTGGGAGGGGAGGTCGATCCTCTGAAGCCAGAGGGGCAGATAGAGCTCTCACGAAACCTTCAGATCGCAACCGCGGCTGTGGACTCAACCGGCATGTGCCTCTTCATTGCCTTCGCCCTTCTCGATCAGCCCGAAACCTTCCAGGCCCTGATCGATATGCTCAACTCCTTCTATGGCCTCAGCCTCGATGCCGATGGAGTGAGCGAGCTTGGAAAAAAGGTCCTCAAGATGGAGCGCGAGTTCAACGCCGCAGCCGGCTTCACCAAAGAAAAAGACAGGCTTCCCGCTTACTTCAAGACTCAGCCCGTCGGGCCTCATAATGTCACCTTCGATGTCAAAGACGAAGATCTCGATCAGGTCTTCAATTGGTAGGCGTGAAGAGATTCTTGTAGTTGCTTAAAGACAAAGCCGTGAAGGAGATCTTTTTTTACTTGGAAGATCTGCTTTACGGCTTGCATTCCGGCAGCCGGACGGCTGATATCCCGACGGATCTCGAAAGCGCTGAAAGCCTTCGCTCCCACCATGCCTACAGGCCCTGGAGTCCTCGCAAGAAGGCCAGCACATTGTTTCCTAATACTTGGCGGTTGTATCCTCCCTCGAGCACTGCAAAGCAGCCGACTCCAAGTCTTTTGGAAGCTTCGAGGACCCATCGGCCCATAATCTGATAATCTTCCGTTTGAAGCACACCTCCCCAATCGAGCATATGGTTGTCAAAACCGGCGGAGACGCCGATGATGTCAACCTTGGCGTCGGATAGATTCTTTTCCACCTCCTTCATGTAAAGAATGCGGTTGTCCGATTGCGGATTATGAATCGCTACATAACCTTTGTCCTTCAGAATGTTCACCGTCCCGTCTCCATAGTGCATGTCGAAATCCAATACGTATGCTGTGTTGATTTGCCCGGTTCGTTTCAGATGCTCGAGGGCGATGGCCATATTGTTGAAATAGCAAAAGCCCCACGAGCTGTCAGCCGAAGCGTGGTGGCCGGGTGGACGAACAAGAGCGAAAGCGGGCTCGACAAAGCTTCTGATGGCTGCCTCAATGGCGGCTCCGGCAGCGAGCGCAGCAATCTTGTACAGGCCGACGCGATCGACCCTTTGAATGTGAGACGCGGTGTGAACGGCTTCAATGTCATCCCAGCCTGCTTGAAGGGATTCTTCAAAAGTGACCTCGCTGCTGATGGCGTCTATTATCGCCTCGATTCTTCCGGGAGCTGCCGCAGGATCGTTGGTGTACACATCTAAGAAGTCGGGATGCGTTATCACTTTCATCGTAATCCTCCTTGTGCAGGCGGGATATGTTAATTCTCAAGGCGGCTCATTTAGCCAATGGAAGGCTTTTCAGCAGCTCCTCATTAGTTGTGTGCCTCTCCATGAGCGCTAAAAGAGACGTCATTGCGTCCTTTGGCTGCTGGTCCACAAGCATTCTTCGCAGCTTCGCGAGACGTTGCATATCGTCAGGCGCGTACAGCAGCTCTTCCTTTCGGGTGCCGCTTGAGTGGATATTGATGGCGGGAAAAATCCGGGATTCCGCCAGCAAGCGATCGAGGATGATTTCACTGTTCCCGGTGCCTTTGAATTCCTGAAATATGAGGCTGTCCATTCGCGATCCGGTATCCACCAATACTGTAGCGAGAATGGTTACGGATCCTCCGCCTTCGATCTTGCGCGCTAGTCCGAGAAGCCTGCGAGGAATATCGAGCGCTCCCGCCTCGATGCCTCCACTCATTATCCGGTTAGTTCCCGAGCCGCGTATGTTGAAAGCCCGACTCATTCGCGTGAGGCTGTCGAGCAACAGCACCACGTCACGACCGCATTCAAGCTCTACACGCATGTGCGCCAGCATGAGCTCCGAGAGCTCAACGTGCTCGTGCGCTCCTTGATCGCTCGAGCTGGCCAGAACTTCCGCATCCACTGAGCGCCTGAAGTGGGTTACTTCCTCCGGCCGTTCATCGACCAGAAGTATAATGATGCGAGTTTTGGAATCATAAGCGCGGATCCCTCGCGCAATCTGCTCGAGGATGGTGGTCTTGCCGGCCTTGGGCGGCGAAACGATAAGGCCTCTTGTCCCTTTGCCTATCGGGGCGATCAGATCGACGACGCGCATGGACAAATCTCCCCCCGCTGAAAGATTGAATCTTTCAGAGGGATCGACCGCGGTGAGCTGGGTATATGGAACGCGGCGCTTGAACTCGGCTGGGGGAAGACCGCAAACGGATTCGATTTCGCTGAGCTCCACCATCCTGCTTCCCTTTTTGGTAGGCCCGGAGACAGTGGCGCCTTCGACCAAACCGAATTCACGCATGAGACGGGGGGGGATAATGACATCTTCAGGTCCTCGTCGGAAAGTCCGTGAGGGAGCGCGCAAAATTCCGGCTCCTCCTTTGGTCCGCTTCAAAACGCCGGTGGCGTAATCTTGCATGGATTATCGTTCCTTCAAATAGATAACGGTTGTTCTGCAAAGTGGAAAGAAGCTTGACACGGCGGTCCGTCCGACCGGATCAGAAACCCCATTCCTTAGCCAGGCCTTTGAGACGAAAACAGTTCTGTTATCGAAGCAAGGCGGAGTAGAGAGCTAATGAATGAATCGGGGCATGGTTTCCACTTGTTCAGATATTGACGGATGATTGCGGGCGCAGTCGGTAAGAAAATTGCCCACAGGGGCAAGAGCAACAAGCGCATCATTGGGCGACAGCTTACAGGGCTTGGTGGACGCCGCTCTTATACATATCGCCCTTTTCCGTATAAAATAGGCTCTTCGGAGGAAACACTCAAGCCGTCTTCCGGCTTAATCCGGAAGACGTTGGGCTTATCTTTTCTTTGCCACTCTTTCCTTCTTGCCGCTTTTGGCTGCAGAGCCCGACGTCGATTTCTGTCCTGCCGACTTCTTTACAACTGCTGTTTGTTTCTGGGACTGCTTAGCGCTCTTGCCGGAAACAGCCGCCTCGGTTGGCTTCTTGGCGTTTGCCTGTTTAGATTGCCTGCTGCGGTTGCTTGCTTTGGCGGATGAGGCTGAGGATTTGGCTTTCTTTTTGGAATAAGAAGAACTGGCGTGCGCTCTCGAGGATGCCTTTTTAGAGTGCAGGCGGGCGGAACGCTTCGAAGATCCCCGGCTCTTCTTACCCGTGGACTCGAATCTTGACGACTTGCCTGCAGCATCTCCGGAATCCATGGAAAAATCATTTCTGGACGCCCTTCTCGCAGGCGCATATTCCTCTCTCATCAGTTGATTCCATTGATCGCGCAGCTCCTGCAATGTCTGGTCATATTGACGAGATTCCTCCTGCGCAAAGCTGGGAGAGAGAGATCCCATTGCCGCCGTGAAAAGAAGTGTAGAAAAGCATAGGATTGTCTTTTTGAATTTCATAGCTAAGGCGCCTTATAAATTGCCTCATCAGAGGCGGAATGGCTCGCTCTTGCCGAAAAGCCATGGGGTAAGCACTCCCATGGCGGCGCAAATGCGACTTCGACTATAACAAACTTTCCAAATTATAGCTTACAGCTGTAATACAGCTTTGAGCTTATACCACACGAAGCCTCAAGATTTCAAATCAAGGTGAAGCAGGGGAGCTGCTTTGTTGATTTTTATGAGTGAAAACATGTCGGCTGCAGCTTTTTCAATCATGCACGGTAAATTTGTTCTCATTCAGAAATGACCATGTGTACGGGAATCTTTTTCCCTGCACTTCGCTCCCAAATGCTTCCCGTAAAAGCCCTGAAAGGGCGAAATACCATAGCCCAGGGCAACGCCCCGGGTCCGGAAGCCGCACAACCTCCCCGGAGCCCTTGAAAGGGCGAAATATCCGGAAAGTGGTTATCTCGCCCTTACAGGGCTTGGAGAAGAGTA
>CAZOEL010000053.1:0-48793 GCA_964578835.1 uncultured Syntrophobacteraceae bacterium | reverse complement strand
AGAGCCTCTTCCTTCTCTGGTGCATTAGTTTTGACTACCCCTCTGAACGGTTACCTCGATTCCATAGTCATTTCTCCACACGCTTCACAAGGCAGATTGGCCAAAATACGGGCTGACCTCGGCGCCGGGCTTTTTGGCTCGGTTCTTGTGAATAGCTCTTCAAGGCCTAAGCTCATATATCTGTCTGAAAGCCGCCCTCTCAATTCTCCCGCTCTCCCTTTTTCCGCCTCATCGGCGATGCCTTCGGAGATCTTCTTCATCAGGGGACGAAGCTCGGAGCCGATCCCTCCATCCGCTTCCGGTCGGAGCAGGGCTCTAAAGCCCTTGCCGCTCTTGCGATCATAGAAGCTGAAAGCCATTTTCCCGATATCTTTGTGAATCAGGTTCCCCTTGCCGTAAGTACAGCCGGTAAGGAATTGAATGGCGTCTACTCCGCACATATCCGTTTCCACAACAGCCACAAGCTCCGCGCCTTCACTCCCGCCGAATTCCAAAAGCGCAAGCTCTGCGGCTCGCACTCCTATCGAGAGCCCGGGGCACGAATGCCCGTGGAATGAGATGGTCTTTTGGATCAACTCGTTGCTTAAAGAACAAGACATGATTAACTCCTCTTGCAGTTGTTTCCCCTGCCGGATTAGGGTTGATCGAACAATGTCCACAACGAGGGAAATAATAGATTCGTATAATTTTTTCGCAAGTTTTTTTCCTTCCGAGATCTCTAACCGCGCTACAATAAGAATGTGCGTCCATTGGCGTTAAAAGGAAAAAGCTAACGGACCGCACGTAAAGGATGGTATGTTGACAGTCAGTGGTTAGCTCTCGCTGAGAAAGGAGCAAGAATATGGTAACGGTTAAGGAAATAATGACTACACAGGTGATTTCTGCAACTCCGGACATGGGGATTGTCGAGGCGACCAGGTTGCTCCTCGAGAATCGAATCAACGGCATGCCCGTGGTCGACAGTCAAGGCCGCCTTGTCGGGATCATTTGTCAAAGCGATCTGATCGCTCAGCAGAAACGGCTTCCTTTGCCGTCATATTTCAATCTTCTGGATAGCCTGATTCCACTCAGCTCTCCAGCAAAGCTCGAAAAAGAGGTCCAGAAGATCTCCGCTACGCGGGTAGCCGCTGCGATGACGTCAAACCCAATCACCGTAACGCCCTGGACAAGCATCGAAGATGTAGCCATGCTCATGGTGAACAAGAATTTCCATACCCTGCCGGTGGTGGAGGATGGCAGCCTTGTCGGGATTGTGGGGATGGAGGATGTGCTCCGTACGCTTTTATCTTCAAAATGAGATTCAACACTTGTAGTCGCCTTCTGATTTCCTGACGATTGCTCCGTCATGTTCGATCTTTTGCGCGCTCGAAGGCAGAGCCCCAAAGGAGTTGGGTATGAGCGAGATCCGGCTGAAAATTCTCCTGGTCGAGGATGATGAGGACGATTACATCTTCGTTCGCGACCTTCTGTCAGAAGTCTCATCCACGCATTATGACTTAGACTGGGTGGATACCTTCGAATCTGCTTTGAAGGCGGTGGAGCGCGGCGGCCATGATGTGTACCTGCTCGACTACCGCCTCGGCGAGCATGATGGGCTCGAGCTCCTGCATGCAATGAGATCAAGGATGTGCAACGCTCCCATTATTTTCCTCACCGGCCAGGGGAGCTTTGATGTGGACGTGGAGGCCATGAGGAGCGGGGCCGCCGATTATCTGATCAAGAGCCAGATCAATGCTCCTCTTCTCGAACGGTCCATCCGGTATGCCGTCGAGCGCAGAAAGTCTGAAGAAGACCTACGCAAGAGCGAGGAAATGATGCGCCTCATCATCAATTCCTCGCCTATCGGAATCCGTATCTGCCGGCGCAGCAGACATGCATACGCCAACCCGGCTTTTTTGAGCATGTTTGGCTATGAGAGTCTGGAAGAGATTATGGGACTTTCCGAAGAAATGCTCATTTCTCCCGAGCAAAGAGATGAGGCGCGCCGCCGGAAGCAAGATCGCTTCGTTGGCGGTCGGGTTCCCCTTTCATACGAGGCCAAAGGGATCAAGAAGAACGGAGAGCGCTTCGATCTTTCCGTTCGGCAAACGAGGATCGAGTATCGTGGGGAGCCCGCCATTCTCGATTTCCTCATAGACGTGAGTATAGAGAAGACCCTTCAGGCCCGACTCCTGAGCGCTCAGAAAATGCAAGCCATCGGGACTTTGGCAGGCGGCATCGCCCATGACTTCAACAATATTCTCGGCATCATTCTAGGACTTACCGAGCTTGCCCTCTGTGATGCGCCCGAAGGAGGCCGACAGCGCGTAAATCTCGAACATGTCCTCGAAGCGACTCAGCGTGGAATAGATCTCGTCAGCCAGATCATGACCTTTAGTCGTCAAAACGAGCAGTTGCGCAAGCCGCTCCACATCATCCCCATCACCAAGGAAATCCTTAAGCTCATGCGGGCTTCGCTTCCCTCCACGGTAGAAATTCGCCAGAAGATCGACCTTTCTCAAGAAGAGGATGTCATCTTGAGCGATCCGACGCAGATCCATCAGATACTTCTCAATCTTTGCATGAACTCGGCGCATGCGATGCGGGAAAAGGGGGGCTGTCTGGAAATCGGCCTTTCCAGCGTTTGTTTGGAGCCCGCGGACGCCGGCCGCCCCCCGGACCTTGAGCCGGGAAGATATGTCAGGCTCAGTGTGAGCGATACGGGGCACGGCGTCGACGCTTCCATAATAGACCGAATATTCGAGCCGTATTTCACAACTAAAGAGTTTGGAGAAGGAACCGGCTTGGGGCTCGGAGTCGTTCATGGCATTGTCAAAAGTCACGGGGGAACTGTTACCGTCTACAGTGAACCGGGAAAGGGAACAACTTTTCATGTTTACCTTCCCGAATGCGACGGTGATGTGAAGATAGGAACAGAAGCGCCTCTGACTATGCCGACCGGAAGTGAGCGCGTTCTCATTGTGGACGATGAGGCGAGGCTAGTGGATGCCGGGGCTCAGATTCTCGAGCGACTTGGCTATCGTGTCGTTTCAAAGACGAGCAGTCTAGACGCTTTCGATGCATTTTGCGCCGAACCGGACCAGTTCGACCTGATCATAACAGATCAGACGATGCCGCACATGACCGGCATTGAGCTTGCCTACAAGGTCCTGAGCATTCGACCTCGGATGCCCATAATCCTTTGCACCGGTTTCAGCGAAATTGCTACCGCTGAGAGGGTTAAGGAGATGGGTATCCGAGAGTATGTCGTGAAGCCTTTTGTCATGCGGGATATGGCTCAGAAAGTTCGTCGGGCGATCGATGAGAACAAGAAAGCAGGAGTCAACAGCCATGATGAGGACACGGGGGCGTAGAGAGAGCGTTCTTATAGTGGACGATGAGAGCTGGATCTGTGAGATTGTGGCTGAAGTTTTGAGAGCCGAAGATTATAAGCCCTCCGCATTCACCGATCCTAAAGAGGCTTTGGAGGCTTCGGAACGGCAGAGCTTCGCTCTGGCTTTTATCGACATCAATATGCCGGATATGAACGGCATTGAATTGGCGTCGAAGATCAAGGCGCTCAAACCGCTCTGTGAAATCGTCATCATGACGGGCTTTGCCTCGATCGAGAATGCGATTCAGGCGATAAAGATCGGAGCTGCGGACTATCTGAGAAAGCCTTTCAGCACGGTGGAAATTGCATTTTGCATGCAGAGATATCGGGAGCGCCTTGCTTTCAGAGAGCGAATCAGCCTGGCTGAGGAGCGTTATCACCGGCTTGTTCAGAATGTTCCGATGCTCATCTTCAAACTGGGGAGAGACTTTCGGCTTCAGTTCATCAACCAGGCATGCCTTCCCGTGATGGGGTATGAGCCCGAGGAGGCAATGGTCGCTATCGACTGGCTTATGGAGCGGATTTATCCAGATGATCGCGGTAAAGTGAAAGATCTTCTTCAGAGCGCCTTTGAGTCCGAACAGCCTTCCTTCACGACTGAATGCCGTCTTGTGCGCAAGGATGATCGCCTGATCTATGCTCTCATCAAGTGCATTCCAAACGCCGCGCGAAAAGTGGAAGAGGATGCCGGACGTCTCGAGGGAATCATCGTCGATATTACGGACCGCGTGCTGTTGGAAAAGACTCTTGTGCAGCGGGAGAAGCTCAATACTCTCGGGGCCATAGCGGCGGAAGTCGCGCATGAGATTCGCAACCCCCTCATGTGTATCGGAGGTTTTGCGCGACGTCTCCAGAAGCGTCTTCCTGATGCGACGGAAGTAGCCATAATCCTGCGCGAATCGGAGAGACTGGAAAAGATCCTCGACAGGATACGGGATTATCTCCGGCCTGTCGAAGTGGTTCCCCGCGAGTGCTCAATCAACGATGTGGTCAAGGATTGCGTCGCTCTGCTCTCTCCCGAAATTCACAGAAGGAATGCCGAGTGTCTGCTGCTCCTGGATGAAAACTTATCTTTAGTCATGGTCGACCCGGACATATTGGCCGAAGTGTGCATCAATCTGATCCGAAATGCTCTTGCAGCAATGGGGACAGGAGGAAATGTGGTCATAAAGACCTTCGAGACGGATCAGAATCTTCACATCGATTTCAAAAACGATAACGCCGGGAAGAAGTTGAAGAAACCTGAAATGCTCTTCCTTCCTTTCGACGAAGGAGGAGAAAGCATCGGTTTGCCTCTCTCCTATCAGCTTCTAAAAAATATGGGAGGGCTACTTTCCTTTGTCGAAGAGGAGAGCTCTGTCGTATTTACCGTTTCGCTCCCCAAAAATCCCGAAGTTGCCTCACAAGGAGGATCTGCTGGTGATGATAAAAGAGCGCCATTGCTCCCGGACGCATCCGGAGAGTTGATGGATTGAATGCGGAGCTCTAACCTTTTTGCAGCGGTAGTCTGCTCTCCTTGGGAATAGACCCGGCTGGTGTAGCTTTTTCTATCCTTTGAAAATCCTGCACGGAATGTTCTTCAGATTCGGCGTTCCAAACTCCTTACCCAGTTTTGAGACGGACGTGAGCATGTTGAAGTTCGATTTTCTCCATTCGAATTGTTCCGCCGGGTCGCCTTCGGGAAACCACCATCCAATGTCGGCGCTGATCACCTGTGGATGAACGATATCCGTAATGCGAGCCTTCTGAGTGATTTTGCCGTGTTTCGTTTCTATGACGACCTGGTCGCCCTCTCCGATCCCGTAAGCGGCGGCTGTGTCAGGATGGATTTCAACAATGGGGTCCGGCCTTTTTTGCCGGAGCGACGCCACCCACCTATAGGAAGAAACGAGATAATAGCGGCTTTTTGCGCTGATAAGCGCAAGGGGGAGCGCCGGGTCGTCTTCTTCGGGCAGGGAGGTGAATTCAGGCAACGGCTTCAGCTTGAATTTTTCAGCTGTGCTGAGCTTAAGCTCCACCTTTCCTGTAGGCGTGCGAAAGCCTTTCTCACGATGCATCAGGAAGCGATCCGGTCCTTTCAGATAGCCTTTTTGAACGAATTCCTTGTATGTCATGCCCGAAGGTCTGAGCACGTCTTCAAGAAAACCTTCAAAATCATCATGCCAGTATTGGGGCGGAGAGATCCTTTTGCCAAGTTCGTTCATGATCTTCATGTCCGGCCAGCACTCTTCGGGCGGATCGACAATCTTGGGCCGCGCGAGCGCCAGGCCATGCCCTATGCCATAGTGGCCGATATCGTTCATTTCATACTGATGGGCTACTGGAAAGACAATGTCCGCCAGGGAGGCCGTAGGAGTCATGAAGATTTCGGCCATGGCTATGAAATCAAGGCTCATAAACGCTTCATAGGTGCGCGGGCTGTCCGACCAGGCTACCAGCGGATTGGCGCCCATGCCGTAGTAGCCTCTCACGGGATAGGGCGTTCCTTCGATTGCGGCCGTCCTGAAATACGCGGGGGGCGTTGTCATCATTCTCGGTATGATCCCGTGGAAGGCGCCTATCATCTCCTTGCGCTTATCGGGAATGAGATCGGCTCTGACAAACTCGCCGAGGCTTGCGATCTTGGGATCGTGCGCATTGATATTGCCGCCGGGCTTTTCGAGGTTACCACAGATGGCCATGAGGCAAACGAGGGCGCGCGTGGCGTCGAAAGCATTGATATCATGCTCGATGGCGTTCCCCCACTGAAGGGCGGCAGGTTTGGCCTCGGCGTACATGCGAGCGGCTTTTCGAATGAGGTCGGCTGGAACCCGGGTGATTTTACTTACCGTCTCTGGATCGTATTGCCTCACATGCCGCGCAAGATCGTCGAATCCATAGGTGTAATTCTCGACGAATTCCTTGTCGTAAAGCGATTCTTCTATGACGGCGCTCAAAAATCCGAGCGCAAGAGCCTGGGCCGTTCCGGGCTTGAGCTGGAGCCAGAGGTCGGCCTTTTGGGCAAGCTCGGTCCTGCGGGGATCAATAACGATCAAGCCCGCGCCGTTCTTTATCTGCTCGAGGGCAAGTCCTGCTATTTGCCCTTCTTCGCTTGTCGACAAAATGTTGCTGGCCCAGGACATAATAAGCCTGGTGGGGTTGTGGAGATCAGCAACGGGATAAAAGCCGCAGGTGTGGATGCCGGTAACTTCTCGCGGGGCATGGCAAACGTCCTGAGAGGCGATGACGTTGGGTGAGCCGAAGATATTGGCGAGCCGGATCATTACGAAATGTTCGAGACCCTTGGGCATGCCGACCCCGAATCCTACCGCGCGGGCTCCGTGCTTTTCCTTGATGGCGAGAAGATTTCTAGCCGTCTCGTCAAGCGCCTCTTCCCAGGAAAGACGCTCCCATTTGCCTTCGCCGCGCTTTCCGGCTCTTTTCAGAGGATGTCGAAGACGATTGGGATGAGTGAGGCGCTCAGCGGAAATCCTGCCTTTGTAGCAGATGTATCCCTTGTTCAAGTATCCTTCCGGATCGGCTTTTACCTCAACGATAGCGTTATCTTTGACGCCGACCAGCAGCGCGCAGCCCCCATGATCCATGCGCGCGCAGTGAGTCCTAACCCAGCGAATATCCTCTGACATGAAAAAAAGCCTCCCGTCCATTCACCTCGACAAAGCGTCATGCGCTTTCTATCTCATTGACAATACTTAAAGACAAGATTGGTATAGCATAGTATCGAGGCTTGGGAGAAGTGTTTTGCCGGGAAGGGCATTCCCGCCTGCTTTCTCGCTATCCTGAAAATTTGAACTTTATCGGCACAACAATCCAAGTCGCGACAGGCTCTCCTTTGTGATAGCCCGGCTTGAAAACCCACCTGGCAACAGCCTCCAGCACGCAGCTTTCAAACATTCCCTCGGGATGAGCTTCGATAATAGAGGCTTTTCTCACCCGTCCTTGCGGGTCGACCAGAAATCTGACGATCACCTTTCCAGTAAGCCTCAGGCGTTTTGCCGATTGAGGATAATCGGGCTCCACGCGCTTTAAGAGCGTTGGAGCCTTATCGACCTCGGCTAGTTGAAATTCCTGTCGCGCAGAACCGCTTCCACCTCTTGTATTCGATCCCTCTGCCGCTTTCTTTGTTGATGCGATGTCGTCAACTCCGCTATTTCCCGGACTGGATGACGGAAGGTCGGAGCTCATTTCTGAGGTTGATTTCGAAGAAGGCGATGGTCCTATCCCGGAGTGAAGGGAAGCTGAGCGAGTGGATGCATCTTCCACGGGAGCTTCGGTTTTCTTTCGAGCAATGGCCTTTGGGCGCTCCTTTTTTGCCTTTAGGGGGATTTTGTTTTGTTTGACAACTTTTTCCGGTTTTAAAGGAGAAGGTCTAGGGGACTCAGGTTTCAGAGGCTCTGTGCGTTTCGGTTCGTCTGCACGTTCGGGCTTTGGAACCGGCTCGCTATCCTGCGAAGTCTCGAGCACAGGCGGCAGAGCCGAAAACTCCTCTTTTTGGGGCGGATCAAAGTCAGCAGGGGCGTAGTCATGCAGCGCATTCTGCGTTGCAGATTCAGGAGCTTCCGACTTTCCAGGCAGTCCGATTCCGGCTTCGCCTTCAATGCCTTCCCTTCTTTCTCCATCATCCAGGAGCAGCGGGGCGGGTTCGTCGACGACGATGTTCACAGTCAAGAATGGAGCATTGAAGTCCTCGTTTGGAGAGAGCATGGGACTTGCTACTAAATAGGCAAATATGAGGAAGTGGATGGCGACCGCGCCCACCAAACCCGAGAGTATGTCCCTTGTCGGAAAGCCGGAAGATGGGAAGCTTCCGGGCTCTTGAAGGTTTGGCGAGAGCTCCGTTCGAAGGATCTCCTGATCAAGCGCTTCCGAATCGCCAATAGGCGTATATTCATCCAAAGAACTGGAGCTCATCGCATCTTCCAGACGTCAGAATTGGTAGCGGGCCATGACATGAAAGCTTCTTCCGGGCGAAGGGATTTCATCCCCAATAGCGAGGTCCCCCGTCTGGAACAGAGCTTCGCGCGTTAGGTGCTCGTGATACTCCTTGTCGAAGAGGTTTTCTACCCCGAGGAAAATGCGCAGTCCTTTCAGCGGTTCGACTCCGCCAAAGAGGCTAAAGACTGCAAATCCTGGAGTTTCATCTTCAGGAAAGTTGTCCGAAACTTCGTCCTGGCGCGCTACGAATCTGCCTCCAAATTCCACCCACCATGGAATCTGTTGGCCGTAATCGGCCCTAATCGCCATACGAGCTTCAAAGGGCGGGATCTCGGGAAGATCTTCATTGTGGGAAGTATCCTCTCCACGCACGTAGGATAAACTTACCGGGAAGCTCCAATGATCGATGGGCTTGAAGATTGCGGATATTTCACCGCCAAAAAGCTGCGCATCCACGTTCCTGAAGCCTCTGACCAAGTCTGGAACGCCGTTGTTATCCACATCTTGTATGGATACAAGAGTCGGAAGGATGTATTCGTCAATATTGAAATAGAACGCGGATGCAGTGAAAACTCCCCATCTGTTGGTCCAGTCGGCGCCGATGTCCAGTTCATACTTTACTTCCGGGTTGAGCGCCGGATTCCCAAGCTGGAATCCGCCTGGAGCTGGCGCGAAGGCGAAAAATCTTTCTGTAACATTTGCAGGCCTGGAGGTTACGCCTGTTCCGATATGCAGCTTGAGCTTTTCCGCTGCTTCCCATTCCAGGACGACGTTACCCGCTCCCAAGACTTCATCTCTATAGATTTCACCTGCCTCGGGGCCGAAGAAATTGATGAATTGTTGTCTTATGGGTATGTTCCGGATACTGGGATCGTCTACCGCCTCGGCGTCGCTTTCCGCATAATCGATCCTGCCGCCCACTCTCAGATGCACGGAGGGAGAAAGCTCCGCGCTCAGCTCGGCAAAGGCTCCGAGATCCGATTGTTTTGCGTCGGGCCAGATATGGTCGAAGAACCTGGCGTTTCGCGCTATGAGAAACCGCTCGCGAATTGCATCTCTGGAAATATGGTAGTAATCGACACCTGTCATGAGCAACATGCTTGGATTGAGCCTCCAATCCTGTTTGAACCGTCCGGCAAAGGAGTCGGAGTCCGTCGGGGTTTCCGCCTCTAAAGTTGTTAGCCGGTCCTGCCTGTTACGGTTGCTCATTAAATGGTTAACGATGGAAAAACCGCCTGTCAGCTCGATTTGCTCCAGAACGCATCCCGGAAAATCGATCCTGTAGCCTGTATTGTAGATCCAGGTATCCGTTTCGTCGCTGTCCATGGGCAGGGAAGGTGAGTCGAAGCCTTCGTCTCTAATGATGTTCAAGCCATGCCACCACCTGTGGTTTTCCATGGGACGAAATCCAAGGGAAAGAGCGCCTCCGAATTCCTCTTTGTCGGCTGGAACTTCGACGCCGTCTGCAGACTTATAGTCCCCATAATTCAAGGCGTCTACGGCAAGGCTGAAATCCATCCACTTATTACCGCCTCTTGCTCCTGCCCCTCCCCATATACCCTTGCGGACACTGTCATATTTGGAGCTGATCCAAGGGCTGACTTCGGGCGGCGCGTCAGGGCTGCGCTCGTAGTCGGTCGAAACCACAATGCGTCCTCCCGTTCCACCGGGGCCCAAGGTAACGGATGGAATGCCCTTAACCACGAGAACTTCTTGCACTTTGTCCGGCTGAAGATAGGTTATCGGCGGATCCATTCGAGCAGGACATCCGCCATAAATGGGGATCGGTCCTACCTGCGTTTGAACTCTTTCCCAGCCCAAGCCTCGAATTACGGGCTCAGAGGAATTCGCGCCGCGTCGAACTGCGCTAACCCCTGGAACATTATCGATAACGTCGCCAATATTGAGATGCCGAGTCCAATCGAGAACTTCTTTTGATATGGGCTCGCTTTGAGGCATTTCCGGGCTCGTCGTTATGATCATCTCCTCGAAAACAAAGGTCTTCGTCTCACCGTCCTTTGCTTCATATATCTCCTGACACAACCCCTTGGAGCTAAGAAAAAGGATAAGGAGCAGCGGCGCAACCCAAATTTTCTTCATTGTCATGTCCTCCTTAAAGATTGAATGTGAAAAAGCCTGGGAAACTGTTGTGACGGCGTATCCCTTGGGTGTGAGGGACAATCGCCCGTGCGTCTTGCTGTGAAAGCTGTGGTCGCATCCGTTGTGATGCATTTTTTTGGAGAAACGGTTGAGCTTTCGGGCACAATAAAGTTAGTCGCTGCATCGCATTCAAAGCATCGGGGGAACTCTGATTTTCGTATGCGATTAGTATGAATTACGCAGGTGCGATGGATGAGAGCCCCTTAGAGGCGAACCGCTATAAAACTATATCGACCCGGTCCTTGAATATACTCATGTTGCTGGCTATCTTAGAGCCAACCGGATGTGCCGGGGAGCTTTTGATTCCTGTTTGTCCCCGAGCGGGCGCGGTGGGCGTTGAGTGCGAGCGCGCCAATCATTGTAAGATTCCCAGTTGCGATTCACGCTGCTGATTGATCTTTTCGAGGAGGATTCAACCGGATGGGCGTAAAGATCATAATTGCCGATGACCATAAGATTTTGCGCGACGGCTTGCGCGCTCTTCTCGAAAATCAACCGGGGATGGAGGTTGTGGCGGAGGTTGAAAATGGAAGAATGACGGTGAAGGCGGCTCGCGAGCTTTCACCCGACATTGTGATCATGGATATCGGCATGCCCGACATGAACGGGATCGACGCAACCCGGCAGATCATTGCGGAAGTTCCGGGAGTCAGGGTAATAGCGTTATCGGTGCACTCGGACAGAAGATTTGTCGTGGAGATGTTCAAGGCGGGGGCGCGAGCGTATCTGCCCAAGGACTGCGCTTTTGAAGAGTTGGCGCACGCTGTTCGCGTGGTGCTTGCAGATCAGGTTTATCTTAGCCCTGAGATTGCCGGGACCGTGATCGAGGATTATGTCAACCAGGTATCGCCTCGGGGCGATACGGTCTTCAGCGTTCTCACGGCAAGGGAGCGGCAGGTGCTGCAAATGGTGGCGGAAGGGAATAGCACCAGAAATATTGCTTCGCTCTTGCACCTTAGCATCAAGACGGTCGAAACGCATCGACAGCAGATAATGAGCAAACTTGGCCTCGGTAGTGTGGCTGACCTTATAAAGTACGCCATTCGCGAAAAGCTCACTACTCTCGACTGACTTACCTGTGCATCTTCCTTATTTTGCGCTTCCCGCGGATCATCTTCGAATCCTCGTACATATCTCTGTAGGCAGCGGCAAGGACTTCATCAAATGTGGCTGGAGAGCCGCCGTTTTTAGATATGAATTTTTCTGCGTCCTTCTTCTCTTTGAACGCCCATTTGGCCCTTTGAGTCATCACTCCGGGCCTGTTGCCGCCGATGACCCAGAAGGCGCTTTCGGCGTCGATCAGCTCCTTGCCGTTATAGTCGGCAACTTTGATCGAGAGGAGCTCTTTTTCTATGTTGAGGGCGAGGTGCATGGCCGCGCAGTGGACGCTGCATACCCCAATCGATCCATGTACGTACTCGAGGAGCATCCTGCTGTGCGCGTAGTGACCTCTGTTCATTTCACAGTAGATGCAGACGGGATGCTTCTCTACATCTTCCAATGTCTGGGCCGTGGCAACGTGTGACGCCAGGATGGCGGTTAACGACAGAAAATAGAGAAAGGACGCCTTCAATTGTGCCTCCATTGACCGATTTGATTCCCCCGCACTAACATCGCTTCTATCTTGACAGTGCGGTAGAGAATTTTCAAGCCGGATTCCGACCAGTTTACGTTAAAAGAGGGCCTCTGATGAGATGGTTTTCCTTGTCGAGTCTGCGTATTCGACTGGCGTTGTTCCTACTGCTTACGATGCTGCTCGTGCTTGCCTTGACAGTGTTTAATTATTTTAAGGAGCGGAGTCAAATTTGGCTTCGCATAAAAGACGATGTGCAGCTGATTTCCTATTTCGCTTCGAGCTCTGAAGAAAAATTCATCGAGTCTACGCGCCAGCTTCTTGTTGCGCTCTCAAAGGTTGTAGTGGTGAAAAGGATGGGAGCGGAGGAATGCGACTCCCATTTATCCGAGATTCTGGCCGAAGATCCGAAGTATGCAAATATCGGCGTTCTCCTGCCCGATGGAAGGTCGATTTGCAGCGCATCCTCGATCTCCTCTCCCAAAGATTACTCGGCTCAAGAATGGTTTCACACAAGCCTGGAGCATCAAAGATTTGTGGCTGGTCCTGGCGTAATGGACGGTAAGGAGGAAGAACCGGCCCTTTATTTCAGTTATCCCTTGCGCGATGATTCCGGGCGCCTGCAGGCCGTGGTGTTTGCCGCAGTCGATAGAGCAAGGCTTGATCAGCTCGCCTTTCAAATGCAGCTGCCTCCCAATGCCGAGCTCTTCATGGCGTCAAGCAACGGGACTGTTCTGGTCTACCTGCCGGAGCCGGCCAAAAGGATGGGAAAACCGGCCGATGGCGTTCCGTTGATGGATATCGTTCTTGAGAGGGGAAAAGGAGTGATCGAAATAGAAGGCCTTGACGGGATGAGGCGCATTTATGCTTTCACTCCTCTGAGCAGCGCCGTTGAGACGGGGCTTTTTGTGTGCGTAGGCATCCCCGGCGATCTCGCCTTTGGCGAAGCCAATAAGAGCCTTCTCTATCACTCGATCGGCTTGGGCATCATCACCATTCTTACTCTTTGCGTCATGTGGGTGGGCAGCAATGCTTTCATTATTCGTCGACTGGACGCGCTTGCAATCGCAGCTCAGCATTTGTCCGGGGGAGACTTGGGCGCGCGCACGGGATTGACGCACGGAGAAGGGGAAATGGGCAGGCTTGCAAAGGCTTTTGATGATATGGCCGAAGCCATTGAAGGACGCGAAATCCAGCTGCGCGAGGCTGAGACAAGATACCGCACTCTTGTCGAACAGCTCCTGGTCCATCAGGATCAGCTGCGATCCATGGCGTCGCAGCTCTCGACGGTCGAAGAAAGAGAGAGGCGCATTATTGCTACAGACCTGCACGATCAGGTCGGACAGACTCTCGCTCTTTCCAGAATAAAACTGGGATTGTTGAGAGAGGCCGCTGCAGGGAGCGAGTATTCGGAACAGATCGAAGAGATCAGGAAGCTTGTTATCGACGCCATTAAGGATACGCGATCTCTGATGTTCAAAATCAGCTCTCCCATTCTGTACGAGCTGGGTATCGAAGCGGCGCTCGGCTGGCTTGCCGAGCAGGCTCAAAAAGAGCACGGCATCCAGGTTGACTGTGAAGCCGACGACAGCATCAAGCCTCTGGATAACGATGTGCGGGCTTTTCTATTCCGGGCCGCGAGCGAACTGATCGTCAATGTGGTGAAGCATTCGAAAGCGCGCCATGCCAGGATCAGCGTCATGAGAAGCGGAGATTGCATTCGAATCAGCGTGTGGGATGACGGCGTCGGACTGGATGTGGAAAAGGTCTGTTCTGGGTGGAGTGGAGCTCATGGCTTCGGACTTTTCAGCATACGCGAGCGCCTGGACCATTTGGGCGGCTTCATGGAAGTTGAATCCGCCCCGGAGAGAGGAACAACCTTTACTCTGGTTGCTCTGCTCAGGCGCGATGAGGATCTCGCCCAAGCCGCTATAGGAAAAGAGCGTATTGAGAGTGAAAGAAATGAAGCTTAATGCAGCGGCCGTACGGATGGAGATGTGCGGCCGCCGCATTCATCCTGTTTTGTCAGCTACCTTGCTCTGCTGAAGCTGTGGCAAGCCGAGCAATCGTATCCTTTGTTGGTGTGACGCGGGTGCACCGAGGTGAAGGAGTAACTTTTCGAGCCATGACAATCGTTGCATAGATCGCTTGTGGGCTTCTTCGCCGTATACCCTATGCTCCTCAAGTTCATCCTGGCGGTCGTTCCGCCGTGACATGTCGTGCAGGAGTTGTTGTAGGCAAGCGCCTGCTCCTTCGGCGCAACTTCATGGAAGAGCCCCATCCACCGTTCCGTCTTTTGGAAATCATAAGGATTGCGCTTCCAACCTACTCCATCCTGTCCAAGAGGAACAGCATTGACCAAATCACCCTCCGTATAGAAGCGACCGATCTTCAGCGGAAGGAGGAAGTCCGTGACGGTGTCGATCGGCTGCAGCGCAGTGTGGACCTTGAACGGATAAATCTTTGCTCCGGTTGTGAGGGGCGATGCTGCTGCAGGGCCTGCCATCAAGACATTGCCATTGGCTTGTGGGGTGGCTGCAGTTGCGAAATTATAGAAAGTCGATGTCTTTTCATCCCAAAACTTATACTGCGGGATGACGTTCGCCTGCTTAGTCATTGCCGGATCGTACAATCCGGTTGCTGTGTTGAGCTCTCCGGGCGCGGCCCAGTCCCTGAACATATCGGTGGGAGCCTTCTTTGCAAAAGTTGGAATGTGGCAGGTAGTGCAATGCACCCGTTTCACGTGATAATTGTTGATGTTTGAGTTGCTGTGCGGCGGAGTCGCCGTATGGCATGTTATGCAATTGGGCTTCGTTCCTTCTTCTATGCGAAGGTCTACTCCTTTGCCGGAGATCTTATGATTTGAAACCGTATGGCATCGGGTGCAGTGCATGCCTCCACCGCCCAGGGATGCCGACGACATATGCACGTCAAAAGCCCTTGTGGCGGGGTTGCGGTGATGCTCTTCAATATCGCCGCGCTTGAAATTGTCTCCGCCGCCCGATTTCGTGTGGCAGTTCAGGCACGTGTCTCGAGTGGTGGGTTTGATGTCAGCAGCAGCCTCGAGGATCGTCATCCCCATGGCCGTTTCGTCGGGGATGTATTTGGCCTTCGTAACCGGATCCACGGTGCGTTTGTATTTGGGCGCATGGCAAACCAAACAGTCGATGTTGGCTAGATCTGTATCGGTCGGGTTCGCAGACTTTGTCGGTTTGGCTCCCATGCCTGGGTGGCACTTCAAACAGCCGCCATCGACCTCAATGCCGTTGACGTTGGTGAGCTTGCCGATCAAATTGATGTCTGGATAGACACAAAAATCGTTGATGGCTCCGAATTTGCCGGACCATTGGTAGTGTTCTGAATTGTATACTTCAACAGCCCGCTGGCGGTGACACTGCAGACAGGTTGTCGCCCCGGCGTATGTGGTGAACCTGCCCGCATGAGAGCCTGAGATGGGGGTCGGGGTTGGGGTTGGAGTATTATCGGTGATGGTTATAGACTTTGTTGCGCTCTTCGTTACGTTGTTTTCAGTGTACGTGGCGCCGATATTGACAGTTTGATTCCCCGTTACTGAAGTCGTGCTCAATCGGATGCCGTTGAATGCAGCATACTGTGAGTCCTCGCTCATTGCGGCTGTCACCGTTTTTGTCGTTCCGTTGCTCATCGTTGCGGTTACCGGGAAATCTGCATAACTGCTTTCAGCTACTGAGTTTGGACCGCCTATGGTAATGTTTTGAAGAGTGACGGGCGCCGGAGTGGGAGGAGTGACGCATTCATTCTCTACGATGCTCACATCGTGAGTATCTGTCTTTGTAACCCCGCTGCGAGAGTAACTGATTTTGACTGTGACGGTCTGGTTGCTGCAAGAGGGAACGCTCTTCGCACTCAACCGGCCGGAAGAAATGGATGCGTAGGTTGTGCTGCTCAAAGACCATCTCGCTGAGGTGGTGATATCCCTGTTTTCACCTCTGATATCTGCATACGCTCTGAGCTGTATGCTCGACTCGTCATTTACCGAAGTTGCGCCTGTGATCGAAACCGATCGTAGATTGCTGTCTTCGGCCAACACCGCGGATGCTCCCCAGGCAAGTGCGAATGTAATCATCAAGAACCAAATCAATAATCTGTGGAATACCAGAGTCTTGTCTTGTCTCATACTAACCTCTTTTGTGGATTATCGTTTCCAATCAAAGTGCTGTTAACCCTTCCGACCATTGTCGAGCGCTTTTTGAACAGCGCATATCAGCCGCCCCCATCCCCAGTTCCCCCGATTATGAATGAAATATCACCTCCTTATCATTCGATGCCTAATGTCTATGTATGCTGCCTTTTGTGAATGAGAATCTTTTCTCCGTAGACGCTGCTGTAATTTGTAGCAACGTTAATGCCAATATCTAATGAGAACCGTATGTTAAGCCATATAGGCTATGGTTTATGTTAGTAAAATGATTCTTTTTCTGAGATGGGAATTGTCGGCGCCACTGTTAACTATTCGTTAACAATACCTGGTTAACACGTTAACCACTGGAATAACAACACGAAGAACCATATTCCGCAATCCAGGGAGCATCGGAGCAGAAGCGAGAAAGGTCTGTCTTATGAGAGCTCTCAAGAATACAGCGAGCCATGTCGCTCATGCTCTTACTCGAAGGCCCCATAAGCCCTGCATTGTAATAAGTATGTATAGAGGGAAGAACGAGCGCGCCGAAGATCCGGAAGTCTTTTTAAAGGCGGAGAGTTTTGCGAGGTCACAGCGTCAATCATGAAGAGGGGAACCCTTGACCCATCGGTTCCCCTCTTTTGATAATCAGTTAGAGCCTCTGGAGCTTAGTTATTGCTCGCCCCCTCCTTGATCCACTGCTTCAATGCGATGTAGTCGGCTGAACGGTTACCCCAAAAGGCTCCACCCCCATTGCTACCCTATCGTAGATAATCCTGCTTCACTATTTTGATGTCGTTCACATAGAAGAGCAGCGGGCCTCCCGCATTGTCTTCGACATCCATGGAAAGGAATGTAACTTTCTTCGCCTGTATGCGCGAGCCGGTGCAGCTCACTACAGGGATGCGTGACTCCCGCACCAACGCCAGTGCTTCTGAGATCGCCTCCTTGACCGCTTTCTTGTCGGTTATGAGCACGATTGGTCGCATATTCTGCATGGCCTGGATAGCCCCCGGAGCGTTGCATCTGAAAAAGTCGCCGTACTGCGCTCTGAGCTGCTCGGCTGTTTTAAGAGGGAGCGCCATAACAAAGGCGTCGCCTGAGTAGGTGTTAATGGAAACGCCCTCGTCTTTCATGATGAAGTGGTATGTGGCTTCCGGTTCAAGAGCGCCCTCGATATGGTGGCTGCCAGAATCAATGCTGATCAGGGAGTCATTGACCTCCATTCTGGTGCTGGAGTTGTGGAAGACGATTACTCCAATCAAGATCAGAACTACCCCGATAATGATTTTCTTCTGCATGCTGCAAGATACCTCCTTTCTCTCGGAAATCTCCCCTCCCCATGCTCAAAGGATCTTATTGACTAATCGGATCTTTGCTTGTGAACAAGTAGCTCTTTTTCTTATCTGAGAAAAGAGGATTTGATAACCTCCGTTCAAATCAAGCGTTTGCTTTACAACATCCCCATTTGGACGGGAATCGAAGAGAAGATTCACATACAGAGTTGGGTGCGGATCTTTTGGAACGACGATCGGGGAGAGAAGCCCTCCAGGCTCGCTTACCTGTCGTTCTGAAAGAGCCGCACCCGTCAGAGATAGCGACGAAAGCATGTGCGGCGAATTCATTTTGTAAAGCAGCGGTTTCAACGTGGTAAACGTGTTTGTGTGATTTATTATTGGCGATGGTTGCATGATGTATTATTGTCTAACACGCGCGAAATAAAAGAAGCTATGGCGCCTGATAACGTGTTTTTCCTGTTGAGAGTAATTATCCTTCATATCAAATTGGTAAGTTATGAAGTCAATGAATCAAAGCGGATATCTGCCTGCTTTTCCCGCTAGTAAGAGCCGCACAGGCGCGAGTCGTCTAATGATGCATTTCCTGGCCATGCAATTGAGTGCGATGAGATGATGAAGGACCAAACAAGAGAAAGGAGTTTTGCAAAAAGCCGCCTATTGGCGATTGGCATGTCGCTGCTTGTTGGCGCTGCCTTGATGGGAGCCAAATTTTATGTCTATTACATTACCGGCTCGTCGGCCATTCTGTCCGACGCTCTCGAATCCATTATCAATGTGGTGGCCAGCGCTTTTGCCATGTGGAGCATTATTCTTTCTTCCAAGCCTCCCGATCCGAGTCATCCCTATGGACACGGGAAGATAGAATACTTCTCGGCAGGCTTTGAAGGGGCGCTCATTATCTTTGCCGCTCTCGGGATTTTCTACAGCGCTGGACCAAAGATCCTCAATCCGGATGCGCTTCAAGAACTGGATATCGGCTTGCTTATCCTGCTGGCGGCAAGCCTTGTTAATTTGGGACTGGGACTTTTGCTCGTTAAGGTGGGCAAAAAGACGCGATCTCTCGTCCTGGTTGCAGACGGAAAGCATATCCTGACCGATGTGTATACAACAGCGGGGGTGCTCCTCGGCCTCCTGATCGTCAAACAAACGCAATGGTTTTGGCTGGATGGAGCTATTGCCTGTTTAGTTGCTCTCAATATTCTTATCACCGGAGCGAAGCTTGTGCGCCAGTCTTTTGCGGGGCTGATGGATGCTTCCGATCCCGAGCTTTTGGAGGAGATCACCCGACTCATCAGTCGACATCGACGCAATGCGTGGATCGACATACATAAACTTCGCGCGTGGCGGGCGGGAAACCGCCTTTATGTTGACTTTCATCTCATTCTACCGAGGAACATGACCCTTGAGGCGGCGCACGAAGAGGTCATGCAGATCCGAACCCTTCTCGACACGCACTTGGGGGAAGCCGGCGACACCCTTATACATGCGGAGCCGTGCATCGATCCGGAATGCCCCATTTGCGGCTATGATCCGTGTAGACTTCGCCATGAGCCGTTTTTCGCCCGGCAACCCTGGCATTCCAACAGACTGGTTTCCTATTCCGAAGAAAAGCTTCGCTCTTCTGCTTCCGATAGCAACGGAGCTCCCGATAGGAAGAGCGCACAACAAAAAGACGAACATTGATATCATTCGACTTTAAGCTTGCTGTTTCTTTGGCCTCGTGATACCTGAAGCATGTCTGCTCATGATTTTTCCGTCAGTATTCCGCTCGATGTTGAACTGAGCTCTGAAGTTCCTTTGACTACTCCATAATCTCGCATCCCCTCATTGTTATTGACTGTCAAGAGCGCCTTTCCATTTCTTTCTGCTCGTCTTGAGCGTCCTTGAGAAGCTGTTGCAAAGGTATGTCTGCAGATGATGACCTTGCAACTACGCGGCGAAGAAAACCTTTTTGTCGAACTGAAATGAATTGGAGGAGACGCCCATGCGTATTGTCGTGATCGGCCAGTCGGCGTTCGGAGCGAAAAGCGTTGAAGCTTTGTTGGATAGTGGCGAGACGGTCGTTGGAGTCTACGCGCCCGAGCAGAAATCGGGGGGAAAGGCGGACCCGATCAAGGAAGCGGCTCTAGCCGCCGGGATCCCCGTGTTTGAGCCAAAGACCTTCAAGAGTGAGGAGACATTCTCGCAATATAAGGCGCTGGAGCCCGATCTGACGGTCCTTGCTTTCGTCACCAGCATAGTTCCGCCTCGCTACTTTGAAGCTGCTTCCAAGGGCGCTATTTGCTATCATCCTTCCATACTGCCTCGCCATCGCGGCGCCAGCGCCATCAACTGGGCGATCATCATGGGAGAGAAGAAGACCGGACTGACCATTTTCTGGCCTGATGAAGGCATAGACACAGGGCCTATCCTTTTGCGGAAAGAAACGGAGATTGGTCCCGAAGACACGGCGGGATCTCTCTATTTTGAACGCCTGTTTCCGATGGGAATAGAGGCGCTGGTCGAATCAACGCAATTGATAAGAGAGGGACGCGCGCCAAAAATCATTCAAGATGAGGCAAAATCCACATACGAGCCCCCCTGCGATGACAGTGCGGCCGCGATTGACTGGAAGAAATCCTCGGCTGAGATTTTCAATCTGATAAGAGGCTGCGATCCCCAGCCGGGGGCATATAGTTACTGGCAAGGGGAAAAATCAAGGTTTTTTGGGGCTAAGTCCCTTACAGACGGAACAGAGTCAGGGCCTCCAGGCGCCATAGCTCAAATTGACGGAAGTGCGATTCACATCCTGGTTCCCGGCGGAAGGCTCATAGTGAGTAAAATACGAGGACCCGCGGGAGCCAAAATGTCTGCAGCCGATTGGGCTGAGGAGCGAAAGATAAGGGCAGGGGACCGATTTGATGATTTTTCTTGAAAGATGCTCGCTCCTTATAATTGAGGCATGAAAAACTGAATCATTTGTGCTATCAATCGCCCCGAGAATTGAAATATGTGATGGAGGCGCTCGAAAGGCTCGCCTAGAGCTTCGAGCGGATTGCTTACAAGTATTCTGCGAGAGGATTCTATAACACTCATGGCTGTGGATTTAAGGCAAGGCTTTGTTGAGCGCAATACGAAAGAAACCAGGATCAGCCTGGATCTCTGCCTTGATGGACAGGGAACGGCGCAGCTTCGAACGGGCGTACCTTTTCTCGATCATATGTTGACTCTTTTTGCCGTGCATGGCTTTTTCGATTTGAAGATAGAAGCCGTTGGCGATCTCGAGATTGATGCTCATCATACGGTGGAAGATATCGGGATCTGCCTCGGAGACGCTCTTGCAAAGGCGCTTGGCGATCGAAGCGGGATTCGCCGCTACGGGCACGCCGTTGTCCCAATGGATGAGGCGTGCGCGGAGGTTGTTCTCGATCTGTCCAACCGACCATACCTCGTATACGAACTTCCGCCTGTCGCGGCAAGGGTTGGGCAGTTTGAAACGGAGCTGGCGCCGGAGTTCTTTCGCGCCTTCTGCAACCATGGTGGAGTAACTCTGCACATACGCGTTCCCTATGGGAGCAATACGCATCACATAATTGAGGCTGTCTTCAAAGCGTGCGGGCGAGCCTTGGATGAAGCGACCCGCCTTGATGATCGAAGATCCGGAATTCCATCGTCCAAGGGAGCTTTGTAAGATGAGCCGGCATGGTTTAGCTCACCTGTGGAATATTTCTAAAGAGGTATTGAAGATCAGAAATAAATCTTCTTGACAAAACATCCAGTTCCGATTATCCTCATTTTGTTTGGTTGACGCGGGGTGGAGCAGTCAGGTAGCTCGTCGGGCTCATAACCCGAAGGTCGGTGGTTCGAATCCGCCCCCCGCTACCACAGAAAATGCAGTGAGGCCGCTAGGTTAGTGTTTAGAACTTAGCGGCCTTTTTTGTTTCCGACTGCATTCCCTTGGCTATTTCCGACTAATTTCCGACTGGCAGACCGTCTTTAATTATCGCATAAGTCAAACCCAAAGCCTGTTCTGACTCAGTTGGAAGCAGTCGAAAGTATAGGAAATCGGAAGTCGAAAATAAAAAATCGGAAACAGTCGGAAGCCAAAGTCGGAACCAAAAATAAATCGAAACATTTTGCGCGTCGGCGGGATTCTTGCCGGGATTCCTTATTTTCCACCATTTACCCAGGTTCACCCCTGAAGATGGGCGGTAATAGTGGACATAGGAATTTTATCAGGTTCGATCATGCTCTTGACGGGTGGATTTAGCCAGGGCGTCAACAACGTCATGAGAGGGCTGAAAAACATAGGTGACAATGCAATCGCGTTTAATCAACCCCTGGTGTGTCCAGCCCAGAAGCCTGGTCGTGAGGACCGTTGCAGAGAGGAGAAAATATACTATAGCGGCTGGTAACGACAGGACAGCCTTGAGCTTATCGCCATTTGAGAAGACCAGCTATGGTCAATAATTTCCATTTTTATTCCCCATCACTTTACTTCCCTGCGTCCCCCTGTGTGCAACATCGAGAACACCGCTTCGGCCAGGGTGCTGGAGAAAATCGGCATGCAGAGGGAGGGAATCCTCAGGCGGTGGAGCATACACCCGAACATAAGTGATGAGCCCTGTGATGCCTACTGTTATGCGATAACCAAGTAGACACGGATTCTGATGCTTCCGTCGGCCTGCTCATGCCATGGATGGTTGATAGGTTGGAAAGTCCGTATAGCCAGCCTCATCAAATGAGTACCAGACCTTCATATCGGCAGGCGGATTCAAGGGCCAGCCATTGGCGAAACGCTCCACAAGGTCCGGATTGCTGATAAATGGGCGTCCAAAGGAGATCAGGTCTGCATCGTTATGCTCTATGGCGGCTTGCGCCGTCTCCATCGTGTAGCCGCAGTTGCCCATGAGTGGACCATCGAATACATCCCGAAATTCCCGCAGCGTCATCGGGGCGCCCAGTCCATGAAAGCCGAACTCAAGGCCATCCACTACATGAAGATAAGCCAGTCCGTAACGGTTGAGCTGCTTTGCCACGTAAAGAAAAGTCTCTCGAAAATCCGGTGAGCCCATATCGTTGAAGTTGCCGTTTGGAGCAATGTGGACGCCAACTCGTTCGGGAGGAAGAATACGAGTAACGGCTGTCAGGATCTCATCGAGAAACCGGAATCGGTTCTCGAGACTCCCGCCATAGCGATCAGTTCTGTGATTGGTTTTGGACTGGAGGAACTCATCAATGAGATATCCATTGGCTGCGTGCAGCTCGACGCCATCAAAGCCAGCCGCCCTGGCCCGTTCGGCAGCATGCCTGTAGTCGTGGACGATTCCCGCCACTTCATCCGTCTCAAGAGCTCGGGGAGTTTCATACGGCTGTTTTCCTATGGGTGTGTGAATGTAGTCTCCGTTCAGCTTTATTGCCGATGGACCGACAGGTAGCCCCTCCTCCTCATGAAAACTGCTGTGAGAGGCTCGCCCGCAGTGCCAGAGCTGGAGAAATATCTTGGCTCCTTCAGCATGAACAGCATCCACGACCTTCCGCCATGCTCTGGCCTGCTCGTCAGAATAGATACCCGGAGCATTGAGCCATCCAATAGCCTGCTTCGAGATGAGAGTCCCCTCGGTTATAATCAGACCGGCGGAAGCTCTCTGCCCGTAATACTCAGCCATCAGAGAGTTTGGCATGCGCTCTTTACCCGCCCGAGACCGTGTCAACGGAGCCATAACGACTCTGTTTTTGAGCTTAATACCTCGGAGGTCAAAGGAATCAAACAGAACGCTTCTATTTTTCATCATCTCGGCCATGAGTCTGCCCTCTTTTGAGGTTATGTTATTGAGGAGACGCCACCAAGCATGTTCACCCGGGATCTCCCTGATTATCCACCCATCAGCCAGGTAGTGGCGGTCAGGTGTGGATCGCAAGTGTTTGCATAGAAAGTTTTAGGGCGCTCTCCCGTTTCGTAGAATTTTGTCCTGTTATTTGGATCTTTACCCACTGGCCGGAAGAGCTCCATTAATGTATGACCTGAATCAAGTAATGCCAAGAGCGTCTGAGGGGCGAATGGTTCATGGAAACCTTATAAAGCTTGATCCAGAATGTTCCACAGGAGAGCCTTCAATGCATAAGACATGGACTAATGAAGCACGCAAAGCCTGGCAGAGCATTCCCACGGAGCACCAGAAGAAGATAGAAAGAAACGTGTGGCGCCCTGCCTGCAGAGGAGCTACTACTATCGTTGATTATTCTGGTGAGATTGTAGGGAAAAGCGTTGTCTTAAGGGGCTCATGCGCTCGGTGCGGGCAAAGAGTTGCCAGGGTGATAGAGGAACAGATCCAATAGCCTCGCAAACGATGACGGTACAAGCAAGGCCATATCAGCGGAACCGGAGATTTCGTGTGTCAAAATTCAATAAGATATACAAGCCTCTTCGAGGTAAAACCTATTCCCTCTTTGGAGAGTGCGGCAGTAGCGAACACTACTATGCCGAGATAAAAAGATTGGCGGACATGTTCCTCCAACACTGTCCTGATGAGAGAAAGCTCCTGAGGCTGATACAGAAGATGGGAAAGAGGCCTCTTTTGAGTGACCTGACAGCCATGGGAGCAGAGCGAAAGACTCTCAAATTCTTTCGAGAGACTCTCAGGCAGTCTCTATCCACCTATACCCGGGAGGTTTCGGAACACCTGAAAACCCTGCCTATCGCAAAGAGATTGGATGCTACGCTTGCCACGACCGAGGAGAAATACCACCTCTATATGCTCGAGATCGACCTCACAAACAGAATCTACAGGGAAGCGTTCAAACAGGCCGAATACAAGTTCGCTCTCCTTGCCCATTGCCTTCGTGACTTCAGACCCGATTGCCGCTCAGTCAAAGGTGATGTAGAAGCGGTGTGCAGGGGATGCGCCGATGAGTGCTTCATCCACCTGGGAAGTATTCTCCTCGAAAGGTACGGGATCAAGCCCTATATCTCCGTAGAAATCGACCAGGAGAAGCTCTTTGAAAGACTCAAGCGGGAGCACCCAAGCATTGGCGCCCTGGGAATCGCATGTATTCCGGAGCTTGCCATGGGCATGAGGCTGTGCATTCAGGCAGGAATCCCTCCCCTTGGAATTCCTTTGGATGCGAATCGATGTGCGAGATGGATGTCGAAAGCCCATGAGACTTCCTTCAATCTTGAGCAGCTTGAAGCACTGCTCGCGTGAATTCATGCTCTAGATTTTAGTAGATCATCATAAAGACCGTTCGCTAACATCATCTATTCACACAAAAGGAACGGAGGAGGAAACACGATGGAATCAAGAGAGCTTGGCAGGAGTGGACTCACCGTTTCTGCACTGGGGCTGGGATGCATGGGAATGTCGGAATTCTATGGAGCACGGGATGAAAAGGAATCCATCGCAACGATTCACCGGGCTATAGAGCTCGGTGTTACCTTCCTGGATACAGCGGACGTGTATGGCCCTTTTACCAATGAAGAGCTCGTGAGGCGCGCCATAAAGGGGCATAGGGAAGAGGTCGTTCTGGCAACGAAATTCGGCATAGTGAGAAGCGCAGATCCTCACGCCAGAGGAGTCAACGGGAGACCTGAATACGTTCGCTCTGCCTGTGAAGCAAGTCTCAGGCGTCTTGGGATAGAGGTAATCGACCTCTATTACCAGCATCGAGTCGGTCCCGATGTGCCCATAGAAGATACAGTCGGTGCAATGGCCCAGTTGGTGAGTGAGGGCAAGGTTCGATATCTGGGACTTTCCGAAGCAGGTTCGGAGACTCTGAGGCGAGCTCATGCCGTACATCCCATAGCGGCATTGCAGAGCGAATACTCACTCTGGACTCGGGACCCGGAAGATGGGGTGCTCGATGCCTGCCGAGAGCTTGGAGTCGGATTTGTCGCCTACAGCCCCCTCGGTAGAGGGTTTCTCACAGGAGAGATCAAGAAATTTGAAGACCTTCAGGAAGATGACTACCGCCGTACATCCCCCCGCTTTCAGGGAGAGAACTTCGAGAAGAACCTTGAACTGGTAGAACGCATCCAAGAGATGGCGCGAGAGAAGGGGTGCTCACCAGGACAGCTCGCTCTTGCTTGGGTGCTGGCCCGGGGAGTGGATATCGTCCCTATTTTTGGTACTAAAAGACGGAAATACCTGGAGGAGAACGTAGGCGCATTGAGCATCAACCTCACTGAAGATGAGCTTAAGCGCATCGAGGAGATAGTGCCGTTCGGAGCGGCAGTTGGGTCTCGGTATCCGGAAGCAATGATGAAGCTTTTGAATCGTTGATGAGAATTCCAGATGCGGCGCACAAGGAGCTCCGGCATACTCCTGAAGCTCTCCCGCCAGTGGATCTGGCATGTGGAATCAGGCTTGCTCAGAAGACCCTATGTAAAGGAGCGGACAACGAGCTGACGGGGGATCAGGACATATACAGGAGGGAGGCTTATGGAAAGAGTGGAAATAATAGATCGCGGAAAGGTGGCGATATTACGGCTGAACAATGGAGTCACAAACACCATAGACATGGAGTTGCTGGAAGAGCTATCGGAAGCGCTCCCCATGATCAGAAATGGATTTCGAGGCATGGTGCTCACAGGAGGAGAAAAGTTCTTCTCCATGGGCTTTGATCTATCGGTGCTCGTAGATTTCAGTAGGACTGAGATGTCCGATTTCATCCACAAGTTTGACGACATTGTCATGGATCTCTTCACGCTTCCCCTGCCTACTTGCTGCGCCATCTCCGGCCATGCCACCGCAGGAGGGGCTATTCTTGCACTAACGGGAGATTACCGTTTTGCCGCCATGGGCAAGAAACTCATCGGTTTGAGTGGAATAAAGCTGGGAGCTCCCGTGCCCTATCTGGCCGATCTCATGCTGAGACAGATCGTGGGAGATCGCTCTGCAACGGAAATGCTCTATGGCGGTGAGTATATGGTGATGTCCGAAGCCAAAAATATCGGCCTTGTTGATGAGGTCATGGTCCAAAAGGAATTGGAAGAAAGAGCGGTTGAGAAAATCTCTCGAATAGCGGAGTTCTCTCAGGCAGCTTTTTCCGCCATCAAGGCCAACCGGGTAGAAGAGGTTAAGGCGCGGTATGAGACAAACCATAAGTCCAAGAATGAGCTCTTCCTCGACTGCTGGCTTTCCGACACAGCTCGGGAGCTGATCAAGAAGGCTTCCGAAAAATTCCTGACAAGATGAAATTCAGATGGCCTGCGGCCTCACATGACATGCCGTCTTCATCGAGGCTCTGGACGAGTTCACTGACGCACATCAACATATACAAAGATTATGTGTTATGCGCCCCTTGTTCAACCGGATTCAACATTCTGGCAAGCAATATGGACCGTGGTAGAATTGAAAGGAATGTGACGTGCTCCATTGATCCAAATGGTGCAGAGCCGCTTCCCGGCTCCATCTATATCCCACCAGAGAGCA
Organism: uncultured Syntrophobacteraceae bacterium; assembly: GCA_964578835.1. Taxonomy (GTDB): domain Bacteria; phylum Desulfobacterota; class Syntrophobacteria; order Syntrophobacterales; family Syntrophobacteraceae; genus CAZOEL01. The sequence continues at coordinate 21,885 of CAZOEL010000053.1, read as the reverse complement.
TTAGAGGTTGAGTGCCGGATATTGACCGTACCGGATCTATCATGCACTGGATTACCGTTTATATTCTTGATCGGAGGGATCTGGTGAGATGGAACAGGTGCCCCCGTTCCATCTCGATCTATTGTTCCTTTCTGAAACTAGAGAGCCGGATCGCCAGATGGTTCGACTAAAGTAGTGGGCTCACTTATTGAGGCGCTCGCATCGTCAGTAGTGACATTCTCCGACTCGCTCAATGCCTTGCTTGTCGCATCGGCATCAACGGCTGACTCGCCATCGACCGTCAGGTCAGTGGGAACACCCGTAGCCGTGCTCGCCAGAGCATTGGGCGCCAAGGGCAATGGAGCTTCCCCTGCCCGAATAATAGCCTGGTTGTCCGTCAGGGCTCTCTCCTGACCTTCCGCTTCCACCACATCCCAGCGGACCATCATGGCATTGTCCTCATGCTCGTTGTTATGGCAGTGGAAGACGAATCGGCCGGGGAATGTCCTGGCCTTGATGAAGATTTCAGCCACCTCGTTGGGATGGAGCCTTACGGTATCTTTCTTGAACTTCTCCTGAGGATCCATGGCTCGTCTCTCGAGGCTTTGTATCTGATGGGCTTCAAGGTGGATGTGAATGGGGTGACTCCAGCCCCCCCCACCGTTTTTGAGGATCCACCTCTCCGCAGTGCCGACCACAGGATTGGCATCCACTCGGTCATGATCGAAGAACTCGCCGTTTATGGCCCATCTGCCGTTTCTTCGCTCGAACTCGAAGGTGCGCGTTCTAACGATCTCATCGGCAGTGATCGCCGTATGAGGGCGAAGAGGGGTTCCGAGTGCAATGCTGACATCCCTTTCAACCGTAGGACCTTCAACGACGAACTTTACAAGAAATGTTCCCGGCTCTACCACCTCTTCCGGAGAGCGCCCCTTGGATTGGAAAAGAATGTTTTCCAAGAACACCTCATCGGGGGCGTTGCTAAAATCCACGATCACATCCGCCCGCTCTGCATTGGCGAGGCGGATCTCGCCCACGCGCGTTCCCCGTTCATCGGATGCCGATGGAGTGAGGGCTTGGGGAAGAAGCCATGTGTCGGCTCCTATCTGCACAAACTCTCCCGAGGTCAGCCTGAGCTGGATGAAGCGAGCAGTAGAGCCGTTGAGGATGCGGAATCGGTACTTTCTCCTCTCCACTCGGAGCATTGGTTGAGCTTTGCCGTTGACAACGGGAATATCCCCCAGCACCCCATCGTGGTCCACCGCCTCCGCGTTGTAGATGAGTCTACCTCCCGCATCCAAGGCTCTATCCTGGATGACGAGGGGGATCTCGAACTCATCGGAGGGGAGGACCCCGTCATCGACAAGCTTCTGCTCCAACTCATCTCTTATGCTGTAGAGGCCCGCAAGTCCCATGTAGACGTTTCTTCCCGTGATCCCAACAGGAGAGCCCGGCTCGTGGGAGTGATCATGAAACCACATGAAGCTCGGGAAATCTCCCATGTCCTCCTTGCCCGTGGTGGGTTCGATGGGGGCTATGTTGGGAAAGCAAAAATCCCTGAACTCGCCTGGAGGAATGATCTGTCCTTCGACCGTGGGAACTCCATCGGACTCCGCTGTCTGATGGCCGCCATGGAAGTGAGGAATAGTTATGGATTCCATGATCTCATTGTGAAAGCGAACGATAACGGGCTCATTATGGAAGGCTCTGAACATTGGACCTGGATACGTTCCGTCATAGCCCCAAATTTCCGTTTGGACTCCCGGGACGATTTCAGTCATGGCCTTCCTGGCATGTACCTCGTAGAACTTTGGAGCCTTCTGCCCCTCGAATTGAGCCAGAGAGCACTGGAATTCAAATGGCCCCCTCGACTCCTTCACCCGAGGTATGGGAAGCTCTTGGGTGAAGGGTTCGTACATCACCCCCGACTGGAACACTTCCCCATCCACCGGGTAAAAGGGATCGATGGCGACTCCCATTTTGCTCGTTATTGTTAAACCAACGACCGAGAGCAGGACGACCAGCCCTGCAGCCAGACATATTTTATATCGTTTTGTCATTTACTTGCTCCTATTATATGCTTCAAAGAAGAGGCCTGTTGAAGCGCTCCTCAATTTTCAATCTATTTTTTATCGATTGGCCGCACACCCTCCTGGCTCTCTACCGGGTCACAACAAGCAGTCCGACTGTAAGGACTACAAACTGACTGTATCTCCATTTTTTGGATGCTTTCACGCTTATGTTTTCACTCCAAATGAAAAGATCCCCAAGGCATCGCGATATTGACTTTATTTCTTGTATCTGAGGGAGGATTTGCCTTTTCCCTTCAAGACAAGAGATTTCCCATCAGTTGGGTTCAAACGGTTACGATCGCCGCCTATCCCCCAAAGCTATTCCAGTGGGATCGGATACTCCTCTTCTCTTTTGATCCAGTTATGACCGTATCTTTTACAACTGGTATCAAGTATATGCCCAAAGATTAGGAATTATGATTACTCAGGTCAATACGTATAACCACTAATAAAAACGCTTAAGAGACCAGAAGGGTTCGCCATGGAACTCCGTAGCCCAGTGCTGTGGCGATGCTGAATACTTGATGCATGAGAGAGTCAACTGAAGTGTGATGGCTATTCACCATCTCTTGGAGCTATTCTACATTTGCAGGCGGGCAGAACTCTATTTTTAACACCCTTGCCGGGTCAAAATCCAACCACTGATCGCCCCGCAGAGAAAAGGCATAGAATTTCAAGACATCTCTCCTCTATGGCGTTCGGCATCTATCCTGAAATACCTCAAGATATGTTGAACACATCTTATGATCCATAACAGCGGCCGCACAACGGAATGGAGGAGAATTCTAGCAACTTTCCCGGGCTGTTCGCAACCAGGTACTATGCGTCATTTGCCGGATAGCTGATCTCCGTGCCGGAAACATGCGCCCAGGGAGTGATTGCATGTTCGTGGCTTCCCTTCTCGCCCATTATGTGCATGACACGAAATCCATGAAGTGTCAGGGCATCTGATATGAGATTCCGGTGGCAGCGCCAGGGAACCGCTTCCGCACACATCATGGCCGTTCGCCTCGCCATTGCGGCCCCGATGAGCAGGTCAAGACTAGCCCTGAACTCCTGAGTCGCCATATAGTCCGCATAGCTCCTGAAAGCAGGGGATCGCCAGCCGGTATTCGGAGAATTTTCAAGCCTTGAGTGCCGAAGGCCACCAAGACCGGCGAAGTGTTCGTAGCCGATTCCTGCCTCTGAAAGATCACGGGGGAGCGTGTCCTTGTTGAACTGGGGATTGTGCCGTGACATTGGAGCTGTCCTTACATCTGCCAGGAGCTCGATCTCGTGCGCCTTCAAGATAGCTATGAAAGCGGCGATACTCAGCGTCGAGTGCCCTATGGTGTAGATGATTTTTGGCTTTTCGCTCATCCTGTTCAGCTTCTTTCCGGTGAAACCTCAATCATTCTTCCTGTTTTGCCCCATTGCCCGGCGGCTCATAAATCTTCGTCAAGTCTCCTCTAAAATGCACCCGCCTCAGGGCAGAGCACAGGAGGGGCCGTTCATTGGCGGCAATCTTTGGATCATCATGGAGCTCGGGCTGCACAACAACCTTGATGATTTTCGGGTACACATAGAGCAGTCCCCCTTTGGGAGGAAGTTCTTCAGGGCGGACCAGACCAGTTGGAACCATATAGAAGCGAAAGTTCCCCATCCCACGCCTTGGGCGCTTTCTAAACGGCTTTGCAGCATCACTTAAGAAATTCGCCCTGGAGGTCTTGCACTCTATGAGGAAGGATCTCGCCTTCTGATTATCCCACCCGATGGCGTCCGGGACTTCGCTGCAGATCCAGGGGGAGAGCTCTATGAGGACAAACCCGCAGCGCCTCGTGTTCAGCAGCCATTTCTCAGCCCTTTTGACCATCTCCTTGTGGTCCATTCAATACGGTCCCCCTCGAGTCTTCATGCCCGCTCACCTGAGCCGGCCTCTCAAGATCGAAGCGATTCACTCGAACGGGTTTTTGACCGTGTCCATATTCTTCGGTTGAGAAAGCTTATCGGGAAGATCCTCGGATTCGAGCTTATCGACCATTGCCTTGAAAAGGGCTGAAAGCTTTCGGGCAGCCTCAAGTCCTCTCTTGTCACGAGTGATATCAATGCTCCCGTAGATCGATACCTTATCGGTCCGGTTCTCGATGGTGAGCTCATCTATCTGCAGGGATTCGCTCTCGTTGGCGAAGGGATCAACCGGGCTTTTCAAACCTGCCTCTCCTTACTGAGCTCTACGGGGAAGGATGCTGCTATCTTCGATGGCGGCCTTCTTGCTGTGAGCCCTCGGCTTGGGAAGATCCACAGTTAATGCTTGGGACACTCGGTTTGTGCGGCAATGGCTCCGGTCGCAAAAAGACAAAGAAAGATCGCCATCCGAAAGGATCGTGCTTTCATTTTCCTTGCTCCATTGGTGATCGATGTCATGGTGAGGGCCTCTGCCGCGGGACCTCACACTTATTCAGTATTAGCGGTATAGTACGTCTTTACTCGCTTGTCGAAGCAAAAAGTTCTTCCGGCTAATCGCTTCTATTCTTCTCTCTGTGGCGCTGGTTCATAAAGCTCAGCTGGGAATGCCGCCTCCAAATACTCAGCTGGCGAGCCTTTAAGCTCAGCAATTACAGCCTTGTCTCTTTTCTTCCCGGTTGGCGCGCTCCCAATCAACCCTTCACCCTGCGGAAAGAAATTTCCGGCCTCGCAGTCAGCAAGGGATAAGCATTGGTTGTCAGTTTGAAGCAGTCAGTATAGGATGTGCCGGTCTGGCGGCGGTAAAGCATAAGAAGGCTATTGGTCTGAACACAAGGAGAACGTGTGGCTACACTCACAAAAGCCCACATCGTGGAAAAGCTATTTGCAAAGAACATCTTCACCAAAGGTGAATCCGCCCACATCATAGAAACCCTCTTTGAGCTCATGAAGCAATCGCTTGAAGAAGGAGAAGATGTGCTCATAAGCGGGTTCGGGAAGTTTTTGGTCCGGGAGAAACACCAAAGGAGAGGGAGGAACCCTCAAACTGGAGAGCCCATGGCGCTTCCCGGCAGGAGAGTGGTCACATTCAAGTGCTCTGGGGTTCTGAGGGAGAAGATCAACGAGGAATAAACGAGGCGTTAGGGTGAGGATTTGATCTCAATAGATCCTTGGATGATAACCGTCTACAGAGTTCTTTTTCATAATTCGGAAACCCGGGCTGGCTGCTGGCGGGCTTCTGGTAAGTTGGCGGAGTGGGTGAGTCGGCGGACAATAGTTGATGAGCTGTCGTTCATGTTCAAAAAAGGAGGGAATCATGTGGAAGATGGTTTTGACCCTGGTGCTGTTCTGGACCTCATTGGCCTCGGCGGAAATCCTCAATGTCGAGTTCAGCTTTACGCCTTTTATCGGTGATCCGGCCAACGAGCACGTTGAGTCCGTTCCCGGCAAAGCTTCCGTTCGCATCAACAATGTTCCGGTAGCAAGCGTGGAGGTGGGCAAAGAGGAGGTCCCTGTCATTTTTAGTGAACGAGAAATTGCGCCCTCCGTGTGGGTAACGGCAGATTCTCTTGGGCCGTCGCTTCGCAAGGGGAAGAACACTATCCGTGTCGAATTCGAGCCATCCGATCCGAAAGAGCCCTACCGCGCTCAGCTGCGCTGGGTGTCGGTAACCGATCAGATCACGACGGTCGAGGATTCGCCTGGTGAGGTGCGCAAAACCAATACGGGCGAAGGGGGCGTTGATGAGAGAAATGTCACGGGTCGGGTTGTCTTTGAGCGAGAGTTCGAGGCAAACTTTGCAGCCGATAAGCCCTGGCATCACTATCCTCCGGTGACTGCGCTCAGCGATGATGACAGGAAGGTCCTGATGGGACTGGTGAAGGAGCGCACGGAGGCGTTCAAACCCAATTTTTCCGCTCTTTATCAGATACTGAAAGGCGAGAAGGGAATTGACGCGGAGAGTGTTAAGAAAGCCAAATGTCTGGACAAGTGCTATGCCGCAGGGCTTCGTATGACGACTTCCGAGCAAATCGAATTCATCACGACCGGAAACTCAGAGGTCCTGGTTCAAGGCAAAGAGAGTCCCCTCTACTACCCGCTCAATCCAAAAACCTTTGAGCGCATCAAGGATCGTAAGACCCAAGAGTGCGCAACCCAGGCTCTTTTCGCACTCTACCCGCCCCGCCTCCTTATCGCGCGCACTCCCATGGGAAAATGGGAAGTGGTGCATTGAGCGGCTATAAGAGGATAGGCTTCTCTTCTCAAGAGTCATTGAAGGCGGGTGCAGGGCTCACCGGCGCCCGCCCTTCTCCGAATATAACTCATGGCTATAGATCGATTGAGCAAAATGAAGACAATGGCCAGGGCTGGAACGTGGCTGGATATCCCGCGGAGGGCATTGAATTTAGACCAGGAATCCACCCCGCCTCTACTCCTCCAACCCGAATCTCGGGCGTATCGAAAACATCTCCTTTACTGACGACAGGCTTCATTCCTTGAGACACAGCCCCCATAGCAGCCATCTACTCCAGTCCACCCGCCATGCAGCCATCGACAATGATCGATCTGGAAACCGTTGACTGCTCCCGCAGCGGGGCAAGCCCGAGATACTCTGGCGACTGGAAGCATTTCTGAATCTGCTCGATGCTTTCAAACTCGATCAGGATGAGCCTTTCTGGATTCCAGTCTCCCATCAATGGGGTGACCTTTCCACCCCTTGCGAGATACTTTCCGCCATACTTTTTGATTATTTCAGGAGCTCTCTCCACATACCGCGAGTAAATATCCCTATCCTTCACTTCGATTTCGATTATGAGGTAGACAGACATGGCAATTCCTCCTGTTTTTCAGTGAAAATCACTTCACCGCCTGAATATGCTTCTTCCCCTGCATCTTAATCACCTCCCCCGGCATGGGAGCCATGATGTTTCCGACAACACAGACCAGGTCCTGCCGCCCGGGGATCTTTACCTTCGCAACGGTGTAGCCGTTCTCTTCGTTTGTGTAGGTGATTCTCTCGATCTGTCCTTGAAGTTCTGTGAGCATGCTTTCCTTTTCTCCGGCAAAATTATTCGGGATGGATTATACCATAGAAGAGAAGGCGATGCGCTTTCAGCCTCAAGGCTAAAGAGGTATAAAGAAGGGTTCCGAACACACGAGCTAATGTACATAGGCGCCACAAAGGCGAGTTGCGCAACCACAGGACATCCACACTCCTATTGAGGGGAATCTTGAGATGAAAGTAAAATTCTACAAATCAGGCATTTGACCACGCTGCTGGCCCGTAGGTAACGAGCTTAAGCTGCTGAAGGCCGAATACCCCGAGCTGGACATTGAGAGCATTGACGCCACGAGGCATCCTGTTCTTGCATGGAAAGATGGCATTAGGCTCTTTCCAGCTATAAAGATTGGAGAGGATGTCCTTTCGGGATTCTTCCCCACAAGGGATCAAGTCAGGCGTTTTGTTGAGGACCATCTCCAGGGAAAGAAAAGCTCATGATGCTCCGGATGTGGCGTGTGGAACAGATATGGCGCCGGGATGTGCAGAATGCAGACACAGGAAGGTATAGCAAGGCTTAAGAGAAGAAACCGCATAGCGCAGGGCGCTTCCATTTTGCTGGGGATGTTTGGCATCTGTTCAGTCTGTCTCTATCTCGAGCCCGGCTTGCTTCAAATCCCTTTGGATCAGCACGAGCTCTATGGAGGGAAATGCATCTGGCTCTCCGTTGGAGTAGGATTCATTTTCCTTTCATGCCTCTTCTACACTATCGCCACCCAGTGGACCAGACGGCTTCTCTGGATTCGTGAAAATGTCATACCCGTTGCAATGAGGCTCACCCTGGAGGTGGTCGAAGACTCGGAAAGCACCGACTTCTATGCACGACTCTATCCGGTAGAGAGATCGTATGCTCCAGGGGAATCAGGCTGGCGCATGAGGCTGTGGGCAAAGCCAAAGGATATCCGGAAACATCTCCAGGGAGAGTTTATGGCCGAAGTCTATTTCGATCCTGAATCCGGAAGGCCAGCTGTTGCAGATTTTGAACATGGCATCCTGTGGTCCATGGCAGGGAGCGGATCTACCGAGCGCATAGGAAAGTAGGAAAACCGGCAATTTCACTTCCCATGAGATACAGGATGAGCTACGCTGTGCTCCCGGCAAATCCATATCGTTGTTCTTCGTTGATATCTCAGCCCCCATGGCCATAGCCCGATTAGAGATCGGTCGAAGAGATGAAAGCCAAAAACATTCTTATCACCGGACCACCTGGATGCGGGAAGACGACTCTCATTGAAAGAGTAGTCGGGCAGCTCGATATCGAGGTGGTAGGATTCCTCACCCGCGAGATTAGGGAGAGAGGCAATCGAGTCGGTTTTTCAGTCGATACCTTCGGTGGCCTGAGCGAAGTGCTCGCTCATGTCGGCATCAAAAGCCCATTCCGAGTAGGAAAATACGGTGTTCGGATCGAAACGATTGACAGGATCGCCATTCCATCTCTCCAAGCGCCTGATGCCGGCGTCCTGATAGTAATCGATGAAATAGGAAAGATGGAGTGCCTCTCGATGGCCTTCAGGAGAGCGGTCACGGATGCGCTGGATTCGGCCAATCCCGTGCTTGCCGCCATTGCTTTGAAGGACGATGCTTTCATCCAGAGCCTTAAGACCAGAGAGGATGTATCAGTTATTACAGTAAGCCCGGCAAACCGGGAGATGTTGGCAGCCACCGTGCTGAGATCCATTCGTGGTTGATCTTTTCGCCCAGAGCCGCCCCTGAGGCCCTGTCAGATCAAAGGAGAACCCAGGCTCGTTGCCATTAATCTACGACCCATACGAGGGGTGACCTATGGAAGCTTCATCGCCTTCGCTTAAGGAATGGAAAGACCTGTACGACTCTGCCGTCAAGTTCCGGGAGCTTGCGAGCTGGAAATGGATGTGGGATGCGAATCTCTTTGGAGTGAAGAATCCTGGAAATGGTGAGATAGGCTACTGCTGCATCATGGGCTCGCTTGGTGAGCACTATGCGCTTGGGGTGTACCTCGGAACCGAGGGACTGGAGGTTTATCACGGGATACAATCTGGGAAATTTCATCCCGACGAGGCATTGGTCGTGCAAAAATGCCTCATGGCATCCTTTGAGGATCGCAAGCTCCTGCAAAAGCAGGATATGCAGATCATAAAGGAGCTGGGGCTCAAGTTCAGAGGGAGAAATGCCTGGCCTATGTTCCGGAATTACACCCCTGGCTATTACCCTTGGTTCTTGAATGCAGAGGAGGCAAGATTTCTCACTCTGGCTTTACACCAGGCAATGGATGTGGCCCTGCGGGTGAAAGAAGATGCCTATCTGCTCGACCCTCCCCGAGAGAATCAGCATCTGGTTCGAGTGGCCGAGGGGAACTATCCGAATCTTACTTGGAAAGATCAGTGGCTTGAGCCGGAGCCGCTGAAGAAACTGGATATCTCCGTTGAGCCATCGGACGAAGTGCTTCTTAAACGGATCAATAAGAAGACTGCCGGGCAGGCAGGGGCCTGGGAGATAGATGTATTCTTCGTCCCCATGCCGGTAAAAGAGGAAGGAAGACCGTTCTTTCCTTGCGCTGTCATGATAGCCGATCACCGCACCGGCATGATCCTCTACTCTGATATATCCAAAGCATTTGAATACAGAGCCAATCTGCGGGAGCAGTTCCTCAATGTGGTCGAAAGGCTTGGCTCGCTGCCAACAGAAATACTGGTCGCAAGGGAGGATGTCTTTGAGCTTCTCGACCCTCTTGCTTCCAGGCTCAAAATGAAGGTGAGATTGGTCAATAAACTAAAAGCCATTGAAGAGGCCCGATCTTCGATGTTTGGATTCCTTAGATCAAGATCCTGAGCCAATATGGAAGCATAAGGAGACGGGAAAGCACGATGCCCCAAGAGGTCCCAAGCCAGTGAATCTCATGAGCGAAAAGGCCTACAAAGCCGCTGTCGTGATCATCCCTCCATCCGAACTGTGGCCTCCAATCCAGGCTATCGGGAAAGGACGCATCGAATCAGAAAGCATGACTCATATCCAATTTCAATCCGACCTGCAAACCATGGGTATTTTGCAAATAGCGGCGCACGCTGAGGTCCAGTTCCGTTCTGCGCTAGCCCCTTATGCGCAGTGGCATTGGATGGCCGAGGGAGACAATGCTTGAGGAGATAGTGAGGTTTTAAAAGCTGAGGTAAGTAATGCTTTCGGGCGCAGAACCCGAAGGTCTGTAGTTTAAGTCAACCCAAATATACCAGGAACATCCATACCTTAGCCGATTAAGGTTAAGCCTTTTTTGTTTCTGGTTGCATTGGGACTCGAGGTTCCTGATCCGTCTCCACGCGGCGAGTTTTTACTCCAGTGCCTGTGCTGTCGTAGCCGCACAACGGTCTTCCTTAATTTGATGGTCCAACTCCTTTATTCCGCGCTCCAATCTGAGATTGAGAACATCGACCAAACCACCGAGCTTTTCTGCTTCGATCTCGACGAGCGAGGGCGGCTACTCTATGCACACATCTCGTGAGATATAGAGACGTGGGCCGTCAACATCGTATTTTCCGGTTGATGCGGGCCCCCTCTCCCTCAGGGAGAGGGTCGGGGTGAGGGAAGTATTCTTTTAAAAGAGGATCTCCCCTCACCCTGCCCTTTCCCTGAGGGAGAGGGAAAAACCGCAACCGGAAAATTCAAAGTTGACGGTCCAGTAGTGCGGGATCTTATGGATCCTGGGTGGCGCGGGCAACCAGTTGCCCGCGCCCGAAGGGCAAGAGGAATAAGGCGACCGGGCAGTGTCCTGGTCGAGCCTCTTGTGCTTCGCACCCTGGCAACTCGTTGCCCGGGCTGCCCCTCTATATCGCCTGCCATGCTACATCGGCAAAAATGTGTGCACAGAGTAGGCGAGGGCGGAGGGGCAATCGACCCTTTTATAAGACAAGCTTCTAAGAAATAAGAAGCGGGCTTGAGCGGCAGTGTCGGTCGTTTCCAGGGTGTCTTGCCGGGCTTATCTTTCCGGTTAACGCGAGCCGCGGTATCGTTCGCGTTCAGATAGGCCATGGAGGCAGTTGGATGGGCGAGCTCTTATTCCCCTCATCTCTTCAATGCGACTGTGGGGACGTCAGCCTCATCTTCGAGCGCACTGTTCGAGGGTTGGCGAAAATGCATCAGCGGAAGATCCGGTACCCGGCGGACTCGGCGCCTGATGAGCATCTGATCAATTTAATCGTGGACGTGCTGCTGCGGTAATCTGTCTGCGGCTGGGCCGATAAAAAATCGTGGACTGACTCTCCCGGGCGCAAATCATGTTTGGTAGGAGGCGAACAGAGATGGATCTCGTGACTGGAGGAAGCGGTTTTATTGGGGCGCACTTGGTGAAGGAGCTTATGCTCCTTGGCAGAAAAGTAAGGGTATACGATCGCAATCCTTTTCCTGCCGAGATGGAGGAGCAGCCTTCCGAAGCGGTGATAGCCGACATAGCCGATCGGGGCGCTCTGCGCGAAGCCATGAAGGATTGCGAAAATGTATATCATCTCGCTGCAAATCCGCATCTCTGGGATCCGGATTCAGGAGTATTTGACAGGGTCAATCGAGAAGGAACCGAGAATGTTCTGGAGGCCGCCCGGTCAGTCGGCGTCAATCGGCTTGTCTACACCAGCACCGAATCCATCCTTGCCCCACGCAATCAGAGTGGACTGATAAACGAAGAAACGATTACATGCCTCGAAGATATGATCGGTCCGTACTGTCGGTCCAAATTTATGGCTGAGCAGGCTGCGTTTGCCGCAGCCGGGAAGGGGCTCCCCGTGGTGATTGTGAGTCCCACTCTCCCCATAGGACCCGGAGATCGAAATCTCACGCCGCCGGGCCGTATGATTTCCGATTTCCTACGGGAAAAGATCCCGGGCTATATCGACTGTGTCATGAATTATGTGGATGTGAGAGATGTCGCCATTGGGCATGTCTTGGCCGCAGAAAAAGGCGAGCCGGGGTGCAGGTATATTCTTTCTGGCTATAATCTCACCCTTTTGGAATTCTTTTCTCTTCTCAGCAAAGCAAGCAATTGCCCCATGCCCAAGTTTAGAATCCCGATCTCTCTAGCCTTGGGCTGGGCTGTTTTGGATGAATGGATTGCGAAGATGACTGCACGAAGCCCTGGGAGTAGCGCCGCAGGCATTAGATTGTGTCGTCGCTCCCTCGCGTTCGATGGTCGGAGGAGTTGGCAGACCTTGGGGCATGGGCCCAGGCCGATAGAAGAGTCAATCCGCGATGCCGTTTTGTGGCATCAAGGGAATCTTTGAGATAGGAGGCGAAGTAGCTTGGTCGCGAAGATCCTTGTCGTCAATGCTGTCATAAGTGATATCGCCTCGCAAAAAGCTCGGGATCTTTCCGGACTCCCCCTGCTCATGAGCCTACATTATAATGACGCGCACAGCCGGTTTGCCTGAAGTAGTAGCGTATCTTCACTTTTGTTTCACTGATTTTTCATTATTCTGGATCTTGCTTTTTTCCATTATAAAGATATTTCTCTGGAAATATTTTTGAGGCCAATTTGTTCAATTGCTTGCGCGCCATACCGGCAGAAGCGCGCGGCTTGTTTTGACGATCTCGTAGAGCTTGGGGAGGAGTGAGCCTTGACCAGAGGGAAATACTGGAGAAAATGAAGAATACGAACCGCATTTGTCGATCTCAGAGGTATCGGACGTGGCTGACCGTGGTCTGTTGCCTGGTCGCAGTGTCGCTCTTTGCAGCTTCCGGTCGGGCGGGTCAAGCTGCCGTGGCGACAGGTTCGCCCATCAGCTCGGGCTGCGAGTATGACTATCCTCCCTTTTCCATAGTCGACGCCAATGGCCGCGCCGGCGGGTTTGCGGTCGAACTGATGCGCGCCGCGGTTCAGGCCATGGGGCGCCAGGTCGCATTCCGCACCGGTCCCTGGACGGAGGTCAAGGGCTGGCTCGAACAGGGCGTGGTGGAAGCCCTGCCTCTTGTGGGCCGAACTCCGGAGCGAGAAGCAGTGTTCGACTTCACCTTTCCCTACATGTCTCTTCATGGCGCCATCGTCGTGCGAGAGGGTTCGAAGGGCATCAATGATCTGAAGGACCTCAGGGGAAGGCGGGTTGCCGTCATGAAGGGTGACAACGCCGAGGAGTTCCTGCGACGGGCGGAGCGCGGGATTGAGATCCATACGACAGCTACCTTCCAGGATGCGCTGCTCGAGTTGTCTCGAGGACGTCACGATGCCGTCGTCATTCAGCGACTTGTGGCGTTGCGCCTCATCAAGGAGACAGGGCTTACGAATCTTCGGGTCGTTAATAAGCCCATAGACGGATTCCGCCAGGACTTCAGCTTTGCGGTCAAGGAGGGTGACAAGGATACGCTGGCCCTCTTGAACGAGGGGCTCGCTCTGGTCATAGCGGATGGAACCTACCGCCGTCTTCACGCCAAGTGGTTTGCGGCCCTGGAGCTCCCACCGGAGCGCCGAATCGTGATCGGCGGAGATCACAACTACCCGCCTTACGAATACCTGGATGAGCAAGGACGACCCGCTGGTTACAACGTGGAGCTCACGCGCTCAATCGCCCGCGAGATGGGCGTCGATATCGAGATTCGCCTCGGGCCGTGGACGGAAATCCTGAAGGGACTGGAAGACGGTGAAATCGACGCCGTTCAAGGGGTGTTCTACTCTCCCGAGCGTGACGGGATTTTCGACTTTACCCAGGCGCACACGGCGAACCACTGCGTCGGAGTTGTGCGCAAGGGCTCCGGCGCTCCGCCTTCCTCGGTGGACGAGCTCGCCGGGAAGAGCATCGTGGTGCAGCAGGGCGATATCATGCACGATTTCGCCCTGCAAAATGGCCTCGGAGAGCATCTCAAGGTGGTTGGCAGCCAGGAGGATGCGCTCGAGGAAGTAGTTGAAGGTCGGTATGATTGCGCACTGGTGGCGCGAATGAGCGCCCTTTACTGGATAGAGAAACATGGGTGGACGGATCTCGCTATAGGCCGGCGCTCACTCCTTTCACCCGAATACTGCTACGCCGTGCGGAACAATCAGAAGGCCCTTCTGGCGCAGCTTAGCGAGGGGTTGAAAGTCATCGATGAAAACGGCGAATACCGGCGCATCCACAAAAAGTGGCTGGGAGTCTACGAGAATTTGGCTCCAAGCCTCACCACCGTTTTTCGATACGTTGCCCTGATCGCCGCTCCCCTGCTCCTGGTCCTGTTGGCCTTTTTCGTCTGGTCGTGGTCCCTACGAAAACAAGTGGCTTCGCGGACGTCGGAGTTAAAGGAGAGCGAGAGCCTTCTCGAGACAATCATCGACTCCATCGCGGCGCCGGTGTTCTACAAGAACGCGAAGGGAGTCTACTTGGGCTGCAACCAGGCCTTTTCCCACTTCATCGGCTTGCCCAAGGAGCTCATTGTCGGCAGAACGGCTCCTGAAATAGCGCCCGGCGGTCTTGCGCAACCATTCCTTGACGATGATTCTGTCCTTCTGCATGAAGGGATTGTCCAGGCCTATGAAACCGAGGTCGAGCATAAGAGCGGGGCGCGACGTCAGGTCATGCTCCAGAAATCGTCGTTTCGAGGCCCGGATGGACTTGTGAAAGGAATCGTCGGCGCCATGCTCGACATCACCGATCGCAAGAGGGCAGAGGAGTCCCTGCGAGAAAGGGAAGCCTTTATCCGGACGGTCTTGGACAACCTCCCCGTAGGCATCGCTGTCAACTCGGTGTATCCGGTCGTGGAATTTCAATACATGAATGACAACTTCCCGAGGTTTTACCGCACGACGAGAGAAGCGCTCGCCAATCCCGATCTTTTCTGGGATGCAGTCTATGAAGATCCCGAAGTCAGGGACCAGATGAAGAAGAGGGTGTTGGAAGATTGCGCCAGTGGCGACCCGGATCGTATGTATTGGGTGGATGTGCCGATTACGCGCAAGGGTGATAAGACCGCGTTCATTACCTCGCGCAACTTACCGATTCCCGATAAGCAACTGATGATTTCGACCGTCTGGGACGTTACCGAGCGCAAGCTTGCCGAGCAGCGTATCGAACACCTCAACCGCGTGCTGCGTGGGATTCGCGACGTAAATCAGCTCATCATTCGGGAGCGGGACCGCGATAAGCTGATTCGCGAGGGCTGCCGGTTGCTGGTGGACAATCGTGGTTATACCTCGGCTCTGATCGTTCTGACCGACGAGAAAGACCGGCCAGTCTCTTGGGCCGGGGCAGGCATGGCGGCGTCCTTCGACATGTTGCCCGCCCTCGATCGGGAGACGCTGCCGCCTTGCTGCGGCTTTGCGCGACCCGTTGACGGGGTGGTGCTCATTGAAGACCGGGAAGGGATCTGCGGGCCATGCCCGGTGGCAAAGGGATGCGCAGACGCTGATTCACTGTGTGTGCGTCTGATTCATGGCAGTAAGGCCTTTGGCTATCTGGCCGTCGCAGTGGAGCACGGCCTGGGAGCGGATGCCGAGGAACTGAGCCTGCTTGCTGAAATGGCGGGAGACCTGGCCTATTCTCTTTACGCCATGCAAACGGAAGAGGCCCGAGAAAGGTCGGAGCGTGAGCGCAAAGCTCTTGGCGAGCAGTTGGTGCAGGCCCAAAAGCTGGAATCCATCGGAAGGCTCGCGGGAGGCGTGGCGCACGATTTCAATAACATGCTCGGGGTGATCATCGGTTATGCGGAAATGGCCCTGGATGAGGTGGGGGCGGCCGATCCGCTCCGCGTCTATCTGGATGAAATCTTCAAAGCGGCAAGGCGATCTTCGGACATAAGCCGGCAGCTACTGGCCTTTGCCCGCAAGCAGACCATCAGCCCAAAGGTGTTGGACGTAAACGAGACTGTGGAGGGGATGCTCAAGATGCTCCGCCGCTTGATCGGAGAGGATATAGACCTTGCCTGGCTGCCCAAGGCGGACCTGTGGAAGGTCAGCATGGACCCGTCCCAGATCGATCAGATCCTCGCGAATCTTTGCGTCAACGCTCGCGATGCGATTAGCGGCGTCGGCAAAGTCACTATCGAAACGGGCAAGGTGAGCTTCGATGAGGCCTATTGTAGCGTCCACGCAGGTTTTGTTCCCGGCGAGTTTGTCCTCCTGGCGGTAAGCGACAGCGGCTGCGGAATGGATAAAGAGACGTTGGCCAATATCTTCGAGCCTTTCTTCACTACAAAGGGCATAGAGCAGGGGACCGGGCTTGGACTGGCGACGGTCTACGGCATCGTCAAACAGAACAACGGATTCATAAACGTCTACAGCGAACCGGGGAAAGGAACGAGCATCAAGATCTACCTGCCGCGGCATATCGGAGAGCCGGCGGAGGAAAAGGCGGCGGGCGAGCCTGAGATCCCGCATGGCCGCAACGAAACCATCCTTTTGGTTGACGATGAACGGGCGATGCTCGATATGGCCAGGAAGATGCTTGAAAGACTCGGGTATCGGGTGCTGGCGGCGGGAACGCCCGGTGAAGCCATAGGTCTTGCACAAGATCACTCCGGCAGGATCGACCTGCTTATAACCGATGTCGTCATGCCCGAGATGAACGGGCGGGATATGTCGGAGAGGCTGCAGTCCTTCCACCCCAACCTCAAGACCCTCTTCATGTCGGGCTATACGGCCAATGTGATCGCTCACCGCGGCGTGCTGGACGAAGGCATGCACTTCATTCAGAAGCCCCTTTCCATGAAAGGCCTGGCGCTCAGAGTGCGCGACTTATTGGATCACTATGTGAGAGACGATGATTGATTTTGTGTAAATCCCTACGGTCAAATTTTCATCAAGTCGCTTTTCTCGAGGCGAGAGCTTCTTCTCATCGAAAAGCTCACATTCTTTTGGGTGGCTGCTTGAAGGCTGCGCCGTATTTGAATATGTCTTCGTCGGTATAAAGCAGGTAGAAGTCTCTCAAGGCTTTTTCAAAGTCTTCCCTGGTGTAGGGGGCGGCAAGCTGTTTTACTATCGTGGAGATGAAGCGATCGGTCAGCTTCGGGTTCACGCCCAAAAGCTTTTGAGCCTGCACCATGGCGTCGTCGAGCAGAATCAGGTGCCATGCGTTTGGGACTCCCTCCGGATGATTCAGGTACGCGTGGAGGATGGCTGGAAACTTCTCCTGAACGAGGCGGGCGTCGAAACTCATCCCCATCGCGCCCAGGCCTTTGAATTCGAGGGCAAAGAGGGCTAGAGGGACTTCCCCGACCATATGTTCGAGATAACCATAGCGCCTCAGGCCATCTTTGAAGGCGCGACGCTCATCTCGGATACAGCCGGGGAGCTGAATGAAGATCACTGGGCCTCGGGGCTTCAACTCGAGGACCGCTCCTTCCTGATCCGGGTAGGGGCCCGGGAACGGCTTCCCCACCTCTATCACCGCTTGCTCCGGTCTCATTGGATTGCTCCTTTGTGGTTGTCTTTCTCTCGATTACGCCGATCATTTCACAGGTGGATAGCCGGTGCGATCTCGCCGTCCTTCTTCACTGGGATCGGCGGAAGCTCGTGACAAACGAGATTTCTCCTTCCAGGGTCATCCTTGCCACACACTACGCCTGATTTCTACTCCTTTTTGAAAGCAGAGATACATGGACAGGCATATGAGAGCGAGACGGGCTGCGTTCTTGAGTTATCCAAGGCGTTGAGCGGCTCGATCAGTTGATTCACGGAGGGATCTATTGGTATGCTTACCGAGCCGCTCAATTCATTCTTCTTCGATCTCTGTGGACTTTGGCGCCAAAGAAATAATACAATATTTGCGTGAATGAGCATCGCGGCCGCTTCTCTTCCGGCACTTCCGCCAGATAATGGCCTGGAATGCATCGGAATTGAAAGCGGCGTCAATGAGCAAGGCGAGGAAATACTCGAGAAGACCGTCGCTTTTCTCGCCGAACGCTGAAGCCCCAAGGAGAACATCAATCCCATGCTCAAAATTCGAGGAAGCCGGCGTCGCCATGGAAAAAACTTGAAACAGCATTCCAGCAGATTGCTTATTGCGCGCAGACTTACCTGTTTGCATACCTGCCTTGAGCCCCGGATGCCGGAGGGATGGATGTGAGAGTTCTCTTAATAGAAGACGAAGCAAGAATCGCTCAATCTATAAAGAAAGGACTGCAAGGCGAGGGTTATGACGTGACGGTCTCACCGTCCGGGGAGGAGGGTTTTTTCCTGCTCAACGCCGAGTCATTCGAGTTGGTTATCCTGGATCTGATGCTTCCGGGTCGAGACGGGATCGAGATCCTCAGAGCCATGCGGGCGCAGGGGCTGCAGACTCCGGTCTTGGTGCTCACGGCGCGGGACGGGATCGAAGAGCGGGTCAGAGGGCTCGATACCGGAGCGGACGATTACATGGTCAAGCCTTTCGCTTTTCCCGAGTTGCTTGCCCGCATTCGGGCGCTCTTGCGTCGAGGACGGCGTCATCGGGCCATGCATCTAAAGGTGGCTGGCCTGGAAATGGACATCGCCACGAGGCAGGTGGCCAGGAGCGGAGAGGGCATCGAACTGACCCGGCGCGAGTTCGAGCTCCTGGAGTACCTCATGCGCAACCGGGGACAGATCGTCTCTCGAGAGATGCTCGCCCGTGAAGTCTGGAACGAAACATCCAGAGCCACGCCGCTCGACAACGTCATCGACGTGCACATAGCCCGCCTGAGGAGGAAGGTGGATCAGGCTCACACGGTCAAGCTCATCCACACGATCCGAGGCATCGGCTTCATCCTTAAGGAGTCCGATGAAAAGAACGTAAAACCGCAGTAGTGCAAAACTCACCTTTTTCGCTTACCCAAAGGGGCATTTCTTGTCCCCTCTCCCTGAGGGAGAGGACAGGGGAAATCCTCTTTTAAGAGAATACTTCCCTCAATTTCAAAAGAAGACTTCCCTCACCCCGACCCTCTCCCTGAGGGAGAGGGGGCCCGCTTCCACAGGAAGAGACGGTGTTGACGGCCCGCTAGTAGCGCCTGTGAGCTCAACGTCGCCCCGGCGGAAGCCGGGGTCCAGAAACCGCACAGAACCTCGGGATTCCGGCTTTCGCCGGAAGGACGATAAGTGGCTGGCCCAACAACATCCCGCACCTTGGGGGCATGTGTGTATCATTGTCAGGCCTGAGGGAGAGGGGGCCCGCTCCTACCGGAAGGAACAATGTTGACGGCCCACTGGATGGGATTGAAATCCAACCCTAAAGCTTCATTAAGGAATTTTCAGGTGAGCGAAAGAGGTGGCATGCTGCGTAAATATTCGAAAACAATAATCGATCCGCCATGCTCGCCATGGATTCCTTTCCGAATCCTTAATTTCCGTTAATGAACTCTTCATTAGGTTTCCAGCCCGCCAAGAGGTTATACGGTAAGAACATTTCGGCATCGGTTTCCAATATGTCTGGAAGATGCCAAAAGCGGCATTATCATAAGAAACATGGCTAAAGACATCCCGTGACCGCCAAGGAAGCAAATTCTGGCGGGAGAGGTGGCTTGACTGATGACTTTTCGGCCGGACAAGGTCTGCATCGAATCTCGAGGCGAATGGGCGCGGGGCTGCGGCTTCAAGAGCCTCGATCGGCTCGGGCTTCGAAGCCTGACAGATGCGCACCCCTGTGAAATGGGAGCTGTCCGCCCTTTTACCCGTTTTTCGCTCTCTTCCGACTCATACCGGGCCAGGCGTAAGTTCATGGAAGCCTCGGGCGGCAGTGTTCTCCGGCCCGCCGCAGACCCGTTCATCCGATTGGGAAAGCCCGCCTCTGCGGACTCCATCTCCGCGCACTTTGCGGAACCTCTATTCGTTAAAGATCCGCCTCTCGCTTAAAAATCCTTCACTATCGGAGGAATGTTCGCCGCTGAGCTTCGCTACGGGTTGCGACGTTCCCTCCCCGACGTTCCGCAAGGGGTTTGTGACCCTGAGAGTTGCCTGAGCATGCAGTGGCTTTGCGAAATCATGCGACGGCAGCCTTGAGTCTTGTCCCTTTCTCACTAAATGAGGGATCGCCATGCTAACTCAAGACGACGTTTTTTCCGTTTCCAGAAAGTCCTCCGGCCCGAAGCCGCACTCAGTGGGCGGGCATGTGCGGAGCTTCGGAACCGTCACGACATTCCTTCTCCGCTTCCTCGTGTTCTTCGCAACCTGGCTCGCTCTCTCGGGCATGTACGATCCGTTCCACATAGGGCTCGGCGCCCTGGCCGCAGGCTTTATCACCTGGCTTTCGGCAAAGATTCTTCCGCCGTCTCTCAACCGCCTCGGAACTGGCCGGGCTGTGGTGCGGCTCATTGTCTATATTCCATGGCTGCTTGTGGAAATTGCCAAAGCCAATGTCTGGATGCTCTATCTTGTCTTCCATCCGAAGCTTTACGAGAAGATATCGCCACGGGTCATCACTTTCAGAACGTCGCTCAAATCAGGGCTCGGCCTGACGATGCTCGCCAACTCCATCACCCTGACCCCCGGAACCATCACTGCCGAAATCGATGAACGGGGCTACGTCACCGTGCACGCCATTGACGACCGTTCGGCTGCCGGAGTCCCCGGTGAGCTGGAGCGGAAGATCATCGGCATTCTGGGAGAAGAATGATGGAAACAATGCTTTTCTACTCCAGCATCTACCTGGTCAGCTTGATGGCCTTTTCCATGTACAGAGCTGCCGTGGGGCCATCCACCCTGGATCGTCTCGTCGGCGTGAATGCGATAGGCGCCAAAACCGTGGTGATGATCGTCTTCATCGGCCTGATCTTCGATCGTTTGGACATGTTTATAGATATTGCGCTCTCGTATGCCATGCTCAACTTCATCACGGTCCTGGCCGCATGCCGTTACCTGCACAAGAGAGGGCGTTTGAAACCGCAATCCCGTCTCGGGGAGGAGAGAACGTGACGAATCTGCTCATCATCATACTTTGCGCCTCAGGGATGCTCTTTTTCACGGGCGGCACGCTCGGGATACTCCGACTCCCCGATGTCTACACCCGCTTACACATGGCGGGAAAGCTAGACACTCTCGGATCTCTCAGTTTGTTGCTCGGACTCGCCATATACCACGGATGGGACGACGGCACAGCGCTTATCGTCAAGCTCAAGTTCCTCCTCCTCTGGTTCTTCGTCTTCCTGACCAGCCCCACGGCAACGCATGCCATGGTCGTCGTGGGCATGCGGGTGGGGATTACCCCGTGGATGAACACGGGAAGAGAGGGGAAACGCCCATGATCCCACAGATAAAGATCATCGCCCTGATCATCATGATCGTGTGCGCCCTGGCCGCCATCCGCGTGAGAGATCTTCTCGGAGCGGCGATCCTCTTCGGGGCGTACAGCTTCATGATGTGTTTGCAGTGGCTGGCGATGGGGGCCGTCGACGTAGGTTTTACCGAAGCGGCGATTGGCGCCGGCATCAGCAGCGCCTTTTTCTTCTCGGCTATTTTGAGGACGACGAGGAGGACCACGGATTGAAGAAAGCAGCGCTCCTTGCGGTGTTCCTGGCTGCGGTGCAGCTTATCGCTTCCACCGTTGACTTTCCATCCTGGGGAGACTTTCGGTCGCCCGCCTGTATCCATCTGTCCAAAGACTTCATAGAGAGGTGCCAAAAGGAGACCGAAACGCCGAACATCGTTACGGCCATTCTCGCGGATTACCGAAGCTTTGACACCATGCTCGAGACTTTTGTCGTCTTCATAGCCGCCCTTGCGTGTTTCCTCATTCTCAGGGAACCGCTGAAGAAGAGCGCTCCACCGGCCTCTAGCTGCCGCTACTCCTCATCTTCGCCTGCGGCGCCGATTCCCTCTGCCTGCACAACGAGCGAAGATGGCTCGCTTCATCGTATCGATTCGGATTGGACGCCTCCCAGCGTGGTCGTCGTCACCGTCTCCAGGATGATCATGCCCTTCATCCAACTTTTCGGTCTCTACGTACTGGCGCACGGCCACTACAGTCC
>CAZOEL010000052.1:0-49461 GCA_964578835.1 uncultured Syntrophobacteraceae bacterium | reverse complement strand
CAAATAACCTACCAGGAAGAGGGGTTCTGTCATTCCGGCATGGTTTTGGCCGGAAGCCAGCCCCGCGAAAAAACGGGATTCCGGCTTGAAGACTGCCGGAATGACGGTGGGTGTTTCTGAACCAATTTTGGTAGGTTATTTGTTGTGAGCTGCCTTACAAGTGGGGTTTTATTGAAATTTGAGGGACATGCGCCCGCCGGCTGCTTCCAAGCGGGCGCATGCGTCGGCAGAGATTTAGCGAGCTTTTCTCACGGTCACGAAGTGCTCCTGCATGGCCATTGCGCCGCCTGCCTGATCCCAGAGCTCAAGTCCTCCGGGCATGAAGGCGTTGTCGAGGATTCCCTTCCCGATCGCTCTGCTCTCTACCGGGAGCGTGTGGCCAAATCCATGAACCATGAAGACCGCCTCGGGATGGATGAATTCCGTGAGCTTGACTTTGATAACGCCGGTAAGCCCGTTGCTCGAGACCTCAACCTCTTCGCCATCCTGAAGCTTCATCTTTTCCCCGACGGCTTTGTTGAGCCATAGAACATTTTCAGGCATTTGCTCGAAAAGCAGAGGATTGTTTACCGTGTGTCCCTGTGTGTGTACCGGACAACGGCCGAAAGTGATTCGAAATTTGCCCTCCTCCCCGCTCGCAGGCGCCTCATAAGGCTTTAGAGACGGCAACCCCGCTTTTTCCAGCCTGCCGGTAATGACTTCGATCTTTCCTGACGGGCTGTTGAACTTGAAATCGCTAAGCTTTTGATACAAGGCCTTCTCAGCCAGAGGAACCAGCCCGGTGGCGTCGAAATCCTCTATCGAGACTCCCGTGCCCTCCAATTGGTATTTCCATATCTCTTCAATCGATTCGAAGGCCAAAGGCGCCATGCCGAGTCGCTTGGACAGGCCGGCGAGGATCTCCCAGTCGGATCGAGTGTCGAAGCGCGGTTCGAGGGCTCTTTGACGCACAAAAAAGTAGGGCGAAAGGCCGTTTTTGCAGCCGATAACGCTTTCCCGCTCCAGGTATGGAGAGAGAGGAAGCACGACATCCGAATACCAGGCTGTATCTGACCAGCTAAAGGTTACGGAGACAAGAAGATCGAGCTTATCCAAGACTTTCTTGAGCGCTTCGGGATCCGGGAAGCCCATCAGCGGGTCGTGGCGATAGGCAATATAAGCTTTTACGGGATAAGGATCTTCCGTTTCTATGGCTTTGAAGGCCAGTTGCAGGAGGCCCGGGCCGGCGTCAAAGTGGGGATGCTTCCAACCAACGCCATCGGCTCTTTTGTCTGCGGGCTTCGGAAAAAGATCGACCAGCTTCTTGAGTCCCTTGCGTCCGACATCTCCAGGCTTGTTAGCGAGGGGAAGCCCCCCTTTGGCGCCAATCGCGCCAAGCAGGGCGTTGATGAGGTATATCGACCGACAGACATAGAAAGAGTCGCGATATCTAGCGGTCATCCACCCGGGGTGCCATATAACGGAGGGTTTCGCTTTCGCGAGATCGCGGGTAAAAGAAATAATCTCTTCTGCGGGAATCCCCGTTTCTCTTGAGGCCCATTCGGGTGTGTACGGCTCAACAAAGCGGCGGAGCTCCTCAAAGTCGTTGATGTAAAGCCTTGCGAATTCGGAATCGTAGAGCTTTTCTGCAATCAGAACATGGATCACCGCCAGATTGAAGGCGTAGTCGGCGCCGGGACGGATCATGAAGAAACGATCCGCTTTGGCTGAGCTTGCATTCGCCCTGATGTCAATGACCGTGAGCTTGCAGCCCTTTTCCATGCCTTCCATCAGGTCGTTGACTTCTTTTACATTGATCGACTCAAAGATGTTTCGTGTCTGCAGCACTACATGACGAGCATTTTTGAAGTCGTATACAAGATCCTTCCGGCCGAAGCCAAAAACGGACAAGGCCGCGTGCTGGACGTTCCGGGCGCAGGATGCGTCGTGGTTGCAGTAGTTGGGAGAGCCCAGACCACGCACGAAAGACATGTGAAGGTCTCGGAACGGACCGCCACGGTCGGAAAAAAGGATGCTTCGTCCACCATGCGAAGCTTTTATGGTATTCAATCGTTCCGCAACGTAGTCCAAAGCTTCATCCCACGAGGCCCGCCGCCACTTTCCCTCACCCCGCCTTCCATCACGTATGAGCGGATATTGAGGTCTCTCGTCATCGTTTACAAGGGCGAGTCCTGCGCCGCCTCGAGCGCAGATAGCCCCTTTGATTCCTGCTGCATGGGGGTTCCCTTGTAGGAATGTGCAGGTCCCATTTTCCACTTCGACCTGAATTGGGCAGCGAACGGTGCACATTCCACAAATGCTGTATACCTGTTTCTTGGGCATTTCATTCTCCTTACAAAAGTCGGCGAATAATAATGGCGGTGGGCGTCTCAATCGTCATATTGCTTCGCGTAGGCGGCATCGTCATAGAGGCCCTGCCCGTATTGCTCTTTTCCGTAGTCCCGTATGATCTTCTGTCCTTCTTCAGAACCTACGAAATCGATGAACTTTGCCGCCGTCTGAGCCCCTGGCGTAGCCGCTTCGGGCTGACAGAGGGCATGGTACGTGTTCACCAAAAACTTGTCTCCTTTGAAGAGGACCTTGAGGCTTGGCGTGTTGTTCTTTTCCGCCACCCAGGTGCTGCTGTCGGTCATGAAGTAGCCTTTTTCATTGTTGGCTCTTTTCAGGGTGGCAGTCATGAAATCCTTCGTTACAACATACCAATCGCCAGAAGGTGCGATCCCGGCCTTCGCCCAGACGTCCATCTCCTTTTTGTGAGTGCCCGAGTTATCGCCTCTTGAGAAAAACTTCTCTTTGGCATTGGCGATGCGCGCATAGGCGTCTGCAGCGCTTTTGGCTTCGGATATCTTCGCGGGATCATCGGATGGCCCGACAATGAAAAATTCATTTGAGCCGATCAAGGTCCGCTTGATCGCCCAACCTTCCTCCACGGCCTTTTTCTCGGCCGCCGGCGCATGGACCATGATCATATCGACGCTCTTTTCTTTCAGCGCCTTCAACGATTCGCCGGACCCCGCCTTCTTCCAGAGCAGAGTGGCGTTGGCTTTTGAGGCGAAGGACTCTCCCAGTACTTTTAGCAAGCCAAGCTCACCGGGGCTGCCGGTCGCCAGGGAAAATTTGTTGGGTCCCGCCCCATACTCCCCGTCGTATTTCTCCTGCGCCTTCGTTACTGGAGAAAACACCAACAAAGCCGCCATAGTAACGAGAACCATCAACCTCATTTTCATCATTGCTCCTCCTTGGAATCTGAATCGCACGTTCAAAAAGCCATTCCCCGGCCTGACCGGACGGAGAGCGCGGGGCTCTCCGCTAAGTCCAAAGTTGTATCGATTGTGAAACAATAAATACTAACAAAACAACTGATATTGTCCAGATTAAAGATGATTTGCATCCATTGTCGTACTGAGTGCAATATGCGGAAAGGCTCGTGGAGAAAAGGAGCGGCAACGATATCTCAGCATGCGGCGTGATGCGGAGCCTCCGGTTAATAGCGCCGTCAGCCTTCCCTGAATGGCGCAATTTGACTTGCTGCGCCGGCGATGAGACCTCGGCTTGACAGCCAATATTGTCTAATCTATAAGATTCAAGGCATAGTGCCGGGCGCCGCTATGGCTTCCATGACAGTATATCGGCCTCTTTCATCTCATGCAACCGATACTGGTGCAACAAAAATAAGGATGTTCTTTCCATGAAAGGCATGTCTCTTGGCCTGAAAGAGGCTTTATCCTTGACTTTGGAGCGCATAAAGGCGCTTCCCGTCGAAATGACCGCGCTGGTTGACAGCGTCGATCGCGTAGCCGCATCAGATCTTTACGCATTGACGGATTCCCCTTCCATTGATTCCTCTCGCAAAGACGGCTATGCCGCGTTATCCCATGAAGTGGCTTACGCAACGGCAGAGAATCCGGTCCGGTTGCGGCTTTTAGGCTCAATAGCCGCCGGAGGCGAGAAGGATATTCATGTTATGCCGGGAACAGCGGTAAGGGTGTTGACCGGCGCACGCATCCCGAACGGCGCCGACGCCGTTGTGGCCGAAGAGTACGTGAAAAGAGAGGGGCATCACGTGCTGGTGGAAGCCTTTGCCGAGCCCAAGAATATCCTGGCGCGCGGCGCCGATGTGGCGGTGGGAGAATGCATTCTCCGCGCCGGCGAGCAAATATCGCCGGCTACGATCGGCCTTCTGGCTGCGGCGGGACACAGCATGGTTCCTGTTTATAGAGCTCCCGTCGTTGGACTTGTCGGCACTGGAGATGAAATCATCGAGCCGGGCAAACCCTTGACGGAGGGCAAGCTTTACGCGAGCAACATCATGACCTTGGCGGGATGGTGCGGTCGATATAAAATGAAAACCCGATTGGCTGTTGTAAAAGATGACCGCAATGCCCTTTCCAATTCCATCAAAGCTCTGTCTGGAGAGACGGATGTGGTGATAACCAGCGGAGGGGCATGGACGGGGGATCATGACATCGTGGCGCAGGTTCTTGAGGACCTTGGGTGGAGAGAAGTCTTTCACCGGATTCGCCTGGGACCCGGCAAGGCGGTTGGCTTTGGCGTGCTGGATGAAAAACCCGTGTTCATGCTGGCCGGGGGACCGTCTTCCAATCTGGTGGGCTTTCTGCAAATTGCTTTGCCCGGAATTCTTACTCTTTCAGGCCATGCAAACCCAACCTTGCCCAAAATCAATGCAAGGCTTGCCTCCGAAATCCGGGGAAGCGAGGTCGACTGGACTG
The DNA here is from genome assembly GCA_964578835.1 of uncultured Syntrophobacteraceae bacterium. Lineage (GTDB taxonomy): Bacteria > Desulfobacterota > Syntrophobacteria > Syntrophobacterales > Syntrophobacteraceae > CAZOEL01. The sequence goes on along the minus strand of CAZOEL010000052.1, from coordinate 44,731 downwards.
ATTTCTTCTTTGGCGTTCTCGAATTCAGTGATGGTGGCCTGCCCGACTTTTATCCGATGAAAAAACGCAGCCCGTTGCGCATGCTTGCCAAGGCTACAGCGGTTGCATCGATACCGGAGGGGCAGGACCGTCTATTGAAGGGAACGATAATCACCGTTCAAATGCTGAAATAGGCCGTCAGCGCCGAAAAGTCGGAGCCGCGGGGACTCCGACCTTCCATCAGCGAGTATTTTCCCTGGCCGAACGTAAATTCTTTTCTACTTCAAAATACCGTACCATGGCTTCTGAGCCTGTCCGGTCAGGTCAATGTAAATGTGTTTGGTCATGGTATATTCTTCGAGCACCATCGTGGAAAGATCCTTGCCCCAACCTGATTCCTTGCATCCACCCCATGGCGTTTCGCAGAAGATGATGAGATGCTCGTTAATCCAAACAGTTCCCGCTTTGATCCTGCCGGCGATGTTGATGCCCGAGCGAACGTCTCGAGTCCAAACGGAGGCGGCAAGGCCGAACGGAGTGTCATTGGCCAGCGCGACCGCTTCTTCCGGGGTCTTGAAGCGCGCCAGTCCTACTACCGGCCCGAAAATCTCATGCCGCATGATTTCCATTTCGTTTGAGCATTCCCCGAAAATCGTAGGGGCGACGAAAAAGCCATTGCGGGTCTCTGCGCTATTGGGGCGTTGACCGCCAAGAAGAAGCTTTGCGCCATCTTGCTTTGCCTTCTCAATGCAGTATTCGACGGCGTTCCTGTGCCCCTCGAAAGCAACCGGACCCACTACCGTCTCCGGATTCATCGGGTCTCCGAACCTCAGCTTGTCTGCGGCGGCCGCAAACTTTTCAGCGAACGCATCATAGAGCGATTCGTGTATGTAAAATCTGCTGGCTGCGGCGCATACCTGACCGCTGTTGAAGAACGCTCCGAATATGGCCCCCTCGACCGCCGCCTCCAAGTCAGCGTCTTCCATTACGATGAACGAGTTCTTTCCGCCAAGCTCCAGACCGATCTGCTTGACGCTGCCGCTCGCCAGGCTCGCGATTCGCTTGCCGGTAAGAGTGTCCCCAGTAAAGCCAATCTTGGACACGTTCCGATTCTGCACAAGCGCTTCTCCCACGATATCTCCGGGGCCGGTGATCACGTTCACCACTCCTGCGGGGAATCCGGCTTCCATCGCCAGTTCGCCGAGCCGAATCGATGTGAGCGGCGCGGTGGAAGGCGGCTTGACAATGCATGTATTGCCCGTGACCACAGCCGCCCCCAGTTTCCAGACAACCATGAGGGCAGGAAAGTTCCATGGGGTGATCAGGCCCACCACTCCCAATGGCTCTCGAACGGTAACCGACATGCACCATGGCCCAACCGGAAGCGTTTCTCCAGTCAATCCACGGGCGACGCCGGCAAAATACTCGAGTTGGTCTGCGCACAGCGGGATATCGAAGTTCACCGTCTTTCGTATCGGAGACCCTTGCTCCATGGTTTCCAAAGCCGCCAATTCATCGACATTATCTCTGATGAGCTTGGCGAATCGCAGCATCAGTTCGGAACGGTTCTTCATCGGGGTCGCGGCCCATCCGTCGGTTGCCGTCATTGCAGCTCCAACCGCCTGCTCCACATCGACTTCGCTACATTTGGGGACAGTGGCTATCAATTCGCCGTTCGCGGGATTCACCACTCCCATCTTTTCACCAGAGGCAGCCTGGACCATTTCGCCGCCAATTAAAACACGGTAATCCTTCGGCATACACTTCTCCATTTTTATGGGACCGTATCCAGAACATTCCCTTCCTGAGCAATTATTGCTTCAGGCCCTGTTGCAACCTTTCGACCTTGGCGCCTAATCAACGACCTGACCTCTTTCGGGGCGATTTCAAACAATGTAGGGCGAACCGCCCTGGCAAGCCAGACATAGACCGCCATCTTTGACCGGATAGAATTCATGGCACTGTGGACAGGCTGCAACCGGGCCAACTTTCTTCTTTTCAAGATACCGAGGCTGGACCACAATGGGCTGCAATCCGCAAAGGGATTGGCCTGCCTGTTCGATTTGGGATATGAGCAGATCGAAATCCTGTTCGGCCTTGGGCTTCAGCTTTAGAAACCAAGCCCTTATCTCAGGCCAGAATTCGAGCTTCGCGGGATCGATGAATACGCGAATGCCCTTTCCGTTCTTCTTATCATAAAGACTTAGAGCAAACCTGCCAAAATCGAGCACCTTGAGCCAGCCGTTCCCAGTCGTGCATGATGTGAGGAGTTGGACAGCGTCGGGAAGACAGGTCTTTGTCTCTGAAATGGCGTCAAAAATGGCTCCTTCCGGGAAACGGCTCAAGGCAAGATCCACCATGAAGCCGCCAATGGCGATTCCCGGGGCTACACTTCCGTGAAAGGACTCAACGAGGCGTAGATACTCATCAAACGAATATGTCCAAATATTGGCCATCGCAAAAACCTCTTTGGAAAATCATAAAAACGCGATCCAGATCCCATCAGGGCAAGCTGCGCGCAATTGCCGTCAACCTTGGAGCGAGAGGCGACATGGACGCAGAAGGCTGGCTCGGCATCCGATTCGCCGGCGCAGTGTCTGAATGGGCATAATTGTTCGCGCCAGTATAAAAATGGACGCGCCGTAGTCAAGCAAAATCTCCAGGGGACCGAACACGGGAAAGTCTGACGGAAATACCGGAACTTGAGCTTGCGCCTCGGCAATTGAAGCGCGAGCTTGGCTTGACAGTCAGTTGCGACTGCGCTATAACCTTTCTGACATAACGCGGAAGTCCGCTATAACAGCGTTCGGAGTTTTTGGTCTCATCATTGCTTGCAACCGTTGCTTCTCTACTCAGTGAGGGGATACCTTGGCAGTGACGCCTTTCAGAATGATAAAACGCACCACCAATCTCTATGAAGATGTTGTGGCAGAGGTCAAGGAAGCGATCCTTTCGGGGAGATACCAGGCTGGCGAGACCCTGCCAAGTGAAGCGGAACTGACGCGACAGTTGGGGGTGAGCCGACCGGTGATAAGAGAGGCGCTCAGGCATCTGCAGTCGCGAGGTTTTTTGGAAATCCGCCGGGGGACGAAAGGCGGCGCATTTGTCTGCGATCTGCAAAAAATGTCGTTTGTTTCCGACATTGCCGATCTGATAAGGTTTGGAAAGGTTGGCGTGGATCATCTTGCCCATGCAAGGCTGTTCATAGAGCCTGAAGTGTGCAGGCTGGCGGCCGTGAAAGCTTCCGATCAGGATTTCGCCAGGATGAGAGCCCTTCTGAAGAGCTATAAGACAGTCAAGAATGAAGCGAAGCTCGACTTGATGTACAGCGAGTTCCACCGGCTTGTGGGAAGGGCATGCGGCAATCCTATATACTCTCTTATCATGGAGAGCATCCTTGATTTTACGGATGGTTTTATCAAGACGATCAAGCCGGTTTCAAAGATCATCCACCGAGATGACGATCATGATGACATCCTTAAAGCTCTCGAGGCCCGGGATGCGGAAGCGGCGGCCGAAGTCGCCTCTCGGCATGCGGCTTATATTCTGGGGGAGATGAAAAAGCTTGAGGAAGTATACATCGAATTGTTGAACACCGGCGGAGCAGAAGTTGCTACACAATGAAAAGACAAAACGGCTTTCTTTGATCCCTTCATATGGCCTTTTCATCCCCGTTTGAATCGACGGCTAACATGCGCCATCGCGTCTTCTCGAACTGCATCGGTTCTCTTTTTCGTGAGGCGGAAGCAGGATTTTGCCCTTCTCGGCTCAGGCAGCGTCCGCTAAGAGGGCTCACAAGAAACGTAGGGCGATCTTCACTCAAGGAAGATGCTCTTCAGTGAATCTGCAATGTTCTTGACCATCTGGCCCCGGCCTGAATGCAGATAGAGACCGAGCTGGGCTATGATCGAATGGCCCAAAGCAAATTGGGCAAGCGCAAACCATGCTATCGTGAACTGACTTACGCTCACCACCCCAATTCCGAATTGAGATATTGTTACGACTCCGCAAGCGAATTGCCCGATGGCCAGTATCCCTTTTGCGGCCACTGGGGTTCTGTTCGGTCGATACTTGAAAGAAATGTGAACAAGAGGAATTCCGAACAGGGTTGCTTCCGACTTATATTCGAAGCCCCATCCGTCCCATCTGGCTTTGGCGGGATAAGGCGCTCCGCAATTCGGACATGAGAACGCCTGTTCGGAAACTGATTGGCTGCATTCGCGACAAGGCTTCACGGCTTTCCTGCTCTCCTTCCTGTCCGGTATTTCCTCTGGAGGCGGTCCTTTTTATGTTGGCTTCGTCAATATGCCACATCCTGCCTTGTTTGTCCCGAGCAAGATTTGTTGCTCACGATTCTCCATCCTCAGAAGACCGCCCATTCTTTTCATGATGCTCGGCAGGCGCGCGTCCGGAATGGCTCAGCCCTCGTTGCTTCCAGCGTCGATTGTTCCTAACTTTGCAGAAAGAGGAGCGACTATGCCCGGTTGCAGTTGAATAGAAGCCGGAATTATGCGGGGATTCCCTTTAGGGAGACCTTTCCGGGTTCCCCTAACCTTTCTATGCCAGCCGATTCCGGCTGGAGGAGAGCATCATGAAGAAGATATTTTTTATGACTTTTACGGCTTTGTCAATGTTTGCCATTGCATCCTTCGCTGTTGCAGCTTCGGGGGCGCAGCCGGGAGCGGCAGCGCCCCCTCCCGGCGAAGCTGGAGCTAAAGAGACTTTGAATAAATCCCCACGCCATCACGAATGGGTCGATATCGCCCTTAGCGATGCCGGCAAAAGAGTAAAAGCTTTTGTCGTCTACCCGGAAAGAAAAGACAAAGCTCCGGTTGTCATTGTTATTCATGAAATTTTTGGCCTCACCGACTGGATCCGTTCGGTTGCCGATCGCCTTGCCGCCGATGGATTCATTGCCATCGCTCCGGATATGCTTACGGGCAGAGGGCCTGGAGGAGGCGGAACCGAAGCCTTTGCGGACCGGGACGAGGTGGTGAAAGCAGTGCGGGCGCTTTCCTCAGAAGAAGTGACCGGAGTCCTGGATGCGGTGGGCGGTTATGCTAAGGGCCTTCCCGCTGCGACCGATAAGTTCGCTACGGTGGGCTTCTGCTGGGGCGGAGCTCAGAGCTTCCATTACGCTACGGTTCAGCCCGAACTGGACGCCGCTGTGATATACTATGGCTCGTCGCCGCCATTGGATGCCTTGGGGAAAATCAAGGCTCCGGTGCTGGGTCTCTACGGCGAAGATGACGCCCGCGTCAATACCACTGTGGGACCTGCCGCCGAAAAGATGAAAGAGCTGGGCAAGACCTTCGTCGCTCATACCTATAAAGGCGCAGGGCACGGGTTCCTCAGAGCGCAGGGAGACCGCGGGGGCGCTAACCTGGAAGCATCTCGGCAGGCCTGGCCGGCTATGGTTGAATATTTAAAAAAGCACTTGGAATAACAGCATTTTCTCGAGATGCTTCTTCCTTTAATAGGGTCAATCCGCATGAAGGACGGATTGACCTTTGTTCTTCATGCGGAGGGAATGCAATGACGCCTATTCAGGATCTCCTCAACCGGATTCGCTGGGATAAAGAGTTTGGACAAGGCGAGTTCGAGATCGGCTATTACGATCATGTGCGGGAGGAAATCATTCGCGTGTCCCTTCGAGAGGTTCGTTTCGAGCATGGAAACAGCTTTTCTTTCGATCTGCTCACCTCCGATGGAGAGCTTATATCCATCCCTTTTCACAGAATAAGGGAAGTCCGCAAGGAAGGCGCTCCAATCTGGAGCAGACCGGATAGGAGGCGCGATTCCTAAAGCGCCTTCACCGGAGGTAGAAATTCCTGGAACTTCTTGACGAGGTCCATGAGCTTCGCCTGATAATAAGCCACATTCGCATCGGGATGAGCCGGATCGAAGGCGGACACGGGCTTGCAGTTTTCAAAAACGCGCACGCGTTTGCCTTCCCCGGTGACGTAATAAGAAATCTGATCTCCCGCCCTGTATTCGCGCCCGGAAGCGAGAGCCAGTTCATAAGTTGCGGCCCGGTTTCGCTTCTTCTGCTTTATCTTCTGTCGATAGCTTTCCGGAGATTCGGAAAGGGTCTCGGTCTTAGCGAGCTGTAGGATGTCTATATCCTTTCTTTCAAGTTTTTCGGAAGCATCTTTGTAGAGCCGGTAGACCTCTTCTCCCTTGTCTTCAAGCAGCAGCCGTATCATGGCGGAGAGAAAATCCCTCAGATACTTTTCCATGCCGCGCGAGCGAAGTCCGCTGCCTTTTATCGCCATGTTCCCATCGAAATCCAAAAGGACGTAGTTTTTTCGTTTATAAGAGAACATGGCCGAATAGCGCCCATCCATCTCCAGTTCGATTCCCCGGGGCAGGCTGTTGGAGAGGCTCTCCACGAGACGCCTAGCCTCCTGTTCGGTCGCTGCGCTTTCGGGGGGCACGAAATAGATTCCGTCCGTATCGATCTCAATGGGCAGAGCGCCTTTCTCCCGAAGCCATTGGACCACCTGTCGAAGCAGATCGCGGCCGATGCGGGTGACCTCGGCGGCAAGCGTGGGATCTGCAAAATGGTGCAACTGCGTTCCGAGATATCCGTAAAAGGAGTTGATGAGAACCTTGAACGTTTGCTGCAGGGCGCTGTAATATTCGTGCTCCTGCGACGCCGTAGCTTCTTTTGCTTTCCTTTTCGCCTCGAGGCGAAACGAGCGCAAATTGGCGAGCAGCGGAAGAAAAACGCCCAAACTGTCTTTGGATGGTTTGAGGTTGTATGAGAGAAGAATGGAAGGGTAAAGAGAGGCCACATCGCAGTGGACCACGTTTTTCACTACTCCCGTGACGAAGGCGTCCGTGTATCCGCCTTCGAATGCGCCGCTTCCCGCAGGCTTCGGCACTGAAGCCCTGCGCCTCAAGTATTCCCTCATGAAGAGTGAGTTGATCTTTGTCGCGTTCCCTCGAACGAATATATTCTGGTAGGAGTAGGGAAACATGCGTCCCTGGAGAAAGAATGAATATCCGAGCAGTTCCGATAGTGCGAGCGTTTCGCGGGCGTCGTCCAGATTGTATCGCTTCAAGGCTTCGGGGTCGTTATCGAAAGCCGCCTGGATCTGCCTGTGATCGATGTAGGTTCGATCCTCGTCAGCCAGGCCGAAGTGGATGGCCGCCGCTTTGAGGCCGTAGCTTTCCAGCTCGCGAGCCGCGATGTCGTAGTATTGCAAAAGGAACATGGTGTCCACAACGTGGCGGCCGAAAAGGTCCATGCGGGTGTAGTCGATTGTGCGCTCGGCCACAGTGAAGCGTGAGCGCCGGATGGAGGGCTCTCTTCCGTCTCTGCCCAACCTGAGCTTGACTTTGTGCATTCTTGCCCGCGCTACGATATACTCGAGGTCGAAATTGAACAGATTATGGCCTTCAAGGACATCCGGATCGAGGCGCAAGATCCTTTCCACGAGCGCCTCCAGCATCTCCTTTTCGCTCAATTCCCTGCCGAACAAAACCTCGGAATAGCCCCGGTTGTCCATCAAGGAAATCGAGATGATCCGGTCTTCGTTCCGCAACGGATTTGAAAACTCGAAGCCGGGCGCGCAGGCGGTCTCTATGTCCAGGGCCATTCTGTGGATGTCGCTGTACGCAAGCCCTTTGAAAAGGGTCTTTCCCGTAAGCAGAAGGTATTGGTGCGCCGGGTCTGATAGAAACAGGTACGGGGCGTCGAGAGAGGAGGATGTGCGGCCGCTGATCTTCTGGAGGTAATCCCTGGCGCGAAGGCAGGCCTGCCAACTATCGAAGATGGCGATATAGCGTAAATCGTTGTCTCCCGACAACGGCTCCAGGCGATGCGGCGCCTTGAAGCCTTCGAGCAGGCCTTCTTCCTCCAGCAAAAGAAAAGGAGTAAAAGGCTCGTCTCGAACCTCAATTTGCTCTCCCTTCCTAAGGAAAAGGCGCATTTCGCCAGGACCCGCGGGCTCGACAGCCACTATCCCTTCCATGGGATCGGCCCCGAAAAGAATCTCATCTTCTTCAAATTGCGGCGACGTCATTCTGCCTCTCCTTGAGGGTGGATGAATAGGAGCGTGGGTGAATAGGTGAGTGGGAGAAGCTTTCCGCCTGTGCGCTCGTTTTCATGTTTTGCTGTCGCCTGTGAAATGGAAAGAGGCCTGGATCAAACATTGTCGATTTGCTCCGGGCTCAGTTCTTTTCGGGCATATTCATCGTAGAGCCTGCTTTGGAGGAATAATTGCAAAATGTCGGGATCGACCGATTTGTTGTTTTTCATTATTTCAAAAGTCTGAGAGAGCGTCAGCGGCTGCTTGTATGGCCGATCTTTGGCCGTCAAGGACTCGAAGATATCCGCTGCGGCTATGATGCGCGATTGCAGCTCGAGCTCTTCGCCTTTTATGCGGAAGGGATATCCGAGTCCGTCCAGCTTCTCGTGGTGTTGGGATGCATACACGTGCGCCTTCGAGAGCCTTTTTGGAAAGGGAACATCTTTTAGCATCTCCCAGGTCATGAATGCGTGCTGCTCGATTGTATTTCTTTCCTCTGCAGTCAGGCTGCCCCTCAGAATGGATAAATTGTGGAGCTCATCGGGAGTAAGACATGGAATGCTTCGACCATCTATTTGGATGGTTTTTTGCGCTACTTCCTCGAGACGCTCCAGCTTCTCTTCAGTCATTGCCGTTTCGGGCCGATTGCATTCGCACACGAGATCGAAGTCTTCCTGCAATCGGCGCAAAGCCTCGGCGAGATCTTCCTCCAGGCGCCTTGCGCTTGCAGCGTCGCATTTCCCTTCCTCGAGAAGCTTTATTTTTTCCTGCAGGCACTCCTTCTCGAGCGCTTGCCGCATCAGGTCGAATCGCGTCTCCACGAGGTCTATGCGGTCGATTATGGTTTCGAGCTTGGTTCGCTTGTCTATGATGTGCTCAGGAGTGGTGATCTTTCCGATATCATGGATCCATGCCGCCAGGCGAAGCTCCTCGATCTCGTCTTCGCTGAAGTGGACTCCGGAGAAAGGTCCATCCTCGGCGTCGTTGATCTGATCGGCGATCATGAGCGTGAGGTCTACGACTCTTTGTATGTGCCCGGCTGTGTAAGGCGATTTTTTGTCTATCGCCGTGGCGATGCTTCCCAGGAGTGCATAAAATAACTCTTTGAGATCGCGGACAAGAGCTGCGTTTGTCAGCACGACCGCAGCTTGTGACGCCAGGGACGCCACGAGGTCTACGTGCTCTTCGGAGAAGCTGATGACTTTGCCTGTTTCCGGGTCCAGGGCGTTGAGGAGCTGCAAGACGCCGATGATATCGTTCTCGTGGTTCCTCATGGGTATGACGAGCATGGATTTGGAGCGGTAGCCGGTTGTGGAGTCGTATTTTCTCGGCCCGGTGAAGTCGAATTCTTCTGTTTCGTATACATCTGGTATGTTGATGATCTTTCCTGTCAGGGCGACATAAGAGGACACATTGTGGTAGTTCGGTTCTTCATCCACTTCCAGAGGAATGGGCGGCATTCCGATATCATCCTTTCGGGCTATGCGGCTGTTTAGTGTGTCGTTTTGGAGGATCTCGAATCTGAGGGCATTCCGCTCTTCATCGACAACGTATAGAGTGCCCGCATCGGCGCGGGAAATGGTCCTGGCTTCATCGACAATCATCTCGAGCATCTTGTTGAGGCTCTTTTCTGCGGAGAGGGCCAGGCCGATCCGGGTCTGCCTTTTGATGTGGGAAATTTGGTCTTCGGCATAGAGCTTTACTTCGTCTACAACGACATTGAGGAGCCTGTTGAGCCGTTTGTTTTGCGAGAGGCCTTTTGACCGCAAGTCCGCATTTTCCTGCTTCAGGAGCTCCAACTGTTCCTGGAAATGTTTGTCCGCCACTGTAGTCATCAGTATCCTCCAGAAAATATTCCGCACCTTGTTTATAACAGGTTTTGAGCGGATGCGGAGCACAAAAAAGTGAAGAGCTGAGATAACTTACTGCTTTGAAGGAATTTATGGAAGGGAGCGTTGGCTATGGAAGCTCGGGTGTTGATCATCGGGGGAGGCGTTACGGGAGCGGGCCTGGCCCGGGATTTGGCACTGAGAGGCGTTGAATGCCTCGTCGTCGAAAAGGGAGACATCAATGCGGGCGCTTCCGGAGCCAATCATGGGCTGCTTCATAGCGGCGCTCGATATGTGCTCGCGGATCCCGTTGCAGCGCGGGAATGTCGCGACGAGTCGCAGCTCATAAAGCGCCTCGCGCCCTCCTGCGTGGAGGATACGGGAGGCCTCTTCGTGGCGGTTCCGGGCGATGATGAAGATTATATTGCGAATTTTCCCGGACTTTGCGAAACAAACGGCATTGAAGCGAAGGCGGTTGACTGCCGCGAGGCTCTCGAGTACGAGCCGTCGCTGGCCGAGAACATTATCGCGGCGTACCGCGTAAGAGACGCATCGGTAAACCCTTTCAAGCTCGCCATCGATAATATGGCCCATGCTGTTTCTCTGGGCGCTCGCCTCATCACTTATGCCGAAGTTGTCGGATTCGAAAGAGCCGGTGGGAAAATAATCGCTGTGCGCGTCAGGAAGCTGCCGGGCGGCGAGGAGTTTACAGTGGGCGTCGAGCAAGTGGTCAGCGCGTCTGGGGCGTGGACGGCCAGGATTGCTGCGCTTGCGGGCATAGAAGTTCCTCTGGTCTGCAGCAAAGGGGTTATTCTGGTCACGCTCCATCGGGTGGCCGATTGCGTCGTAAACCGACTGCGTCCCCCGACTGACGGAGACATCATCGTTCCGGGCGGGAGTGTATCCCTTGCGGGAACGACGTCGATGCGCCTGAGCGGGATGGATTCCTTCGGGGTTACTTTTCCGGAGGTGGATCTCCTGGTTGAGGAGGCTGCCAAGATGATTCCTTCCATGGCTGAGGTCGGCTATATCCACGCCTTTGCCGGGGCACGCTCTCTGGAAGGCTCGGCGCCGGGACTGGACGATCGCGCTCTGAATCGCAGCTTCGTAATTCTGGATCACGGGCTGGATGGGATCGGTAACTTCATCTCCGTCTTCGGCGGCAAGCTGACCACGTTCAGGCTGATGGCTGAAAAAGCGGCGGATCTTGTCTGCAATCGGCTGAATGTTTCAGAGCCGTGCCTCACGAGGACTTCTCCCATTCCCTCGAGTGAGGAAGGCCGGTGGATTGAGCCGCGAGCGGAGCTCGGTCGCTGGCTCAGGCGGCATGAGCCGGGAGATTCCCTCGTTTGTGAATGCGAGATGGTTCCTTTTAGCGCCGTGAATAGCATTGTCGAGCGACTTGTCGCCGATGGACGCCAACCGGAATTTGACGCCATAAGTCTCAGGTGCAGAGTCGGAAAAGGCGCCTGTCAGGGAGCATTCTGCGCTCTCCGAATCTGCGGCGATCTCTATAATCGCGGCTTGTTCAGCTCCGAGGCCGGCATAGATGAGGTCAGGACATTCCTCGAGAATCGCTGGGAAGGATTTCGTCCCGTTCTCTGGGGGCGTCAAATGGTGCAGGGGCAGCTACAGGAAGCCATTTACTGCGGCTTGTTCGGTTTGGAGCTGAGTGAGGGGCGTGATGGACGTGGATGAGCGTGAAACGGATCTGCTGATCATAGGCGCCGGACTTGCGGGACTGGCTGCCGCGAGCTTTGCGGTTCAGAGCGGATTGCGCGTGGCCGTCGTTGCGTGGAGTCGAGGAGAGATGCCCTTTGCAAGCGGTCTTCTGGATCTTCTGGGCGTCTATCCGGTTGAAGAAAGAAATCTGTTGGACGATCCCTGGGCCGGCGTGGCAAGGCTTGCGCTCGACAATCCCGAGCACCCATATGCCCGAGCGGGAGCGGAGAGAATTCGAGAAGCCTGGGAAAAATTCGAGTCCTTTCTTGGAGATGCAGGCCTTTCTTACCGAGGACATCCGGACCTGAACGTCTCCCTGGCGACAGCGGCCGGTTCCGTGAAGACGACCTACCGGGTTCCCGACTCCATGTGGGCGGGAGTGGGTGCGCTTCGGGAAGCGAAGCCGACTTTGATTGTGGACTTCGAAGGGATGAAGGAGCTCAGCGCTGTCCAGGTAGTGGAGATGCTGAGAGGCCGTTGGGCTGGGCTGCATGCCTTGCGTGTGGAGTTTCCCCTGGGCTTTCCGGGCAAAGACCGGCACAACATCCTGATGGCTGAGGCGCTCGAAGCAGAGGATGTGCGAAGCGCGCTTGCCGAGAAGCTTCGCCGCAAAGCAAAAGACTTCGAGTGCGTCGGATTTCCTGCTGTTCTCGGTATGCGAAGCTCGGTCGCTTCGGATCTGGCGGCAATGATTGGGAAGCCTGTTTTTGAAATTCCTACGCTGCCTCCTTCCGTTCCGGGACAGAGACTGATGGAAGCCCTCGATCGGAGTCTGATGCAGAACGGGGCGAAGTTGCTGACGGGCCGCCGCGCTTTGGGCTTTCAGAGCCATAGACGGCTGTGCTCGGGAGTGGTCTTTGGCGATGACAAGAAGCATGAAGAGCTGCGCGCGCGCGGAATCCTGCTCGCCAGCGGCCGCTTTATAGGCGGAGGATTGACGGCGGACCTCGGTCATGTTCGCGAAGCCATTTTCAACCTTCCCGTATGCCAGCCGGAAAGCCGCGAAAACTGGCATCGGAAGAGCTTTTTCGACTTGAGAGGCCACCCCGTGAACCAATCCGGCATTGTTGTGGACGACCATTTCAGGCCATTGAGCTTTGCGGGCGATTGCGCCTTTGAGAATCTTTTTGCAGCCGGTTCTCTGCTTGGGCGTCAAGACTGGATGCGTGAGAAAAGCGGAGCGGGGATTGCTTTGGCGACTGCTTATTGCGCTGTTGAATCGTATAGGCGTCTTTTCGGGCGGACGTAGCACCAGAGAAAAAAATTAACATAAACTCACTCTGGCGTATTCATGCAGCCTTCGGAAATGCAATTCCATGCGCCATGCCCGAATGTTCCGCCCGATAATGTTCATATTCAAAGAGCTGTGGATATCCATCGGATTTTCACGTATATTCTTAGTCAGTTCATGTGTGATGTCAATTTTGATGGAATTAAAGAAAGAGGAGAGCAATCCTTGGATCTCGGAGCATTGGGCGTCATTACTTTTGATTGGGAGTTTGTATCGAGTCTGCTCAGCATCGTTTTGATCGATCTGATCCTGGCCGGAGACAACGCCGTCGTTATAGCCATGGCGGTAAGATCCCTGCCGAAAGACCAAAGAAAAAAAGGAATCATGTTCGGCGCCGGGGCTGCTGTGGTGCTGAGAGTAATTTTAACCTTTTTTGTCTCGCAGCTCCTGCAGGTTAGCTTTGTCAAGCTAGTGGGCGGCGCTCTAATTCTGTGGATCGCCGTCAAGCTTTTCGTTGAGGGGGCTCCCGAAGATACCTCGACCAAACAAGCGACAACCGTGAGTCAGGCAATCAAGATCATCGTGATTGCCGATCTCACCATGGCTCTGGACAACATGCTTGCCGTTGGAGGGGCTTCCCATGGCAACCTGTTTCTTCTTCTTTTCGGTCTGGGCTTGAGCATCCCGTTTGTTGTCCTTACCAGCAATTTGCTCTCGACATTGATGGATAAATACCCGATTATTATCTATATCGGAGCTGCTGTGCTCGGTCGCGTCGGCGGCGAAATGCTCATCACGGACCCCTTCACTGCGCCTTACCTTCCCCATTCGAAAGTTTTTGAATATTCAGTCCAGCTGATTTTTGCGGTTGGAGTCATCGTGGTGGGGAAATTGTGGTTGAAGAAGATGATAAAGGAAGAGGAGCATATGATCCACGCTGGAGTCGAGGCGTCCATCAGCAAGGATAGCAAGGAGTAAGCGAGCAATGGCCATTTTGACCATATCGAGAGAATTCGGAAGCGGTGGAAGGGATATCGGCAAGGCGGTGGCCGAATCCATGAAATATGTCTATGTGGATAAAGAGACCGTCCTTGAAGAAATAAAAGGACTCGGGAGTCAGTGGGAAGAATGGGCGAAGGATCTCGATGAGCGCTCTCCAAGCCTGTGGGAGCGCTATGACTGGTCCTTCAGGTCGCTGGGGGCCGTCATTCAGAGCGCCATCCTGAGCCACGCCGTAAAGGACAATGTCGTTATCATGGGACGGGGCGCTAATTTCCTCCTGAGAGGCGTTGCGCATGCTTTGAGAATCCATGTGGTGGCGCCGATGGATAAGAAGATGGCTCGAGTGATGGAGAGGCATTCCTTGAGCGAAGACGCTGCGAAATGGCTCATAGAAAAGATGGATCATGAGCGGGCGGGCTTTGTCTTTTCCCTCTATGGTCGGCAATGGAATGATCCATCGCAATTCGATTCCATTTTAAACAGCGGTCCTCAGTCGGCTGAGGAGACTGTTGCGAAGTTGAAGGAGTTGCTTGCGGAGAGAGACAGGCTCAAAACGGAGGAGTCTTCGAAGACTGTCCAGATGCGTGCGGCTGCGGCGAAGATAAAGGCCGGGTTGCTTACTTCTCCTTCTTTCGCTGCGTTCCCGACCGTCGATGTTGATTACGATGGAAAGGATATCGTTCTTCGGGGAATCGTTCGCAATCCCAAAGAGCATAAGCGTGTGGAAGACGCCGCTATAAAACTGGCCGGAGATCAGAAGCTTAAGTGCGATCTGCATTATCGGAGCTAGTCATAACAGCTTGAAATCATCCCGGGTGTGGCATGAAAGAAGAATTCGTTTACGGCTTGTTTTTTGCTGCGATTCTTCTCAATTACGTTGCGAAGCTCGGGATTGAGAGGAAAGGCGGTCAAGCGCCGCGCAGCCATGTCAGGGACTGGATCATCTGCGGGGCGCTGCTGTATTGCCTCTGCCGAGTGATCCTTCTTTCCGATATCTCAACTTCTGCTGCAATCGTCATCCTGGGGCTGGGGGCGGCCTCGCTCACAGCCTGGGTGGCGTTCTTCATCAAGGGCATACGCAAGAGGGGCGGGGATTCCTGAGACTTTGGGCATCGCCCTTCCTTCTCCACATTGAAGTTGGCCGTCAATCCTTTTCTTTTTGATGCGTAGCTTGCTTTTTTAGCGATAATCGAGGTCGTCTTGCTTTGCGCTGCAGAACGATCTGATATAATCGTAAAAAGACAGTGAGAGGGCTTTTCGGGGAGGCTCTTTGAGCAGGGCGTCCAATGCCGAGCTATAGCGCTGGAACAGGAGGAGTATGGCTCCCGTAAAAATCCATTCCCTCAGCCATCTTGGACTGATAAGAGCGAACAACGAAGATCGATTTTTTATGAAAGAATACGGAAGCGAGTCGATCTTTCTGGTTATTGCCGACGGCATGGGAGGGCATGCGGCGGGCGAGAAGGCTGCGCAGATAGCCGTCGACACGATGGCTGCTTTCGATCCGAATAGGCGGAGAATCGGAAAGCATCTTGTCGAGCTTGTTCAGTTGGCGGAAATGAACATCCGTCGACACTCCGAGGCGGATGCTTCCCTGAGGGGCATGGGCACGACTCTCACGGCCTGTTACTTGAAAAAAGCCGCTGCATTTTGGGTCCATGTAGGGGATACGCGGCTCTATCTTTTCCGGCAAGGCGCTTTAACCCGCATAACGAACGACCATACCATTCCGGGGCGTCTCATGAAGAATGGCGAATTGGACGAAGAGGGCGCGAGGCTTCACCCTTTGCGAAACATGCTGTTGAGATGTGTGGGCTGTGAGGATGCCGAGCCGGATGAAGGAAGTTTCTCTGTTCAACAAGGGGATGTCATCATGCTTTCTTCAGATGGGCTGCATGACGCGGTTACGGCGGAACGTGTCGCAAGCATTCTCGATTCGGGCGAAAGCCTCGAAGAAAAAATGGAATTGCTGGTCAAAGCGGCTCTTGAAGCCGGGGGTAGGGATAATATTACCGTCGTGGCGGCCGAGCTTTGAGGATTGTCTCGGCGTTTGCGATCTCAATGGCGGCGCCTTTCGGGGCGCTGTTCGGCTGAGAATGTGGAAAGAATATATGAGGAAGCCTACTTACGAAGAGCTAGAGCGTCGGGTGGAAGAATTGAAGGAGTTGATCAATCTCAAAGTCTATCCGCAAAATATGCATTTCGAAACCCGCGATCTAATCTATTTCAGGCTCAACAGGAAGTGGCGCTTCGACTTTTTCGATAGAAAGCTGCTCGAGATCACAGGCTATGATTCGGAGGATTTTCATAACCGAAAAACAGGCCTGCTGGACATCGTCATTGAAGAAGACGAGGAGAGGCTGCAGAGCGAGTTAGCGAGGGGCCTTGAGTCGGGCAAATTCTTTGAGGCGGAATTCCGCCTGAGAAAAAGGCAAGGCCATATCATTTGGGTCAAAATGAGAGGACCGATCTTCTGTGACGACCAGGGCGAGTTCCTCGCCATCCAGGGGATCATGGACGATATTACCGACCGTAAAAACATGGAGATCGCCCTTCAATCCGAGCACCAGGTTTTTACCTGGGTGGCTAATAGCATGGAAGATGGAATCTACATAGTTTCTCAAGATTATCGCATCAAATTCATGAACAAAGCCTTGGTCGATCTGGTCGGAGACCATGTGGGCGAAATATGCTATGAGGCCTTGTTCAATCGCAATTCAGCGTGTCCCTGGTCGGTCATGGACACGATCAGGCAGGAGATGTGTGGTTTTCAGGAATATCACTTCCGGTGGCTCGGAAAAACATTCCAGGTGCGAAGCTTTCCCATTAAATCGCCGGACGGAAGCATCGGCAAGCTCGGCCAGCTCAAGGATATCACCAAGACGAGAAAGCTCGAGGACGAAATCCACGATTACGCGCTTCGTCACCAGTCCATTGTTGATGCGGCCAACATGGCTGACCTGGGCATCTTCCTTCTTCAGGACTACAACGGCATGGAGGCTCAGATCCGTTATGCGAATGAAGCCTTTTGCAGAATCACGGGTTATGACCTCAACGAGCTTGTCGGAATGCAGATAAGAGAGCTCGTTCATCCGGACAGCAAACAAAAGGTGTTGGACCGATACCGGCGCAGACAGCGCGGAGAAACCGTCAGCCACGCCTACGCGTTCAAAATGGTGCGCAAAAACGGCGTTACGATCGATGTTTTCGCCAGCGTCGCGCTCTCCACTTTTGGCGGAAGGGTGACGACCATAGGATTTCTGCAGGATTTTACAAGCAGAAAGCAATTTCAAAGGTCGTTGTGGCTTTCCCAGCGCCTTGCCTCCATTGGCAGGCTGGCGGCGGAAGTCGCTCACGAAATCAATAATCCTCTGACCAGCATTTTGACTTTTGGCAAGCTGATTGACAGAATCTTTCGTCAGGAGCCTTTCCCGCTGGAGCGCATCCCGGAGCTGAGGCAATTTATAGACTGCCTGGGCTCCGAGGCGACCCGGTGCGCCGAGATCGCCAGGAATCTATTGGACTTTTCACGTCATGGGGAGATCAACCTCAGAGAAAACAATATTCATGAAGTTCTGGGTAAGACTCTCGACATTTTGAAGCACCGGGCGCAGATGTCCAATATTCGCCTGGAAGTTTCCTATGGAAGCAATGTCCCTCGATTTACTTGCGATTTTAAGCGTCTGCAGCAGGCTTTTATGAACCTTTTCTGGAACGCTATGGAAGCAATGCCCGAGGGTGGCGCTCTCAGCGTCTCGACGACCTACGATCCCAAGGCGAATGTCATCGTAGTCATCGTTTCCGATACTGGAACGGGAATTCCTGAGGAGAGTCTCGAGAGCATTTTCGAGCCCTTCTTTACTACCAAGCCCGATGGTAAAGGGGTCGGCCTGGGGCTTTCGGTTGCGTACGGAATTATTCGAAGGCACAATGGGAAAATCCATGCTCAGAGCGATATGGGCAAAGGGACGCGCTTTACGATAGAATTTCCCCTGAACGATTCCATGTTGGCGGATAGCTCGGACTACGGCTTCGAAAACGAAGATAATCCCGATTGATTTCAAGGGCGTATAATGAGAGCGGTTCAATCTTCAAGTCTTTTTCACGGCGGCGGGTGAAGCGATGAATGAAAGCGCACGGATACTGGTGGTGGATGATGAGCCGATGGTCTGTCTTTCCCTCGTCAATTGGCTCAAGGAGGAGAACTATTTTGCCAGCTCTGCTCAGGACGGTCCGAGCGCCCTCGCAGCCATACGCGAAGAGCACTGGGATGTTGTGCTGTTAGACCTCAAGATGCCCGGCATGGACGGCATTCAGGCGCTGCAGCAGATCAAGGAAATTGCGCCCCAGACTGTGGTCATCATGATGACCGCCTATGCTTCCGTCAACAGCTCGGTGCAGGCCATGAAAGACGGCGCCTACGACTACATCATCAAGCCCCTCGATGTGCAGGAGCTTACCATGATGCTTTCGAAAGTCGTTGAGCGGCGGCAGTTGATAACCGAGAACGTCTTGCTGAGAAAGCAGCTTGGCGAGCGGTACCGATGCGAGAATATCATCGGCAGGAGTCCTGCCATGCAGAAGGTCTTCGATCTGATTCGCACTGTCGCCGACACCACAGCCACGGTGCTGGTGACGGGAGAAACCGGAACAGGCAAAGAGCTGGCGGCGCGAGCCATCCACGCCAACAGCTCCCGTCGTTACGGTCCTTTCATCGCGGTGAGCTGCGGGGCGCTTCCGGAAACTCTGCTCGAGAGCGAGCTTTTCGGATACGAGAAGGGGGCCTTTACCGGAGCGGAGCGCACCAAGAAGGGACGTTTCGAGCTTGCTCATGGGGGAACGCTTTTCCTTGACGAAATAGGCGACATCAGTATGAAGACGCAGGTGAAGCTCCTCCGCGTATTGCAGGAGAGAAGCTTTCGCCGTTTAGGGGGAACCGATTCCATCGATGTGGACGTTCGCCTCATTTCCGCAACCAACCGCGACCTGCCCAAGGCAGTGGAGTCCGGGGACTTTCGAAGCGATCTGTACTACCGTCTGAACGTGGTCAACATCCATTTGCCTCCGCTTAGGGAACGCAAGGAGGATATGCCTCTGCTCGCCGAGCACTTCATCGAGAAGTTCAACGTTGAGTTCAACAAGAAATTCGACCGGCTGGAAAAGAGCGCCTTAGAAATGATGTCGGAATACCATTGGCCGGGCAATGTGCGCGAGTTGGAGAACGTCATCGAAAGGGCGATCGTGATAGATCAGGGGCCTGAGATAAAGGCGAAGCATCTTCCTTTCTGCAATGTGGAGCTGCCCTCCTTGGGCGAGGCCCAGAGCCTCGAGGAGATCGAGAAGCTGCACATTCGCAAGATGCTCGACCGCCATCTCTGGAACATTGCCAAAACCGCTCGGGCCTTGGATATAGACAGAACCACCCTTCACAAGAAAATCAAAAAGTACGAGCTCGAAAGGCAGTAGGCAGGTGTATAAGATGGTCCGCCCCAGAATCATCTATCTTGCGCCCATGGGAGATGGCGATAGGGAGCATCTCGAAGGCTCGGCGGAGGGCGTTCGAGAGCAGTTCGGCCTCGATGTGAAAATAGGCGAAAACCAGGGGCTTCCGGCATACGCGTTCAATGAGGCAAGAAATCAATATAATTCCAATATGATCTTGAAGCGGTTGCTCGAGACCTCGCCCTCCGATGCATTGAAAATTGTCGGAGTGACCAATGTCGATCTTTTTAGCCCCATTTTTTCCTATGTGTTCGGAGAGGCTCAGTTTGGGGGCAAGGGAGCGGTAGTTTCCACCTTCAGACTCGGTCCTGGCCTCGATGATGAGCCGAGGGGCGGGTGTCCGTCGCTGGCCAACCGCCTGGAAAAAGAGATTATGCATGAGCTTGGCCATACCTTTACGCTTCGTCACTGCTCGGACCCGGACTGCGTCATGCATTATTCCACCGGCGTGCAGTGCGCCGACCGAAAATTTGCTTTCTTCTGCTCCGCGTGCCGAGATCTGATGCTATGGAACATGGCCGCTCAGCTCTTTCTGAAGCCATAGTCCTCAATGCCCTGACAGCCTCTTTTTCCGTTTTTTTTGTTGGCGCGCATAAGGCTTGGGGCGTCCCGTTCGCCTTGAGGCATCGAAGGGCGAACATCCCCGATCATGCTGAGGTATCGAAGCACGATCGGGTGGCGTAGCCCAACCCTTATGCGCGCCAACTTTTTTTTCGAATAATGTGATCGAAATGCCCGAGTGTCCATTCCAAAGAAACCCAGGCGCCCTTAGTGTGGTAAAAGGCATCATGGTGTGGCTTAATCCATCGTTATAAATTATATAAGTAAAATTAGCATTAT
This sequence comes from uncultured Syntrophobacteraceae bacterium, assembly GCA_964578835.1. Taxonomy (GTDB): domain Bacteria; phylum Desulfobacterota; class Syntrophobacteria; order Syntrophobacterales; family Syntrophobacteraceae; genus CAZOEL01. Next base: position 24,590 of record CAZOEL010000052.1, on the reverse strand, counting down.
ACATCTGATTCGCTTTGAGCGTGTGGGATTATGCATCATCTCCCTTTGTATCGTCTCTTCCCATCTAATGCTGTCCATCGTGGTATTTATTAGTTATTCCAAATTGTTATATGATGATCTATTTTTATGGCATGCGCCTTGCTCTATGGATTGGTCAACACGAGAGAGATTCAAGAGTTTAGCGGCTTGACTACATATCGACAACAATTCATAAGAAGGAACGAGCCATGAGAGAAGAGAAAAAGGTTGCCGGATTCAGCACTGTGCCCGCAAAAGAAGACGAGTGCATTTGGATGGAAGCTGGAGTCATCGATTTCAAGCTGTGCAACAATCATTACAACTGCCATTCCTGCTCGTTCGACAAAGCGATGAAGGAGACTGCGAACAAGAATGCGGCGGCGCGCGCCAGGGGTGTGGAGCCGGCGGGCAAGAAGGCCGGCATCATTCCGTGGCAGGAAAGAATGAGAGCCCGACAGGGAGCGGAGCGCGTCTGCAGGCACAGTTTGACTGGCAGGGCGCCCACTCGACTCTGCCCGCATCACTTTGAATGCAGTTCCTGCGAATTCGAGCAGATGCTCGAGGACAGCCTGGAAATTCAGGCGCCTTTCCGCCTGACCTCGATTCCCGAAGTGGACGGTTATCGCGTTCCCGACAATCATTTCTTTCACATAGGCCACACCTGGGCGAGAATAGAAAACGGCGGAAGAATCCGCCTGGGGCTCGATGACTTCAGCATGAGGCTGTTCGGCCCCGTGGATGGCTTAGACCTGCCTCTAACCGGTGAAGAGGTGAAGTTCAGCGAAGTCGGCGCCGCTTTCAAGCGGATGGGAAAAGAAGCGGAAGTGCTTTCGCCGATCTCTGGAATAGTGACTGCTGTTAATTATCAGGCGGCCAAGAATCCCGGAATCGTCAAAGAAGAGCCTTATAATGACGGTTGGCTGATGGTGCTCGATCCCGTCGATATGAAGAAAAATCTCAAGGATCTGATGTACGGTAAGCAGAGTGCGGAATGGATACACGGCGAGCATCAGATGCTGGTGGAAATGATCAGCCAGGTTGGAATGACTTATGCCGACGGCGGTTATATCGAAGACGTGATCGGCAATGTGCCCGAGTTGGGATGGGAAAAGCTCGCGCGCAAATTCCTCCGCAGTTGATCGGCTGCTCGAAATCGTGAAGGCGATTCCTTGAGAGCCTCCTGCAAAGATCGCTTAAGACCTCCCCGGCGAAAGCCGGGGAGGCCGCCTGGATGCGGGCTCCCGGCGCATGTCGAGATGACGTTGAAGCGCTCTTGCAGGAGGCTTTTTTTGTCTCGAGTTTTGGATGCAGTCCTGGAAACATCAGCGGAGAGCGCCCTCCCACTCGCCCTCTTTCCAATCCGCTGCTGTCGCAAGATCGTAGAGAAGCCTGGCGGCCTTTTCCTCCCGCCCTTCAAAGGCCTGGTCGCGAACGAAGCTGTACATCTCTACCGAGCATTGGTCCTGAGCAGTTCCCCTCTTTTGGAAAATGCAGTATGCAAGGTAAGATTCAAAATCGCTCACAGAAGATTCGCTCTGACACTTTTCAAAAAACGCTTCGAAATGCATTTGCTCCCTCCTTCCTGATCTATTGAGCCCCCCGATCGATTAAAAATATCTTTCCCCCATATTTAACACGAGTCAAACTGCCTGTACTGGAAAAAACATGAATTCCGGGCATGTTGCGGATCTCCTGACGCAACCGATAGTCTCATGTTCAGGATTTCTGAAGGATTAATAATTACTTGACTTAGAATGCACATTCTGATTTTATTGCACATGAAAAATAAACAGGCGTTCAACTTTAACGCGGCACGCTACTGAAATTGAACGCGGCGATTGCCCTTCTCCGGGTTGAGCATTTCGCTCACCTCGCTGAAAAGCTGAATCCGCGCTGAGTGTAAATAGAAGTCCCGGTCTATCGCAAATTGAGCTCTCGCTTAAACGATGCCGTCCAATCTTTGGAACAGCGAACATCAAAGGTCGCCGGTTCATGCTTTTGAGCCGCAAAGAATTGACGGCTCGCCATATGTTAAAAAATTAACAATTGTTGCTCCGATCGAATTCTGTCTCTATAAGGGCTAAAAATGCCCTTTTCGCGCTCCCTCTCCACTCCTATCGGCCAAACGGCCCGGTTTGGGCCTTGAAGGTTGGATATTTCAGTGCTAAACTTTAGCGATTCAAATTTTAACACTCTTATTTGTAAGGAGGGCTTCATTAGGCACTATTTCGGGTAGAGCGGAAATATTGAAGCATCTAAATGAAACGCATACAGGAATGGGAATGATGGAAACCAAAAGAGACGAACAAATGCAGAAGCAATCACAGAGCGGAGGGAACGGCGGTTCCGTCGGTTCGGTCATGGTTGTGGGAGCCGGAATCGCCGGCGTCCAGTCCGCTCTGGATTTGGCAAATGCGGGCTATTACGTGTACCTGGTGGAAAAAAGCCCCGCCATTGGTGGAGTAATGGCTCAGTTGGACAAGACGTTTCCTACCAATGATTGCTCCATGTGCATACTTTCACCAAAGCTTGTCGAGGTCGGTCGGCATATCAATATCGAGCTGCTCACGGGTTCGGAAGTGGAAAGCGTCGGCGGAGCCGAAGGCCGCTTTCAGGTCCAGGTCCGTAAAAAGGCTCGGTATGTCGATCTCGATAAATGCACCGCTTGTGGTGATTGTGCGAATGTCTGCCCGGTTACGCTTCCTAATCACTTCGAGCAGGGGCTGTCGACTCGCAAGGCTACGTTCAAGCCGTACGCTCAAGCCATTCCAAGCGGCTACGCCATCGAAAAGCTGGACCGCTCTCCCTGCACCAACGCCTGTCCCAACCAGGTGAATGCCCACGCATATGTCGCTCTCATCGCCCAGAAAAAATATCGGGAAGCGATGGAAGTCATTCTTCGCAATTTGCCTCTTCCCGGAGTCATTGGCCGCATATGCCCTCATCCCTGTGAAACCGCCTGTAGACGCGGTCAGGTCGATGAGCCCATTTCGATTTGCGCTCTCAAACGTTTTGTCGCCGATCAGGTGGATATCGAGGAACTGCCGATTCCCGAGATCGAAAAGAAACAAGAGAAGGTCGCCATCATCGGCTCCGGTCCCGCGGGACTCACCGCAGCCCATTTCCTCGCCATGGATGGCTACCAGGCAACCATCTTCGAAGCTCTCTCGGCCCCTGGCGGCATGCTGCGGGTGGGCATCCCCGACTATCGGCTGCCGCCCGAGGTCCTGGATAAGGAAATCAGGGCCATCACACGCCTTGGCGTGAATATAGAGCTCAACAAAGCCCTGGGTCGCGACATCACGATCGAGGGGCTTTTGTCTCAAGGATACAAAGCCGTCTACCTCGCTATCGGCGCTCACAAGAGCCTGAATTTGAATATTCCCGGCGAAGACGCCGAAGGCGTTGCGCCCGGTGTGAATTTCCTTCGCGAGGTCAATCAGGGCGAGTGCAAGAAGGTTAGCGGCAGAGTGGTGATAATCGGCGGAGGCGACGTCGCCATCGATGCCGCCAGGTCCGCTCTCCGCCTTGGGGCCGACAGCGTGAATCTGCTCTACCGCCGGTCCGCCCAGGAAATGCCGGCGCGGCAAAACGAAATAGAAGACGCGCTATACGAAGGCCTCCAGATTCAATACTTGACTGCTCCCCAGCAGATACTCACCAAGGACAACAAGGTCATCGGCGTCCAGTGCGTGAAAATGCAGCTTGGAGAACCGGATTCGTCCGGAAGGCGCCGCCCGGTGCCGGTTCCCGGAAGCGAATTCACGATCGAAGCGGATATGGTGGTTCCCGCCATCGGTCAGACGCCCGAGACCGCTTGCCTGCTGAGCACGCCCGGCATGAACCTGAGCAGATGGGGAACCATTGAAGTCGACGATCTTACCTTTGAAACCAGCGTAAAAGGCGTCTTTGCAGGCGGCGACGCTCAGACGGGCCCATGGGTGGCCATCGGAGCCATCGCTCACGGTAGGGAAGCGGCCGTTTCCATCTCCCGCTACCTCAAGGGCGAGGATCTCCGCGCCGGTAGAAAACAGCTGCAAGCTTCCCAGGAAAATTTCCTCCCCATACCCAAGGACATCGAGAAGAAGTCCAGAGTCGAGATGGCCGCGCTCGGGCTGCCCAATCGTGTGAAAGGCTTCCCGGAAGTCGAGCTTGGGCTTACGGAGGAACAGGCCGTAGCCGAGGCGTCGAAGTGTCTCAATTGCATGGCTTGCTGCGAATGCGAGCAGTGTGTGGCCGCCTGTAAGGCCGGCGCCATCGATCACAAAATGCAGGAAGAGATTGCGACCATTGAAGTGGGCTCCGTCATTGCAACGCCCGGCTTCAAGCCTTTCAACCCCGCAGTCTACGAATACGGCTACGGAAAATATGCAAACGTCGTAACCAGTTCGGAATTCGAGCGCATCTTGAGCGCCTCCGGTCCTTTCGAAGGGCATCTGGTGCGCCCGTCCGATCATAAAGCTCCCGAGAAGATCGCCTGGCTGCAGTGCGTAGGATCTCGCGACGTGCAGCGCGCTCATGGGTACTGCTCGGGCGTTTGCTGCATGTACGCCATAAAAGAAGCGGTCATAGCCAAGGAGCACGCTCACGGCAAGCTCGACACCGCCATCTTCTACATGGATATGCGCACCTACGGCAAAGAGTTCGAGCGTTATTACAACCGCGCCGAGGAAGAGAACGGCGTGCGCTTCATTCGCTCCCGAGTCCACAGCGTGGAGACCGCCTCGCCGGGCTCCGAGGATCTCGAGATTTCTTATGTTGACGACAGTGGTGAAATCAAGAGCGAAGTCTTCGATATGCTGGTGCTCTCGGTAGGCTTGGAAGTCACCGAAGAGACGAAGGACCTGGCTCGACGACTCGGGATCGAGCTGAACTCGGAAGGGTTCGCCGAGACGAGCAGCTTCGCTCCGGTTGCGGCCTCGCGGCCGGGTATCTTCGCATGCGGCGCTTTCAACGGTCCGAAGGACATTCCGTACTCGGTCATGGAAGCCTCGGCTGCAGCGGCGGCTGCAGCGGCGTCTCTATCTGACTCCCGCAGCACGCTCATGAAAGAGAAAACCTATCCCGAAGAGCTTCCCATCGGCGATGGCGAGCCCCGCGTCGGAGTGTTTGTCTGCCACTGCGGCATCAATATCGGCAGTGTTGTGGATGTTCCCGCTGTGCGCGATTACGCAAAAACGCTTCCAAACGTCGTCTATGTCGCGAACAATCTCTTCACCTGCAGCCAGGATACGCAGCAGTTGATGCGAGACGCCATAAAGGAGCACAGGCTCAACCGGATTGTCGTGGCCGCGTGCACGCCCAGAACTCACGAGCCCCTATTTCAGGAGACCATCCGAGAAGCCGGCTTGAACCGATATCTTTTTGAGTTCGCCAACATCCGCGATCAGAACTCGTGGGTGCATCAGAGCGAGCCCGAGAAGGCGACGGAGAAGGCCAAAGACCTCGTCCGCATGGCCATCGCCAAGGCTGCGCTGCTCGAGCCGGTCGACCGGCTCCAGGTGCCGCTCAACCATGATGCGCTGATCATCGGCGGAGGCGTTGTGGGCATGAATTCCGCCCTGAATCTCGCCAATCAGGGCTTCAAGACGTACCTGATCGAAGAAAAAGACGTGCTTGGCGGACATGCCCTGAAAGTGAAGCGCACGTGGAAGGGTGAAGAAGTGATGCCTTATGTCGAGGATCTGCGGCAGAAAGTCTGCAACCATCCCGGCATAGAGGTGCTGATGTCCAGCAAAATCACCAACGTGACGGGCTTTGTCGGCAACTTCACGACGACTGTCAGCGTGAACGGCTCCGAGCGCGATCTGCCGCATGGAATCGCCGTTATCGCAACGGGCGCCCATTCGTATAAGCCGCAAGAGTACCTGTTCGGTCAAAGCGATCTGGTCACCAAGTGGCATGATCTGGAAGACCTGTTCGAAAAGGAGCCTCAGAAGCTCGAGCAGGCGGAAGCCGTAGCCTTCATTCAGTGCGTTGGCTCCCGCGAGCCGGATCGTCCCTATTGCTCCAAGATCTGCTGCACCGCATCCGTTCAGCAGGCTATCGAGCTCAAGACCAAAAAGCCGGACCTCGATGTGTACATTCTCTACAGGGATCTGAGAACTTACGGCGAGAGGGAAGAGCTCTACCGCAAGGCGCGTGAGGCCGGCGTGCTGTTCATTCGCTACTCGACGGACGGCAAGCCGGTTGTCGAGAAGGCGACAGTGGATGGAAAAGAAAAGATCAAGATCACGGTCAAGGATCATGTGCTCGGAAGACCCGTAAGCTTCCACGTGGATCATCTCAATCTGGCTACGGCCATCGTGCCCAAAGGCCAGGAAGGGCTTGCCAAGTTCTTCAAGGTTCCTCTCAACCAGGATGGCTTCTTCCTTGAAGCCCACATGAAGCTGCGTCCTGTCGATTTTGCCACCGACGGCGTTTTTGTTGCCGGTCTGGTTCATTATCCCAAGCCCATGGAAGAATCGATCGCCCAGGCGCAGGCGGCTGCGGCAAGAGCTGCAACCGTACTGACCCAGGAGTTCGTGGAAGTGGAGCCGATCGTATCCTCCGTCGATCAGGAAGGATGCATCGGCTGCGGCCTGTGCGAGGCTTCCTGTCCTTTCAACGCCATTCGGCTCGTCAAAGTCCATGGCAAAGGATACCGGGCTGAAAACATTTCGGCTTCCTGCAAAGGATGCGGAATTTGCGCTGCAGCGTGTCCGCAGAAGACGATCGATATGATGCATTTTAGAGATCGACAAATCCTCGCGGCGATTCACGCCGGTGGACATCAATAGTTATAAAGGGCTGGGGCCGAGGGCTTGCGATTCTTGGGCTTTCGCTCCCGGCCTTTCCACTGAAGCTTCACATTGAGGGAGAAAAGAAGAGATGAGTGATGTGTTTGAACCCAAAATCCTGGCGTTTTTGTGCAACTGGTGCGCCTACGCGGGGGCGGACCTGGCGGGAGTGTCGAGGTTCCAATATCCTACGGGCATCCGGGTCATCCGCACCATGTGCTCCGGCCGAGTGGACCCGGTGTATGTGATCGAGGGCCTGAAGAGCGGCTACGATCAAGTATCGGTCTTTGGCTGACACATCGGAGACTGTCATTACCTGGAGGGTAATGTATACGCTTCGAAACGGATGGAACTTGTCGCCCACCTTTTGGATGTTTCCGGAATCGGCAGCAACCGTATGGCTCTAAAGTGGGTAAGCGCCGCCGAGGGACAGCTTTTCGCCAACACTGTAAAAGAATTGACCGAAACGACCAGAGAGATGGGGCCCTTCGACATCGACAAATATAGAATTCAACTTGCGGCGGTCGAGTCCGTCGTCAAGGGACCCAGGCTGAGATGGATTACCGGCATGGACCGCCACCTCACCGAGAAGCAAAATGTCTACGGCGAGAAGGTGGAGGAGAAGTTTTTTGAAAACATGGCCAAAAAAGCTCTCATGGAAGAATATGAGAAGGCTCTGATTCTGGAATCCTTGACCGTAGGTCCCAAGTCCGTTCGCGAAATGGCGAGCGTTACGGGGCTTCCCGTCTACACGGTTTCCATCAGGCTAAATGACCTCGAGAGACGCGGTCTGGCGGAATTACAAGGATACGATGGGACCACTCCCAAGTTTATAAGATTGGCGGCATAGCCGTTGCGGGTTGTGAATCACGGGTTGAGAGTCTGGGGATGAAGGCGGGACGGGGATCGCGCCTTCGAGTTGCGGCCTCCGACTCAGCGCCCGCGCCTCATGGGATGCTCACCCCGCCACTTGCAACGCATTCAAAAGGAATGGGTATGGCAAATTCAAAAGAGACCAAAAAGAAAGGCGCTGTGCTGGTGGTCGGCGCCGGAGTCGCAGGGATGCAGGCCTCTCTGGATCTGGCGAATTCCGGCTACTATGTTCATCTGGTGGATAAGTCGCCAACGATAGGCGGCATCATGGCCCAGCTGGACAAGACGTTTCCGACGAACGACTGCGCCATGTGCATCATTTCGCCAAAACTTGTCGAGGTGGGTCGTCACCTCAATATCAATATCATTCCCAATACGGAAGTGGATACGGTTGAAGGCGAAGCGGGCAATTTCAATGTGACCCTCAAAAGTCAGCCCCGCTACATCGACCTCAAAAGCTGTACGGCGTGCGGTCAGTGCCGTTCGGTTTGTCCCGTGACCGCGGTGAATGAGTTCAACCAGAAGCTCGATTTGAGGGAAGCAACCTACATGCGTTATCCGCAGGCCATTCCCCGGGGCTTCACCATCGACCGCAACGTCTGCATCGGCTGCGGCCTTTGCGAGAAGGTCTGCCTTGCCGGCGCGGTCCACTACGACGATCAGCCGCGCACGAGCGAAGTCGAAGTGGGAGCCGTCATTCTTGCTCCGGGCAACGAGATATTCGACCCTTCGCTCTTCGATACCTACAACTACATCAACTTCCCCAACGTGGTGACAAGCCTCGAATTCGAGCGCATCCTGAGCGCTTCGGGGCCTTACCGCGGACATCTCATGCGTCCCTACGACCGTGAAGAGCCCAAGAAAATCGCATGGCTCCAGTGCGTCGGGTCGCGCAACATCAACAAGTGCGACAATTCCTACTGTTCGGCCGTCTGCTGCATGTACGCCATCAAAGAGGCGGTCATCGCAAAAGAGCATGCCCATCATGGTCTCGATACCGCCATCTTCTACATGGATATGCGCACCTACGGCAAAGAGTTCGAGCAATACTACGTGAGGGCGCAACAGCATGGCGTGCGCTTCATCCGCTCTCGAGTCCACAGCATCGATCCCGAAGGCGAAGCCGATCTCAGGCTCTGGTATGTGGATGAGAACGGAGAGCAGAAAAGCGAAGTCTTCGACATGGTGGTCCTCTCGGTCGGCTTCCAGGTGGACAAGGGAACCGTAGAGCTTGCCAACCGCCTTGGAGTGAACCTCAACAAGCACAACTTCGCTGAGACCGACGAATTCCTTCCCGTCGCCACCTCGAGGCCCGGCGTTTACGTTTGCGGAACCCTTCAGGGCCCCAAGGACATTCCCCAGTCGGTCATGGAAGCTTCGGGCGCGGCGGCCGGGACGAGCGCCCTTTTGGGAGATTCGCGCTGGACCGAGACCAAGACCAGGGAGCTGCCTCCGCAAAGGGATGTGAGCGAAGAGCCTCCACGGGTGGGCGTCTTTGTGTGTAACTGCGGCATCAATATCGGCGGCATCGTCGATGTTCCGGCCGTAAGGGAATACGCAAGGTCCCTGCCCAATGTCGTGCACGTTGAGGACAACCTCTTTACCTGCTCTCAGGACACTCAGGTTCGCATGGGTGAAGTGATCAAGGAGAAGGGCATAAACCGCATGGTGGTCGCCGCCTGCACTCCGCTCACCCATGAGGCGCTCTTCCGCGAAACCCTCCTCGATATAGGCCTGAACAAGTACCTCTTCGATATGGCCAATATCCGCAACCAGGATTCCTGGGTGCACATGGGAGATCGGGAAGGCGCTACCGCCAAAGCCAAGGACCTGGTGAGAATGGCTGTGGCCCGAGCGGCGAAGCTCAAGCAGTTGGAAGAGAAGAAAGTAGAAATCAAGCAGGGCGGTCTTGTAATAGGCGGCGGCGTGGCCGGCCTCAATGCGGCGCTGAACATGGCGCAGCAGGGCTTCGACGCCACCTTGATTGAAAAAGAGAGCGAGCTCGGCGGCCTCGCCCGCAAGGTTTCCCACACCATTGAAGGCCGCGAAGTCCAGCCTTACATCGATCAGCTGATTGCCGAAGTTCGCGCAAATGATAAAATAAAGGTGTTCACTGATGCCCGGGTTACTTCCTTCAAGGGATACAAGGGCAACTTCACCACCAAAATAGAATTTGGGTCCGATAAGACCGAGCACACCATCGAGCACGGAGTCGCCATTGTTGCGACCGGAGCCCATGAGCACAAGCCCAAGGAGTATGGCTACGGCGAGAGCGATAAGGTCATGACCCAGCTCGAGCTCGATAAGCTCCTGCACGGTAAGACCAATGGAACCGATCCGAAGAAGTGGGACCGGGTCGTCATGGTCCAGTGCGTCGGATCGAGAAACGAGGAAAACCCCAATTGCAGCCGCATCTGCTGTCAGAGCGCGGTGAAGCACGCTTTGCAGATCAAGGATCTCAATCCGGAAACGGATGTCTATATCCTGTACCGGGACATGAGAATGTACGGGTTGCTCGAAGATTATTATACGGAGGCGAGAAAGAAGGGGGTGGTTTTCGCCCGCTTCGATCCCGAGAATGCGCCTCAGGTGAGCGGCAACGGCGATGGTGTGGAAGTAGTCTACACCGATCACGTGCTGCAGCGGCCGGTCAAGATGCAGGCTGACGCCGTCGTTTTGAGCGCCGCGACGCTCGCCAACGAGACCGACGAGCTTGCATCGCACCTCAAAGTTCCTAGAAATGCTTACGATTTCTTCATCGAGGCGCACGCGAAGCTCCGCCCCGTAGACTTCTCTTCGGAAGGCATCTACCTCTGCGGCACGGCCCATGCGCCCAAGCTCATCAGCGAGTCCATCACGCAGGCTTTGGCGGCCGCGTCGAGAGCCGGCTCCTTCCTTGCCGGAAAGACCCTGAGCGTGGGCGGAGCCGTGGCGCACGTCGATCCCAGCCGATGCGCCGCGTGCCTGGTGTGCGTAATGAGCTGCCCGTACAATGTTCCCAAGATCAATGAGGACAATGTCTCGGAAATCAACGAGGCGCTTTGCCAGGGCTGCGGGACTTGTGTTTCGGAATGCCCCGCCAAGGTTATCCAACTAAGCCACTACGAGGACGATCAGGTCCTCCAGAATGTACATGCTTTGCTGGCAAGCTAGAGGAAATTGAGACGGAAAGCCGCGTGGAGGCCTAATGAGAGCGCCTTTGCGCAGGCTTCCGGCTCGAGGCTTTGGCTCATCAGCTAAACCAAGGAGTCGCAGAGATGGAAGATTTTGAACCGATAGTCATCGCATTCTGTTGCAGCTACTGAGCGTATTCCGCAGCGGACCTGGCAGGTTCCATGAGGTTGAATTACCCCATCAACGTTAAAATAGTGAAGCTCCCGTGCAGCGGCAGAGTGGACGCGATCCATCTGATGACGGCCATGGAAGAGGGAGCGGACGGGGTATTTGTTGCGGGTTGTCTCGAGGGCGACTGCCACTATCAGGTGGGAAACCTCAGAGCGAAAAGAAGAGTGGCTTATGTTCGGGAAATTTTGGAAAAGATCGGCGTCGGAGGAGAGAGGGTCGTGATGTACAATCTCTCCGCCGGTCAGGGGCCGAGATTTGCCGAGATCGCCCGTGAGATGGTTGAAAAGATAAGAAGCTTGGGGCCGAGCCCCATCAGATTAGCCAAAATGAAGGCCGAAGAGAGGCCGGCGAGGGAGGTAGCCGCATGATCATTGCTAAGTCCAAACCAATCGAAGAGATCATTGACAGCGTCAAGGGTCTCAGTAGGATTCTGGTGGCTGGATGTGACGGGTGTGTGACTGTTTGTGAGGCCGGAGGCATGAAGGAGGCTCAAATCCTTGCATCGGCCCTCAGAATGTACTTCAAGCAGGCTGGACAAGACGCGGTCGTCGATGAAATAAGCCTGACCCGCCAATGCGACAGACCCTACGTGGCTCAGCTCGAAGAGAAGATAAACAACTACGACGCGGTGCTCTCCCTCGCTTGCGGCGCCGGCGTTCAATTCCTTGCAGAAGCCTACAGCAAACCGATTTTACCTGCGGTGAACACTTGCTTTATAGGGGTAACGGAACAGAAGGGCGAATGGACCGAAAGATGCCAGGCGTGCGGCGAGTGCATCCTCGCAAGCACCGGCGGCATATGCCCCATAGCAAGATGCTCGAAGAGAATGTCCAATGGTCCGTGCGGCGGATCGTCCAGCGGAAAATGCGAAATCAGCAAGGAAACCGATTGTGGGTGGCATTTGATATACGAGAGGCTCAAACTCCTTGGACAACTCGACAAGTTCGAGATTCCCAATGAGCCCAAGGATTGGTCGAAGAGCAGAGACGGCGGACCTCGCAAGGTGATCAAGGAGGTTTCACAGATATGATTATGACAGAGAGCAAGCTTGAGAAGATTTTTCGGGCCGGTCACCTTGGAGTAAGCAGCGAGTGCGGTCCTCCCAGAGGTTGCAATGGTGATGCCGTAGATGAGAAGGCAAGGCTCATAGGCGACTATGTGGACGCTATCAATGTGACCGATAACCAGACCGCCGTAGTGAGAATGTCGAGCCTCGCGGCTTGCATCCGCATAAAGCAAATGGGCTACGAGCCAATCCTCCAGATGGTGGCCAGAGACCGGAACCGCATCGCGGCGCAGGCCGATATCCTGGGCGCGGCTTCTTTCGGGATCAACACCATGATGTGCCTGACCGGAGACCATCAGAGCTTTGGCGATCACCCCACTTCAGCCAATGTCTTCGATCTCGATTCCACCCAGCTTGTCGCCATGGTCACCAAGATGCGCGATCAGGGCAAGCTCATGAACGATTTCGAGATGAAGCATCCGCCCAAAATGTTCGTGGGCGCCGCAGAGAATCCCTTTGCTGATCCCTTCGAGATCCGCGTGCCGAGGCTTGCGAAGAAGGTGGCCGCAGGGGCTCAGTTCATCCAGACCCAGTGCATCTATAACATCCCCAAATTCAAGGAATGGATGAAAGGCGTAGTCGATAAGGGCCTGCATGAAAAAGTCTTCATCATGGCCGGTATGACTCCCATGAAGTCCCTTGGTATGGCCAAGTACATGAAGAATAAAGTTCCCGGAATGGATGTGCCCGATGATCTGATCAAAAGGCTCGGAGGCGTGCCCAAAGATAAGCAGGCCGAAGAAGGCATCAATATCGTCGTGGAGCAGATCCAGGAAATCAAGGAAATCCCCGGGATCGGCGGATTCCACATCATGGCGATCGAATGGGAGGAAAAGGTTCCCGAGATCGTTCAAAGAGCGGGCCTCTATCCCAGACCCAAGGTGGATTGAGAAGCCGTTCAGCAGCAGCCGAAATTTAGCGCAATGATTTGTTTATAAAAGCGAGCCGAGCCCCGAAAGGTGTTCGGCTCGCCTATTTTGTGAGAGCGGTGGCTTCCTTTCGCGCCGGAAGTAAAGCGCGCCGCATCAAGACATCGTAGCCGAGATCCCTCGGACCCTCTCCCAATGAGCCAGCCTTTTGGCCGCCAATGGCTGCGAGCTCCACTTTTCAAGGCTTGGGCGGAGAGTGTGGGCTCCCCTCTGGTGCAGCGCCTCTATTATACGTTGAATATCTGATTTGGCCAAAGGTGTCTTCGATGATTGAAACCATCGGGGAGGTTTCAGGCATGAAATCCACCGTTAAGCACACCAGGTTGTCCACGGCGTATTCTATGGCTTGGGATCATGGAATACGGGTCTGAGGATGTATTCTTCATCAGAAGCTAACGCGTTTCTTCACAGGGCACTCTATGGCTGAAACCACCGGGGACGTTTCCGGCATGAAATCCACACTTGGAGACTCGGTTAAATGTCTCCGGAGGAGGTCGCGTTCGGGTAAACGCTCACGCCAAGAGAGCCCACAGAGAAGATTTTTTATCGAGATTTCCGGTTGGAGTGCTCATCCCCTATGCTTAGACGGTCATTTTTGATGCCGAAATAGTGCTTCTAAAGCGGATAAAGACCATGCTTTTTGGCAATTGTTCAAGTGAATTTAATATCTTGCCTTGGCTCGACCCGGTTGATCCGTCTACCCCAGTGCGGGAAGATTCCTGTCTACCTGCACCTCTTTAGCAAAGTCTCCCACATCCATTCAACGAAGGATTCACGGCCCAGCAGTGTCGATGCCGTGATATTTTCGAATGGGCTTGAACAATCCCGCCCTGCTGCTCCCTCGACAAATTCTTAGTACCACTTCTGAGGCGTATTGGAGCCGAAAAGAGAAAGGACAAACGACCGATGCCGCCTGCCCTCTGCCGTTTCACATTAAAGTAGGTCGTGTAGGCTCCGTTCACGTGCTCCATGATCTGAGACAAGTTTGCGTGAGGAGTCTCTATCAGCAGGTGGTAGTGATTGGCTATGAGACAATAAACATGGATTTGTGCACCATGGCGGACTGTCGCCGATTCCAGATAAGAAAGGAACTGCTCCCGGTCCTTATTGCTCAGAAAATCATTCTCATGTTCGTTTCCTCTGGATGCAAGATAATAAAATACTTAGGATCTTCGATGCAAAGCCCTCCGGCAATCCTTGCGTTTTCCCTTGTCAAAAGTGTAGGTCTACCCCTCTCTTTTTCCCCATACAGATCCCTGATCTTGCGCTGAAGACCTGGTTACCAGATGTGAAGATTTCTGGTATGCTTCAAACGTGTGATTGGGGGACGCATGCTTTTTTCAATTGAGTTCAGTGAACCAGTGAAAAATCTGTGTAGACAATCACTGCACGGTCCTTGGAAGAGGTTTCAGGAGGACCAGACCTTAATCTGAGTGGAGAGCAAGGAACACAGTCGATGGGCAGAGCCTTTCAGGAAGAACTTAAATATTTACCGGACACGATCGAGGGGTGCCTCTCGCGATCAGTTCCGTCTCAGCTGGAGAAAATGATCGCCACTATTTTGCCTTTTCCCTTAGTGGTTGTAGGTTCAGGAGGATCTTTGAGTGGTGCGCATTTTATCGCTCGACTTCATGAGCAGACGACCGGCCAGATGGCTAAGGCAATGACGCCATTGGACCTCTTTTTTTCGGGCATAAACCCCGCGCGTCATGCAGTTTTATTCTTGACGGCGTCAGGCGCCAACAAAGATATCCTTCGCGCAGTTGACATAACCATTCAACGGGAATTTGCCGCCACTTCTATCTTTTGTGCTCGAATGGGCAGCAAAGTTTCTGAGAAAGCAAGGACTCATAGCCACGTAAACGTTTTTGAGTATGCCAACCCCGCAGGAAAAGATGGATTTTTGGCAGTGAATTCACTCCTCTCAACCTGCATTCTTGCCGCCAAAGCATACGGCACAATCTCGGAAAAGGAAGACCTCTTTCAACAACTGATCAATAACATTCCTGACTTCCATAGCTCTGAATGGCACGAGGTTCTAAATTGTAAAACCATTGTCGCTGTAGGTGGGGAATGGGCATGGCCGGCGCTTATCGATCTGGAATCGAAGGTCGCTGAAGCAGCACTAAAGAATATCCTAATCTCCGACTTGCGCAACTTCGGGCATGGCCGTCACCACTGGTTTGACAAGAAAGGCGATGAATCTGCGATGTTGGTAATCGAGACCCCGCCGTTAGCGCTTTTAGCCAATAAGACTCTTACACTTCTTCCTGCCATGTATCCAAGGGCGCTCCTTCGCTCATCATTTGACGGTCCTTTGGCCGGAATTGATCTTCTCCTTCAGGTCTTTCATCTTGTTGGTGCAATAGGACAGCAAATCGGGATCGATCCTGGTAGGCCAAAGGTTCCGGAATTCGGGAGGAAGATTTACAGCCTGGGACTTAACCCCGTCATCTGCAATCGCAAGGCTAGCAATCGTAAGGTCTGGATAAGCCGGAAATCCAGGGCAACGGGTCTGCCACCATCAATTGTAGGAGACTGGCTCGACCGCTTTCTCGTTAAGTTGAAGTGCAGCAAATTTGCTGCAGTGATCTTTGATTACGATGGAACATTATGTGACCCGCCTGAAAGATTTACCGCACCTAAGCCCGAGATTGGGCATGCTGTGAACAGGCTCTTAGCTGAAGGCATTCTGATTGGAGTGGCGACAGGAAGAGGGCGTTCTGTTCAAGGCAGCCTTAGAAAGGTAGTAAATTCTGACTATTGGGAGCGAATGATCGTTGGCTATTACAATGGGTCTATTATTTTACCGCTATGCGAAGATCCGCCATCATTTGACGAAAAGAGTCTCTCTGCTATCATTAGAGAAGCAAATGACCTTCTTGCAAGTGACGCTATCCTGAATGGAAATCGCGCAAAGCTCGACACCAGAGAAAGACAGATTTCTATCTCACCGGTATCTCCGTTCCCTATGTATTTGCTTTTGGAGATGGCCTTAGATAGACTCCGCAGCCTTGAGGGTATAAAGATTCTGCAATCCGACCATTCGATTGATATCGTTGATCCAGAAGTATCTAAGGTTCTTGTGGTTGAATCGATCCGCACGAAACTGAGCCAAAGCCATGGCACCAATATACTGGTCATTGGTGATCAAGGACACTACAGAGGTAATGATTCCGAGATGCTGATGGAACCGTTCAGCCTTAGTGTGGACCGGATATCTTCATCATTGTCTACATGTTGGAACCTGTCGCCGGAGGGTGTTCGCGGCACCAAAGCCACAATTGCGATATTGAACAGTGCCAGAATTGAAGATGGTGTTTTTCAAATTGACATCGACTCCCTTGAGAGGGAGGTGGTGAGATGAAGACAGAACTAGCTTTGAGGCTTTTGGGCGATGTCATGGAATGGGATAACCCCACGGCAACTGAGGAAATTGGAAGGATCGAATATCTAGCCGACGTTAAGTATGACACCTATCGGAACTTTGAGCCAGGCAGGCGCTTCTTGGAGAGCCTGACATTATGGCTCCGTCAGTTCACTTCATTAGAGCAACGCCATGTAGCATATAGTTTTGTAATGCACCGAATGCTTTACATCTCTGATGTCCAAATGGATCATTTGGTGGGATTGCTGTACCCACAGAGAGTTCTGCCAATCCTTCTGGAGCAGGCGTGCAAAGCAACGGGTATTTCCCGATACCAGGTGAGAAGAATTAGAACTTCGGATGCCTTCAAGACTATTCAGCGAAAGACCCTATTTTTGGGCATGAGTGATGGCGCCAGAATGGATGCCTTTCGGCGAAAAAATGCTCTTCATAACGATCAGGTGAGTGTTTCTTATGAATTGAACCCTGGAAAATGGACGAGAATGCATAAAGCTCTAAAAGAAGATCTCTCAAAAGCAGGGAATCCAGATCATTCTTATTTTGAGAATATTTTCCTGGTCGATGACTTCAGCGGAAGTGGGAATTCAATCTTGAGAATTAAGGATGGAAAGTTCAAAGGCAAGTTGCCGCAATTTGTCGATGATGCTGTGGGGTACAAGACTAAAGCGAAGTGTTTAGGGGAGTTGTGCAACAAGGATGGACCTAAGTTGTACATAGTGACATACATTGCAGGCGAACAAGCAGTCACGGATCTAAGGCAGAGAGCCCGTTCATTTCTTATCTCTGATGCAATCCCAAATGTCTTCTCCTGCGAAGTATTGGATCCCCTTCAACCGCTGAACGGGAGCTTGACAATTCCTCATCCAATTAATGACAACGATGAACTGTTGGATGACATGCTTTATGAATATTATGACGCGAGAATTGAGGACGAGCATACAAGAACCGGTGGTAAGAACGTCATCCATGGTTATGCTGAATGTGCTCTGCCTCTGGTCCTGAGTCACAATTGTCCCAACAATTCCATTTACCTGCTATGGGCGCAAACAGAGAAGACGAATAATTGTCCTGGTCTAAAAGCATTATTCCCTCGCATTTCAAGACACTTGGAGGGGAGATGATAGGAAATCCATTCTTTAATAGGGCCGCCGACGCCAGACGGGGTGGTATTGCTGAAGACCGGATCTTTGTTAACCTTTTCGGAGTCTCCGCTCTAAATCTTCTGAAAGATAAAGTTCGGCAACTTTGGGATCTTCCGCTGCTGTTGATAAGTGCTCCAGGAGGAGGGAAAAGTAGCCTCATGCGCATCTTCAGTCCTGGTGCCCTGAGATACATCCAGGATACTGCACACCAGGCTGAAAGCCGGCAATCATTGGCGACATGGATGGAAAAGCTCGATGCCTTTCGGCACGAAGAACCGTTTGCTTTGGGTATTTGGATAAGAATGTCGGATGAGTACCACTTTTTTGATCAGATAAATGATGCGAACCAACAGGGACTTTTCTGCGCTTTGCTCAATTCTCGTATACTTTTAAGTGCCCTGAATGGTATCTGCGAGCTTAAGGGCTTAGACTCGCCAAGGGATTTCGGTCGTATACGTCTTTCCCTGAAGCATGGGACCGCAAATATTACACAACGAGCATGGAACCGCTGGGGCAGTGAAGATGCCAAGACGTTTTATGACAATATGGCGGATTTGGAAGCAGCGCTGTGTGACATGATTGATGATCCGTTCTGGCAAGGCGACAGTTCGGCTCTTTCCCATGCGAATCTGTGGTCTATCGATTTGCTTGCTAACTTAGACATATCTATCGATGCTACCCCCTTTGCCTTCTGCCCATTGGTTATGTTTGATGATGCTCACGAGCTCACTCGTTCCCAGCTTCGCTTTTTGCTGAACCTCCTGGTTTCGCGGCAATTACCCATTCCATTTTGGATTTCCATTCGCAAGCAAGCTCTCAGCCTTGAGCGGCTCCTAACAGAAGAGCTTGGTAAAGGTGTGGAAAAAGGCCGTGATTACGAAGTCGTCGATTTTGAAAGAAGCAGCAGGGCGGATTTTAGAAAGCGCGTTTTGGACATTTCGGAGCTCAGAGCGCAGAGTGTGGCTTCCCAATTGGGAGGAAAATCTCAGGCCTTCGTGAACTTCATTTCCAATGATAGGGAAAAGATTTTCCTGGATAACCTTGATGGAAGGGTCGCCGAGGAAATCAAGCAGAAAGTGATGTTGGCCTGTGGTTATGAACTTGATAAATTTAAGGGATTAATAGCAGAGATTGAAAACGAAGCTACTGTACTGCATGATCGGTGCAGAAGGCTGCGAGTCCTACAAATCCTGGTAGAGCGTGAAGTTGCCAAGCCTCAGAAGACAATGCCCTTCATTAGGATATCAAAGGAATTTCTAAAGAAATTTGAGAGCGAAAAAGCAATCTTGGAAGCTGCTGACCTGTTTCTCGCACATGAGTATCATCTGCCCTACTATTTTGGAGCTATGCGTCTGATTACACTTGCATCTTTCAATGTTCAGCAATTCCTACAGCTAGCCGGTGGTCTATTTGAAGTTACTATGACGGCCATACGCCTGGGCAAGGATCGTGATTCATTCATTTCTCAAAAGAGGCAGCATGAGATTATCACAAGAATAGGCAAGAGCTTTCTCAAAGAGATACCGAGATCGGTTCGCCTCGGAAACAGTGTATTCCGCTTAATTCATTCTATTGGCGATATGTGCCGCGAAGAAACCTACAAGCCAACTGCTTCCTATGCGCCTGGCGTAACTGGAACCGCCATCACAATGCATGAGCTGGATTTGCTGAAAAAGGCTGCCAATAGAGGCGAAGAGAAGGCTATTACGCTCTATCAAGCTATTGAGTCGGCCGTAGCACATAATATTCTAGACCCTGAACCTAATCTGAAGTGCAAAGGGAAAGAATTTCTGGTTCTCTACCTGAATCGGCTTTTGTGCGTGCCATTTGAATTGCCTCTCCAGAGAGGCGGATTTCGTGAGCAGAAACTGTCAACTTTGATGGAGTGGCCCGTCTCAGGGTACCAAAAGAAGAAGAGGGATCCAAGGCAGCAGAGACTATGGAAATAAACAGAAGGTGGTATGACGCAATACACTTCAAGCCAGATGATTTCGTAAGCTTCTGGCGTGAAAGACTGGAGTCCCCCAGGAATCTCCTACTCATTTTGGGATCAGGCTGGGACCCGAGGATGACGGCTACTGCTGGTATTCTGAAATCCTTCGGCGGTGAGGGGCGAAGAGATTTACATTTACTCCGTTTCAGCCCATCTAAAGCATTCAAGAGCCCTCATAAGCAGTTTATCGATAAGAATCTTCAGTGTTTGAGAGGAATAGAGAATGGGTGGGCGACCATAACCGAAATTCACATAGAGACAAGAAAGGAAGAGAATCTATATGTAGGCGATGAACGTATATCTATAGAGTATAAGGACTTCGACCTTAGTCCATATACCGACGTGATTATAGATATCAGTTCACTGCCAAAGTCTCTCTATTTCCCATTATTGCTGATACTCGTAAAGAAGAGTCTGAGCGAAAATGAGGCAACCAGTATCCATATCGCAGCCTGCCAAGATCCAGAGCTTGATAATCAAATCATAGAAAGTGCAGATGATACCCGCCTGCTAAAGGGCTTTAAAGGCGGCTTAAGTATGGTCAGCAAGCAGAAGATTCCGAGAATCTGGGTGCCAATACTGGGAAGAAATAGCTCAGTAAGCCTAGGTAAACTATATGAGCTAGAAGATCTAAGCCCCACAGATATCTATCCCATATTGCCATTTCCAAGTCGGAATCCGCGCACTGACGATGATCTTCTTATGGAATATTGGCATATTTTTGTAAATGTGTGGGTGCTTAATCCTATGAATATCATCTATGCGGCAGAGGACGATCCTTTGGATGTATATCGAAGGCTTCTGAGCCTGTATGATCAACAGAAGGAAGCTCTAGAACCATTAGGCGGTGTTACAATGGTTATCTCCCCTCTTTCAAGTAAGCTATCCTCCATCGGAGCTTTTATGGCTGCGTTCGAAAAGGGAATGGCAATTGCGCATTCTATCGGCCGCCATGAACCTCCCTCCTCCATGGGAATGATTAATTTCTGGGACGAATCTCAGATGGACCATTTTAGAAGTAACCTTCATTCGATCTGGTTGACTGGTGAGCCATATGTTCAATAAGCGTGTTGTGCCAATCGATAGACCTACGATTGTCGGAAGCGGCTTGGTCGTTCTTGACATCATTCTAAATAATGGAGACCCTAAGCCCATTTTCAGTGCTGGCGGCACTTGTGGTAACGTGATTGCTGGGTTATCACACCTCGGATGGCGCAGCATATGCGTTTCCCGTTCTGGCGATGACATCGCAGGCGATCTTTTGATTGAAGATCTCTCCAATAATGGCGTTGATGTTAGCCGAGTAACGAGGGAAAAAAAACTATCCACTCCCAGAATAGTTGAAAGGCTTTCATCTGATGGGCAATTTGCCAAGCATAGTTTTCTCCTGCGTTGTCCGACATGTGGTGCGTACCTGCCTCGCTTCCAGAGCCCAAGGCTTAACCAGATATCAGATATCCCCAGGGCAGACATGATACCCGATGTATTCTTTTTTGACAGGGTTACGCCTTCAACTCTGAAGCTAGCAGAATACTTTAGAGACAATGGTTCTCTAATCTTCTTTGAACCTGGAAAAGTAAAATCTTTTGATCGTAAGACAAAGGCAGCGATCAAGCTCAGCCACATTATAAAGGTTGCAGGCATAGAGAACCCTCCCATGTTCTGCGCCGGAAAATACGATGTAGGCCTTGAAGAGCTTGAGCAGGATGCTCCCGCTCTTGTGCTTAAAACCATTGGTAAGCATGGCCTTCTTTTTCGATGTGGCAGTGACCACGAGTGGCACTATCAATCAAGCTTTAGACCTGTTGAACTACACGATTGCTGTGGCGCAGGAGACTGGTGTAGTGTTGGGCTTCTGTTCCGCCTAAAGCAATTAGCTATAGAGCAAAATAGTAGCATTCTTGATTTGGTAGGTAATTATGAACCAATTCGAATTTCTCTCGAATTTGCTCAAATGCTATCTGCCCTATCGTGTAGCTTTGTTGGTGCAAGAGGGCTTTCAAATGCTCTGACTATCAATGAAATTATAAAAGGCGTATCCTCTTCCTTAGACGCGAGAGGAACCATTGATCCATCTTTCATAAACGATATTAGTAAGATGGATCTTACTAAAAGCAAGGGCACTATGCAAGTGGCCATAGGCGAAGTTTGTCCAACCTGTCTTCTATAGCTTCTGACGTTCTGTGTGAAGCTTGATATATGGAAATGGAGCTGTCTCGAAACTCGAAAGCCGCGAATACATTTGAGGCTCTAGCGTACTCTGGAGCTCGAGCCACTACATTATGATCGTCCGTATTGTCGGCTGGATACACGGATGCTTTCAGAAACGTCTGACAGGAGTTTAAGGCTTTAACCCGAATTCATTAGCAAAAGCAGTAAGTTGGGCGTCTTTTTTCTAAGACCCAATTGGTCAACGGTTTCAACGGATCAACCGGGTCGAGCCAAGGCAAGATATTAAATTCACTTGAACAATTGCCAAAAAGCATGGTCTTTATCCGCTTTAGAAGCACTATTTCGGCATCAAAAATGACCGTCTAAGCATAGGGGATGAGCACTCCAACCGGAAATCTCGATAAAAAATCTTCTCTGTGGGCTCTCTTGGCGTGAGCGTTTACCCGAACGCGACCTCCTCCGGAGACATTTAACCGAGTCTCCAAGTGTGGATTTCATGCCGGAAACGTCCCCGGTGGTTTCAGCCATAGAGTGCCCTGTGAAGAAACGCGTTAGCTTCTGATGAAGAATACATCCTCAGACCCGTATTCCATGATCCCAAGCCATAGAATACGCCGTGGACAACCTGGTGTGCTGAAAGGTTAATTTCATGCCGAAAACCTCCTCGGTGGTTTCAACCATGGAGGAACCCTTGGGCGCTTGTAGAATGTCACAATAAATGGCCGGAAAACGGGCTTTTTTTTTCAGAATAGATTCTACCTTCATAGGTATCTTCCAGGCTATATGGACAGATGATGATCTCCAAATCGGCATAGCAAAAAGAAAATCAGGTCCTAAACCGGTCCATTGATTGTGGATGAAGTTTTACGCCTGCAAAATACTGTTTGATGTCATCGAACCGTCTCTTTCAAGCAAAATGGACAGTTCGCACTATTTGGACCGGTCAAACTAGATAGAAAAACAAACGTATCTTTGCGCAATTCCACCATAATTGGCTTAATCTCAAATAATGTGACATGATTTCCGGTACCGTTTACACCGAGAATCGGTACCAAATAGAGTGAGAATTCATGCGTAGGACTGGCAGATCACCTGCACATCACATTTCCCCATCTACCCCATGGGGGATGTGTGTCATTTGGATGCCTCGAATACATGTGACCAACACACCGCTTCAAAGGCCCTATAACGCTATCAAAACCGATTTATGCAAGGGGTTCACCATTGAATGCTATCCTCACCTCGAAGTCCAAATAATCAGAAAAGAAGCGACCATCTATCGTGAGAAACAACGGCGCTGGGCTTAACCTCGGAATCAGTTGGAGTCTCGCATAATGGAGATTGAAAAAGAAGGATGATATGCTAATCTGTGAGAAGAGACTTTGGTCAACTAGCCATGGAGGTGGTAATGAACCCAGAAGAATTGAAAGCTGAAGCATTGAGACTTGCGCCAGAGGCTCGTGCAAAGCTCGCCCATGCTCTCTTGAAAAGTCTTGAGAACTTGTCTGAATCGGAAATAGAGAGCCTATGGATTGAAGAGGCTCTTCGCCGAGATAAGGAATTCGACGGTGGAGAAATCCCCATGCGTCGTGCAGAGGACGTGCTTAGAGACGCAAGGTCAAGGCTTCGATGACATATCTGGTTCGGTTTCATACAGAGGCGGAAACGGAGATGAATGAAGCCTTAGACTATTTGAACGGTGAGAGTCTTGGCCTTGGTGATATCTTTTTGGACGATATACAACACGCAATCAATCTCATTACATCTCATCCGGAGATTGCTCCAATTGTAGAGGGACGTGTGCGGCGGAAACTTTTGCGCAAATTTCCCTATTCTCTTATCTATTCCATTGTCGGAGAAGAAATACGCATTCTCGCAGTCATGCATCAGCACAGGCGGCCATTCTATTGGCAGCATCGAAACTGATATCCCTGCAACATTTAATGAGCATTCCCGATTTGTGCATTTCCCTGAAGTGCAATCAACCGTGTACTCGAGTGTGGAAATCCCCACCCAATACCTCCCACATGGTTTCATGGAAGAGCCCTCAGGTGCGGTTCCAAGCTTTCCAGTTCGTGTATATTTTTGCCTTGACGCAAACGGAATCTCGAGTAGTAGAAAGAGATTGAATTGGCTATTGTCCCAGCCGGGCAGGGAGGAAATCATGACGGAAATCGTAAGAAATAAGGCAAGATATGAGGATCTTTACGACATCCCCGAAAACATGGTAGGAGAGATAATAGATGGCGAGTTGATCGTCACCCCGAGGCCTACCAGCAAACACGGTTATACTGCGACAGCTCTGATCGAAGAGGTCGGACCTCCATACCATCGCGGGCGCGGTGGCCCAGGAGGGTGGATCTTCATCGTCGAGCCTGAGATTACGTTCGGTCATCACACCATGGTTCCCGATATAGCAGGATGGAAAACAGAAAGATTCATCTGGGAACAGAATCCTATACCGGTTATTCCGGATTGGACTTGCGAAATCCTTTCTCCGAGTACCGCGCGCTTGGACCGAGTAAAGAAGATGCCCAAGTACGCTGAGTATGAGGTGCCCTATTTTTGGTTGATCGATCCGGAGCAAATGATCTTGGAAGTCTATCGACTCGAATCCGGTCGCTGGTCTTTGCTGGGGGTTTTCGAAGGAGTTGCGAAATTCCGAGTTGAGCCATTTCAGGAGATTGAGATCAATCTTAGCGACTTATGGCCCGAGCTCTGACAAGCGAAGATGCGCTTCACGAATCGCTATGCATGATCTTCCCGACCCACACCAAACCTGATCCCTCCCCAGTGGTCTCAGCCATAGAATAACCTTTAGGGTGTGCAGTAAGGCAACTCACAACAAATAACCTACCAGGAAGAGGGGTTCTGTCATTCCGGCA